>CAVSJZ010000052.1:0-6297 GCA_963728105.1 uncultured Actinomycetota bacterium | reverse complement strand
TGCAGCACCAGCTCGCCGGGATGCTGGCCGAGATCACCTCCATGCAGCTGTACTGCTTCCGGATGGCGCAGCTGCAGGAGCAGGGCCGCTGGACCGGGCCGATGGCGTCGCTGGCCAAGATGAACCACGCCCGCAAGGCGCGCCAGATCTGCCTGGACGCCCGCGACATCCTCGGCGGCAACGGCCTGCTGCTGGAGCACCACGTCGCGCGGCACCTCACCGACATGGAGGTCGTGCACACCTACGAGGGCACCGACAGCATCCAGGCGCTCCTCGTGGGCCGGGACATCACCGGGATTTCAGCGATCTCCTGACACCAGGTGCATGCCCCGTCCATCGTCGGGTACAGGTGCGCATGCACGTCCAGCGCAGGCGCTTGCCGTGACCGGGCCGATGCCCGCGGGTCTCGTGCGTGTCGACCCGGCCGCGGCCGGTCTCATCCGGCGCAGGCGTGGCCGCGGATGGAGCTACCTGGACGAGAACGGCGCCCCGATCACCGATCCCGACCGGATCGCGCGGCTGAAATCGCTCGTCATCCCGCCCGCGTGGCAGGACGTGTGGATCTCTCCTGACGAACGCGGGCACATCCAGGCGCTGGGCACCGACGCGGCAGGACGACGCCAGTACCGCTATCACGACGACTGGCGCACGGCGAGGGACCTGGAGAAGCACGAGCGGGTGCTGACGCTGGGCCGCAGGCTCGTCGACGTGCGCGCGGAGGTCGTCGGTCGGCTCCGCGAGCCGGGGCTCGGCCGCGACCGGGTGCTCGCGGCGGGCATCCGATTGCTGGACCTCGGCGTCTTCCGGGCGGGCGGGGACGAGTACGCCCCCGCCGACGACGACGAGGACGGCACCTTCGGGCTAGTGCGGTGTCCAGGAACGTTGCCGGGGTGATCGCGGGATCCAGGCGGCGCCTCGCAAGGCGCCGCCCGAAGCTCATACCGGGCGTCTTCGCGAGGGCGGCAACGCCGCGAGGCGTCGTCTGGGCCCGCGAGGACCCGGTGAACGTTTCTGGACACCGCACTAGCGACCTTGCGCCGAGAGCACGTCCGGCTACGCCGCGGCGCCGTCCTGTTCTCTTACCCCGCCAAGGGCGGTGTCCCACGTGCGCTCGCGCTGCGCGACACCCTGCTGCACAAGGTGGTCAACGCGCTGCTGCGGCGCCGCGGAGGCGGGGACGACCTGCTGGCGTTCCGCAACGGCCGCCACGACTGGCACGACGTGCGCGCCGAGGACCTCAACGCCGCGGTCAAGGAGCTGGCCGGAGAGCAGTACACCTGCAAGGACCTGCGGACGTGGAACGCGACGGTGCTCACCGCCGTGACGCTCGCCGCCGGGGCCGCCGAAGGCGGCGTGCCCTCGTCGGAGCGCGCGCGCAAGCGGGTGGTCAGCGCGGCCGTCACCCAGGTGTCGGAGCACCTGGGCAACACGGCCGCCGTGGCCAGGGCGTCCTACATCGATCCTCGTGTTCTGGTGCGGTTCGAGGAGGGCCGCACCGTGCTGCCTGCGCTGCGCCTGCTCGGCGGCCCCGTTGCCTGATCTGACCGACGACACCACCCGCGCGGCCGTGGAGCGGGCGGTCGTCGGGCTCATCGCGGTCGGCGACAGTCAGCGGGAAGACTCAACCCAAGAAGGGTGCTGAGTCGCCGCGCACCCAGTAGCCGCTGCTGATCCAGCGGTGGAACCCGGTGGGGTCGCGCCGCTCGATCTCGTCGAGCTGCTGCCTGCGCACAGCACAGACTCGGTTCAGAGACGCGGCGTCGTGCGCGGCCGCGAGCTGGCTGTAGCTGGTCTGCCACGCACGGGAGAGCTGGAGGTTGGACAGACCGCGCAGCGGCGCGGCGTCGTCTTCCGGCTCCGGGACGGCGGGGCGGGCGGCCGGGGGCCTGCGGTGCGACCACACCAGCGGCACACCCAGCGCGGCCGCCGCGGGGACCATGCCGGGTCCGATGACCACGACGAGACCCGCGATGGCAAGCACCCCGGCGCCCGCACCTGTTCCCCAGCCGAAGCCCGCCAGCCAGGTCTTGGAGGGGCCCGCTCCGCGTTGCCGGGCCAGCGAGCACGCGACCACGGCGCCCACGATCGCCGCGACGAGACCGGGGAGTAAGACCGCGAAACCCGCGGTGATCAGTCCCAGGGCGGCGAGAGCACCGATGATGGTCCACGTTCCCACACGGACGATCGTTGTCACTGCGGGGGTCATGAGGAGAAGTACCCCGGCGGCGTCGAGGCAAAACGACGTCACGCCAGGTCAGCACGGCAATCTTGGGCCTATTCGCTTCTGGCGCGGCTCGTCGCGCGGGCGTTGGCTTTGCGGATGGCCTCGACGAGGTCGTCCTTGCGCATCCGGCTGTAGCCCGTGACCCCGACGCGGCGCGCGACGTCCACCAGATGGGCCTTGCTCGCGTTCGCGTCGACCCCCTCTGCGGTCGGCTCAGGACGCCGCAGCTTGTCCTGGGTGGTCTGCTCGGCCTGCCGATCGGAGGGCCCGTTCTCGTCCTTGGGCTCCCAGTGGTCGCCCACTTTCTCGTGCGTGTGCTTGAGCGAGGAGAACGCGGCTCGATGGGCCCGCTCGCCGTCCCCGTAGCTCTCCTCGGCCGACGCCAACGTCTTCTTGTAGGTGCGGACCGCTTTGTCGTCCGAGCGGGCGATCGTCGAAGGGACGTCGTCGCGCATCCGCTCGGCCTCCTCGTGCCTTCCGGCCATGGCGCGCCTCCTCGGGTCGTGGTCGTAGGGGCGTACCCGTCGACGATCGACCCGAACCGGCCACCGCCGACTACGGAGCGCGCAACCCACCCCCCGACGGAGGCACGCAGAGTTGTCGCCCAGTTGCGGACGTGTCACGGCAGTCGTAGCGCAGTACAGTTTGCCGAGCCCGGAGCTCGTCTCCGGGGAAGGTGGTGGCCGTGGACACCGAAGGTGGCGAGGCGAGGCTGGTCGATTTCGACACGGACTTGTTGGCGGATGCCCTGGACGTGTACTTCCCGGCGCCGCTGAGCCTGTCGTTGGTGGCGAACACGTTCGCGCACAACGGCATGCAGCGACAACTGGGGCAGTTGCTCGACCTCCACGACGGCCAGGTCGACGAGATCGTCGCCGACCTGCGGCGCCTGGGCCCGCCACGACGGCACCTGGAGGTCACCGCGACCGCGCACCACTCGGTGCCGGGGCAGGGGGCGATGCACCTGCATGTGCACGCCTACGTCGCCCGGAAGGCGCGTGACTCCGAGACGGGCGAGCTGGCATCTCTCCCGCGTGATGCGCTCGCGGCCACCGCACGGACGGCCTGGCGCCGCTACTCGGACCGTCTGAAGGAGCGGACCACGGAGGTACTGGGCTTCGGGTGGGACCCGCTCCCCGACGACGCGTCGACGGGCGCGCCGGTCGAGGGCGGCGACGAGGTGCGGGTCGTCGGCCTGCCGCGTGCGGTGCACGTCACCGGTCTCGAGATGTGCGTCTGCCACGGTTACCTCGGCCCGCATGAGCAGATCGTGGCCTCGGGGCATCGGTAGATCCCGTTGGCCCGCTAGGCCTTGGCGATCAAGACCTCGCCCTCGAGGCCGTCGGGATCACGGAAGAACATGCTGTAGGCCCCGCCGAAGTCGTTGACGGTGCCGTCGGCCGCGCCCGTGGCAATCAGGCGCTCGCGGATGGTCGCGAAGGCGTCGGCGTCCGCGGCCTGCAGACCGATGTGGTCGATGCGCCCGCGGCCCCACATCGGCGTCTGCCGGTCGGCTTCGGCGTTGCCCTCGATCGTGAAGATGTTCAGCTCGGTGTGCGGGCCGATGCGGATGATGGTCATCGTCTCGCCGGGCTCCTGCCCGTGTGGTCGGGTCGGGCCGACCTCGGCGCCGAAGACCTCGGCGTAGAAGCGGCCGAGACGAGCCACGTCCTTCGAGATCCAGGCGATGTGGTTGACCCCGTCGAGCAGCACGCTGAACTCCCATCCGTCGTTGGCAGGCACACTATGACGGCCGAGCCGCCGCGGCGCGAGCGTCCGCGCTGCGGCGTGCGCACCGGAAGCGGTAGCGTCCCGACGTCATGGACGGGGTGCGCGGTGTGCTGTTCGACATCGACGGCGTGCTCACAGTGTCGTGGAAGCCGCTGCCCGGCGCGGCCGAGGCCGTCCGTGCCGTGCGGGACGCCGGTCTGGCCGTCGTGCTGCTGACAAACACCACCTCGCGGAGCCGGGGCCGGATCGCCGCGCTACTGGCCGACGCGGGCTTTCCGATCGAGCCCGACGACATCCTGACGCCCGCGGCCGCGGCCGCCGCGCATGTCCGCGAACACCACCGCGGCGCCCGTTGCTTCCTGCTGACCAGCGGCGACATCACCGAGGACCTCGACGGTCTGGAGCTGGTCGGGCAGGACGACGAGCCCGACGTCGTGCTCTTGGGCGGCGCCGGGCCCGAGTTCGGCTACGAGGAGCTCAACGCGGTGTTCGGCCATGTCCAACGCGGCGCCCATCTGGTCGCCATGCATCGCAACCTGTACTGGCGCACCGAGGCCGGACTGCAGCTCGACACCGGTGCCCTGCTGCTGGGGCTCGAACGCGCCGCCGATGTCGAGGCCACCGTGGTCGGCAAGCCTGCAGGCGCGTTCTTCGACGTGGCGCTGCACATGCTCGGCGTCGCGGCGGACGCGGCCGTGATGGTCGGTGACGACGTCGAGGCCGACGTGCTGGGTGCCCAGGCGGCAGGCATCACCGGCGTCCTCGTGCGCACCGGGAAGTTCCGCGAGCAGGACGGCGACGGCGTCGACGGTGACCGTCCGCAGCACGTCCTGGACTCGGTGGCCGACCTGGCGGAGCTGCTCGGACTGCCCGACGCCGCCAGCTGAAAGTCTCGCGCTGGATCCCTACCGATCATGAGTTGCCTGCCGCGCCTCCTCAGCAAGACGATCACCGAGATCCAGGACCGCCGCAGCGTTCGCGCGGTCGCCGCCGCCCGTGAACCTGCTGCCGAGCGTTGATCGCCGGTTGTGTGACATGAGCGCCACATATGGCCGGTATGTCGCAATTTTGGCGATCACCGTCCACAGGGAGCCCCCGCAGCCGGGCCATGATCGTCAAGAGTGGTGTCGGCGGCGCACCGCTGCGCTCCTGGCACCACGGGCGGCGATCACCGGGGCGACCGGGCCGAGCATTCGGTTCTTGCCCCCGCCAGCCGCCAGCCGCCATGATCGCTGGGAATGGTGCAGGCCGTGCAACTCTGCGCCTCGGGCACCACTATTGGTGATCACAGCCCGACGGGGGTCGTGGGCCGTACACCAGCCCGTCGAGCTGTCGATCGGCCATGCCCCGCACCAGGTCGTCCTCGGCACTGCGGCTGCCGTCGGTCTCGGCGATCACCAGCAAGCTGCCGTGCGTGATCGCGGACGCGCACGCCCCCCGGACCATCTCCCCCGCGTACGGCTCAGCCGCGATCGTGTCCGAGACGAGACCGACGATCCGGCTGGTGTGCGATCTGAGGTTGCGGGCCGCGAGGTTGGGGCGGTAGCCCAACGCCTCCGCCGCCGATCGCACCCGATCCTGGGTGCTGACGGCGATCCGCGCCTCCACCTGGCGCCCGTTCAGGACAGCGGAGCCCGGCCCGCGGGCTCACGGAACCCGCATTCGCCGGACCCGCTCAGCCGCCTGCCTGCCCATACTCCTCCGTGCCCGAGGTCGTGTCGAAGCCGTGGTCACGGTGCTCAGAAGAAGGCCTGCGCCAGCTGTCGGGCCGCTTCGACGCCCGCAGGCCGGCCGCCGTTGTACACGATATGCAGGAAGACGTGGTCGGCGCCCGCCTCACGGAGGTGCCCGACCCGTTCGGCGACGGCTGCGGGGCTCCCCCACGCGACCAGGTCGTCCACCAGTGCGTCGTCGAGGTCTCGGACCTGGTCGTCGGTGTAACCCATCCGAGCCAGGTGGGCCTGGTAGCCCGGCAGGCCGGTCAGGAACGCGAGCGGTCCCCGTGCGGTCTCCCGCGCCCGCGTCGCGCGGCCGTCGAGCACCACCATCAGGGTCACGACCACCGATGCGCCTGCGTGCGACGCGCGAACAGAGCGGACGTAGTCGGGTGTCACGAGCAAGAGGATCGGGCCCGCCGTCCGTCGAGCCGCCATGACATGTCGAGCTTCCGCGGCCCGAGAGCGGCTGGTGCGGTGTCCAGGAACGTTGCCGGGGTGATCGCGGGATCCAGGCGGCGTCTCGCAAGGCGCCGCCCGAAGCTCATACCGGGCGTCTTCGCGAGGGCGGCAACGCCGCGAGGCGTCGTCTGGGCCCGCGAGGACCCGGTGAACGTTTCTGGACAT
>CAVSJZ010000051.1:0-26706 GCA_963728105.1 uncultured Actinomycetota bacterium | reverse complement strand
CCAGGTTGCGCAAGACGACGTTCATCGACTGCCGGGTGACGAAGGCGTCGCGGGCGAGGGCGGCGTTCGACAGGCCCGGGTGCTGGTCGAGCAGCTCGAGGCACGTGTCAGGGTTCTGACACAAGAAGCAGGGGGACCGCATGAGCTCCGACCGTCCGCTGTCCGGCCGCACCGCGCTGGTGACGGGCGGTACGCGCGGGATCGGGGCCGCCACGTCCCGGGCCATGGCCGCGCTGGGTGCCGCCGTCGTGGCCACCTACCGCAGCGACCGCGCGACGGCCGAGGAGCACGTCCGCGGCCTGCGGGCCGAGCACGGCGTCGAGGGCCCACGCCGTGCCGTTCGACCTCGCCGAGCCCGAGGGCGCGACCGCCCTCCGGGAGTCCGTCGCGGGGCTCGCGGCGGCTGTCGACGTCCTCGTCACCAACGCCGCGGCGCCCTACCCCCACGGACCGCTGGTCACCCTGCCCGCGGCCGACCTCGCCGCCCAGCTCGGGCAGGACCTGGTCGCCACCCACCGGCTGGTCACCGCGACGGCCCCCGGCATGCTGGATCGCGGCTACGGCCGGGTCGTGCTCGTCGGCTCCCTGCACGCCGACGGCCCCTCAGCGCCGGGGATGGCCGCGAACGGCGTGAGCAAGGCCGCGCTGGCGGCCTACGCCCGCTACGCCGCAGACGAGCTCACCGGACCGGGCGTCACGATCAACGTCGTCCACCCCGGCTACGTCGCGACGGAGGCCAGCGGCGACCTGCCGCCTGCCGTCCCCGCGCTGCTCGCCGCGATGACCCCCAGCGGCCGGACCGCGACGCCCGACGACGTCGCCGGCATCGTCGCGCTGCTGGTCCGCGAGGAGGCAGCGTTCCTCAACGGGGCTTGGCTGCCGGTGGCCGGAGGCCTGAACCACCCCGTCTCGCTCCGGCGCCTGCGGCCCCCCGGCCGAACGCGCCCGCGAGCATCGGCGGCGCGTCCGGGACGCCCGCGGCCTTCCGGGCCCGTCGCCGGCGCTGCGGTGGGCCGTCGGGGCAGAGCCGCACCCGGCGGCGACGAGTACGTGGTGCTTGCCGACTACGCCGACCAGGCCGCGGGCGAGGCGCACGTCGCGTCCGCGCACGCCGGTGGTCGAGCAGCGTCACGCGACGCGCGAGTAGACGTTGATGAGGTTGCCGTCGGGGTCGCGGAACAGCATCGATCGGTAGCCCCACGGTTGGGTGGTCGGTTCGAGGACCCACTCGGTCACGCGGCCGGCGATGCGGTCGCGTTCAGCGTCGACGTCGTCGACCTCGAACTCGAGGATCGCGGAGCGGTTGGCGGCCGCCACGGCGGCGCCCTTGTTGAAGCGCTCGATTCCCGTGGTCGTGACGAGGGCGACGACGCTGCCCTCGACGTGCAGCTCGGCGTAGTCGTCCGGGCCGAACGGTGTGACCGGCTCGGTCCCGGTCAACGCGGCGTAGAAGGCGGTGAGGGCCGGCAGGTCGTCGGTGACGAGGCGTACCGATGCGAGCTTCATGGGACTCTCCCTCGCGGGTGGGCAGGCGGGCGGTCCGGCCTACCGTAACAGTACGGTACAGTATCGTACTGTTGGTCCCCCGCGAGGTGAGGAGCACCCGATGGCCAGGTCCGGAGCGCCTCTCGACAGCCGGGTCCAGCGGACCCGGGCAGCCGTGCTGGCCCAGACCTACGAGCTGTTGTCGGCGGGCGGCCTCGGTGGGGTCAGCATCGACGAGGTCTCGCGGCGCTCGGGCGTCTCGAAGACCACGATCTACCGGCACTGGCCCTCACGTGCCGCGCTGCTGGTCGAGGCGTGCTCGACGATCGGGGAGACGCCGCCGGTCCCGGACACGGGCCGTCTCGTCGACGACGTCGTCGCGGCGACCGAGGCACTGGCCGAGCAGCTGCGGACCGCGCGCTGGGCTGTCGTCCTGCCCTCGATCGTGGACGCAGCCGAGCGCGAGCCGGCGCTCGCCGTGCTGCACGCCGACCTGCACGCCCGGCTCATGGCCCCGTTCACGGCCCTGGCCGAGCGCGCACGCGACCAGGGCGAGCTCGCGCCTGGCCGGGAGCCGGGCGACCTGGTGGCGGCGATCGCCGGACCACTGTTCTACCGCCGCTGGTTCTCCCGCGAACCCCTCGACGCCAGGTTCGTCCGGCGCGTCGTCGAGGACGCCCTCGACCACGCCGCCGTCCGGCCCGGTGATGGGGACACCGCGCGCGCGGCCGCGCCCCCGGACCGGACCGGGGCCTGACCGGCGGGCGGCCCCCTCGCGGGCGGCCGGCCGGGCGGCGGCGTGCAGGCCGTCGCGGTCGTCGAGGTCGACGTGCCGCGGCGAGAGCAGGTCCTGGATGTCAGCGGGTCCTGAACGGCGCGACACATGCCGCCCCCGGGCGGCCGCCGTGCCCGCCGTAGACGGTCGCCGGAGCGTGGTCGGCGAAGCGCGGGCGGGGGTTTGCGGGCCGGGGAACCGATCCTGACCGGCGGTCTCACAGCCGCCTGATCGCCGTGTCCGCCGGTCGGGGGACGGTCCGTCAGCCGCGGAAGGGTCCACCCGGACGACACCCGGCCAGTCCCGACGGAGCGACGCTAGGTCGTGCCGGATACACCGGCAGCGTCCACACCGATCCGGTGCCGGACACAGACAACCGGAAGGAACCCGCCGTGACCACTCAGCCGCCCCGCCGCGCCGCACACCGCCTGACCCGCCGTTTCGCCGAGATCGTCGCCGAGTGCAGCTACGCTTCGCGCCGGTCGGTGGAGCTCAACGCGCCCTGGTTGGCCCGCCGCTACCCGCGGTAGGACCGCCTGCCGGGCCGCTCACGGCGTTGCCCGGAGCGTGCGCCATCGCACGTGCGGGCCCCATCGCGTCCGGCCAGACCGCGCGACGGGTCCGCTCAGCGCCCCTCCTTGCGGGCGAGGTAGCCGGTGACCGCGATCTCGGCGCGCAGCGGGAGGCCGGCGCGGACCCGTTCGGCGGCGAGGCGGACCGCGGCGTCGTGGAACGCCTGCTCCCCGACCGCCTGGATCGCCTCGTACGCGGGCCCGGTGGCGGCCAGCGCCCGCGCGTAGATCTCCGGGTCGGGGAACTCCAGCGCGAAGGGCACCGCGACCCGACGGACGTCGACGAACCCGGACGACGCCAGCAGCTCCTCGCCCGCACCCGGCCGGCCCAGCGCGACCATCGCCGCCTGGTTCTCGACCGCCGCCGGTTCGGCCATCCGGAACGGGCTCAGTGCCCACGCACCGGGCGAGGTCTTGATGTGGCCCCACACCGTGAGGCCGAGACGCCCGCCGGGCGCGAGGACGCGGTGGATCTCGCCGACCGCGTCCGGGGTGGTCCCCCACACCCCCCGGAAGCTCGTGACCACGTCGAACGATCCCGCCGCCCACGGCAGCGCGTGCATGTCCCCGACCCGCACGTCGGCGTCGGGGCACCGGTCCCGCGCGACCGCCACGAGCCGGGGCGACGCGTCGATGCCCGCGCACGCCGCTCCCCGCAGCGCCGCGAGCTCCAGTGCCAACCCGGAGCCGCAGGCGACGTCGAGCAGCCGGTCCCCGGCGTCCACGGCCAGCAGGTGCTGGACGGCGACGTACTCGCGGCACCCGGCGGGTTCGAGCAGCGTGGCGAAGTCCGCGGCAGCCCGGCCCCACCCCTCGTCGACACCCCGCCACGCCTCGGACTTCTGCCGGACCGTCACGCGGACCTCCTCCTCGCATCGGGCCTCCCGCGGCCCCCCGCCGGCCGGGGCAGGTGCTCCACGAGATGGGCGCACAGCTCCTCGGCGTCGGTCCCGACCCCGGCGATCAGGTTCGATCGCCGCCGCCGGGTGAAGGGCAGGCCCAGCACGTACATGCCGGGCTCCGCCAGCATCCCGCCGTCGGCCCCACCCGCTATCGGGTGCTCGAGACGCTGCGCGCCTACGGCCGGGAGCGCCTGCCGGCGGGCGACCCCGTCGGCCGCCGGCACGCCGCCTACTTCGTCGGGGTGGCCGAGGCCGCCGCCCGCGGGGTGCAGGGCCCCGACGAGCGGGCCTGGGTCGAGGCGACCCTGCCCGACGCGGACAACCTCCGCGCGGCGTTCGAGTCCCTGATGGTCCACCGCGACGTCGACGCGGCCCTGTGGCTGGTGGCGGCGCTGCCGGAGGTGCTGCAGGTCCGGCGTGGCTTCGAGTCGGCCGAGTGGGCCGACCGCGCACTGCAGCTCGCCGGTCCCGACCATCCGCAGTTCGCCGCCGCTGTCGGCAGCGCCGCGCGGGGCGCGTGGTGCGTCGGCGACCTGGCCAAGGCGAAGCGCCTCGCGGCGCTGGCCGGCGGGCGGCTCCTCGGGCCGGGCACGGCGCGCACCGGGCACCCGGCCGACGTCGCCGCCGACGTCGCGCTCTACGAGGGCGACGTCGGTTCGGCCGAGACGCACTACGCGGCCGAGGTCGCCCGCGCCCGCGCGGAGGACGACCCGATCCGGCTGGTGTGGTCGCTGTACTACGTGGCGATCTGCCACGCCGTGCGGCGGGTGCCCGAACGCGGCCTGGCCGCCGCTCAGGAGAGCCTGGACGTGGCGCGGGCCACCGCCAACCCGACCGCGCTGTCGATGGGCCGCTACGCGCTGGGGCTGGTGCTCAAGAAGGCCGAGCCCGACCGCGCGCTGTCGCTCCTCGCCGAGGCGGCCGCGCTCGCGGCGTCGGTGCGGAACTTCTGGTGGGAGGGCATCGCGCGGATGGAGGCGGCCGCCACCCGCGCCGTGCACGGCGACGCGGCCGAGGCCGCCGCCGAGCTCGTCACCGTGCTCGACCACTGGGACCGGGTCGGCGACCGCACCCAGCAGTGGCTCAACCTGCGCTACGTCACACGGCTGCTCGTGCGGACCGGCAGCGACGAGGCCGCGGCGACGCTGCACCACTGCCTGACGGCCGCCGGCAAGCCGTCACCCCTCGGGCGGAAGCAGGTCGAGCTCCTGCTCGACGGGCCCGACGGGCGGCGGTTCGCCGAGGCAGCGCGCCGCGGCGCGAGTCTGTCCGAGGCCGAGGCCGTCCTGCTCGCCCGCGACGCGCTGTCGCGACGTTGACGCCCCGGCCGCCGGTGCCGGTGCAGCGCCGCAAACGGGCTGGTGTGCAGGCCGCGAGGTCCCCCGCCGGCGCTCTCTCACCACCTACTTCGTGGCTACACCGGTGAGCGGGTCATCGACGCCGACAGGACTCCGCTCATCCCCCGACCGGATCGTCGTGTCGCTTTCCGGCCCGCTCGGCCCGCAGTCGGGCCTCCGCGCGCTGAGCCTCGGCGCGGGTACTGCGCTCGCGGCGCAGCCACCCCGGCTGCTCCTCCTTCAACGCCGCGATCTGGGCGGTGGTCAGCGGCTCGGTGATCTCGGCGCGGGCCAGCCCCGAGATCGACACTCCCAGTCGGTCCGCGACGACCTGGCGGGGATGCGGGCCGTTGCGCCGCAGCTCGCGCAACCACTCGGGCGGATCGGCCTGCAGGGCGTCGAGCTCGTCGCGCGAGACCACCCCGGCCCGGAAGTCGTCGGGCGTCGCGTCGAGGTACACACCGAGCTTCTTCGCCGCCGTCGCGGGCTTCATCGTCTGGGTCGACCGCTGCCGCGTCACCGGCTCAGGATATCGGGGCCCGACCAGCCGATAGCCTGGGCCGGTGACCGAGCCGAACGACACCACGGTCTTCCGCCTCGGCTACGTCCCGGGCGTCACGCCCGACAAGTGGGCGCGGATCTGGGCCGAGCGCCGGCCCCACGTCCCCCTGGAACTGGTCACGGCGGCCACCGGCGAGGCCGTGGAGCTCATCCGAGCCGGCGCGGTGGATGCCGCCGTGGTCCGGCTGCCGATCGACCGGACCGGGCTGCACACGATCCCGCTCTACACCGAGACCACCGTGGCCGTCGTCCCGAAGGAACACGTCCTCACCGCGACCGAGGAGGCCACGGTCGCCGACCTGGCCGACGAGGTCGTCCTCCGCCCGCAGGACGACACACTCGCCTGGTCCGGCGACCGGCCGGGACGGTCCGCGGCGTTCGCCCCCGCGACCACGGCCGAGGCGATCGAGCTCGTCGCCGCGGGCGTCGGCGTGCTGGTCGTCCCCCAGTCGCTGGCCCGCCTCCACCACCGCCGCGACCTCACCTACCGACCGCTGGCCGATGCACCGGGGTCGGGTGTCGGTCTCGCCTGGCCGGACGCGGAGAACACCGAGCTGATGGAGGAGTTCATCGGCGTCGTCCGCGGGCGCACGGTCAACAGCTCACGCACCCCCCGCCGGGACGGGACCCCAGCACCGAGCACACCCGCCCCCAGGAAGAAGGACGTTGCCCGCCGCGCTCCGGGCCGGCGCCGCACACGCCATCGTTGAGTCACCCACCCCTGCCGTGCCGATCAGTTCGACCGCGGCGACCGCCACCCGGCTCATCGCCGAGATCACCGGCCAGCCCGTGCACCGGCTCGTCTCACATGATCACTGAACAGGCGACTCGGTCGGCTCCGGGAGCGACGGCGACCAGGCCTCACTCCGGCCACGCCTGCGTCAGGCTCTCCCGCAACTGCGCCACCGTCCCGGATCCCAGCCGACGGACAAGATCATGCTCCAGGTCGCGGAGGATGCCCGAGGCGATGTCACGGCGTTGACGACCGGCCGCGGTGAGCGCGATCAGAGAGCTGCGGGGGAATCCCGGTCCCGGCGTGTTGGCCAGCAGCCCTTCGTCGACGAGTTGGGTGACGGCGCGGTGCATGGTCTGGCGGGTGACACCGGCGCGGCGGGCGAGCTCGGCGATGCTCAGCACGGCCCCGTCGTCCAGGTGTGCCAGCACGGCCGCGTGCGCCGGCGTGATGGGGTCGACACCCGCATCGGCGAGGCGCTCCATCACCCCACGGAACGCGGGTCAACGCCTTCGTCCGGCACCAGGCGAACCGCACGGCCCGGGTCGACTACGACTTCCGCGACCTGGTGACCCGGTTCCCGTACATGCTCAACGTCGACCAGGTGATCACCGAACGAGTACTACGCGGACACGCCGCCGCGGCCGGGATCGCCGTCGAGTGGAACACCGGGCTGGAGTCGTTCCGCCACGACGAGGACGGCGTCACAGCCTCGCTGCGCAACAGCTCCGGCGCCGGGCAGCAGACCGTTCGCGCGCGGTACCTCTGGGGATGCGACGGGGGGCACTCCACGGTCCGCAGGCTGCTCCAGCTCCCCCTGGCGGGCGAGTCCGCCCACACGTGGCTGATCGCCGACGCGGTCGTGCACACCGACCTGGAGCGCGACGGCCTGCACTGGCTGTTCCCGCCCGGGGGTGCGCTGATGCTGTTCCCGTTCCCGTTCCCGCCGATCCGGGCAAGTGGCGCCTGCTGGACACGACCGGCGAGGGAGAGCCCGAGCACCTCGACCGGATCGCCCGGCAGTTCAGCACGAAGCTGTCGCAGGCACTCGGGCGCGACACCGGCGTGGACGACCCGAGCTGGGTCTCGAAGTTCACCATCCAGCAGCGCGCGGTCCCCGCGATGCATGTCGGGCGGTGCTTCGTCTCCGGGGACGCCGCCCACGTCCACTCCCCCGCGTCCGGCCAAGGGCTCAACACAGGCATCCAGGATGCGTACAACCTCGCGTGGAAGCTGGCGATGGTCGTGCACGGCCACGCCGACGCCGAGCTGCTCGACACCTACGACGCCGAGCGCGTTCCCATCGGCCAGGCCCTGCTCGCCTCCACCGGCGAGGTCATGGACACCGCCATGGTCGACTCCCCCACCACGGACACCCGCGAGGCCGACCGGGACTTCATGCGCAAGCTCATCCGGAACATGTCGGGTCTGGGCATCGCCTACCCCACCAGCCCGCTCACCGTGGCCCACGACGACCCGGGCGCCGGCCCCCGACCCGGGCAGCGACTCACCCAGATCTCCACAGCCGACGCGCAGTCCCCCGGCTGGACCGCGCTCCGCGCGGCGCTGCGGACCGCGGCGTGGCATCTGCTCTTCGTCGCCGGGGACGGAGACTCCACCGCACGGCTGCCCTGGCTGGACACGGTGACGGTCAGCAGGGCCCGCCGCGACGGGGACGCGCACGCGCTGTGGGACCCCGACGGCCGGGTCCAGGACACGCTGGCGGCGGCCGAGGGGCACTGGATCCTGGTCCGGCCCGACGGTTACCTCAGCGCTCGCGGCGTCGGGAACACCAGCCTGCGCGACGCCCTGGAGCGGTTGACCAGCCTGCGCGGGCGGGAGCCGGCGCGTGCCTGACCGACCGGGTCCGGACACCGCGCCGAATGCTGATCTCCGGTGGACAGCACCTGCGCCGGGTCCTTGCTGCCTACGCCGCCCATGACGGCCAGGGCGGCCGCATGGGCGCTGCGGTCGCGTCCGCCGCGCCCGGACGCGCCTGTCCGTGAGCCGATCCGCAGCAGGACCCGGCGGCGGCCGGACCTCGGCGGCTTGATCGACGAGTACGAGGTCGCGGCCTGACGCCGCTGGCCACGAGCCGTGCGCAAGGTTCTGGAACCCCACAGGTCGCGTGATCGACCCCAACACCGGATAGGCCGAGCGAATGACGTCGGTCGTCGTCATCCGGGCGCCGTCGCGAAGGGGCCTGCGGGACCGAAGGCGTGGGCCGCGAAGCGCTCGCCGACGATCCGGTGGGTGGCGGCGTCGGGGTGCAGGCGGTCGGGCAGAGGGTGGTCGGTGGCGTCGGCCTCGCCGTAGAGGGCCAGGCCGTCGAGCAGGTGCAGGTGCGGGTCGTCGGGCGAGCGCTCGGCGACGATCCTCGCGAGCTCGGCGCGGACCACCCGCAGGGAGAGCTTCCCGACCGGCCCGTCGGTGACCTCGGCCGGGTCGCCGACGGCGCGGAAGCGGACCGTGCCGTCGGTGAAGTCGGCCGCGCCCGGGCCCGGGGTGTCCTCGTGGATGGGGCAGAGCAGCGGCCCGAGGACGAGCAGCGGCGTGGTCGGGTGGCCGTCGCGCACGGTGTCGAGGAACCCGTGCACGGCCGGCGCGAACGCCCGCCGCCGCATGATGTCACCGCCCACGATGTTGATCCCGATCTCGACGCTGAGCAGGTCGGCGGGCAGGTCGCGGATTGTGCGCGCGACGAAGGGGTCCAGCATCATGCTGCCGCTGAAGCCGAGGTTGACCAGGTCGACACCGCCGGCGCCCGCGGCCAGCGCCGGCCAGGTCGTGGTGGGGCTCGCGGCGTTGGAGCCCTGGCTGATCGAGCTGCCGTGGTGCACCCACACCGGACGCCCCCTCGGGGGCACGGCCGCGACGGGCGCGTCGGCGCGCAGCTCGACCAGCTCGGTGCGCTCGTGGTGCGGCAGCCAGATTTCGACATCCTTGTCCCGCGGCGGCAGGTCGGCGAAGCGCACGGTCCCGACGGGGCCGTCGTGGGTCTCGGTGGCACCGGTGGCGAGGTCGACGACCACGGTCCGCCCGCCGCCCGAGCACTGCCGGTCGGTGAGCACGCCGTCGACCAGCAGGTCGTAGCGGCCGTCGGGCCGGAGCGGCATGTCGCGGAACGCCATGGTCGTGCGGAAGCCGTCGACCTCGATCACGGTGGCCGCCGTCCGGAACACCAGCCGGACCCCGGCGGGGCAGGCCTCGGCGGCGAGCAGCTGCGGGTCGGCCAGCGCGCGGGCGCGGGCGGGCAGGCGGTGCGGCAGCACACCCACCGCCGTGGTCTCCAGCTCGAGGGCGCCGTACCGCAGGTCGGCGGTGATCGGTGCGCTGAGCAGGGCGTTCACTGCTCCAGTCCTCTCATCTCGCGGTTCGGGAAGATCTCGGGCCGCCGTCGGGAGTCGACACCTGCACGCGGAGCTGGTCGGCGTCGATCGAGCCGGGCGTGAGTCCGTCGCGCGCCGCACGTCGGGCGAGGGCGGTCAGCCGGGTGTTGATCGGCGCCGTCCGCCCGAGGCGCCGGGCGATCAGCGTGATCTCGCCGTTGAGGAAGTCGGTCTCGATCGTTCCGGTTCCCCGGACCAGCGACTGCCAGCTCGATCCGCCGAGCTGGGCCGGCTCGCCGGGCACCGGCCGGAACGACAGGCCTTCGGGTTGCCAGCCGACGCGGGCCTCCTCCTCACCGACGATCGGGACGGCCGCGGCGCCCAGGATCGCGCGCGCCTCGGCCTCGACCGCCTCCTGCAGATCCTCGGCGCCCGTCGTGTCCCCGAGCAGGGCCTGCAGCACGTTGCCGACGTTGGCGAGCAGCTTGCGGTACTTCCACGCCATCACCGCCTCCGGCCGCCTGATCAGGCAGCCGGCTGCCTCCCCGACCCGGTTCACGCCGTCCAGCAGCGCGGCGTCACCGGACGGGTCGGCAGTGCCGCCGTACCGGCCGATGTGGAAGACACCGCGCAGCGGTGCCCCCCGGACGATCGCCTCGCCCGGTGAGACCATGACCGCCGGGAACCAGACGCACACCGCGAACACCCGCGCGAAATAGCGCAGCGCGATCTCCTCACCAGCGACGCCGTTGAGCGCGGTGAAGATCGGCAGCAGGTCGGCCGCGCGGCCGGCGACGACGCCGCCATCGGCGTGCACCGGGACGTCGGCCCACTCGCTGATCGCGACCTCGGCCTGATGGGTCTTGGTGGTCAGCACCAGCACGTCGTCGAGGGTCAGCCGCGCCTGGTGCGGCGCGGTCACGACCGGGACGGGCACGGTCAGTGTGGTGTCCGGGCAGCGGACGGTCAGACCGTGGTCGGCCATCGCCCGGGCGTGGTCGCCGCGGGCCACGAGCAGGACGTCGACGCCCTGCTGGGCCAGCAGACCACCGAGCGCGCTGCCCACCGCCCCGGCCCCGACGAAGACGTACCGCGTCATTCTCTTCCCCCGCGATCTGACCGGGCTCGACCGGTTCCCGGTCGACACCCGGCCTGGTGCGTGCCTACTCGAGTCAGCTGGTGGCGGCGATGAGGATGCCGAGTCCGGTGCCGATGGCCAGCCAGCGCCAGGAGGTGCGGCGGACCCCGAACGGGGTCAGTGAACGGATCCGCAGCGACGAGGCGACCGCGAACCCCGCGATGCCCGACCAGGCGGTGACGATCAGCCCGTAGACCACGGGGTCGAGCCCGAGCGCCTTGAGCAGTGGGATGCCGCCGAAGGACAGGACCAGGAAGACCGCGACCCCGGTGCCGATCTCAATCCCGCCCGGCCGGGTCGTCGCACTCCCGCCCCCGCTCCCGCTTCCGGGCCCGGTCCCGGTCGTCGCGGTGCTGGTCGGGGTTGAGGTGGGGTGGTCGGCGGCGATCCGGCGCCCCTGCTCAGGGCTGGGCAGGCTCATGGGGCTCCTCTGCCGAGATGACGGGGTCGCCGAGGGCCCCGTGGGTGGCGGTGCGGATGGCGTGGATGACGCGGTGGGTGGTGTCACCGGGGTCGGTGCCGGGGGTGAGGACGGCGGCGCTGACGTCCTCGTTGACCACCCGGACGGAGGCGGCGACGGCCGCCGCGTGCAATCGGACGTCCAGCTCGTCGGGGCGGCGGCGGAGGCGGGCGGCGATGATGTCGCACAGGTCGCGCTCGGCGGCGTCGCAGACCATGAGCCACGCGGTCCGGATCGCCGGCTCGGTCAGGCCGAGCACGATCATCTTCATGGCCGGCAGGTCGTCGGCCGGCGTCTCGGGGTCCTCGCGCAGCCGGGGCACCTCGAGGGCGAAGTGCTCCTCGATCGAGAGCTCGTCGGGCCAACGCCGGAGCATCCCGAGGAACCGCCGGGCGGTGTGGGCGAGGATCGGCTCGGCACAGCTCTCCTTGTTGCGGAAGGTCCGCCACAGGGTGCGCGTCGACAGGCCCACCGCGTCCGCGATCTGGTCCCCGCTGGTGGCGGCGACGCCCTGCTCCCAGAACAACCGAGCCGCCTCCCGCGATATCTCCAGCCGCACTCGTTCGCGGCGGCGATCACTCGCAGTGCCCGACGGGCGTTCCTCCAGGCGTGTCATTAACTGCCAGGCCGTCACTTAGCGACACCTGGCGCAAGGCCCGCCGAGCGGGAGGCGCGGCATGTCGGCCGATCGCGGTCAGATACTGCGACACCAAAGCCGCGTCGCCGGCGTCGGAGACCACCGCGAGATACCCGTCGGGACGGATCAACACGAGAGTGCGATCGGTCGCGTCGTAGGCGTCGACCAGGTGGCCGTCGGTGTCGACGACGTCGTCGGGGCCGGCGGGACGGTCCACGACGTGCAGCGTCCTCGGGTCGAACACCGAGGCTTCCACCGCGACCCGGGCCCCGAAGTTCAGCAACGTGAAGCGCCCACCGCGCAGGAGGTCGAACAGCCGGCGTTCTCCGTCCACCGTCATCAACGTGGTCGCGTCGGGCGCGCGGTCGCCCGCGCGGAGCGCTGCGGTGTCCGACCGGTCGTCGCGCGCCAGGGCAGAGCCGCGGTACCCCACATCGAGCTGGATCGTGCTCGCATCGCGGCGGATGGGGATGTCGGCGTGTTCGACTACCTGCTGGAGCCGCGCGTCGGAGAGCGCGAGCACGTGCGCGGCGACCGGTCGCCGCTCGGCCTCGTAGGTGTCGAGAAGACCCGGCGAGGCGCCGTTCGCAACCGCGGCGAGCTTCCAACCGAGGTTGGCCGAGTCCTGGATGCCGGTGTTCATCCCCTGGCCGCCGGCGGGCGAGTGGATATGGGCCGCGTCGCCGGCGAGGAACACGCGACCCTCTCGATAGCGGTCGACGAGGCGGATGTTGGCTCGCCACAGCGATGTCCACTGCGGGTCGTGCAGGCGGATGTCGGTGCGGCCGCTGCGCCTGTCGAGGATGGCTTGCATGTTGGCCAGACCGGGCTCGGGATCCTGTCCCGGCCCGATGCTGGCCTGGTACTGGAAGGCGGCCGTCGAGGGCAGCGGACACAGGCCGACCAGGCCTTCCGCGTGCCGCCATAGCTGCCAGGCGTCGAGGTCGAGGCCCTCGACCTCGACATCCGCGACGATCATCCGCACGGCTTCGCGGGTCTCCCCCACGAACGCGATCCCGGCCCGCTGGCGCACGACACTATGACCGCCGTCGCAGCCGACGAGCCAGCGCGCCATGACGGTCTCGCTCACGCCGTCCTTGACGACCGCCGCGGCGACCTCGTCGTCCGACTGCTCGAAGCCGGCCAGCGCCGTGCCGAACTCGACCACGCCGCCGAGTTCCGCCAGCCGCAGCCGCAGCGTCTCCTCGGTCCGCCACTCGGGCGTGATCAGGCTTGCCGGATAGGGGATGTCAGGGCGGTTCGTCAACGACTCAGGCACCGCACCACCCAGCGTCACCGCGCCGTCAGGAGCAGTCGACCGCATCGGCATCGCCATCCGGCCGTGGGCAAGCACATGATCGACAATGCCGAGACCCTCGAACACCTCGAGGGTGCGCGGCTGGATGCCCTTGCCGCGCGAGCCGGGTTGCGGGCCGGGGGCGGCCTCGATCAGGCGGAAGGCGACGCCACGCCGGGCGAGTTCGCAGGCCAACGTCAGACCGGTCGGGCCAGCACCGACGATCAGCACCACCGGCGCGTTCCGCGCCGAGGTCGACGCCGTCGTTGGCTCGCGCATCGGAACCCCTCCCACGCAAGATAGTTATCCCTTTCTTGCGACGATAGAGTGCCTTGCCAAGAAAGGCAAGACTTTCTACGGTGTGACGATGGACGCCGAGGTGTCGGAGCCCGCACGGCGGCGCCGTCACGGCAAGCAGCTCGAGTCCGCACTGCTCACCGCCGCATGGGACGAACTGGTCGAGGTCGGATACGCCCACCTGACCATGGGGTCGGTCGCCGTACGGGCCTGCACGAGCGAGCCCGTGCTCTACCGCCGATGGCCCAACAAGGACCAACTCGTGATCGCCGCGATGCGCCACCACCGCAACGCCAACCCGGTCACGCTCGCCGACACCGGCGCTCTACGCAGCGATCTGCTCGTCCACTTGACCGACGTCGGCCAAGCCCTGGCCGCCTCCTACGCCATCGCCGCAGCCACCGCCTTTTCGGGGCTGCTCGCCGACACCGGCCTGACCCCAGCGCAGGTCCGCGACACGGTCATGGGGGGCCGGCCGCTCCCCCACGAACGGACCATCTACCAGCGCGCCCACGACCGCGGCGAGATCGACCTGCAGCACGTCCCCGCCGCCGTGCTCGACATGCCGTTCGACCTGGTACGCCACGACCTGCTCATGGATCTCCAACCCCCCGAGCCCGCGCGCATCCGGTCGATCGTCGACGAACTCTTCCTGCCCCTCCTGCAGGGATGTCAGGCGCGAACCCGAAGCCGTTCAGCCAGCCCTTCCGGGCCCGTCAACGTTTCCGGTGCCACTGAGGTTGGTTGATCTACTGACCTGGCCACCGGCCGGCGAGACGCGGGCGGCAGTGGGATCGTTCGGCAGTGCCTCCCCGGCTGGGCCGGGGAGGGCTACTCGTCGGCCTGATGATGTCCGTCGGTGTTCAGCATCCCGGCGACGACTGCGCCCGCGGCTCGACCGTAGGAGCGCGCGTCCAAGCTCTGGTTCCAGCAGTGCTGCAGGATGAAGCCCTGCAGAATCCCGAGCAGGACGTCGGCGGCGGCTGCCGGGTCGACGTCACGGGACGGTGCTGCGCACCCCCGGGCACACGCCCGGATCCATCACCCTGTTGCACCACCCCGACGGAGACGCACTGGCCGGCGACCTCATGGCCGGCGGCATCCTCCGCCGCAACCGTCCCGGTCTCCCGTTCCTCGCCCAGGACCCCGACCGGCTCCTCCAGAGCACGCACACGGCGCTGGCCGCGGCACCCAGCCGGTTCCTGCTCGGCCACGACGGACCCGCGCCGACCGTCGTGATGGCCCACGGCTTCGGCGCCGTCAAGGCCCAGTACCTCGACGGCATCGCCGCCCGGTTCGCCACCGCCGGGCTGCGCACCGAGCCGACTACGGTCGGGGAGGTGGCGATGGCACGGCCGGACGGGCAGGTCGTCGAGGCCGTGGTGGATGTGAGGAGCCGATGTGCGCATCGGAGTAGTCGGGCTGGGTCGTCTGGGGTCTGCCCACGCCGCCGTGATGGCCGCTCATCCGGACGTCGCGGAGGTCGTCGTGACGACGCGCGACGGAGACCGCGCGGCCCGGGTGGCCGCCGAGATCGGGGCGGTCGTCGCGCGGAGCCAGGACGAGCTGCTCGCCTGCCAGCTCGACGGCCTGGTGATCGCGACGGCGTCGTCGTCGCACCCCGAGCTGGTCGAGCGCGCCACGACCGCCGGCGTGACCACCTTCTGCGAGAAGCCGGTCGCGCTCGACGCCGCACGGACCGAGCAGGTCCTGCGCCACGTGACCGCCACCGGCGTGCCGGTGCAGGTCGGGTTCCAGCGCCGCTTCGACCCGGGCTACGTCGCCGCCCGCCACGCCCTGCGCAACGGCGACCTCGGCAGCCTGCGGCGCGTCCACCTCGTCAGCGCCGACCGGTGCCCGTCACCGGCCGAGTTCGTCCTCGAATCCGGAGGAATCGCCCGGGATCTCATGGTCCATGACATCGACATACTGCGGTGGGTGACCGGCCGGGAGGTCGCGGAGGTGTATGCCCTCGGGGTCAACCGGGGAGCGGCCTACTTCGGTGCGGCCGGCGACGTCGATGAATGCACTGCGTTGCTGACCCTCGACGACGGCACCTTGGCCACCGTGCAGGCCTCCCGGTACAACGGGGCCGGATACGACGTGCGGATGGAGCTCGCCGGGACCACCGGCACCTGTGTCGTCGGTCTGTCCGACCGTTCGCCCTTCCGGTCGGCGGAGTCCGGTGTGAGCTTTCCGCAGGGAGTGCCCTGGGAGTGGTTCCTCGACCGATTCGAGGCGAGTTACACGGCCGAGCTGCACGCCTTCGTCGACCTCGTCGCACGGCGTGGCGAGAACCCCTGCAGCATCGAGGATGCCCTTCAGGCGTTCGTCGTGGCGGACGCCCTGGAACGATCTCGCGTGGACCATCGGCCGATCACGTGCGCCCCGGCTGCAAGCTGACGGCCGACGCCCCGCTCGCTGAGCCAGCCGCCCGTCCGGCTCTCGTCCCTACCTGCTCACGTTCGGCGGTGTCCGGTGTACCGGACGACCGGGACGGGACGACATCGCGTGCGGGACTGCTCCAACGCGTCGGCGATGAGGAACGCCTGCAGCGCGTCCTCGATGCTGCACGGGTTCTCACCCCGGCGGGCCACCAGATCGACGAAGGCATGCAGCTCGGCCGCGTAGCTCGACCGGAACCGTTCGTAGAAGTAGGCCCAGGGCTTTCCCGGCGGGAACTCCACCCCGGGCTCCGCCGACCGGACGGGCGTGCGCTCCGACAGGCCCACGACGCACGTCCCGCCGGTGCCGGCGAGCTCCATGCGGACGTCGTAGCCGGCCCCGTTGTACCGCGACGCCTGCGCGGTGGCCAGCGTCCCGTCGTCGAGAGTGAGCAGGGCGGCGCACTCGTCGACGTCGCCGGCCGCACCGAAGTAGGCCGCTCCGCGGTTGACGCCCGTGGCGTAGACCTCGACGACCTCGTGGCCCGTCACCCACCGCAGCGCGTCGATGTCGTGGATGCTCAGATCGCGGAAGATGCCACCTGAGGTCGGCACGAACGCCGCGGGAACCGGCGCGGGATCGGCGCTGACGAGGTGGACGCGCCGCAGGCTGCCGAGGTCGCCGTTGCGCAGGGCGTGGCGGGCGGCGACGTAGCCCGGGTCGAAGCGGCGCTGGAACCCGACCTGCACCGGCACGCCGGTGGCGGTCACGTGGCGCAGGACCTGCTCGGTCCGTGCGGCGTCGAGCGCGACCGGCTTCTCGCAGAAGGTGGTCACGCCGGCGGTCGTGGCGCGCTCGACCAGCTCGGGGTGCGACGACGACGCCGTCGCGATCACCAGGCCGTCCAGCTGGCAGGCGAACAGCTCGTCCTGGCTCCGCACCGCTCGCGCATCGAGTCGGGCCGCGACCTCGCGCGCGCGGTCCGCGTCGGCGTCGCCGATGACGAGATCCGAGACGTCCGGGTGAGCGGCGAGCAGCGCGGCATGGCCGGCACCGATCCGGCCCACTCCGGCAACGGCGATCCTCATCGTCTACTCCCGGGGTCGTCGTGGCCGCCGGCGATCACCCGCGACAGGAACTCCGTGCTCGCCATGGTGTCGGCGAGGGTGTCCGCGGCGTCCGCCACGGATCCGAGCATCCGGTCGTGCTCGGGCACGTACCACCCTCGGTACCGGGCGCCCTCGAGCGCGGCGACGAGCGCCGGCACGTCGACGCAGCCCCGCCCGAGCACCGTGTACATCCCCGCCCGGACCCCCTCGGTGTAGCTCCGGGCCCCGGAACGGACGGTCGCGAGGACGCCCGCGTCGACGTCCTTGATGTGCACGTGGGCGACACGCTCGGGTACCGCTCTCGCGAACCCGACGGGGTCGGTACCGCCGACCAGCAGGTGGCCGCTGTCGAGGCAGAAGGTGACGTCGCTGTCGGCGACGAGCCGGTCAACCTCGCGGCGCGACTCCACCATCGTGCCGACGTGCGGATGCAGACAGGCCCGCACCCCGCGCTCCGCGGCGAGGTCGACCACCCGCTCCAGGTTCTGGACCAGGATCCTCCACTCCTCGTCGGTGAGCCGCTGCCGCGCGTCGTACCCCTGCTCGCTCTCGTTGCCTGGCGACGCCGAGACGACCATGACATGGGCTCCGACGGCATCGAAGACGTCGAGCGCGGAGTCGACGACCGGCCGAAGATCGCTGAACCGGCCGTGCAGCACGAACGGGCAGAAGGCACCCAGTGCGGTCATGCCGTGCCGCTCGAGCCGGACGCGCAGCTCGGGCGGCGTCGCGGCGAGAAAGCCCTCGGGCCCGAGCTCCGTGCACCGCAGGCCGATCGCGTGCATCTGGCCGAGCACGACGTCGGCTGAGAGCTGGTGACCCCAGCCGTCGACCTCGCAGATTCCCCATGATGCGGGCGCGCCCGCGATCCGCCCCTCCGCCTGTCCGGGCACACTCGACACCACGTCGGTCGTCGCCTCGTCCCGGTCGGATGGGGCGCTTGCGACGGAGGCGGTCGAGGTGCGCGGCAGCATCGGTGCTCCTGGTCGGTCGAGGTCGTCGGTGTTCAACGGCCGGCGGGAGCGCCGGGATCGACTGCGGGCAGGGCCAGCAGGCCCCGGCTCCAGTCGTCGGCGATCCAGGTTTCGTCCGGGTCGAAGCACGGCGGACGGGGCCGCTCGGCGGTCGTGCCGGCGAGGAAGTTCAGCAGCCACATGTTCGCGGCGGGGCCCGCCGTGCAGAGGTGCCAGCCGCGCGGGACGGGAACGAGCGTGCGGTCCCGGATCGGGGTGGACTCGTCGTAGTCGAGGTCGGCCGCCCAGTTGCGGTGATAGCCGAAGCCGACAGGCCGGTCGAAGCGGTAGTAGTAGGTCTCCTCCAGGTACGGCGACCCGTCGACGCCGTCGTGGCGGTGCGGGGGCCAGCCCGTCCAGTTGCCCCTGGGCACCCAACCCTCGTAGACGATCAGACTCTCGGCCGGGATCGGGTGCTCGAGGCACGAGACGACCTGTCGGACGGCGGGGCCGCCGCCACGGACCACCGCGTTCATCTCGTGGCGCCGGACGATCCGCGGCGGATGCAGGCCCTGTGCGGGTGCGGTGCCCAGCGCCAGTTCCGAGGGCTCCCGGGCGGTGACCGTCACCGGTGAACCCGGCGGGACATAGGTCAGGTCGGCCATTGCGGTGAAGACGCTTTCCCGCGCGATGGTGCTGTCGAGGCCGCAACCCCGGACGTCGACGGCGCCCTCCACGAGCACGACCGCGGTCTCGTGGGTGGTGCTGTCCACGACGACGTACTCGCCGACGTCGAGGTTGCGGATCTCCACGCCCAGGTAGCGCCAGCCGGCGCTGCCCGGGGTCAGCCCGGCGATGTGCTCGGTCACGCGCTGCGGCGGCGTCGCGTCGTCGACGTCCATGCCGTCAGCCGTCCTCGCCGGTGGCGCCCAGCGTGCTGAGCCACCGCTGAGCGGTCTTGTGCTCGACGTAGCTGCGGCGGGCGGCCTGCACGGCCGGCATCTCGGAGACCTCGGCGGTGGCCATGTCCCACCAGCAGGTGGAGTAGCCGCCGACCCGCTCGTGCCAGTCGGTCTCCACCACGATGCACACGGTCTCGGTGGCGTGGCGCGCCTCGACCAGCGCCTTCTCGAACCCCTCCAGGGTCGAGACGGTGAGCACGCGTGCGCCGAGACCCTCGCAGATCTTGCCGAGGTCGTGGTGCTGGACCCCGCCGGAGTGCTTCCCGTCTGCGCCGCGGAAGCGGTAGTGGCAGCCGAAGCCCTCGCACCCGACCTGCTCGGACACGTTGCCCACACTGGAGTAGCCGTGGTTGTCGAGGAGTACCAGGGTGATCTTGAGGTGCTCCTGGACGGCGGTGGCCAGGTCGGAGTTCATCATCAGGAACGAGGCGTCGCCCGACATCACGAACACCTCGCGGGACGGGTCGGCCATCTTGGCTCCGATGCCGCCGGAGATCTCGTAGCCCATCACCGAGTAGCCGTACTCGACCTGGTAGCTCAGCGACTCCCGGGACCGCCACAGCTTGAGCAGGTCGCCGGGCAGGCTGCCGGCGGAGGTGACGACGACATCCCGGGGGTCGCTCGCCGTCACCACGGCACCGATGAGCGAGGCCTGGGTGGGCAGGGCGGCCGCGGTCGTGGCGTAGAGGCGGTCGACCTCGGTGTCCCACCACTCGTGGTGGCGCGTGACCTCGGCGCGATAGTCGGCGCCGGTGTCGTAGTCGCCGACCGCCTCGACCAGCTCCTCGAGGACGGCGCGGGCGTCGCCGGTCAGGGCGAGCGCGCCGTGCTTGTATGCGTCCATCTCGAAGACGTTGATGTTGACGAACCGGACGTCCGGGTTCTGGAACGCGGTCTTGGACGCGGTCGCGAAGTCGGTGAACCGGGTACCGATGCCGATCACGAGGTCGGCCGCTTGGGCCATCTCGTTGGCGCCCCTCGAACCGGCCACACCCGCCCCACCGAGGCTGAGCGGGTGCTCGCACGACAGCGTGCCCTTGCCGGCGTGGGTCTCGGCGACCGGGATGCCGGCCTTCTCGGCGAAGCGCCGGACGGCCTCCTCGGCCTGGCTGTAGCGGGCACCGCCGCCGCAGATGATGACGGGACGCTTCGCCGCCCGGATCGCCGCGGCGGCGCGCTCGAGTGCGCGGCTGTCGGCGCGGTTGCGCGGGACGTGCCAGGTGCGGGGGGCGAACAGCCGGGTGGGGTAGTCGAAGGCGAAGGTGCCGACATCCTGGGGCATGCCGACGAACGCGGCACCGGCGTCCGCCGGTGAGGTCAACGTGCGCAGTGCTTCGGGCAGCGAGGTGACCAGCTGCTCGGGACGGGTGATCCGGTCCCAGTAGCGGACCACGGGACGGAAGGCGTCGTTCGCCGTGACCTCGGGCGAGTGCTCGCTCTCCAGCTGCTGCAGCACCGGCGCCTGCACACGCTCGGCGAAGGTGTCCCCGGCGAGCAGCAACACCGGGAGCCGGTTCACCGTGGCGGTGGCCGCGCCCGTGACCATGTTGGTGGCGCCCGGCCCGATCGACGACAGGCAGGCGTGGGCCTGCAACCGGTTCGTCATCTTCGCGTAGGCGACGGCCGAGTGGACCATGGCCTGCTCGTTGCGGGCCATGTGGAACGGGAACCGGTCCTCGTACTGCTGGATGGCCTGTGCGATCCCCCCGATGTTCCCGTGGCCGAAGATGCCCCAGATGCCGGTGAAGAACGGGTGGGTGATCCCGTCGCGCTCGACGTTCTGCGCAACCAGATACCGGATGAGCGCCTGACCCGCGGTCAGCCTGACAGTGGACATGGGAGATCGGGACCTTCCCCTGTGAAGGTACGGCCGTGCTCGGACGAGCAGGGCGTGACGAGATGCCGCCGGCGGATGTGTCGGCGTGACTGCGGTCTGCCGGCCGTGAGGTCAGCTCGCGGCAGCGCCGGCTGCGCGGAGTTCACCCAGCATCCGGCTGAGTTCGTCGGCGGCGGCGACGACGTGGGCGGCGAGGCCGGACACGGCCTCGAGGGTGATGCGGACCGACGGTCCGTCGATGCCGATGCAGCCGACAGGGTCGCCGCCGACGCCATCGAACACCGGTGCGGAGATGCAGCGGACCCCGACGTCGTTCTCCTCGTCGTCCAGGGCCCAGCCACGGCCGGCGACCTCCTCGAGATGCAGTCTCAGCATCTGCGGATGAGTCAGGGTGCGCGTGGTCCGGACCGGCAGCCGGGCGGGCAGCGGAGCCAGCCCGAACGCCAGCAGGCACTTCCCCGCCGACGTGCAGTGCAGGGGCACCCGCCGGCCCTTGCCCGCCACGACCCGTAAGGGCTGCGCCGTCTCGACGTCATCGACCACCAGTGCCGCCGATCCCGCCGACACCGCGCAGTGCGCACACTCCCCCGTGACCTCGACCAGCCGCATCAAGATCGGGCGGGCGAGCTCACCCAACCGCCGCTGCGCGTCGCCAAGCGGGAGGTGGGTCTGCAACGCGGGACCGAGCCGGAACCCCCGACCCGACGGCCGGCAGGCCACCGCGTACCCGCCGCTCACCAGCGTCTGCATCAACCGCGACGCGGTGCTCTTGTGCAACTCCAACTCGTTGGCAACCTGCTGGACCGACAGCCCGGTAAGCCGTCGCACCGGGTCCGCTTCGACCTCCAACAACAGGTCGAGGATCTTCAGACCCCGCTCCAGGCTTTCCACCACCGCCATGACACGTGTCTAGCACGCAACAAATAGGGAGTCAACGTCTCGCAGAACGCAACAGTTCACGCTCTTCGCGACTAAATGCAGCGAGTGCTACCAGCACCTCCCAGTGTCTCGGCAATCGCAACAGCTGATCTGTAGCGTTCGCCACGTCTCCTGGGTTGCCGGCACTCGGCCGGGCACCGCGGACCGGACAGCTGCACGTCTCCAGCGCGCGCGAGGCCAGCAGCGTCATTGCCGCACCTCCCCGGTCGCCGCCCCGCCGGGGCTGACCCCACCCGGCCGACCCGGACACCGGCGTCGACCTCAACCGGCTCGGCACGGTGCGCCGGATCGCTCGCCGCGGCCTTGCGACTCCCGTACTCAACGCTCGTTCGCGTGATGGGCTGGCCGGCGCCGCTCGCCCGGTCCGACACTGCCGAGGACGTTGAGATTCTGACGCTGCGCCACCAGATCGCGTGCTACGGCACATCAACCCCCGCCCCGCCGTCCGCCGTGGCGAATCAGTTGTACGCCTGGTTCGCGTCATTGGTGCAGTGCGCGATCACCTGGAGGTGTTCGACGCCCAGGTTCCAGTTGGTGGCCGAAAGGCCGTCGTAGCCGGTGGCTCGGTGGTCGTCGCCCGCGGTCCCGAAGGCCGACACGCCCACGCCGCCGGTCTCCAACACCTGGACACCCCGCGGAACGATCCGCCCCGGGGAGTAGTCGACGTTCTGCAGCCACGGGTCGCCTGCCGGGCAGGTGAAGCTGAGGTTGTTGACCGTCTGGTCGGCGTGCAGATCGCCCTCGTACGCGGTGACGGTGATGACCGAGGTGGCGCCGTCGTGGACCGGGGTGGCCGCCGCGGCGGTCCCGATTCCGATTCCGCACATCGCCACCGCCGTCACGCCCACCGCACTGATCTTCGCAAGAATGTTCATCGCCGTTGCCTTTCCTGACCTATTCGGCCACCGTGGCCGGGTATTCCCTGACAACAGCCACACTGTGGTCGAACACCCGTCGCGGCACCCTCCACCGGAAAGGCGAGGCGGTGGTGGAACGAGGGGTCGGCCGATCGGCGGATCCCGGGCCCCACCCTCGCGGCCGCACCCGCGGTCGACTTCTTCCCCGTCGCCCGCGCGCTCACGCTGCGGCGGCTCTCCCTGCTGCTCGTGCTCAAGGTCGGGGACCGCCGCTGCACGTGCTGGGCGTGATCGGGCATCCCGGCGGACCAGGACCACCGGCAGGCCCGCAGGCCCGCAACCTCGTCATGGACGTCGGCGACCACGCCGCCCGGATCCGGTGCCTCGTCCGCGACCGGGCCGGTCAGTTCACGGCGTCGTTCGACGCTGCCGCTGGACGTGCCCGCTCTGAGCTGGACCAGGCGGTATGCCGGATGGCCCGCGGCACCGACCCCAACATCGCCCGATGGCCCTTGTCAGCGTGGGGCGGATGGGGTACACCGAACTGCACGGGAACACCGGCAGGCCAAGGGCGGATCGGCGGAGAAGGTCCGTCCTCCCGGTCGGCGCTCCCCGACTTGAGTACTGGGCACCCACGCGAAGCACGCCGCGACAAGGTTGCGGGAGCCATGGTCTGCGTCAGCGGGCGACAGTCGGTCGCTGACGCCGAGACCGTTGTTCGACATGGCACCCTGGTGCACGCCTGGTAACCCGATCTCAAGTCCTCGGAGGTCACCCCGCGGCATCCGCGGGGTGACCTCCGGCATCTGCTGTGAACGGCTGGCGGCGGACGTAGCTCGAGCGATCGATGCGGCCGCTTCCCGACCACAGACCAGCCCTCGCGCGACTGCAACCCGCTCGCCGCCGCCAAGGATTTCTGATCATACCGGCCACGATCCTGCGCTGGCACCGCCACCTCGTCCGCCGCCGCTGGACCACCCCGCCCGTCCGGGCAGGCCGACCAGCCATCCCCGACCCATCCGCACGGCGAACCGCGCCGACCTGGTCGCAGTTCTTCCAGGCGCAGGTCCAGGTGATCATCGCGGGCGACCTGTTCCACCTCGACACGATCAGCCTGCACCGGCTGTACGCCTTCTTTGTCATCGAGCACGCCACCCGTCGGGTACACATCCTGGGCGTCACCGCGCACCCGACCGGAGCGTGGCCGACCCAGCAGGCCCGCACCTTGCTCATGGACCTCGACAACGCCCACCGACGATTCCGGTTCCTGATCCGCGGCCGCGACCGCGACCGCGACCGCGACAGCAAGTTCACCGCCGCCATCGACGCCGTGTTCGCCGCCATCGACGTCCAGATCATCGAGACACCAGTGCGTGCGCCACGGGCGAACGCGATCGCCGAACGCTCTACAACGATCGCCGTCCGCACCGCGGCCTTGGGCAGGCCGCTCCACTACGGCCACTTCCCCACCGGGCACCGACCAGGATCTCCAAGATCCACCGACGCGACCGCGTCGGCGGCCTCCTCCACGAATATCAGCACGTCGCTTGACATGTGCAGAGGTTTCGGGCACCCATACGATCCGGCGCCCGATCCGGCGTCCACCGGTCGTGCAGGATCACACCCCGGATGATCTCTCCGTTGATCATGTCGGCGTAGTCGTCTGCAGGTAGGCCAGTGCGCCGTCATCGAGACGCAGCAAGTAGCGGGTGTCAACGATCGTTGCGCCGCCGTCGGTGACGGTCTGCCAGTCCGCGCCGTGGATCGGTGGTCGCCCCAACGTCCCACACCGGGGCGTTCAGCTCGACGGTGAACCGCGCCAGCAGCTCCAGACCGGGCTTCGGAGCCTCGTGCGGCTGTGCCATGCCGCCACGATGGAAGCGCAGGTACGTCAGCGCGGGCTTTGTCCACTTGCGGTGTGGGTCACACCCTCCGTCATCTTGACGTCGTATCAAGTGTCCTGATACCTCTTACATAGCAAGCTTCTTGATACGTCCCAACGGAAGGAACCGCACGATGGCCCCGGCCCGAGCCGAGCAGCGGCACCTGGCGGAGCGTCTCCTCGGGATTCTCGATGTGTTCACACCAGAGCGTCCCTGGCTCAGCCTCTCTGACATCAGCAGGCGCGCGGGACTGCCCCTGGCCACCGCGCATCGCCTCATCGGACAGCTGACTCGCTGGGGCGCGCTCGACCGGGGCGACGACGGGCACTACGGGATCGGCATCCGACTGTGGCAGGTGGCCTCCCTCGAGCACCGCACCCTGAGCTTGCGCGAGGTTGCGCGCCCACTCATGTCCGACCTGAATGACAGCACAGGCTGCGCCGTACAGCTCTCCGTCTTGGACGGCCGCGACATCGTGATCGTTGATCAGGTCTGCAGTCGCGGGCGACCGGCGCGCCCAGATCGCATCGGCGACCGCATCCAGGCCCAGACGACAGCGAGTGGACGTGTTCTGCTGGCCCACCTACCCCGCGGCGGACCTGTCCGCACCGCAGCACCGGGTCCTCGCAGGAATCCGGCGCAGCGGGACCGCCGTTTGCGAAGGAAAGGGCGGGTGCGAGAGCTTCGCCGTCGCGGTCCCCATCCGTGCTGCGGACGGCACGACCATCGCCGCACTGTCGGTCGTTGGTCAACCGGGCCGACAGGCTCCGGGTGATGTCGTCCAAGCCATCCGCACCGCCGCGCGCGAACTGAGCGGTGCGCTGCGGGCAGCCCGTTTCGACGTCACGCTCGCCAGCTGATCTTCGCGGTTCTTGACAAATAACAAGAATGCTCAGCCAGCAATGTCGACAGTACGCCGACATCACTCGACGAGGAGTCACGATGACCGACCCCTGCACCACGTTCACTGGCGTCCGCAGAGAGGTCACGGGCCGATGACCGACGCTGCCGCGAGCCGGTCCGATGCTGTGCAGAGCTCTCGGCTGACGACCGGGACTCTCGTCGCGTCCGCCGTTGCGGTCGCCATCGCCCAGATCGGGCTGTCGATGCCCGCGGTCCTCAACGGTCTGTTCCAACAGGACCTCGGCACCAGCTCGACCCAGCTGACGTGGATCTCCGACGCCTTCCTCGTACCGATCACCCTGCTAGAGCTCAGCTTCGGCGTGGTCGGTGACCTGTTCGGCCGCAAGCGCCTGCTCGCCATCGGCGCCGCGCTCACCGCCGCGGGCGCACTGATCGCCTTCTTCACCCCGGGACCCGAGACCGCCCACGGCGCCCGGGTCGCCGTCCTGCTCACCGGCCAAGTACTGGCCGGGATCGGCGCAGCAGCGATCTTCCCGACCTCGATCGCCATGCTCGCCGCAGGCACCCACACCGTCCGCGCCCGCTCCCACGCCATCTCGGTGTGGGCGGCCGCGCTCACCGGAGCAGGCTTTCTCTCGCCCCTCATCGGCGGCGTGTTGGCCCGCGTGAGCCATCCCGCAGGCCCCGAGGCCAACTGGCGATGGGCGTTCCTCGCGCTCGCCGTCCTCGCCGCGGCCAGCGCCGTACTGACCCTCTTCGTCGCCACCAACTCGTCCGCGCCCGCGGGCCGATCGCTGGACTGGCCCGGACAGATCACCGTCGCCGTCGCCCTCTTCGGGCTCCTGTTCGGCGTCATCCAGGGATCCGAAGACGGCTACGGCAGCGGCGTCGTGCTCACCAGCTTCGTCGTCTCCGTCGTCTTCTTCGTGGCGTTCGTGATGGTCGAGCGACGCCGCGCCAGGCCACTGATACAGCTCGAGCTGTTCTCCAACCGGATCTTCGCCACGAGCGCGATCGTCACCGTGATCGGCATGTTTGCCTACCTCGGCACCGCTTACACCACCAGCATCCGGCTCTCCGCGATCCAGGGGTACTCGCCGTTGACCACCTCAATCGGGTTCGTCTGCCTCAACATCATGGGCGTCGTGCTGCCCTGGCGCTGCAGAAGCGCTGGAGGCGCCAGCAGCACAGCTGTACCCTGTCCCCGTAGCAACACCCGCGGCCGCAGCACCTGGCGCGGGCGGGGCACAGAGCCCAGACCCTGCAGCAGCTGCTGGCGCGTCTGTACCTGCGCTGGCTGCGGCCCTGTTGGCGCCCGAGGCTGCAGCACCCTCATATACCCTACCCTACCCAGCAGGGTCTCCGGTCGCGTCCCAGGCAGCGCCCTGGCGGAC
>CAVSJZ010000050.1:0-13835 GCA_963728105.1 uncultured Actinomycetota bacterium | reverse complement strand
ATCGCCTGCGCCACCCCGGCACGGATGTTCGGCCTCTACCCGCGCAAGGGCACGATCGCGCCGGGCTCGGACGCCGACATCGTCGTCTACGACCCGAAGGCCACCCAGATGCTCTCGGCCGCGACGCACCACATGGCCGTCGACTACTCCTGCTACGAGGGCAGGGAGATCACCGGCCGGGTCGAAACCGTGCTCTCGCGCGGCAAGGTGATCATCGAAGCCGGCGCCTACCACGGCCGGCCCGGCGACGGCCGGTTCCTCCCCCGCACGACCTGCCAGTACCTGCGCTGAAGGACGGCCCATGGACATCGGTCTGGTGCTGCAGACGGACCCGCCGGCGTCGGCGGTCGTCGACCTCATGGTCCGGGCGGAGGAGCTGGGGTTCAGCCACGGCTGGACGTTCGACTCGCACGTGCTCTGGCAGGAGCCGTTCGTCATCTACAGCCGGATCCTCGAGCGGACGTCGAGGCTCGTCGTGGGCCCGATGGTGACCAATCCGGGCACAAGGGACTGGACGGTGCTCGCGTCGCTGTTCGCCACGCTCGACGACATGTCCGGCCCGCGGACGGTCTGCGGGATCGGGCGCGGCGACTCGGCGATGCGGGTGCAGGGCCGCCCACCGACGACCCTGGCCCGGATGGAGGCCGCGATCGGCGTCATCCGCGGGCTGACCGCGGGCGAGGCGGTCGACCTCGACGGGACCGAGGTCCGCATCCCGTGGGTCCGCGAGGGCGCCACCGCGGTGCCGATCTGGGTCGCCGGCTACGGGCCGAAGGCGCTCGCGCTCGCCGGGCGCTGCGCCGACGGGTTCGTCCTGCAGCTCGCGGACCCGTACCTGGTGGAGTGGACGATCAAGTCCGTGCGCGCCGCCGCGGCGGAGGCGGGCCGGGACCCCGACGCGGTCACGATGTGCGTCGCCGCGCCGGCGTACGTCACCGGGGACGTCGCGCACGCGCGCGACCAGACCCGCTGGTTCGGCGGCATGGTCGGCAACCACGTCGCGGACCTCGTCACGCGATACGGCGAGACGTCCGCCGCCGTCCCTGCGGAGCTCACCGGCTACATCAAGGGCCGCGAGGACTACGACTACAGCCACCACGGCCGCGCCGGGAACCGCTCGACGGACTTCGTCCCCGACGAGGTGGTCGACCGCTTCTGCCTGCTCGGCCCGCCCGCGGCGCAGCGGGAGCGGCTCGCGGAGCTGGCCTCGCTCGGCGTCGACCAGTTCGCGATCTACGCCATGCACGACGACGTCCGCGGGACCGTCGAGGCGTACGGCGCGGAGGTCGTCGGCCGCTCCTGAGCGCCGGCGGTCGCCGCGGCGACGCGCACCGCGAGGGGTGCGGGCCGAGCGCGCCGGCCCGCACCCTGCGGTCCTCCATGTGCCCCGTCATCCCGGTGGCGCCCTGTCGGCCCTCGGCGCACCGCCACCACGACATCCGCACCGGCGCCCCGGCGGCGGTGCCGGCCGTGCGACGGCGGTGCCGAGCGGCGGCCGATGCACGGCCGCGGCGTCCTGGTCCCCTGACCCGAGGACGCGGTGTCCGGCGCCGCGACGCCTGTACCCTGGCGGACGGTGTGCCGGGAAGCCTGGTCGGCGGTCCATCGACGGCTGACCACGGGCAGGAGGCCATCCCCATGCGCGCGGGCGACATCGCCGCGCGGTTCCCCACCGTCGGGGTCGACACCCCGGCGGCGGATACCGCGCGACTGCTGGCAGAACACGACCTCCCCGGGCTGGTCGTGACGGACGGGGCCGACCGGCTCCGCGCCGTCCTTCCCGGCCCGGCCGTGCTGCGCATGACGCTGCCACCCGGCGGCCCGCCGGTCGCGGTGACCGACGGCGACCGGCTGTGCGGCGCGATCACCCTGGACGCGGTGCTCGACCGCGTGCTCGCCTCGTGAGCCTCGTCGCCTGGGCCGCCATCGCCGTGTTCGTCGTCGCCTACGTGCTGATCGCGACCGAGAAGGTGCACCGCGTCGCCGCGGCACTGGGCGGCGCGGCGCTCATGCTGGTCATCGGGGCGGTGGACGCCGAGCAGGCCTTCTTCTCCGAGCGCACCGGCATCGACTGGAACGTCATCTTCCTGCTGGCCGGGATGATGCTCATCGTCGCCGTGCTGCAGCGGACCGGCGTGTTCGAGTACCTGGCGATCTGGGCGGCCAAGCGGGCGAAGGGCAGGCCGTTCCCGGTCATGGTGATGCTCGTGCTGGTCACCGCCGTGGCGTCAGCGCTGCTGGACAACGTCACGACCGTGCTGCTGGTCGCGCCCGTCACGTTCGTCGTCTGCCGGCGCCTGGGCGTGCCCGTCGTGCCGTTCCTCATCGCGGAGGCCCTCGCGTCCAACATCGGCGGCACCGCGACGCTCGTCGGCGACCCACCGAACATCATCATCGCCAGCCGGGCGGGCCTGACGTACGACGACTTCCTCGTCAACCTCGCGCCGCTGGTCGTCGTGCTGCTGGTGGTGTTCGTCGGGCTGTGCCGGTGGCTGTTCCGGCGGGCGTTCGCCTTCGACCCCGAGCGGGCCGCCGGCATCGCCGCGCTGCGCGAGCGCGACGCCATCCGGGACGTGCGGCTGCTGGTCGTCAGCCTGGTGGTGCTGGGCCTCGTGACCGCCGCGTTCGTGCTGCACGGCGTGCTGCACTTCCAGCCCTCCGTGGTCGCGATCGTCGGCGGGCTGGTGCTGCTGGCCGCTGTCGCGGCTCGACGCCCACGACGTCGCGAAGGACGTCGAATGGCCGACGCTGGTGTTCTTCGCCGGCCTGTTCATCATGGTCGGTGGCCTCGTCGCCACCGGCGTCATCGACCAGGTGGCACGGGCGGCGGCGGACGCCACGGAGGGCCGGCTCCTGCTCGCGACGATGGTCCTGCTGTGGGCGTCGGCTGTGCTGTCCGCGATCGTGGACAACATCCCGTACGTGGCCACGATGAGCCCGATCGTCTCGGAGCTCGTCAATGTCCACGGCGCGCACGACGCCCACGACGTCCTCTGGTGGTCGCTCGCCCTCGGCGCCGACCTGGGCGGCAACGCCACCGCCATCGGCGCCTCCGCGAACGTCGTCGTGCTCGGCATCGCCGAGCGCAACGGGGCGCGCATCTCGTTCTGGGAGTTCACCAAGTACGGCCTCGTCGTCGCGGTCGTCACGGTCGCGATCGCGGCGGTGTACCTCTGGCTGCGCTGGTTCGTCCTCGCCTGAGCGGCCGGTGCGGGCGCCCGCGACATCCGCACCTCCCCCGGACCGGCGCCCTTGCGCCTGACCGCGTACCCGAACATGATCGAGCGTAGGTCCGCACTCGCGGACGTCCTCGCCGCGCTTCCCGACCACCAGAGGTGACATCGATGTCCCGAACCCCGCAGGAGATCTTCGCCCACCACGCCGAGGTCCTCGTCGCCGGCGACGTCAACGGGATCGTCGAGGACTACGCCGACGACGCGGTCTTCATCACCCCGGACGGCGTCAAGCACGGCAAGCAGGGTGTGCGGGAGGCGTTCACCGCCTTGTTGGCGGACCTGCCGAACGCTGAATGGAACGTGCCGACGCAGATCTTCGAGGGCGACGTGCTGTTCATCGAGTGGAGCGCGGTCTCCAGCGCCACCCGCGCGATGGACGGCGTCGACACCTTCGTCTTCAGCGGTGGGCAGATCTGCGCCCAGACCGTCCGCTACACCCTGGAACACACCGCCTGAGGGCCCTCCGTCGGACTCGTGACGAGCCAGCAGGCCGGCGGCGTTGCGAGGCGTCCAGATCAGCCACCTGCTGGCCGCCGTCGCGCATGTCGGACGCAGCTCGGTGCCGGCCACGGGCAGCCGGGCAGCCTGGGGCCCGCCGGCGGTGTCGCCTCCTACCGAGCGGGGAGGAGGGCCCTGACCTGTTCGGGATCCGGCCCTCCCGGCTCGATCAGGACGACGGCGTCGTCGAAGCCCGCCTCCGCGTAGCGGTGGAGCATCTCGCCCGTGGGCCCGAGGTCGTCGGTCGTGTACAGCGGGATCGCGCACACCATCGCCCGCCTGCCCCCCGCCGCCCGGTACCGCCCGTGCGCGGCGATGATCTGGTCGGGCGTGCTGCGGTAGCCGGAGGCCAGCCAGCCGTCGAACTCCCTGGCGGCCTTCTCGACCCTCTTGCCCCACGAACCGAGCAGCAGCGGCGGCCGGCGGGAGGCCACCTCGGCGGGGGCGACGTCGGCGCGCTCGTCGCGCCCGTGGGCGAGCAGGACCCGCAGCCGCGCCAGGTTCTCGTCGAAGGTCCGGAAGCGCGCGGCGTAGTCCCGGTCGAAGGCGGCGTAGTCGACGTCGGTCGACCCCGGGCTGACGCCGAGGGACAGCCGGTCGCCGCAGACCGACACGAGCGACAGGACCCGGTGGGCCAGGTCGGCGGGATGGTGGAGCGGGACCTGGATGGTCGCCGTCCCCAGCTCCACGCCCTCGGTGGCCGTCGCCGCCACCGCCAGCGTCACGAACGGGTCAGCCACCAGGTAGCCGCGGCCGATCACCTGCGGGACCCAGAGGCTCTCGAAGCCGGCCCCCGCCAGCTGCCGCGCCCACTCGGCGAGCCCGAGAGGCGGCCCCGGGGACAGGTGGGCGAGCGTCGCACCCAGTCGCACGGTCAGCCCGACGCGTCCAGCCGGTCCGCCGCGAACCGCGCGTACCAGCGCAGCGCGTCGGGATCGTCGACGGACGCGAGGTTCGCGGCCTTCTCCAGCGGCCGGCCGGTCAGCAGCTTCTTGATCGGGACCTCGAGCCGCTTGCCGCTCAGCGTGTGCGGCACGGCGGGCGACTCGACGATCTCGTCGGGGACGTGCCGGGCCGTCAGGCGCGTCCGCAGGGTGGTCACGATCTTCCGCTTGAGGGCGTCGTCGAGCGGGTGCCCGTCCGCCGGGACGACGAACAGCCCCAGCCAGTACTCGTCGTCGGGCAGGTCGATCCCGACGACGAGGGTCTCGGCGATCTCCGGCATGGTCTCGAGCACGTCGTAGAAGTCGCTGCTGCCCAGCCGCACGCCCTGGCGGTTGAGCGTCGAGTCCGACCGGCCGTGTATCGAGATGCTGCCGTCGGAGTGCATCGTGACCCAGTCCCCGTGCCGCCAGACGCCGGGCCAGGTGTCGAAGTAGGACTCCAGGTAGCGCACGGCCTCCGGGTCGTTCCACAGGTAGACCGGCATCGAGGGCATCGGCTGGGTGACGACGAGGTCGCCCACCGCGTCGACGACCGGCTTGCCTTCCTCGTCCCAGGCCGCGCAGTCGACGCCCGCCAGCTTGCCGCCGATCCGGCCCGCCTGGACCGGGGCGTACTCGTTGGACCCGACGAAGGCACCGGAGATGTCGGTGCCGCCGCTGCTCGAGTCGATGCGGACGTCGGCGCTGACGTTCTCCATGATCCAGTGGTAGCCGGCGGGGGGCAGGGCCGAGCCGCTCACCATGATGTGCCGCAACCGGCTCAGGTCGTGGTCGTCCTTCGGGCGGACCCCGGTGTTGGCGCTCGCCATGATCACCGCGGCGCCGATGAGCATGACGTCGGCCTGCGTGCGGGCCGCGACCTCCCAGACCGCGCCCGCCGGGTAGCCGGGGCTGCCCTCGTACAGCACGATGCTCGCGCCCTGCATCAGGGTGTTGATCTGCATGTTCCACAGCGCCCAGCCCGTGGACGTGAACGTGAACATCCGCTCGCCCGCCCGGATCCCGGCGTAGAGCCCCGCCCACTTGAGGCCCTCGAGCAGGATCCCGCCCTGGCTGTGCACGAGGCCCTTGGGCAGCCCGGTGGTCCCGGAGGTGAACAGCACCCAGAGCGGGTGGGAGAACTCGACCTGCTCGAACTCCGGCGGGTCGTCACCGGACAGCAGCTCGTCCCACGGCGTCGCGCCCTCCGGATGCGGACGGTCGAACACGTAGGGCACGTGGACGAACCGGCGCACCGTCGGCAGCTCGTCGCGCAGCTGCGCGACGACGTCGCCGCGGTCGATCTCCTTGCCGTTCCAGTGGTAGCCGTCGGCCGCGATCAGCACGCTGGGCTCCAGCTGGGCGAGGCGGCCGATGGTGCCGTCGGCGCCGAAGTCCGGGGAGCAGCACGCCCACACCGCGCCGACGGCGGCGGTCGCGAGGCAGGCGATCACCGCGTGCTCGGTGTTCGGCAGGTAGGCGCCGACCCGGTCGCCGGGGCGCACGCCCGCCCGTCGCAGCCAGCCGGCCGCCGACGCGACCGACCGGCGCAGCTCGCCGAAGGAGATCTCGCGCGCGGGCAGGCCGCCCTCCTGGACGCACACCAGCGCCGTGGCGTCGTCAGCCCCGTTGCGCAGCTGGTGCTGCGCCCAGTTCAGCCGCGCCCCGGTGAACCAGCGGGTGTGCGGCATCGGGTCGGCGCTGCGCACCCGGGTCCACGGCGTCGAGAACTCGACCCGGTAGTAGTCGACCACGGAGATCCAGAACCGGTCCAGGTCCTCGACCGACCAGGCCCACAGGGCGTCGTGGTCGGGGAACGGCCGCCCCTCCCGCCGCTCCAGCCAGTCCAGGTAGGCGCGCAGCGCGGAGCCCCCGATGCGGTCCGCCGTGGGGCTCCAGAGCGTCTCGGTCATGAGTGGACCATAGGGTCGGTTCGCGGCGATGACGCCGCATCGGCAGCCGCGTTGACGGGGCGTTGAGATCCGCGTGTGATCGAGTTGAGGTGGCCGCACCACACTCCGCGCAGAGGGCCACGACCGCCCGACGATGACGTCTCGAGGAGGCCGACCGCATGAAGCTCGCTCTCTACCTTCCGAACTTCCGTGACGAGGTGACCGTCAAGGAGCTCGAGGACCTCACGGCCCTCGCCGAGGACCTCGACTTCGACTCCGTCTGGACGCTCGACCGCATCGTCGTGCCGGAGTCGTCCGACCGCGCCGAGCTGCAGTACCCGTTCGGCATGATGACCGACTTCCCCAACGGCATGCCGGTCATCTCGCGGGGCAAGTGGTTCCAGGGCATGACGCTGATCCCGTGGCTCGCCGCGAAGACCCAGAAGGTCCGCATCGGCATGAGCATCATCGACACGCCCTACCGCGCCCCGGGCGTGCTCGCCGCCGAGCTCGCCACGCAGGACCACCTGTCGGGCGGCCGGCTCAACGTCGGCGTCGGGTCCGGCTGGATGCCGGAGGAGTTCGCGGCCTCCAGCGTCCCGCAGCTGTTCCCCCGCCGGCACGCCCACGTGCGCGAGACGCTGGAGATCATGCAGGGCATCTGGACGAACGAGCTGTTCGAGTACCACGGCGAGTTCGCCGACTTCGAGCTCTGCGGCTTCGGCCACAAGCCGCTCCAGAAGCCCGGCCCGCCGATCTACTTCTCCGGTCTGAAGGACCCGAAGCGGTCGGCCAAGCGCATCGCGAAGTACGGCCTGCAGGGCTGGATCGGCATCCAGGACTCGCCGGAGGACATCAAGCGGTGGAAGGCCGAGATGGCCCGCGAGCTGGGTGAGATCGGCAAGGACTTCCCGCCCGGGTTCGACATGTGCAGCATGATCTGGTTCGTCATCACCGACGAGCCGACCGACCAGACCCCGGCGGGCAAGGGCACGAACCTGCTGGCGGGGAGCGCCCAGCAGATCGAGGACATGCTCAAGCGCTACAAGGAGGCCGGCATGACGATGCCGCTGCTGTGGCCGCCGTTCCGCGACGTCCCGACCGCCAAGACGCTCGACGACCTCAAGCGCCTGACCGAGGAGATCATGCCCAAGGTCAACGCGGCGTAGCGGTCCCGCGCCCCGACACCCGGAGCCCACCCCGGCCGGCGTGGGCTCCGTGGTGTCGGCCGTCAGGACGGGCCGGCCGCGGCCCAGCCGGTCCACGCGGTCACCGCGATCGAGACGACCGGCCCGCGCGGGCGGCGCTGCACGTAGGCGGGGTAGCGGGCCGCGAGCGCGTCGACGGCCTCGTCGTCGGCGTCGAGGACGGTCGCCGTGCCGTCCGCGCGGGCCCACCACAGCCGCGACCAGTCGTCGTCGTAGACGTCGACCAGCAGGCACACGGCCGGCCGGGCCGCGATGTTGGAGAGCCGCCGCAGCCGGGTCGTGCTCTTCGGCTTGTCGTCGACGACGAACACGATCCGCTCGCCGAGCACGGCGAAGGTCACGGGCACGAGGTGCGGGACGCCGGCGGCCGAGACGGTGGCGAGGCGAGCCACCCGCGCGCCGGCGAACCGGGCCATGGCGTCGGTCGACGAGAGGCGCATCCGGCGGACCTCCCTCAGCGCGTGCTCCGGCCCGGTCGGGCCGAACCGTACAGCCCGCCGGCCCCGTAGCCGACCCGCGGCTCAGCGCGGGACGAGCCGGACCGCGCGGGCGCCCGCCCGCCAGGCCTCGTGCAGGTCGGCGGCGTCCGGGTTGCCCTCGCCGTCGACGCGGATGTTGTTGAAGCCCGCGAACGCCCGGTTGCCGCGCACGATCAGCGCGTAGCAGTCGACGACGCCCGCCTCGTCCGTCACGACCTCGACGTCGGCGATCCGCCGCCGACCCGAGAGCCGGATCTCGACGGGTTCGCCCGTCCGCAGGTTGCGGGCCCACCGGAACGCCGTGCCGATCACCAGCGCCGAGCCGTCACGCGCGTAGGCGATCGGGACGGCGTAGCGCGTTCCCGTCCTGCGTCCCACCGCGTAGACCGTGACGAGGCGCCTGCCGACGAGCCGGCAGACCAGCGGCGTGCGCAGCAGCCCGCGCACGACCCGGTTCGCCACGGCCTGGTGGCGCATCGTCCTGGGCACCCCTGCACCGCGTGTCTGGGTCATGTCCCGTCCCCCATCGTGTTACCTCAGCCGACCCGGCTGCGTCACTGGTAGGACGGAACGAGGCGGGAGAAGGTAACGGTGGACGAGCACGACGAGCTGGCCACGCGGTTCGAGACCCATCGCGGGCACCTGCGCGCGGTGGCCTACCGGATGCTCGGCTCGACGGCCGACGTCGACGACGCGGTGCAGGAGACCTGGCTGCGCATGGCCCGCGCCGACGTGAGCGAGGTGCGCGACATCGGCGGCTGGCTGACGACCACGCTGTCGCGCATCTGCCTCGACGCGCTCCGCACCCGGCGCAGCCGGCACGAGGTGCCGCTACCCGTGCACGTCCCCGATCCCGTCGTCGAGCCGATGCCCGATCCGCAGGACGAGGCGGTGCAGGCCGACTCGGTCGGCCTCGCGCTGCTCGTCGTGCTCGACACGCTGACCCCCGCCGAGCGGCTGGCCTTCGTCCTGCACGACGTGTTCGCCGTCCCGTTCGCCGAGATCGGCCCGCTCATGCAGCGCTCACCCGCCGCCGCGAAGCAGCTCGCGAGCCGGGCCCGCCGGCGCGTCCGGGGCGTGGCCCGGCCGGACACCGACGTGCGCCGCCAGCGCGAGGTCGTCGACGCGTTCATCAGCGCGGCGCGCACGGGCGACCTCGAAGCGTTGGTCGACGTGCTGCACCCGGACGTCGTGCTGCGCGCCGACGCCGGCGACGGGCCGTTCGGACCGTCCCGCGTCGTGCGCGGCGCCGACGCCGTGGCCGCGCAGGCGACGAGCTTCGCGCGGATGGCGCGGTTCGCCGTCCCCGCGCTGGTCAACGGGGCCGCAGGGGCGGTGGTGATGCGGGGCGGCCGGGCCTCGGCCGTGCTCGGCGCCACCGTGCGCGGCGGCCGCATCGTGGAGATGAACATCCTCGCCGACCCCGAGCGGCTGGCCGGCATGGATCTCGGCGCCCTGCCCGCGCCGGACGCCCGTGGCTGAGCCCGTCGGGACGCCCGACGCATCCGGCCGGCGCGTCAGGCGGAGCGGACGGGGACGCCGCCCGGCGTCTCCTGGTTCGGCACGAGGTACGTCACGAGCGCCTGCCCGATCACGGTGATCAGCGCGACCGTGACGTCGGTGTCGAAGCCGTGGTGGGTGACCACGAGGCACGCGACCGCGGTCAAGGCCGTGATGGTCGCCGCCATCCACTTCGTGGTGGGCAGCCAGCTCTTCGTCGGCGACGTCTGCGACGGCGCGGCGGGCGGCGCCGCCGGTGCGGTCGCAACGGTCGCCGGGACGTCCTCCAGGACGGTCATCGCTCTCCCCCTTCGTCGGTGCGCTCGGGTGTCGAGCGTGACAGCTCGGCGCGCCGGGCACGGTCACCCCGCCGGCCAGGGTGCGACGGCGGTCGCGACAGGCTTCTGTCACCGTCCGGACACGGTGGGTTCGGTGAGCGCCGGACCACACCGGGAAAGCGTGCCTACCGCCTGGCCGACGAGGTGATCGCCGAGGTCGCGGAGTCCGGCACCCCGGCGTAGTCGGGCAGCTCGACACCGTTGATCGCGCGCTCGACCAGCTCCATGAGCGCCTCCATGTCGGGCTCCTGGCCCGGCTCGGCGTCCGGCGCCGGGGCCGCGAGGCTCTGCACGTGCATCCGGCCGATCTCCTGGTTGGCCTCGACGAACGGGCGCATCCGTCCCTCGAACGCGGCGAACCCGGCCTCCGCGTCCCACCCGGCCGCGGCCAGCTCCCCGGCCAGCAGGTAGGCGCCGACCAGGGCCAGCCCGGTGCCGCCTCCGGACATCGGCGACGAGCTGAAGGCCGCATCCCCGAACAGCCCGACCCGCCCGGTCGACCAGCGGTCCATCACCACCTGGGCGACCTGGTCGAGGTAGAAGTCCGGGGTGTCGTCCAGGTGCGCGAGGATCCGCGGGGTCAACCAGCCCAGGCCGGCCACGCGCTCACGCAACATGCGCTTCTGCGCCGCGACGTCGCGGTGGTCGACGTCGAAGTCCGCCGAGGGGAAGGAGAACATCGCCATCGCCCGGGTGGCGTCCTGGATGGGCCGCAGGAGCGCGGACCGCCCGGACTCCCGGTGCTGGTACTCGATCAGCCAGGCGTCCAGCCCGAACTCGTTGGGCACGCTGTAGAAGGCCAGCACGAGCCCGAGGTGGCGGACGAACCGCTGGTGCGGCCCGAAGACCGCCGCCCGCACCGCCGAGTGCAGCCCGTCCGCCCCGACCACCAGGTCGAAGCGCCGCCGGTCACCGCCCGCGAAGGCCACGTCCACCCCGTCCGCGTCCTGGGTGAGCTCGGCGATCCGGTCACCGAAGACGTACTCGACGCCGTCGCGGGTGTCGTCGTACAGCAGCTGCGCCAGGTCCCCACGCAGGATCTCGATCTCCGCGATGTACCCGTCGCCACCGTGGTCGTCCGCCCGGAACGTATCCAGCACGTTCCCGTCCACGTCGACGGTGTGGGCGCCGGCGGTGTCGGTGCACGCCGCCCGCACCGCCGCGTCCAGCCCCATGCGCCGGATGACCTCCTTGGCGACCCCCCGCGCGTCCACGGCCTGCCCGCCTGGACGCAGCTCGGGGGCCCGCTCCACGACGGTCACCTCGGCCCCCCGCCGGCGCAGCCAGTGGGCCAGCGCCGGCCCCGCGATGCTCGCCCCCGCCACCAACACCCTGATACCGCTCACGGCGCTCCCTGCCCATCCGACTCCTGCCGATGTCCAGACGGGCAGACCCGGGCGCGGCCGGGAACTCATCGGCGCGCAGTCCGGCCGGTGGGCCAGCATCGCGGCCGGGGTCGATGCCGCAAGCAGGCGGCCCGCCGGCCGCGGCCCGGTGCTGCTGGCGCTGCAGGGACGATGCAGGTGCTCAGCCCGGGTCGAGGTAGTCGTGCAGGAGGCGGGCGCGCGCGGGATGGCGCAGCTTGGTCATCGTGTGCTGCTCGATCTGCCGGATCCGTTCCCGGGTGACGCCGTAGATGTGGCCGATCTCGTCGAGCGTGCGCGGGCGGCCGTCGGTCAGCCCGAACCGGAGGCGCACGATCCCGGCCTCCCGGTCGGTGAGGCCGCTGAGCACGTGCTGGATCTGCGCGTTCAGGAGATTTGCCGCGGCGACGTCGAAGGCGACCGCGGCGTGCGGGTCGGTGATGAGATCCCCGAGCGCCACGTCGCCATCGTCACCGACGGTCTGGTCGAGCGACACCGGGACGCGCGTGAGCTGCTGCAGCTCCTGGACGCGCGCGGAGGTGGTCCCCAGCAGCCCGCCCAGCTCCTCGCGGGTCGGCTCGCGGCCGTAGTCACGCAGGTACTCGCGGCGGGCCCGGCCGAGCTGGTTGATCTGCTCGGTGACGTGCACCGGGATGCGCACGACCCGGCCCTGGTCGGCGAGTGCGCGTCCGACTGCCTGGCGGATTCCACCAGGTGGCGTAGGTGGAGAACTTGTAGCCCTTGGCGTAGTCGAACTTCTCGACGGCGCGGATGAGGCCGATGTTGCCTTCCTGGATGAGGTCGAGGAAGGCCAGCCCGCGTCCGGTGTAGCGCTTCGCGATCGAGACGACCAGCCGCAGGTTCGCCTCGATCAGCCTGGTGCGAGCCGACCGGCCGGTCCGTGTCAGATGCCGCAGGTCGAGCGCGGCGCGGGGGTCGCCGTCTCCGCAGACACGCAGTCGTTCCTCGGCGAGCACACCGGCCTCGATGCTGATGGCGAGCGTGACCTCCTCCTGCGCCGTCAACAGCTTCGTTCGCCGGAGCCCCTGCAGGTAGCTGCGCACGGCGTCGCCGTCGTCGTTGTGCACGACGGTGGTGGCCGCCGCCTCCCGCACGCCTGTCCCGTCGGCGTGACCGTTGCGGGAAGGCCTGGTGGCGGTCATCCGTCCGCCGGGTCGGGCGGCTGCGCGTCGCCGTCGTGGGTGATGTCGAACGCGACGACGGTGAGGGACCGGGTGAACTCGCGCACGATGGCCAGCGAGCGGTACTTGTCGTCGTGCTCCGGGCGTTCGCCCGCCCGCTCGACGTCCTTCCAGAGCGACTCCACGTAGTGCCGGACCACTTCTCGGGCATCGAGCTGGTTCGACTGCACCGCTGCGTCCATCCGGCTCAGCCGCGCACGGTCGAGCGACGCGAACGCATCGACGAAGTCCGGCCGCTCATCCATCAGCGCGGCTCGTGCATCAGCAGCGTGCGCTGGCGGGACCCGATGGCGCCATCGGGCGGCGTCGGGGAGCCGCCCGCCGGAGGAACTGCGGGCGGCCGGGCGGCCGCTGCCGGGCTGGCGCTGATCACGGCGGCTGGTTCCTCCTCGACGTAGTAGCCGGCGATGCCGGTCAGGGGACCCACACGTGGGTGGCGTGCAGACCGTGTGGGCTGCGAGCGACGTCGAAGTGGACGCGGTCCCGCGATCGGAGGCTCACCGACCCGCCGCCGTCCACGTCGGACGCGTACACCGTCAGCTCGTGGTCCGCGCCGTCCATGGCGATGCCGCCGATCCCGATCCGGGCGTCGAACCACGTCACGGTTCCGGACGCCATGGCACTGTCCCTTCGACGGTCGGCCGCCAAGACCGCGAGGCCGGCCCGGCAGTCGGCCATCGGCCGAGCCTGGACCACCACATTTCGTTACAGTGTAGACCCTACGTGTGAGCGGAGCGGTCGGCAACGCGCAGCGACGCGGCGGACGGGCGAAGGGGCCGGGCGTGCACGGGACGGTGGGCTCGGACCGCGATCCGAGCGGGGATGGAGCGGCTCGGGGAGCGTCGCGGAGGCTGACGCGGCTCGACGTGGTGCGTACCGCCGTGCGGCTGATCGACGAGGACGGCGTGGACGCGCTGTCGATGCGCCGGCTGGGTCGCGCGCTCGGCCGCGACCCCATGCGGCTCTACCGCTTCGCCGCCAGCAAGGACGCGCTGCTCGACGCCATCGTCGAGCACGTCCTCGCCGAGTGGGAGGTCCCCGCCGCGTCCACGGACGCGTGGCCCGACGTCCTGCGCCGGACCGCGCACTCCTACCGCGAGATCGCGCTCCGCCACCCGAACGTCGTGCCGCTGCTGGTCACCCGCCCCCTGGCCACACCCCTCGGCCTGCGACCGCTGGGCACCCTGCGCCCCGT
>CAVSJZ010000049.1:0-20378 GCA_963728105.1 uncultured Actinomycetota bacterium | reverse complement strand
GGACGCGGGCGCCCGCAGCACGTTCCTCGTCGAGACCGACGAGCGGACGTGGCGCGCCGCGGGGTTCGACGCCACGACGGCGGCGCTGGCCGCGCGGGACGCCGAGAACACCGCCGACGGTGTGTCGGACGAGACCGCGCTGCGGTACCTGGAGGGCGTGTTCGCCGCGCCGCTGCGAGGTCACCGGCTGATCGGCAACCGGACGCGCTGGCTGCGGTTCCGGACGGTGCGGTGCGCGCGGTGGTCCGACGGCCGGGTCGTCCTGCTCGGCGACGCCGCGCACACGGCCCACTTCTCGATCGGCTCGGGCACGAAGCTGGCCATGGAGGACGCCATCGTCCTCGTCCACGCGCTGGCGGACGCGCCCGACCGAGCCGCCGCGTTCGCGCGCTACGAGGCGGTGCGACGGCCCGCGGTCGAGCGCCTGCAGGAGCTGGCCCGGCGCAGCATGCTCTGGTGGGAGTCGTTCCCGACCCGGCTGGACCTGCCGGTCGAGCGGCTGATGGTCGCGTACATGTCGCGGGCCGGAAACGTGCCGCTCGACCGCTTCGCCGCGACCAGCCCCGACGTCGTCGCCACCGCACTCGCGCAGTACGCCGCGGACGGCGCCGCGCCACCCGCCGACCCGGCCGCCGTGCCGGCCTGGGTACTGGAGCAGGCCGCGCGCCGAGCACCCGGCCGTCCCGGCGACCTCGTCCCCGTCGACGACGTCGTCTCCGACCCGTGGGGAGCTGACGGCGACGCCGTCGTCGACCGCGCCCGCACCGCCCGCGACCGCGGCGCACCGGGGTTCCGCGTCACCGGACCGCCCGACCGGCCCGCGCTGCTCACCCGGCTCGACCTGGCCGAACGCCTCCGGCGCGAGGTGGGCGGGACGGTCGCGGTCGCGGGCCCCGCCACACTGCGGGACGACCTGGCCGCCGGCCTGGTCAGCGGCCGCGCGGACCTGGCCCTGCTCGACGGGGACGGCCGGGCCGCGCGGTGACCGGGCAGGCGGGCGAGGTGAGCGAGCGACGGGCCCGGCGGGGCGGGCGCTGGACGGGCCGGCTCGTCGGGTACCCGCCGGAGACCGTGCGGCGCTACCGGGCGGCCGGGCTGTGGGGCACCCGGACGATCGCCGAGGAGTTCCACCGGAGCGCGCTGGCCCACCCGGAGCGCACCGCGGTCGTCGCCCTCGACGGCCGGCTCACCTACCGCGAGCTCGACCGGGAGAGCGACGTCCTCGCCGCCGGCATGGCCGGGCTCGGCCTCGTGCCGGGTGACCCGGTCCTGTTCCAGGTCACCAACCGGCTCGGCGCCGTCGTCGCCTGGTACGGCGTCCTGAAGGCCGGCCTGGTGCCGGTGTGCACGCTCGCGGCCCACCGCGGCCACGAGATCGGCGAGATCAGCCGCCGCGTCGGCGCCGCGGCCCACCTCGTCGAGGCCGGCACCCGCGGGTTCGACCTGGTGGGGTTCGCGCTCGACCAGCGGCGGGGCCATCCCACGCTGCGCGAGGTCCTCGTCATCGGCGCCGGCGACGGCGACGGCGACGGCGACGGCGAACCGCGGGTCGCGGCCGTCGAGACGCTCGGCGCGGGCACCGACGCGGCGGCGGCGCGGGCAGCCGTCGAGCGGATCCAGGCCGGCATCGACGCCGACGACGTCGCCGCCTTCCAGCTCTCGGGCGGCACCACCGGGGTGCCCAAGGTCATCCCGCGGCTGCACGCCGAGTACTGGTACAACGCCGCGGCCTACGCCCGCTCGTGGGGCTGGGACCCCGAGACCCGGGTCGCGCACCTCATCCCTGTGATCCACAACGCCGGCGTCGTCTGCGCGGTGCACGCGCCGCACAGCGTCGGCGCCTGCCTCGTGCTGGGCACCGCCGACCTCGACGAGTCCCTGCCGCTGCTGGCCCGCGAGGGCGCCACCCATGTCCTGCTCGGCCACGGGCACTTCCGCGCCGTCGAGCACGCGGGCTTCGCCGCGGCGACCGCCGAGGTCACGCAGGTGGTGCTCTCGGGCGCGAAGGTCCCGCCCGCTCTCTTCGACGACCTGGAAAGCCGGGACCTCTGGTCGGGCCAGCTGTTCGGGATGGGCGAGGGCCTGTTCCTCACCACGCGGCCGGGGTCGCCGCGGGCGGCCCGCGCGACGACCGTCGGGACCCCGCTGTCGGACCGCGACGAGGTGCGCATCCTCGTCCCGGGCACGGAGACCGAGGTCGCCGACGGCGAGGTCGGGGAGCTGTGCTGCCGTGGCCCGTACACCCTGCGTGGCTACCTCGACGCCGCCGAGCACAACGCGCGGGCCTTCACCGCAGACGGCTTCTACCGCACGGGCGACCTCGCCGCCGTCCGCACGATCGAGGGGCGCCGGTACGTCGCCATCGAGGGCCGGATCAAGGACCTGATCAACCGCGGCGGCGAGAAGATCAATGCCGAGGAGGTCGAGCTCCTGCTGCTGCGCCATCCCCGCATCGCGGCCGCCGCCGTCGTCGCGGTGCCCGACCCCCGGCTCGGCGAGCGCACCTGCGCCTTCGTGGTCGTCGAAGGGGAGCCGCTGCGCCTGGCCGAGGTCCAGGCGCACTTCGAGGCGCTGGAGGTGGCCAAGTTCAAGTGGCCCGAGCGGCTCGAGCACGTCGCGGAGATCCCCCGGACGCCGGTGGGCAAGGTCGACAAGAAGCGCCTGCACGCCGAGGTCGCGGCCGCGGTCAGGGCCGAGTCCGCCGACGACGCCGTCCGCCCGGCGGCGCACGGGCCTCTAGTGTCGTGAGTCGGAAGTTCTTTGCCGGTATCGGTGGTCCGGGCGGTCGCCGGCAAGGCGCCGGTCCGAGCCTCGTACCGGGCGTACTCGGCCGGACCGGCAACGCCGCCGGCGGGCGTCCGGGCCGCCGAGAGCGGTGAAGGAACTTTCGACTCGCGACACTAGCATCGCCGAGATGAGCGGCAGGGCACGGCGGGGCACGGCCCGCAGGACGGCGGCCTCCTCCCCCGTCGGCGGCGCCGACCCCGCCGGAACCGGTCAGGGGGCGCCCGCCCCGGAAGCGGCCGAGCCGCGGCCGGCCGAACCGGCGGAGGCCCGGACCGGGCGCGCGAGCAACGCGCGCCGCGAGCTGGTCGAGAACGAGCTGTACGAGCACGCCACGCGGCTGTTCGCCGAGCGCGGGTTCGCCGGCACCAGCCTGCAGGACATCGCCGACGCGCTCGGCATCACGCGCCCCGCGCTCTACTACTACGTCCGCAGCAAGGACGAGCTGCTCGCCAAGCTCGTCACCGAGGTGACCGACGGCCCGCTCGAGGAGCTGACGGCGCTCGTGGCCCGCCCGGAGCTCGACGCGGTCCAGCGGCTGCGCGGCGTCGTCGAGGTGATCGTGCGGCGCCGGGCCACGCAACCGGCCCGGTTCCGGCTGCTCATCCGCTCCGAGGCCGAGCTGCCGGACGAGCTGACGTCGGCGTACGACGCGAGCAGGCGGGCCGTGCTGCGGACGATCGCCGGCGTCGTCGAGGACGGCGCGCGCGCGGGCGTGTTCCGCCCCGTCGACTCCCGCGTCGCGGCGCTGGGCGTGCTCGGCATGTGCAACTGGGTCGCTTGGTGGTTCCATCCCGGCGGGCACCAGACCGCCGACGCCGTCGTCGAGCAGCTGGCCGACATGGCCGTCGCCGCCCTCCAGCGCGCCGACCACCGCATGCCCGACGGCGACGGGCCGGCCGCCGCCGTCAAGATGCTGCGCCAGGACCTCGACCACCTCGAGCGCGTCCTGGACCTCTGACCATCGACAGCGTCGAACTGTTGACTCATCCGTAGACAGCCGCGTACGGTCGGTCGGGACGGAGGGCGACACGGGGAGGCGGTTCATGTCCGGCACGGACCATCGGGTGCGGGGCGTCGACCACGTCGCGTTCCCGACCTTCGACCCGGCCGCCACGGTCCGCTACTACCGCGACGTACTGGGCTTCCCCGTCGTGCACTCGATCTGCGCGGTGGGCTGGGGCCCCGACGACCACCCGGACTTCGTCCACTTCTTCTTCGACATCGGCGGCGACGACCGGCTGGCGTTCTTCTACTACTTCGGGACCGACCCGGGCGTGGCAGGCGGTCCGGGCGCGCAGGGCGACGTCTACGCCCGCTTCGGCGCGGACGTCCCGACGTACTTCGTGCGCTCCCGGCACCTCGCGATCCACGTCGACGGCGAGGACGACCTGCTGGAGTACCGCCGCCGGCTCGACGCCAGCGAGTGGCCGGTCGAGATGCAGGTCAGGCACGAGACCATCGAGTCGATCTACACGCACGACCCGAACGGCTACTTCGTCGAGATCACCCGCGCGATGCGGCCCGTGACGCCGCAGGAGGACCTGGACGCGGACCTCACCGTCGAGGCGCTGCTCGACGTCGTCGCCGGGCCCGACCCGTCCTTCGCCGGGCTGCTGGCCCGCAAGGCCGAGCTGATCGTCGAGCGGGCGCCGGGCTGGGAGCCGGCGGGGTCGGACCGGTGACGGCGCTCTACGTGCTGGACGTCCCGGAGAACACGGGCATCGCCGAGGTCGCCGCCCAGGACCCGACCGTGACCGTCGGGCACGTAGGACCGTACTTCGCGATCACCGCCGCGGGCCCCGTCACGATCGACCGCCGTGCCACCGGCTGCCGACACGCCGTCTGGTACTCGGCAGTGGCCGGCGTGGCGCCCGGCAGCCGCATCGTCCAGCACGACAAGGACGCGCTGCGCGTGGAACCGGCGTGAGCGACTGCGCCGGCCGGCTGGGCGCCGGCCGCTACCTGGCCGCGGGCGAACGGCCGCCCGCGACCGTCATGTCGGTGCACGAGCTGGCCACCGCCGACGGCGCCACGGTGCGCGGGGTCCTCGCGACCGTGCCAGGGGCCGCCACGGTCGTGTGCCTCATGCACCCCCGCCAGGACCTCACCCACCACCCGCTGGTGCCCCACCTGCTGGCGGCCGGGGCCGCCGTCTGGACCCAGCACACCCGGTCGGTGAACAACGACCTCACGCTCGTCCACGAGCAGGCGCTGCTGGACGCCGCCGCCGGCCTGGCGTTCCTGCGCGACCGGGGGTTCGGCTCCGTCGTCGCGCTGGGACACTCCGGCGGCGGCCCGCTCTACGCGTACTACTGCGAGCAGGCCGGCCTGGTGCCGGCAGCGCGGGTCGCGACCACGCCCGGCGGCCGGCCGACGGGGTTCGCCGAGGCCGTGATGCCGCTGCCCGACGGGGCGGTCTTCCTCGCGCCGCACCCCGGCCAGGGCCGGCTCCTGCTCGCGTGCATCGACCCCTCGGTCGCCGACGAGTCCGACCCGCTGTCGGTCGTGCCCGGGCTCGACCCGTTCGACGCGCGCACCGGGTTCGCCGGGCCGCCGGCGAGCTCCGCGTACGGCGCCGAGTTCCTCGACCGCTACCGCGCGGCCCAGCGCGACCGCGTCGCCCGCATCGACGCCGTCGCCCGCGCGCACCTCGCGCGGACCGCGCAGGCCCGGGCCGCGTTCAAGGCGGGCGGGGCGGCGGCCGACCGCCGCCGCTCGCTGGCCCCCCGCATCCTGACGGTCTTCCGCACCGACGCCGACCCCCGCACGGTCGACCTGTCGCTCGACCCCAACGAGCGGCCCTACGGGTCGCTGTTCGGCCGGCGTCCCGACCTCATCAACTACGGCCAGGTCGGCTTCGGGCGACTCACCACCCCGGAGGCGTGGCTGTCGACCTGGTCCGGGCTGTCGTCGCGCGCCGAGTTCGTCCGCTGCGCGCCCGGCGTCACGGTGCCGACCCTGTTCGTCGAGCTGTCCGGCGACCAGGCGGCGTTCCCGGCCGACACCCGCCGCATGATCGATGCGCTCGGCGCGGCCGACCTCACCACCACCAGGGTCCGCGGGCTGCACTTCGGCGGGGCGATCGCCGCGGGCGAGCCGACGGGCAACGAGCTCGCGGCGGCCGAGATCACCGCGTGGCTCGACAAGCGCTACCCGCTCGCGCCGCCGCCCTGAACGCGCCGGCGGCGACCTTCCGTCCGGTGACGGCGGGCGAGGAAGGCCGCGAGCGTCGCGGCGACGGCCACGCCCATCGCGCACACGGCGGTGCCCAGCCCGACGAGCGGCGCCAGGAACCCGCAGGCCAGCACGAGCACCGCCATCGCCCCGGTCAGGACGTGGTCGACGGCGCCGCGGCTCCACGTCAGCCGCCGCAGCTGGGCGAGGACCACGACGAACACCGCGACGGGCACCGCGACGACGAGCCCGACCGTGAGCGGCGGGGCCTCCACGTGGTCCTGCACGGCCTGCACGGCGACGTCCAGCGCCGCGCCGAGCGCGCCGACCGAGGCGAAGACCAGGTAGTGCCCGTACCCCCAGGTGAGCGCGACCCGCATCGGGCTCTCGCGCAGGCTCCCCCAGTCGCCGCCGAGGAAGTACGTCCACCACAGCCCGACGATCAGCAGCAGGCCGCCGCCGGCCAGCAGCAGGAGCTGCGCCGACAGCCCCGCCTCCGTGCCCGCCGTCTGGACGGCCACCGTCGTCCCGAGTACGACCTCGCCGAGCGCGAGCAGCGTGAAGAGGCCGTAGCGCTCGGCGATGTGCTCGGGATGCCACGACGTCGGCCGGCTCCCCCATCCCTCCGCGTACGCCGGCACGGCCAGCTCGGCGACCACGAGCACCCCGAACCCGACCCAGCCCCACGGCTGCGGCAGCGCCAGCCGGGCGAGCCACAGGACCTGCACGAGCGCGATCCCGCCCGCGTAGCGCACCGCGGCCCCCCGCCCGGCCGGGTCCTCGACCGCGGCCCGCAGCCACTGGACCACCATCGGCACGCGCATGATCGCGTAGCCGACGGTCACCGTCCGGTAGTCGTAGTCGGCCAGCGCTGCCGGCACGCCCGCCGCGAGGACGAGGACGCCGGCCATCTGTGCCACCGTCAGCAGCCGGTAGGGCACGTCGTCGGTGTCGTAGGCGGAGGCGAACCACGTGAAGTTCATCCACGCCCACCAGATCGCGAAGAACACGACCAGGTAGCCGAGCACCGCGACGCCGACGTGGTCCGCCTCGACGCCGTGCGCGAGCCCGGCCGCCGCCTGCGCGATCGCCACCACGAAGCACAGGTCGAACAGCAGCTCCAGCGGCGTGGAGGCGCGGTGCTCCTCGTCGCGCGCCCTGGCCGTCATCACCTGGCGCCACGGAGCCCGGAACACGGCGGTGACGTCGGAGCTCTGGCTCATGTCCCGAACCTAACGAACGGCACTTTCGTACAAACCTATTGGACGAAAGTGCCGTTCGTTGCGTTCGGAGGGGCGGCGTTCACCCCGGTACGGCAGGGTCGTGGCCGTGGCGGAGCAAACCCGCGGGGACGTCCTCGACCGGGCCCGGCAGGCGCTGGCCCTTCCCCTGCAGCGCGCGCTGGACGTCCGGCCGATCGACCCCGGGGACCCGGGGCGTGGCGTGTGGTTCCGCGTCGGCGAGCTCGCCGACAACGGGGCGGGCGGGCTGCACGCCGCGGCGCTCGGTGCGGCGCTGGAGGTCGCGGGCTTCCTGGCCGTCCTGCCGACGCTGTCGACCGACGAGCACGCCGTCACGCACATGATCTCGACGCAGCTGCTCGCGGCGGCCCGGACGGGCGAGCGGGTCGACGCGTGCGCGGAGCTGCTGCGCCGCTCCCGCAACCTCGCGTTCGTCTCGGTGGACGCGAGCGTCGGCGACCGGCTGGTCGCCCGCGCCCAGCTCACCAAGTCGGTCGTGCGCCGGGCGGGCTGACGATCACCACGCCAGCGGCCGGCCGTCGCGGAACAGCCCCCCGCTGGGGCCGTCGTCGGGCAGCGTCGCCGCCCACGCGACGCCCGGCGCGCTCTCGGTGACCGGCCGCGCTCCCATCGCCTCCGCTCCGGGCCACGTCGCCGTGAGGCCGGGGCAGACGGCGTTGACCTTCACCGGCGTCCCGGCCAGCTCGGCGGCCAGCGTCGCGGTCAGGGCGTTCAGCGCCGCCTTGCTGACGCCGTAGCCGGCCGCGGCGCCGTGCCGCGCCGTCAGCCCGAACGCCGGGTCGCCGTGGGAGCCCGCCCCGCTGCTCACGTTGACGATCCGCGGTGACGCCGACCGGCGCAGCAGCGGCAGCAGGGCCTGGACCAGCCGCCACGCCCCGAAGAGGTTGGTCTCCATGACCGTCCGCACGGCGTCGAGGTCGGCGCCGGTGGCGGTCTCGCCCCAGTCGACGTACGCCGCGGCGTTGTTGACCAGGACGTCGAGCCGGCCGGGCTCGGCGGCCAGCGCGTCGGCCGCGGCCCGCACGCTCGCCGGGTCGGCGACGTCGAGCCCGACCGGCAACCCGGACACGGCGCCGCCGCCCGTCAGCTCCCCCGCCAGCTCCGCCGCCGTGTCCACCGCGTCGGACGGCCTGCGGGCCGTGATCACCACCTGCCGCCCGGACGCGGCGAGCAGCCGCGCGACCTCCCGTCCCAGACCTCGTGCCGCACCCGTCACGAGCACCACCGGCCGCTCGCCTGCCATGTCGCCTCCTGCGCGTCGCTGTCATTGAGACGGATCGGTCCGTATCATGACAGCGTGCCCGGCGGTCCCGCATCCCCTCCCGCACGGCGCACGCGCCGGCCCCGGGCCGAGCGGGAGCGCATCGTGCTCGACACGGCGGCCCGGCTGTTCTACGCGCGCGGCGTGCACGAGGTCGGGATGGACGAGCTGGTCGGGGCCACCGGCCTGGCCAAGGCCAGCGTCTACCGGCTCTACGCCACGAAGGACGACCTCGTCGGCGCCTACCTGCGCCGCCTCGCCGCGGACATCCTGACCAGCATCGACACGACCACCGAGCGAGCGGCCGGCCCCGCCGCGGCGCTGCACGCTGTGCTCGACGCCGTGCGGGCGGACCTGGCGCGCCCCGGGTTCCGCGGGTGCGCCTTCCACAACGCCAGCACCGAGTTCGCCGACCCCGACCACGCCGCCCGCGCCGCGGCGCGCGACTACCGGCGCGCCCTGCACCAGCGGCTGCACGCGCTCGCCACCGGGCTGCCCGGCGTCTCGTCACCGCGGGCGGCCGCCCTTGCCGGGCAGCTGGCCACCCTGATCGACGGCGCCTACACCAACACCGTGCACCTGGGGCTCGACGGGCCGGCCGCAGCGGGCCTCGCGCTCGCCCACCGGCTGGTCGACACCGCCGCCGAGGAGGCGTTGTGAACGACACCTACCCCGAGGTCACGATCGAGAGCCGGGCGGCGTGGCGCGCCTGGCTGGACGCCCACCACGACACCTGCACGGGGATCTGGCTCGTCTCGTGGAAGCGCGGCCGCGGGCCGCACGTCGGTTACGACGAGATCGTCGACGAGGCCCTCTGCTTCGGCTGGGTCGACAGCAGGCCCCGGACCGTCGACGCGGACCGCAGCGCCCGCCTGCTCACCCCGCGCCGGCCCGGCAGCAGCTGGTCGGCCGTCAACAAGAGGCGCGTCGCCCGGCTCCTGGAGGCCGGCCTACTGGCCCCGCCGGTCTCGCGGCGGTGGACGCCGCGCGCCGCGACGGCAGCTGGTCCGCGCTCGACGCGGTCGAGCGGCTCGAGGAGCCCGACGACCTGCGCGCCGCTCTCGACCGCGTCCCCGCGGCGCGCGGCCACTGGGACGCGTTCCCCCGGTCGGCCAGGAGGGCGATCCTGGAATGGGTCGCCGCCGCCCGGACCGCGCCGACGCGCGCCCGCCGAATCGAGCGGACGGTCGCCGAGGCGGCCACGGGACACCCCGCCAACCAGTGGCGCCAACCCGCGGGACCGTGACGGCCCCGGGGCGCGGAGGCGCTACCCCGGTCCGGGTCGGCGGCGGGGGCGGACCGCGCGGTCGGCGACCGTCGCCGCCCCGATCACGAGGGCCGTCAGCACCACGACGAGCCCGACCGCGGCGGCCAGCCCGGCGGGGTCATTGAGGGCGAGCGTCGGGATCCGCCGCGTCGGCACGGCGACCGCGCCGACGGACGCCCCGATCAGGCCAAGGTGGCTGCCGGTCATCGCCCGCGGTGGCGCCGCACGTCGCCGCGGCGCGCGGCGAGGATGCCCAGCACGAGGCTGACCAGCGTGACGACCGACAGGGCGTGCAGCAGCGAGAACCGGCCGCCGGCCAGCTCGCGGATGCCGAAGGAGCTGGTCGCGACGTAGGTCATCGCGAGCACCCACACCCAGCCGGCCACCCGGTGCCGGCGGTCGCCCTTCACCCGGCGCAGCAGCTGGTAGGCGCCCAGCAACAGCCCCAGCCCCGCCGCGGTCGCGTGCGTGGCGACCAGCACGGACCAGCCGTTCACCGCGACTCCCCCAACGCCCTGACCAGCCGCCGGGTCTGGCCCGCGTACTCCGCGTACGGCACGCCCGCGGCGGCGACGAGGCCGGCGAAGCGCCCCTCGAGCAGGAGCGAGCACCGCTGCACGAGGTCCTTGCCGGCCGCGGTCAGCCGCAGGCTCCGGCGGCGCGCGTGGCGGTCGTGAGTCAGGCTGCGGTCCACACCCTCAAGTTGGTAACTGAAGTCGGAAAGGCACGTCAGTACTCGTACGGGTCCGCCGGGGCGTCCACCTGCTCGACGGCGCGGACGGAGACGGCGGGCGGGCCCCGGTCGCCGGGCTCGCCGGGCACCAGCACGCCCGTCACCCGCAGCCACGTGTCCGGCACGGCCTCCCCCGTGTCCCCCGCCAGCCGGACGACGCTCGGGCGGGCGTCCGCGGCGCAGCAGACGATCCGCAGCCGGGCCAGGTCGATCTCGCCATCGCGCCGCGCGACGAACCCGACGAGCGTGACGGTCCGGCCCCGGACCGAGCCGGCGGTGTCGAACAGCGCGCGCTGGACGAACTCGCCGAGCCCGACCTCGGGGGCGGGCCCGGCCGGCAGCGGCGGGAACACCGCGGTCACCGGGACGACTGCGTTCACCTCGCCGGCGCGGGCCACGGCGTCGCTGCCCAGCGCGGGCGGCGCGACGAGCGCGACCACCAGCGTCGGCAGCGTCAGCAGCCAGGCCACCGGTGCCGCGCACGGCCCGGACGGCGGGGCACGCCGGTCCCGCACCAGCGCGGCGACGGCCAGCAGCACCAGCACGAGCCCGGCCGCGAGGACCAGCCAGCCGTGTGAGGGCAGGACGTAGCGCCGGTAGGTCCCGTCGGCGCCGATCCGCAGGAGCGCCCCGCCCAGCAGCAGGAGCACGACGTGCTGCGCGTCGCGACTCACAGCAGCACCAGCCCCGCCGCCACGGCGCAGGCCACCGCGACCGCGAACGTCAGAGGGGCGAGCCGGGCCGCGACGGCGCGCCCGAACGCCCCGGCCTGCAACGCGACCAGCTTGACGTCCACCGCCGGGCCGACCACGAGGAACACCAGCCGCGGCAGCAGCGGCACCGTCGTGAACGAAGCCGCGACGAAGGCGTCGGCCTCGCTGCACAGCGCCAGTACGACGGCGAGCCCCGCCATGGCCGCGACGGCCAGCACCGGACGGCCGGCCAGTCCCGCCGTCCACACCGGCGGGACGAGCACGGTGAGCACGGCCGTGGCCAGGCCGCCGAGCACCAGGAAGCCGCCGGCCTCGACGAGGTCGTGCCGCGCCGTCTCGACCAGCACGGCCAGGGGCCGGCCCGGGGCTCCCGCGGGCGCCGGGCGACGCGGGAAGCCGGCGCCGGGCCGGAGCCGGGGCCACAGCCAGCCGGTCACCCAGGCGGTCGCCAGCGAGCCGGCGAGCCGCGCGAGGACCATCCGCGGCTGCCCGGGGAACGCGACCGCGGTCGCGACGAGGACCACCGGGTTCACCGCGGGTGCGGCGAGCAGGAACGCCAGCGCCGCCGCTTCCGGCACGCCCCGGTCGACGAGCCGGCGAGCCAGCGGCACGGCGGCGCACTCGCAGCCCGGCAGCGCGACCCCGGCCGCGCCGGCCACGGCCACGGCCAGTGGCGGCGACGCGGGCAGCAGGCGCCCCAGCGTCGCGGGTGGCACGAACGCGGCGACCGCGCCGGACAGGACGACGCCGAGCGCGAGGAACGGCAGCGCCTGCACGCAGACGGCGGCGAAGACGGTCGCCGCGGTGCGCGCGACCGGCACGGTGAGGGCCGTCGCGAGATGCGGGCGGGCGGCGAGCGCGAGCAGCAGGCCGCCGCAGAGCAGCTGCACCGACGTGACGCGGGGGCGCCGCGGGCAGGACTCCATGCCGCCGATCCTGACAAGACGACCTCGTTCGCGGGCCCGAACGGCGAATCCGCCCGTGCATGATCGTCACCGCTGGCCCGCCAGCGCGGCACCGGCCGGGTTCGCCCACCCCAGCGCCGCGCCGCCGCGGCCCGTCCGCTCAGCCGACGCCGCGTGCGGCCACGGCGTCCGTGATCGCCTGCAGCCGCGCGCCGGGGACGACCGGCGTCTCGCCGGGGCCGGCAGGCCGGGAGCGTGGGAGTGCACGTCGACCGAGCCCGCCGGCGATGTGGACGTCCGCCGGTCATCGCCGACGCCCGCCCGCGCCGTCAGGCCGTCAGCCGCAGCTCCAGCATCGGCAGCTGCGTGCCCTGCTCCTCGATCCCCGAGCCGAGCGTGTTCTCCAGCACCGGCTTGAGGGCGTCCCAGGCCCGGCGGTGCCGGGCGAGGTAGGCGGCGAGCACCTGGTCGGCCTCCTCGGTCGACAGCTCCCTCGCGACGGCGGCACGCGGCCCGTGGCCACCGACCCAGACGCGTGCACGCGGCTCGACGGCCAGGTTGCGGAACCACTGGGCGCGGCGGCCGAACCCCGAGGCCACGACGTAGGTGTCCGGGCCGGGGTGGCCGACGACCTCCAGCACGACGTGGCGGCGCGCGCCCGTGCGCCGCCCGACGTGCTCGAGCAGCAGCGTCCGCCGGCCGAAGAGGAACCCCAGCCGGGCCCGGTAGAACCAGATCGGCAGGCGCATCAGCCTGCGGTTGCGCAGGACGGCGCCCCCGACCCGGCCGATCGCGGCCGAGGTTCGCTGGTGCAATGTGCTGTTCATGGCGTCTCTCGCTCTCGTGACGTCGGTCGTGGGTACTCGTGAGCTCGGCCGGGATCGACCGGCGCGGTGAGGCCGCCCCGGTAGACGGCCAGCGCCTCGGCGCCCCAGCGCCGCAGGCCCTCGCCCGACAGCGGGTCGAAGCCGAGCACCTCGGCGAGTCGGTCCCGCAGCACGACGACCGCGAGGTCGTTGGCCAGCAGGAACGCCGCCCGCACGGCCGGGTCCGCCCCCGGCGTGGCGGCGCCCGCCGCCACGAGGCCGGCGAGCGCGCCCTGCGCCGCGGCGTGGAGCCGGGCGAAGAGCGCCGCTCCCGTCGGCCCGCCGGCCAGCAGCAGCCGGCCGAGGTAGGCGGGCACCGGGGAACCCGCCGGCAGCCGGGACGCCACGAGCTCGGCCAGGCTCGGCAGCGACCCGGGGTCGAACGCTCCGTCGCCCGGATCCGCGACCCGGGCCAACAGGTCCTCGAAGAGCCGGGCGACGTGCTCGTCGACCGCGGCGCGCAGGCCGTCCTTGCTGCCGTAGTGGCGCACGACGAGGGCAGGCGACACCGCCGCCGCTCCCGCGATGTCCCGCACGGTGACGGCGTCCGCGCCGCCCCGGGCGAACAGGAGCAGCGCCTCGTCGCGGATCCTGGCCCGTGCCGTCCGGTCGTCGGGGAGTGAACTCACGTACACCATAGTAAACATTCGTTCACCGATGTCAAGGACGCCACCCCGCCGCGGTCGGTCATCAGCGGCGGGTTCCTGCTGGTGGTGGTCGTGGCCCGGCGGCTACCGGCCCGCGGCCGCGCCCGAGCAGGGCGGTCCGCCCGCCAGGGCGGCCAGGACCGGCGGCAGGCCGACACGCAGCATCCGGGCGCGGACCCGGCCCAGTACCCGCGAGAGCACGAACCCGCCGACACCCCGGAACCCGGTGTGCTCGTAGGTGAGCCGCGTGCCGCCCTCGCAAGCCTCGAGCCCGTAGGTGACCAGCGTAGGCTGCTCCCCCTCGGCGCCCCGCCACGTGAACCGCAGCAGGGTCGGCTCCGCGACGTCGACCACCTCGCAGTCGACGACGCCGGACCAGCCGACGGCGGGGCGGCCCACGAACCGGAACCGGTTGCCCACGGCCGGGGCGAAGCCCACCGGGCGGGCTCCCCGGCCGGTCGCCGTCCAGCGCGGGACGAGCTCGGGATCGGTGACGGCCCGCCAGACCGTGCCGATGGGGTACGGGTAGTCGTGGACGACGGTGATCGCGGCCATGCCACAAGCATACAGTGACAGTAACTTTACTGTGACACGTCCGAATGGCCGGACGGCAAGCAAAGCCTCACCGCCTCGCGCCGCGGGCCTCGCCGTCGCGGCGATGCCGATCACGGTGGGTCGCGGCGATCCTGGTCTCACCCCGGAACGCCGGCCCCGGGACGAGACGGAGGACACCGCGATGGATGCCACCACGGCCCACGTCGGGCCCTCCGCCGCCGCGTCCGTCGCCGGTGAAGCCCGGTCCGGCCGCCGCGGCGGCGCGGCGTTCTGGCTCGACGTCAAGATCGTCCTGCTGACCGTGCAGTACCTGCCCATGTTGCTCGTCTGAACAGCGACGCGGGCGAGCCGGCCCACCGGCGGCCCGATCGCGACCCGCCGGTCGTCCTCACCCCGGGAGGACGACCCCGGCCGGGTCGCGGTCGGGCCGCAACCCGCGCCAGGAGGCGTGCCGCAGCCGCAGGTCCGGGGTCAGCGTCCGGTAGACGACCTCCCCCACGAGGACGGGCCGCACCCACCGCGCGGCGCGCGCCTCGGCCGCCGGCACCTCGTCGTCGAACCCGGGCACGTCCTGCGCGAGCGGCGCCAGCTCGGCGGCCAGCCGGCGCAGCGCGGCATCGGTGAAGCCGGTCCCGACGTGGCCCAGGTAGCGCAGCCGGCCGTCGCGGTCGTGGGCGCCGAGCAGCAGGGCGCCGACCGTGCCCGCCCGGCGGCCCTGGCCAGGGGTCCAGCCGCCGACGACCACCTCCTGCGTCGTGAGCAGGGCCGTCTTGACCCAGGCGGCCGAGCGGCGGCCCGGCTCGTACCGCGACCGGCGCCGCTTGCTGACCACGCCCTCCAGCCGGTGCGCGCGAGCGACGTCCAGCAGTGCGCGGGCGGACACGTCGCCGTAGGACGGAGGGACCGCGACCTGCGGAACCGCGTCGAGGCCGAGCTCCTCCAGCCGGGCCCTCCGCTCGTCGTAGGTGGCCGCGACCAGCGACGCGTCGCCGGCCCACAGCACGTCGAAGACGTAGAGCACGACCGGGACCCGCGCGACGAGATCGGCGCCGGGCGCGCGGACGTGCATGCGCTCGCCGAGCCGGGAGAACGACGGGCGCCCGCCGTCGAGCGCGACGATCTCACCGTCCAGCAGCAGCGGGCCCCGCGCCGCCAAGCCGTCCGCCGCCGCGCCGAGGGACAGCTCCGGATAGGACGCCGTGACGTCGTTGCCGTTGCGGCTCCACACCCGCGTCCCGTCCGCGCGCGCGGCGACGACGGCCCGGATGCCGTCCCACTTGAACTCGACCGCCCACCCGGGCCCGGCCGGCGGGTCGCCGGGGGTGGCGAGCATCGGTGCGACGAACCCGGGCATCCCGGGCGGCGGGTCGGTGTCCGGCACGGCGGGCCGCTAGACGGGATACCGGCCGGCGAGGACGTCGGGCAGGACGGCCTCGAGGATCCGCAGCGTGAGCCCCCAGACGACGAGGTCGCCGACCGTGCGGACGGGCACGGCGCGCGGCCCGTCCCAGCTCGGGACGTCCATGACCTGCTCGCCGAGCGCGGCGGGCGCCATCACCTCGGCCACCGCGAGCTCGCGCACCGCCGCCACCTCCCCGGGTTGGGGCGTCCACACGGGTGCCGGCCCGACGTCCAGGCGCGCCACGAACGGCCAGACCCGGTAGCCGGTGCTGCGGGTGTCCATCGGCGGCACGGCGTCGAGCACGACGACCTGCTCGGCGGTCGTGCCGATCTCCTCGCAGGTCTCGCGCACGGCCGTCGCCCGCAGGTCGGCGTCGCCGTCCTCGCGGTTGCCGCCGGGCAGCCCCACCTGGCCGCCGTGCCGGCCGTGCGGACCGCGCTCGACGACGACGAGCCGCAGCGCGCCCGCGGCGTCGCGGCGGAACCCGACGACCACGCCCGCCTCGCGCCGCTCACCTGCCACGCCGCCATCGTCTCGTGCCGGTGCACTGGCCGCCTCCCCGACGGACGGGGCCGCGGACGGCCGGGTCGCGTGACCCGCCGCCCGCGGCCCGGCGCCGGTCAGGCCCCGCCGGGGTTGAGCGTGACGGTCTTCGGCTGGAAGCTCGAGCCCACGACGTCGACGCCCGCGGACTTGAGCTTGGCGATCGCCTTCGTGACGTAGTCGTTGGTGTAGGCCTTGTCGTCGGGATCCTTGGTGAGCACGGTCTTGCCGTCGGCGTTGACGGCCGTGCGGGCGACGCTCACGGTCTGGGCCCATGCGGCCGGGTCGATCGTGCCGACGCCCGCGGCCGGCGAGGGCCAGATCAGCTTGTTGACCTCGTTGATCTGCCAGAGCTGGTGGCTCGCCCCCAGCTTCGAGCCGGCCTTCACGACCATGTCCCGGCAGGACTCGACGTTGTCCCGGCAGTAGGCCCAGCCCTTGAGGGAGGCGGTCAGGAAGCGGACCGTCCGGTCCTGGTAGGCGGGGTCGGAGAGCTTGTCGGTGCTGGCCCAGACCGCGTCCTGCAGCATGGCCGTGCCGACCGAGTTCCAGTCGATGAGCGAGAAGTCCGATGGCTGGTAGAGCTGCCCCGTCTTCGGGTTCTTCGCCTCCAGTACCTGCGCGTACTCGTTGTACGACATGGCCTGCGCCGCGTCGATGTCGCCGTTGAGCAGGGCCTGCATGTCGAACTGCTGTTGGACCAGCGTGACGTCGGCGGGCTTGAGCCCGGCCTTCGTCATGCCGGCGAACAGCTCGAACTCGTTGCCGAAGCCCCAGTTGCCGATCTTCTTGCCGGCGAACTGGGCCGGCGAGGTGATGCCCTTGCTGGCGAACGACACCTGCCGGGTGCCGGAGCGCTGGTAGACCTGCGCGACGTCGGTGATGCCCGCGCCCTGCTCGCGCGACGCGAGCGCCTTGGGCACCCAGGCGATGGCGTAGTCGGCCTGGCCCTGGGCCAGCACCGTCTGCGGGACGATGTCGACGCCGCCCTCCTTGATCGTGACGTCGAGCCCCTCGTCCCGGTAGTAGCCCTGGTCGCGGGCGGCGATGTAGCCCGCGAACTGGCCCTGGGTGAACCACTGCAGTTGCAGCGTCACCTTCTGCGGGGTGCCGGGGGCGGCGCTCGCGCCACCGCCGCCGGACGCCGCCTGCCCGGCGGGCGTGGTCGTGCACGCCGCGAGCAGCAGCGCGGCCGCGGCGGTGACCGCCGCCGCGGCGCCCCGCCTCGCGGTCCTGCGGATCGGACGACTCCCTCTGTCCATCAGCCACCTCCGGCTCGGTTGCGCGTCACGAGCCGCTCGGCGAGCAGCCCGGCGATGAAGAACAGCAGCCCCAGGACGATCGAGGCGGCGACGAAGGCCCAAGCGCGGGCGTAGGCGGTGTTGGCGGCCGCGGCCGTGATGCGGCTGCCGAGGCCGTTCTGCAGGCCGCCGAAGTACTCGGCGACGATCGAGGCGATCACGGAGGCCGGCGCGGCCAGGCGCAGCCCGGTCATCACGAACGGCACGGCGCCGGGCAGCCGCACGAAGCGGGTGTACTGGCGGCGGGTGGCGGCCAGCGCCGTCATCAGCTCGTCGTGCACCGGGCTGACCTGGCGCAGCCCGCGCGCCGTCGACACGAACACCGGCACCACGACGACGACCGTGACGACGAGCTGCCGCGGGATCTCCGTGGTCGAGCCGAACATCGTCGTGAACACCGGGGCCAGCGCGACGATCGGGACGGCGCTCGCGGCCAGCACCACCGGCGTCACCAGCTCCGAGACCACCCGGTAGCCGGCGGCGAGCACGGCGAGCAGCACCCCGAGCACGAAGCCCGCGACCAGCCCGGCGAGCGCGTTCCCGCCGGTCACGGCCGCGGTCGAGACCTGAAGCAGAGGAAGTTGCTGCGGGTCGACGGCAATCGGCGCCCGTCGAAGATGTGTGCCGCGATGCTGAAGCTCCTCAGGCGTGGAAACCGATTGATAGTAATCAAGTCACCGAGGAACTCGGGGTGATGGCCGAGTCTGGAGCTATCCTTGCGGGAATGCTAGAACGGTTAAGGATGCGGTGAGGGCGGGTATCCGCACGCAGGTGCTGGATAAGCTGGTTGTCGAGGAGATGAGGCGGAGGGGTGTGGTGGCTTCGTTCAAGGGGTATCAGGGGTATCCTGCGAGCGTGTGTGTCTCTATCAATGACGAGGTGGTCCACGGCATTCCGGGGTCGCGAGTCATCCGCGAGGGTGACGTGGTGTCCATCGACCTGGGTGTGTTTCACAAGGGATTCCACACGGACGCGGCGCTTACCAGTGGGTGTCGGCCCCCGTCGGAGAGAGCCGCACGGTTGATGGAGGTGACCCGTGAGTCCCTGGCGGAGGGCATCAAGTTTGTCCGGGCGGGGAACCACGTTGGGGATATCTCGCAGGCCGTGCAGAGATACGTTGAGGCTGCAGGGTTTGCAGTCGTGCGGGAGTACACAGGGCACAGAGTAGGGCGAAACTTCCATGAGGACCCCCAGGTCCCGAACTTTGTGGAGACTGGCGAGAGGGAGAGGGGGGCGCTACTGCGCGCGGGGATGACGCTTGCCATCGAGCCTATGGTGACGGCAGGCGGGTGGCAGACCGGGTGGCAGCAAACAGATGGACGGTACTCACCAAGGACGGTAGTCTGTCCGCCCCATTTCGAGCATAGTGTGGCGTCGGGAAGGGCGATCCTGTTGTGTTCGCTTAGGTCGCGATTTATGGCAAAGAAAAGAGAAGATTGAGGTCGAAGGAAAGGTTACCGGTATTGTTGCCAAATCAATGCTTCGTGTCGAGTTGCCCAATGGGCACGTGGTGCTCGCACATATCTCGGGTAAGATGCGGAAGCACTACATCAAGATATTGCCGGGAGACGTGCGCGTGCTTGTCGAGCTGTCAGGCCCTACGACCTAGACACGTGGACGCGTCACGTACCGGCTGAAGTAGGTTTCCTTTTGACACGTAAGAGGCAATACCGTATTATAGTAAGGTTTGTGCAGGGTCTAAATTCATCATGAAAGTTAGTTCGTCAGTTAAACGTCGCTGCAATAAGTGTAAGATAATCCGCAGGCGGGGTGTGGTTCGCGTTCTCTGCGAGAATCCGAAGCACAAGCAGAGGCAGGGCTAGTTGGCGGTGGCCGTCAAAGCCTTTGTGAGGAGTTGAACAATGGCCCGTATTGCTGGTGTTGATCTCCCAAAAGAGCAGAGCCTCGTTGTCGTAGGCTTGCAGTACATTTAGGCATTCGCCCCCCTTACGTTAAGCAAGAAGATGCTTGAGAAGGCCGGCATCACCAACCTCAAGGTGAAGGATCTGACTGAGGAGCAAGCCACTCGGATCCGCAACATGCTGGACGCGGACTACAAGGTTGAAGGCGATCTGCGCCGAGAGGTGCAATTCGATATAGACATTCTCGTGGACATCGGTTCGATTCGTGGCCTGCGGCACAAGCGCAATCTGCCTGTACGCGGCCAGCGGCCAACAATGGCCAGAGCGCAAGAAGCGGCAGTACAGAAGAGCCAGTCGCCGCGGGGTAGAGGGCGGAAGCGCGGCTCTTCCAGGAGGTCCGCGTGTAGTTTCCGTTGTCTGAGGTAAGGAGAACATTTTGGCGAAGGAGAGAGACGCAGAACTACAAGACGAAGAAACGTGTACGTCGAAATATTCCGAAGGCAAAGCCTTCATACAGTCGACATTTCAATAATACGATTGTGACTATCACTGACCCCGCGGGGTCGGTGGTTGCATGGGGTAGTTCGGGCAAAGCGGGATTCAAGGGCTGGAAGAGAAAAGGGACTCCCTATGCCGCGCAGATGTCGGGGCAGGACGCAGCGCGTCAGGCTCAGAACGACGGAATGCGACGGGTAGAGGTATACGTCAAGGGGCCGGGCGGGAGATGGACGGGAGCGGGTGGAGTTATTCGCGCGCTCCAGGGTGCCGGGCTGATGGTGACCAGCATCAGAGACGTGACCCCCATACCTAGTGATGCATATGTTCGTCCTCGTGGAGGAGGAGAGTGTAAATTATGGCGCGCTACACTGGCCCAAGATGTGCACTTTGTCGCTACATCGGCGACAAGTTGATGCTGAAAGGTGATAAATGTACGAGTGCCAAGTGCACGTTCGAACGGCGTGGCAATGTGCCGCCGGGCGGCAAACCCAAGATGCGCCGCAGGGTCTTTCGGATCGCGGCTTGCAGTTGCGTGAGAAGCAGAAGGTGCGTTTCACCTACGGCGTGCTTGAGGCGCAGTTCCGCCGATTCTTCGCGGAGGC
>CAVSJZ010000048.1:0-33143 GCA_963728105.1 uncultured Actinomycetota bacterium | reverse complement strand
AGCGTCGATGGTCCCGCTCGTCCTCGCGCTGCTCGGCGCGCTCGCCTACGGGGGCGCCGACTTCGCGGGCGGTCTCGCCACGCGGCGGGCGCCGGTGGTCCTCGTGACGGCCGCGGTGCAGCTCGCGGGCTTCGTCGTGCTGCTGCCGATCGTGCCGCTGGCGGGCGGGAGCCTGTCGGTCGCTGCGGTCGGCTGGGGCCTCGGCGCGGCGGCGGCCGGGACCGGCGGCCTGCTGCTCTACCTGCGGGCGCTCGCGGTCGGGCCGATGGGCGTGGTCGCGCCACTGTCCGCCGTCGTGTCGGCCGGCCTGCCGCTGGTCGTGGGCCTGCTGTGGGGCGAGCGGCTGAGCATGGTCGCGGTCGTCGCCATCGGCGTCGCGCTGGTCGCGATCGTGCTCGCGACGGCGGGCGGCGCCCCGGCGTCCGGCGCGCGCACCGGCACGCTGCTCGCCCTCGGCGCGGGTGTCGGCTTCGGGTTCTTCTTCGTCGGGCTCGCCGAGAGCCCGGCCGGGTCCGGCATGTGGCCGCTGCTGGCCGGGCGGGCCGCGTCCGCGCCGGCGCTGTTCCTGCTGGCCCTTGCTGTCCGGGGCCGGGCCGTCCGGGGCCGGGCCGGGCGGCCCGTCCCGGCGCGGGGCCGGTTCCCGCTGCGCCTCGCCGTCGTCTCGGGCGTCGCCGACACGCTCGCCAACGTGTTCTTCCTGCTCGCCGCGCGGCTGGGCGCGCTGGGGATCAGCGCGGTCGTGGTCTCGCTGTACCCGGTCGTCGTGGCGTTGCTGGCCGGGACGGTCCTGCGGGAGCGGCTCACCCGCCTGCAGCTGGGCGGGGCGGGCCTGGCGCTGGGCGCGAGCGTGCTGCTCGCCCTAGGCGGCTAGGAAGGCTAGTAACCTGGACGAGGACCCGGAGCAGGACGCCGGGTCCCGGTCCCGGGAGGGTGGTGGAGGTGGCGAGCCGGTTCCGTCCCGACCGTCAGCTGACGGCACGGATGCTGGTCACGATCGTGCTGCTGCTGGTGGTGTACGCGGCGTTCGTCGCCGCGCTCGTCGTGCTGGTGAAGTCGGTCGTGCTGGTCGTCCTCATCGCCGGCGGGTTCCTGGCCGCGCAGTACTGGTTCTCCGACCGGATCGCGCTGTACGCCCTGCACGCCACGGTCGTCGAGCGGGACGCCGCGCCGCAGCTGCACGGCATGGTCGACCGGCTGTGCGCGGCGGCGAACATGGACAAGCCGAAGGTCGCGATCGCCCACACGGACCTGCCCAACGCCTTCGCGACGGGCCGCAGCAGCAAGCGGGCCGTGCTGTGCGTCACCGACGGGCTGCAGCGGCGCCTCACGCCGGAGGAGCTGGAGGGCGTGCTCGCGCACGAGCTCTCGCACGTGGCGCACCGCGACGTCGCCGTCATGACCATCGCGTCGTTCCTCGGGGTGCTCGCCGGCCTGATCATGCGGTTCGGCTTCTACTCGACGGCGTTCGGCGGCGGCCGCGACCGGCGCGACGAGTTCGGCATGATCATGCTCGGGGTGCTGGCGGTCTCCGGCGCGGTCTACGCGATCAGCTTCCTGCTCACCCGCGCGCTGTCGCGGTACCGCGAGCTGGCCGCCGACCGGGCGGGCGCGATGCTGACGGGCCAGCCGTCGGTGCTGGCGTCGGCACTGGTGAAGGTGAGCGACGACATCGGCCGGATCCCCAACCGCGACCTGCGCTCCGTGCAGTCGTTCAACGCCTTCTTCTTCGCGCCGGCCACCAAGGCGGGCCTGACCGCCCTGCTGTCCACCCACCCGCCGCTGCAGCAGCGGCTCGACCAGCTGGCGAAGATCTCGGCGCAGCTGCAGCGGCCGTGAAGTTCCTCGACGCGCTGCTGGGCCGGTCCACCCCGGCGCCGCCGGACCTCGACGCGCTGTTCCGGATCCCGGGTGCCGCGCTCACGCTCAAGGAGGCGACGGGTTTCGGCCCGACCGGCGTCGGTGCGGTCTGCTACAAGGTGGCCGAGGGCGGCGCGTCGCGGCAGACCGGCACCGACATCCAGGACCTGCTGCGCCTCGACCCGGGCACGACCGCGGAGTTCAGCAGGGACGAGTACGGGTACACCTGGGTGACCTGCACCCGCGTCGACGGCGACCTGACCACGCTGACCACCCAGCTGCACGGGGTCAACCGGACGCTCGACGACGCCGGCCTCGGCCCGTCGCTGCTCTGCACCGTGACCGGCTTCGTCAGCAACGCGGTCGACGGCCCGCAGCGGCGGCTGGGCCTCGTTTACCTGTTCAAGCGCGGCACCGTCTACCCGTTCGCGCCGACCGCGGGGCAGCAGCGCGACACGGCGCTCGAGCTGCAGGTGCGCGCGCTCCTCGACGGCGAGCTGCCCATCGAGCCGGACCTCGAGCGGTGGTTCCCGGTCTGGGGCGGCCCCGTGCCGTGAGGAATCTGACGGAGTCCCTTCGACCCTTGACACGCCCCGACTGCTGAGGTGAGGCTGCCCTACATCCCGTCGTCGCCTGCCGGACCGGCCGTCGGGCGGCGTGGCGGACCGATCGGAGGTCGTGGGCATGGGCTTGGGCGCGACGTTGCTGCTGGGGGCGGTCGCCGGCGCGACGATCCTGCTCGGCCTGCCGCTGGGCCGGATGCGGTCGCCGGCTCCCGGACTGCGCGTCCTGCTGAACGCGATCGCGATCGGGGTCCTCCTCTTCCTCGTCTGGGACGTCCTGAGCAACGCCTGGGAGCCCGTCGACGCTGCCGTCGCGGCGGCGCGCAGCGGCTCGGCCGGGGTGGGGCCCGTGCTCGGCTACGTCGCGCTGTTCCTCGGCGGGCTGGCGGCCGGCCTGCTGAGCCTCGTGGCCTACGAGAGCTGGCTGCGGCGCCGCGCCGCCCGGCCGGCCGGCGCCGGGGCGCAGGGGCGTCCCGCGGGCGGCCCCGGCGCCATGGCGGTCACCGAGGTCCCGGCCCGCAGGCCGGGCTGGTCGGCGGCCCGGCGCACGGCGGTGCTCATCGCCGTCGGGATCGGCCTGCACAACTTCGGAGAGGGGCTCGCGATCGGCGGCAGCGCGGCACGCGGCGAGATCGCGCTCGCGACGCTGCTCGTGATCGGGTTCGCCCTGCACAACGCGACCGAAGGCTTCGGCATCGTCGCCCCGCTCGCGGCGGCCGCGGAGCGGCCGGGCTGGGGCTTCCTGCTCGCCCTCGGCCTGGTCGGGGGCGGCCCGACGTTCCTGGGCACCCTGCTCGGCCACCAGTTCACCAGCGACGCGCTGTCGATCCTGTTCCTGACGCTGGCCGCCGGGTCGATCCTCTACGTCGTCGTGCAGCTCGTCGGCGTCGCGCTGCGCGCGGAGCGGCGCACCGTGCTCTACGTGGGGCTGCTCGTCGGGCTGGCCGCGGGCTTCGTCACGGACCTGGTCGTGACCGCCGGCGGCGCCTGACCGCACCGCGGCGGCCGCCCTGGCCGGTCGGCGGGACGGAGTGGCACGATGTGCGCCCACTGCCCGGGGAGCGAGCGGAGCGGACGGCCGCATGAGCGTCGATGTCGGCATGCTGGAGCTGCGCCTCGGCGCGATGCGGCGGACGGTCGCGCCCGGCACGTCGGTGACGATCGGTCGCGACCCCGGCGCCGTGGTGCGCGTCGACGACGGGCACGTGTCGCGGCTGCACGCGGTGCTCACCGCGACCGCGGCGGGCTGGGTGCTGGTCGACCACAGCCGCAACGGGGTCTTCGTCGAGGGGCGGCGGGTACGGCGGGTGGACGTCGCGGCGCCGACCACGGTCGCGCTGGGCCGCTCCGACGGGGTCGTGCTGACGATGCTGCCGGTCGGCCGTGCCCGTCCGGTCTCGCCGACCGCGCCCACGACCGTCCACCGCCTCAGCCCGCGCGCCGCCACGCGGATCGGCCGGCTGCCCGACAACGACGTCGTGCTCGACGACCTGCTGGTGTCCCGCCGGCACGCCGAGCTGCGCCCGTTCCCCGGCGGGCACCGCATCGTCGACCTCGACAGCCCCAACGGCACCTTCGTCAACGGGCGCCGGGTCGCCGCCGCCGAGCTCGCCGACGGCGACCGCGTCGGGATCGGGCACGCGCTGCTGGAGTACGCGGACGGCCGGTTGATCGAGTACATCGACACCGGCGACATCACGTTCGAGGCCAGGGCGCTGTCGGTGACCACCCCGAAGGGCCAGCGGCTGCTCGCGGACGTCAGCTTCGCGCTGCCGGGCGGCACGCTGCTGGCCGTGATCGGCCCCAGCGGCGCGGGCAAGTCGACGCTGCTGCGGGCGCTGACGGGGCAGCGGCCCGCCGACGCCGGCCGGGTCCGCTACGACGGACGGGACCTCTACGCGAACTACGACGAGCTGCGCCAGCGCATCGGGCTCGTCCCGCAGGACGACATCCTGCACCCGCAGCTCACCGTGGGCCGCGCCCTGCGGTACGCGGCCCGGCTGCGGTTCCCCGGCGACTGCACCCCGCAGGAGCGCGAGGACCGGATCGCGGAGGTGCTCGCCGAGCTGGACCTGACCCGGCAGGTGGGTCAGCGCATCTCCAGCCTGTCCGGCGGGCAGCGCAAGCGCGTGAGCGTCGCGCTGGAGCTGCTGACCCGGCCGTCGCTGCTGTTCCTCGACGAGCCGACCTCCGGCCTCGACCCTGGCCTGGACAAGTCGGTGATGGAGCAGCTGCGGGACCTGGCCGGCGGCGGGCGGACGGTCGCGGTCGTCACCCACAGCGTCGCGAACCTCGACGTGTGCGACCGCGTCCTCGTGCTCGCCCGCGGTGGCCGCACCGCCTACTTCGGCCCGCCCGGGCAGGCCCTCGCGCACTTCGGCATGCCCGGGTTCGCCGAGGTCTTCCAGGCGCTGAACCGGGACACCGGCACCGAGTGGGCCGACCGCTTCCAGCGGTCGCGGTCGTACGAGCGCAACGTCGAGGCGACGATGAGCCTGCCGGCGGCCACCCCGCGGCCGGACCCCGCCCCGCTCGGGCCGCGGCAGCAGTCGCGGTGGGCCCAGTTCGCCGTGCTGTGCCGCCGCTACCTGTCGGTGATCGCGGCGGACCGGCCCTACCTGGTCTTCCTGGCCGTGCTGCCGGCCGTGCTCAGCCTGCTCGCGCGCGCCACGCCCGGCTCGGACGGCCTGTCGGTCGCCGCGCGGACCGGGCAGCCGCGCCAGCTGCTGCTGATCCTCGTGCTCGGGGCGGCGCTCATGGGCTCCGCGGCCGCGGTGCGGGAGCTGGTCAAGGAGAAACCGATCTACCAGCGGGAACGGGCCGCCGGGCTGTCACTGACCGCCTACCTGGGCTCCAAGCTCGCGGTGCTCGCCGGCATCACCGCCCTGCAGGCCGTGGTGCTCACCGTCCTCGCCACGGTCGGGGAGCCGGGCGCGGACCGGCCCCTGATCCTGACCGGCCTCCCGACCGGCGACGTCGCGATCGCGGTGACGGCAGTCGCGGTCGTCGCGATGGCCGTCGGGCTGCTGGTCTCCGCGCTGATCGCCAACGCCGACCGCGGCATGCCGCTGCTCGTCGTGATCGTCATGGCGCAGCTCATCCTGTGCGGCGGGCTGTTCCCGGTGCACGGCCGCGCGGTGCTGGAGCAGCTGTCGTGGCTCGCGCCGAGCCGGTGGGGGTTCGCGATGGGCGCCGCGTCGCTGGACCTGGCCTCGGTGCCGCCGCCGTCGAACGACCCGCTGTGGCGGCACGCGGTCGCGACCTGGACCGGCGACCTGGTCACGCTCGCGGCGCTCGGGACCGCGCTCGTCATCTCGACCGCCGCCGCGCTGCTGCGCTCCGATCCCGGCCGCACCTGACGGCCAGGCGGCCGGAGGTCGCGAAGGGGTAACGCCGGTCCGGCGTTGCGCGAGCCACTCGGAGCGGCCGGCCATCGCCCGCCGCGGTGCCGCGCGAGGGGAGGTGCTGGACCGTGGCCGACGACGCGCCCCGGCAGCCGGCTCCGGAGCCGGCACCGTTCGACGGCGAGACCCCTGACGTCGTGACCGACGTCCTGACCGACGTGCTGGGGCCGCCGACGGGCCCCGGCGAGCCGATGTTCGGCCCTTACCGCCTCGAGGCCGTGATCGGGCGGGGCGGCATGGGCGAGGTCTACCGCGCCTACGACACCGTCCACCACCGCCGTGTCGCGCTCAAGCGACTGCCGGTCGCGCTCGCGGCCGACCCCACCTTCCAGGCCCGGTTCCGGGCCGAGGCCGCGCTCGCCGCGCGCCTGAACGAGCCGCACGTCATCCCGATCCACGACTACGGGGAGATCGACGGCCGGCTCTACATCGACATGCGCCTCGTCGAGGGCCCCGACCTGGCCACGGTGCTGGGCCGCGGCGGGCCGCTGGACCCGCGCCGGGCCGTCGGGATCGTCGCCCAGGTCGCGGCGGCGCTCGACGCCGCCCACGACGCCGGCCTGGTCCACCGGGACATCAAGCCCGGCAACGTCCTCGTCGCCGGCGGGACCGGGGAGGACGGTCACGCCTCCGAGTTCGTCTACGTCGCGGACTTCGGCATCGCCCGTGCCGCGGACGGGAGCACGTCCGGCTCCATCACCACCACCGGGACGACGGTCGGGTCGCTCGACTACGTCGCGCCGGAACGCTTCGCCGGCGAGCACGGCGACCGGCGCGTCGACGTCTACTCGCTCGGGTGCCTGCTCCACGAGGCGTTGACCGCGCAGCGCCCGTTCCCGGTCCAGGGCCTGCCCGCCATCCTCAACGCCCACCTCAACTCCCCGCCGCCGGTCCCGTCGGAGCTGCGGCCCGGGCTGCCGGCCGGGTTCGACGCGGTCGTCGCCCGCGCGATGGCCAAGGACCCGGCGAACCGCTACCCGACGGCCGGCGCGCTGGCCGCCGCCGCGCGCGACGCGCTCGAGGGCCTGCCGGTGGCGGCGCCCGTCACCGAGATGGCGCCCGGGGCCTCCGGACCGGGCGGGGGCGCCGCGGCCGACGCTCCCGGGGGCGGCTCCACCACCGGCGGTGCTGCGGTGGACGACCTCGGGCCAGGCGGGCGCACCGGCGCCGGTCGCGGCCGGTCGCGGCGGCGCCTCGCCGTGCTGGCCGGGCTCGCCACGTCCGTCGTGCTGGCCGCGGCGCTGGTCGCGACCCAGCTGCTCGCGTCCGCGGCCGACCCCGCGCAGGTGGCCACCGAGCCGTTCGACGGCAACGGCGCCAACCCCTTCATGCCCCCGGTGACGACCGGCCCGCCCAAGCCGGTCCCGCCCGTCGCCACCGGCGGGACCGTGAGCGGCGCGACGTCCGGCCTCTACGGCGGCACGATGAACAACGCGTCGTGCAACCCGGGCCAGATGGTCACGTTCCTGCAGTCCCACCCGGACAAGGCCGCGGCGTGGGCGGGCGTCGAGGGGATCTCGCCCGCCGACATCCCGTCCTACGTCGCCGGGCTGACGCCCGTCGTGCTGCGCGCCGACACGGCCGTGACCAACCACGGCTTCGCCGGCGGCGGCGCGACGACGCTGCGCTCGGTGCTGCAGGCGGGCACGGCCGTGCTCGTGGACCGCTACGGCATGCCCCGTGCGCGCTGCCTGTGCGGCAACCCGCTCACGCCCGCGACGATCCCGTCCGCTCCGCACTACGCGGGCGAGCGCTGGCCCGCGTTCAGCCCGACGACGATCGTCACGGTCGCGCCCAGCCCGACGCCGCTCGCGGAGCTGACCCTCGTCGACCCCGTCAGCCTCACGGTGTTCCTGCGGCCGGTCGGCGGCGACGGGCGGTCGGACCGGCTCCGGAACCCGCCCGCCCCGCAGCCCCCGCCGACGACGACCGACACCACGCCGGCGCCCGACACCGGCGCGCCCGCGCCGGACACCGGAGCCCCGGCGCCCGAGGCCGGGCCCACCCCGGCCCTCCCGCCGCAGCCGCCGGTCGAGCCCCAGCCGCCGGTCCAGCCCCAGCCGCCAGTCCAGCCCCCGTCCCAGGGCGGCCCGTCGCAGGAAGGCCCGTCGCAGGGCGGGGCATCGCAGGGCCCGACCGGCCCGCCGCCGGTGCAGGTCGGCCGACCGGGCCCGGTCCAGGGCCTGACGGCCACGGCGCACAACGACAGCGGCAGCTTCTACATCGAGGTCAGCTGGCAGGCGCCGGCCGACATGCACGGCAATACGCTCATGGGTTACCGCGTCCAGGCCAACTCCTCCGCAAGCACGGGGAGATCTTCATCGTGCACTCGCCGGGCCTGATCGACCGCGACCTGAGCCGCAACTGCTCGCACGACCTCTCCTACACCGTGCAGGCGATCGGCCAGGCCCCCGACGGCGGCCAGAACCTCGGCACCCCGGCGACCGTGCACGTCAGCCCGGTGCTGGACTGCACGCCGAACGTCGCGATCCAGGGCGTGACGGCGTCGAGCTCGGGCCAGGTCAACCTCACGGTCGTGTGCAGCGGCGGCGGGCGGGGCGGCCAGACCCAGAGCAACCTCGCCCTCCAGGTCGACGGCGTCCGGCTCTGGACGCACGCCTGCTCCTTCCCGCTCAACGGGAGCGCCACCGGCTCGGCCTCCTACCCGGTCACCGTCTCCGGCCTCCGGCCGGGCCAGCACCGGATCACCGCCACGTCGACGACGGTGAGCGGCACGAAGACGGCGGGGCCGGTGTCGGTCACGATCCGGTCCGCGAACACCAGCAGGTCGAACAGCGCGACCCCGACGTCGACCAGCAGGTCGAACAGCACGACCCCGACGCCGACGGGATAGCGGTGTACGTCGCCGCCCTGCTGGCCGGGGCGCTCGCGTTGGGGCTGGGCCCGCGCCGGGTGGCGTGGCCTGGCGGGTTCGCGCGCCGGGTGGCCGCCCGCGCGCCGTCGACGACGCGCGGGCGGCCAGGAGGCGCGCGGGCGGCCCGACGACGCGCCGTCCCGGATGGGAGCCGTCGAGCTGAGCCGGCGCGCGCCTCGGCGACCTCTAGGCTCGACGCACTGCCGGGGAGCGGGCGCCCGGCGCGACGCTGCGGAGGAACGATGGACGCCCAGGCCGGTGGGCCCGCTCTGGCCTCGCTCGACGACCGGTCCGAGATCGCCGCGGTGCTCGCCGCGAACGGGATCGGCGCAGGCCGGGAGGTCGTCGTGCTGGTCGGGGGGGCCGGGGGCCTGGACGACACGGCGGCGCAGGCGCTGGCGAGCCTCATGCGCGACGTCGTCGTGCCGATCGTCGCCGACCGGGACGGCGTCGTGGTCGACGGCGGCACCGACGCCGGGGTGATGCGGCTGATCGGGCGAGCGCGGGCGGGAGCCGGCGCGACCTTCCCGCTGGTCGGCGTGGCCGCCGCCGGGACCGTCACGCTGCCCGGCGGCGACCCGCCACAGCCCGACGCGGCCGATCTCGAGCCGCACCACACCCACGTCCTGCTCGTGCCGGGGACGGAGTGGGGCGAGGAGGCGCCGTGGATCGCGGACGTCGCCGGGGTCCTCGCCGACGGGCGCCCGTCGGTCACCGTCCTGGTCAACGGCGGGTCGATCGCCTACCAGGACGCGGCGCGCAGCCTCGCCGCCGGCCGGGTGCTGGTCGTGGTCGCCGGCAGCGGGCGCACCGCCGACGTCATCGCCGACTCGCGCGCCCACGGCGACGGCGACGAGCGCGCGGCCCCCATCGCGGCGTCGCCGCTGACGAAGGTGGCCCGCCTCGACGACCTGCCGGGCGTCGCGGCGGCCATCCTCGACGGGCTGGGGGAGCCGGCGGGGCGGTCGTCGTGAGCGCCGTCGCGCAGGTCGCGTTCATGGTGATGCCGTTCGGCACCAAGACCGCCGAGCGGCAGGACGGGACGGGCGGGGTCGAGGTCGACTTCGACGCGGTATGGGCGAACGTCCACAAGCCCGTCCTGGAGCAGCTCGGCTACACCGCCGTCCGGGCCGACTCCGACCTGGGCGCGCTGATCATCGACCAGATGATCAAGCGGCTCGTCGTCGCCGACGTCGTGGTCGCCGACATCACGATGCCCAACGCGAACGTCTACTACGAGATCGGCCTGCGGCACTCCTCGCGGGAGAAGGGCTGCGTCCTCGTCCGGACCGACTGGGCGAAGGTCCTGTTCGACCTCGACCAGATCCGCACCGTGGAGTTCCCGCTGGCCGACGGCGCCTGCCCGCCCGAGGACGCCGGGCGGGCGCGGGAGGCACTGGCGGCGGGGCTGTCGGGCATGTTCGACCAGCGGTCGCCGGTGTTCACGACGGTCGACGGCTACCGCACCTGCCACCACGGTGACGTCGCCGAGTTCGAGCAGCTGGTCGACACGCTCTCCGGGTACCAGCAGAAGGTCGGGGCCATCAAGGCGAGCGCCGACCGGGCGCAGCGCGCGGAGCTGACCCGCCGGCTCCTGCGGGACTACGGCCGGCGGACGGCCATCCAGGAGACAGCCGCGATCCAGATCGTGGAGCTGCTGCGCGACCACGTCGGCCCCGAGGCGACGCTGGAGTACATCGCCACGCTGGAGGGGGACGTCCGCAGTCACGCGTCGATCATCGAACAGCAGCAGATCGCGCTGTCGAAGTCCGACGACCTGGTGGGCGCGGTGGCGACGCTGGAGCTGCTCATCCAGCGTGCCGGCCCGACGTCCGACCGCTGCGGGATCCTCGGCGGCCGTTACAAGAAGCTGATGGGCCAGAGCGCCGGCGCAGCCCGCGGCCGCTACCTGGCGAAGGCGATCGCCGCCTACGAGCAGGGCATGGCCGAGGACCTCAACGACTACTACCCCTCGTCCAACCTGCCGCGGCTCTACCGCCGGCGCGGCCGGCCCGGCGACGAGGAGCGCGCGGTCGCGGTGGCGTTCGTCGTCGACGCCGCCTGCCGGCGGGCCGTCGCGCGCGAGCCCGGCAACCTGTGGCCCTGGCTCACGCAGCTGGGCGCGGCCTTCGACAAGGGCGACGCCGACCAGGCGCTCACCCTCGCGGCGGACATCGCGGACCGCGCACCCGCCGACTTCCCGCTCGGCACGACGCTGGCGGACCTGCAGATGAGCGTCGAGCTGCTCCCGCCGGACAAGCGGGAGCGGATGCGCGAGACGCTGACGTCCGTCCGCGGCCTGCTCGCCCCGCAGCCGTGACGGCCGGGCGGCGGCTCAGGAGCGCAGCGCCGCCTCCAGGGCCGAGCGCAGCCGGTCGTAGTCGTCAGGGCGGGCCTGTCTCAGCTGTGCGAGGTCGCGGACGAGCTGGTCGACGCGGGCCGCCGCAGCGTCGAGCTTGACCTGCTCGATCTCGCGGGTCATCGCGGTGAACGCGGTGATGCGCCCGTCGGCCGGGGCGTCGGGGGAGCGCTCCTCGATCAGGGCCGACACGGCGTCGGCGAGGCGGCCGAGCTGGCGTCCGTAGCTGTGGCGGGCGACGATGTCGGCCTCGGTCTGCGGGGAGCTGGAGTTCGTCTCGTTGACGGTGAGGACCGGGCCGATGGTCCAGCCGGGCAGGATCGGCTGGCTCAGGTTCCGGGGCGCCTGCACCGGCAGGCCGGGCCACAGCCGGGCCCAGTAGGCCCACCAGCCGGCGGGGTCGTCGGTCGACCAGGGCCCGGCCCAGGTGTCGGTCATGCGCCGCTCCGTCCGTCGGGGTACCGGGAACTAGGAGGGGTCGGCGCCGCGCCTGATACGCGGCCGCGACGAGGTGCAGGTCACGGTCTGGGAGGGATGCGGTCGGGCGACCCGCGAGGTCGGCCGGCGCACTCCGTTGTGGACGATCGCGAGCCGTAACAGGGCGTGAAGACGTTGCGACAAAGCCGGTGACGTTGCTCCACGAAAGAGCGGTCTTGAGGCCGTCGCGGCGCCTCCGCGCGATGGGTCCGTCACGATGGGCAACGGTCAACGGAGAGGCCCGATCGGGCAGCGACGGCGATGGAGGGTGCTTCGACATGGCCAAGCTGAGCGCGATCCTGGATCAGATCGATGCCGGGTCGATGCTCCTGCCGGAGTTCCAGCGTGGGTACGTCTGGAACCGTGACCAGGTGCGCGGGCTGATGCGGTCGCTGTACAAGGGCTACCCGGTCGGTGCGCTGCTGGTCTGGGACACCGACACGACCGGCCAGGCCCTGCGGGGCGCGCCGTCGACGGGCGGCACCCGCTCGCTGCTGCTGGACGGCCAGCAGCGCGTCACCACGCTGTACGGCATCGTCCGTGGCCGGCCGCCGGCGTTCTTCGACGGCGACCCCGAGGCGTTCCGCAACCTGCGGTTCAACGTCGAGACCGAGGCGTTCGAGTTCTACGGCCCGGTCAAGATGAAGGACGACCCGCGCTGGATCGACGTCACGGCACTGTTCGTCGACGGCACGAAGTCGATCTTCGCGGCGTTGGCGGCCAACCCTGACACGCAGGAGCAGTTCGCCGACTACGTCGAGCGGGTCCAGCTCCTGCGCAACGTCGTCGAGCGCGTCTTCCACATCGAGGCCATCACGGGCGCCGACAAGACCGTCGACGTCGTCGTCGACATCTTCAACCGGGTCAACTCCGGCGGCACGAAGCTGTCGAAGGGGGACCTCGCGCTGGCGCGGATCTGCTCCGAGTGGGCCGGTGCCCGCCCGACCATGCGGCGCAACCTGGACCGGTGGGCCGAGCGCGGCCTGCGTTTCACCCCGGACTGGCTGCTGCGCAACGTCAACGCCGTCGCGACCGGCCGCGCGCCCTTCTCCGCGCTGGAGGACGTCAGCGCCGCGGAGTTCGAGGACGCCCTGTACAAGACGCTCCACAACGTCGATCACCTGCTGGATCTCGTCTCGGGTCGGCTCGGGCTCGACCACGACCGCGTCCTCATGGGTCGTTACGCATTCCCGGTGCTGGGCCGGTTGCTGCACGCGGGCGGTGGCCGCTTCGCCGACGCCTCGGAGGCAGACCGCGCCCTGTACTGGTACGTCCACGCCGCGGTACTGGCGCGGTTCACCGGCCCCACCGAGACGATGCTCGCCAAGGACCTGCAGACCGCCGACAAGGAGGGCGTCGACGGGTTGATCGGCAGCCTGCGCCGGGCTCGCAAGGGCAGCTTGACCATCGACGCACGCGATCTCGAAGGCGCCGGCCGCGGCTCTCGGGCGTACCCGCTGCTCTACCTCGTCACCCGGGCCTGCGGCGCGCTGGACCTGGTGACCGGTCGCCCGGTCGGGGCCGACACCGGCGCCGTCGAGGTCCACGAGATCTTCCCCCGCTCCGCCCTGCTGCGCGCCGGCTACTCGCGGGCCGACGTGAACGCCGTCGCCAACTTCGCCTTCGTCGCCCCGTCTTCGGCGACCCAGCTCGCCAACCGGGAGCCAGGGGAGTACCTGCAGACGCTGGACCCGGCGGCCAGGGCGTCCCAGTGGATCCCCGACGGTCCGTGGCGGCTGGACCGCTACACGCAGTTCCTCGCCGCGCGGCGCAAGCTGCTCGCCGCGGCCGCCAACGCGTTCCTGTCCGAGCTCGGCGCGGGCACGTTGCCGGCCGGGCGGGTCGTCTCGTCCGTCGTCGTGACCGACGAGACCGCCGAGCCGGACGCGCGGGCGGCGCAGATGGCCGCTCTGGTGGACGAGTTCCGGACGCTCGGGTTCGCCGAGCCCGCACTGGACGCGGAGGTCGCCGACCCGGACACGGGCCGGGTGCTGGCGGTCGCCGAGGCGTTCTGGCCGGACGGCCTGCAGTCGGGCCAGGGCAAGCCGGTCGTGCTGGAGCTAGACCCGGAGGAGGCCGACCTCGCGCGACTCAGCGAGCTGGGCTGCGAGGTCTTCACCTCGGTCGACGCGCTGCGGGGCTACGTGCAGCGCGTGGGCGAGGTGGCGTCCGGGCAGCGGGCCAGCGGGCTCGGTGTCGTCGAGGCCGGGGTCGGAGTCGTCGACGCCGAGCCGGCGGACGACGCCCTCCGCGACGATGCCGACCCTGCGGCGGCCGGGGGCGGCGGGTACGAGCAGGCCGTGCTCGATCTCATCGAGCGGTGCCGGGCCGAGCTTCGCTACAACCCGCGGTACTTCCGGGTGATGGTCAGCCAGTACGGCGCGCTGGGAGCAACCCGGCGCCTGCTGCACGCGCCGGCCGTGAGCGACGGGTTCGTCACGTTGTGGGAGCGGGGCCGCCTGGACCTCAGCGTGGAGGCGCTGGTGCGCGACGAGCGGTTCGCGGGCCTGTTCACCGCGGAGGAGCGCACGATCGCCCAGAAGCGCCTCGACGACTTCGGCTACGGGCCCTCTGCGGCGTGACCGAGCGGGAGTAGCTCGCTCGCGGCTCCGGACCAGGAGATCCGCAGGCGTTCCCGGGCCCGGGTGCAGGCGACGAAGAGCAGGCAACGTTCCTGCTGGACGTCGAGCGCATGCCGGACCGGGTCCTCGTCCTGGGCGACGACGGCCTGGCGCAGCGGCAGGTGGCCCGCGTCCGCCCCGACGACGGCGACGCAGCGGAACTCGAGCCCCTTCATCCCGTGCATCGTGCCGGTGCGGACCGCGTCCGCGTCGCCGGCGGTCAGCTCCGCGGTCTGGATGCCGTGGCTTTCCAGCTCGCGCGCGATGCGGCGCGCGATCGAGCGGGTCCGGGCGACGACGGCCATCTCGCCCCAACTGACGCCCTCGTCGTTCCAGCGCCGCAACGCCTTGGCCAGTCCCGCGGACTCCTCGGCTGCGCTGGCCGCGGCGACGGTCTGCGGGTCCTCGCCGTGCAGCGCGGAGCGGTACCCGGCGAGCGAGTCGAGCCCCTCGTCGAGGTCGGCGATCGCGATGTCCCCGAGGATGCCCATCGACCAGCGCAGGATCTCGGCACTCGTGCGGTAGTTGACGCGCAGGCGTGTCGACCGCCCGCCGACGGAGATGCCGACCTGACGCAGGCTGACGTGGTTGCCGTAGATGCGCTGGTGGGGGTCGCCGGTGAGGAAGAGGTCGTCAGGCCCGCGCGGCACCGCGGCGCGCAGGAGCCGCCACTGCGCGGGATGCAGGTCCTGGATCTCGTCGACGACGACGTGCCGGAACGGTGCCGCCGGCCGGGCCGCGACCAGCCGGGCCGCCTCGTCGGCGATGGTGAGCCAGGCCCAGACGCGGTCGTCGCGCAGGCCGTCGGCGAAGCGCGCCAACGCGGTCCAGACCTGCCGCTTCTGGCCCTTCGTGAGCCCGCGCCCGCGTCCCCGCCGCGGAGCGGACAGGTACCCGTCCTCGCTCGTCACACTGGCCGCGAGGACGACCTGGCGCCGCTCCTCCAGCAGGAACGCGGGCGCGAACGGCACGCCTGCGGCCGCCACGCCCATGCGTTCGCGCAGCTGGGCGTCGGAGGCGATGGCCACCTGCCCGTGCTCGGCGCGGACGACGCCCAGTGCCCAGCGGTCGACGTTCAGCACCTCGACCGCGCGCCGTTGGTCGGCGTCGAGGAGCTGGGCGACGTCGCGTTCCAGCGCCTCGGCCAGCCCTCGCGTGTAGGTCGTGAGCAGGATGGACCGTGGCGGCAGGTCCCGCGTGGTCACGAGGTGCTTGACGCGGTGGAGGGCGACGACGGTCTTGCCCGTGCCGGGGCCGCCCGTCACCTGCGCACTGCCCCAGAACGAGGGCCGGTAGGCCACTTCCTCCTGCGACGGGTGCAGGAACACCCGCCACAGGGCCAGCGGCTTGGCGAACAGCGCCAGCAGTTCCTCCGGCCCGTCGACCAGCGCGATCCGCCCGCGGGTCCGCTCGGCCGCCGCGGCGAGGTCGGCGGTGTCGATCGGGTCGTCGGGGATGCGCGATGCCACGACGTCGGCCCAGACCTGCTCGACGTCGTAGCCGGCCGCGAGAGCGGTCAGGACGTCACCCTGGCTCTCCGGGAGTACCGGCACGATCGCGTCCAGCATGACCGGGTCGACGATCGTCGTCGCCACCGCGAGTACCTGGGCGTCGATGCCGAGCCGGCGCAGGTCGGCGTCGCTGACCGTCGCGAAGAGGCGGACCGGTCCCGGCGTCGGGCCGGCCGCGGCCAGCTCCTCGATCGCCGCGACGTCGCGCACCTCGAGCACGCCCGACACCTCGTTGACGCTGAAGGTCCGCCGCCTGGCCCACTCGACGGCCTCGTCGTGGCCCAGCACGCGCAGGAGCACGTAGCGGTCGCCGCTGTTCGGCGCGAGCACGACCCCACGCCAGTAGTCCGTGATCCGGATCGTGCGCACCCGGGGGTCGCGGACACCGCCGAGCTTCTCCAGATGCAGGCCCGCGTGGGTGTGCTCGGCGAAGCTCCCCAGCGCCTCGACCGTCCGTCGTCGCAGGGGCGGGTCGAGCTTGGCGAACTCGGTCAGGAAGTCGACGCCGACCGCGAGCTGGGGCATGTCGTCATCCTGACGGACTGGTCGCCTACGGTGACGGACGCCACGACGGAGGAGGAACGATGACGTCCACCCTCGCCCCCGAGACCCCGGTCGAGGGAGCGCTCGTCGCCGTGCGCGGCCGCCGGTGGGTGGTGAGCGGGGTCGAGCCGGGCGGCACGGCGACGTGCGTGGCCCTGCAGAGCGTCGAGGACGGCGAGTACGGGCGGACGCTGGAGGTCATCTGGGAGGTCGAGCCCGGCCGGGCGGTGCTGCCGAGCGGCTCGCTGCCCGACGTCACCGAGGGCGGCTTCGACGCGCCGGTCCAGCTCGCGGCCTTCCTCGACGCGGTGCGCTGGTCAGCGGTGACCTCGGCCGACGTCCGGACCTTGCAGGCGCCGTTCCGGTCGGGTGTCGAGATCGAGGACTACCAGCTCGAGCCCGTCGCCAGGGCGGTCGGCGCGCCGCGGGTCAACCTGCTGCTGGCCGACGACGTCGGGCTGGGCAAGACCGTCGAGGCGGGTCTCGTCGCGAGCGAGCTGCTGCTGCGCCACCGCGCCCGCCGGATCCTCGTGGTCTGCCCGGCCGGCCTGACCGTCAAGTGGCGCGACGAGCTGGCGGAGAAGTTCGGGCTCGACTTCACCGTCATCGACGCCCAGCGCTGTGCCCAGGTCCGGCGCGACTTCGGCAGCGCCGCCAACCCGTTCCAGGTGTACCCGTTCGCCATCGTCAGCCTGCCGTGGCTGCGCCAGGCCAAGGCGCAGCGCCTGCTCGACGAGGTGCTGCCTGCGGCCGGACCGACGCTGCCGCGCACGTTCGACCTGCTGATCCTCGACGAGGCCCACCACGTCGCACCGGCCGCGCCGAAGCAGGTCTACGCCGTCGACTCGCAGCAGACCAAGCTCGTGCGCCGGCTCGCCCCGCACTTCACCCACCGGCTGTTCCTGTCGGCCACCCCGCACAACGGGTACCAGGCGTCGTTCACCGCGCTCCTGGAGATCCTCGACGACCAGCGCTTCGCCCGCGGCGTCGAGCCGGACCGCGACGCGGTCGCGCGCACGGTCGTGCGCCGGCTCAAGACCGACATCGTCGACGCCGACGGTCACCCGAGGTTCCTCACCCGCACGACCACCCCGATCGCCGTCGAGTACCCCGAGGACGAGCGGGCGGTCCACGGGCTGCTCAGCGAGTTCACCGCGCTGCGCCGGGCGCGGTCGCGCCGCCGGCGCGGCCGGCGCGCGACCGACCTCGTGACGATCCTGCTCAAGAAGCGCCTGTTCTCCAGCCCGGCCGCGTTCGCCCACACCGTGGCCGTCTACCGCGAGACGCTGGGCCGCCGCCCCGGCGGCACCGAGTCCAGCGACGTCGTGCCGGACTGGATCGACGACTACGAGGACGAGGTCGCCACCTACGACGACGAGGAGCTGGCCGCGGCCGAGGACGACGCGCTGGACCGTGCCGCGCCGCTGCAGGTCGAGGACGGGGCAGGGGCGGCAGGCGCCGAGCTCGACCTCCTGGAGCGCATGGAGCGCTGGGCGCTCGCGCACGAGGCCGAGCCCGACGCGAAGGCCCGCCAGCTCATCACGTACCTGGTCGGCGTCTGTGAGCCGCACAAGCACTGGACGGACCAGCGCGTCGTCGTCTTTACCGAGTACCGCGACACCCAACGCTGGCTCGCGAACCTGCTCCGGCAGGAGGGCCTGGAGGAGCCGCGGCTGGCGCTGCTGCACGGCGGCATGGACGCCGCCGAGCGCGAACAGCTCCGGCTGGCGTTCCAGGCCCCGCCCGACGAGCACCCCGTGCGCATCCTGCTCGCCACCGACGCGGCGAGCGAGGGCATCGACCTGCAGAACCACTGCCATCGGCTGGTCAACTACGACATCCCGTTCAACCCGAACCGCCTGGAGCAGCGCATCGGGCGCATCGACCGGTACGGCCAGCGCGAGCACCCGGACATCCGCCACTTCGTCGGGACGGGGTGGCGGCACGCGGTCGACACCTACGAGGCCGACCTGGAGTTCCTGGCCCGGGTCGCCACGAAGGTTGCCCGGATGGAGGCCGACCTGGGCCCCGTCAACGCCGTCCTCGCCGACGCCGTGCAGCGGCGGATGCTCGGCGAGCACGTCCCCGATCTCGACGACGTCCGTCCGGGCCGGTCGCCGATCCTGGTGGAGACCGACGTGCGTCGGCAGGTCGTCCGGCTGCGCGAGGTGCTCGACGCCACCGTGACGGAGCTGGGCATCACGCCGCAGGCCGTGCAGCGGGTGGTCGCGACGGCGCTGGAGCTGGCCCGCCAGCAGCCGCTGCGGCCCTACGTCGACGACCGCCACGCCGACGACCGGCTGTTCGCGGTCCCCCCGCTCACGGGGTCCTGGGAGCGGGCGAGCGCGGGGCTCACCGAGAAGCTGGAGGTGCCCGACCGCGCGCCCCGCCAGCTCCCGGTGACCTTCGACGCCGCCGCCGCCCGCGGCCGCGACGACGTTGTCCTCGCCCATCTCGGCCACCCGCTCGTCGCGATGTCGACGCGGCTGCTGCGCGCGGCCGTGTCGAGCACCGACGTGGGCCTGCACCGGGTCACCGCCGTGGTGTCGGACGACCCCGCGGTGGAGGACGTGCTGGTCGGGGCCTACTCGCGGTTCCTGCTCGTCGGCGCCGACGGCGTGCGCCTGCACGAGGAGGTGCTGCACGCCGGCGGCTGGGTCAACCAGGCAGGCCGCTTCCGGCGGTGGGAGAACGTGCGCGCCTTCGGCCAGCTCCTCGGCGAGGCCCTGGCCACCGGCAGTCCGGCGTCGCCGGCGGTCCGCGCCCGGCTGGCCGGCTGGTGGCCGCAGATGCACGACGGCCTGCTCGCCGCGCTGGACTGGCGGGCCGACGACCGCCAGGCATCGCTCGCGCGGCGCCTGCAGGAGCGGGAGCGCGAGGAGCGCGACCGGGTCGTGGAGGGCCTGCAGCGGTTCGCGCACACCTTGCGTGGCGCGCTGGCCGAGCCGGCGGCCGAGGCCGAGAACGCGCTGTTCAGCCGCGTCGAGGCGACCAAGACCCGGGACGAGCTGGCGCAGTACCGCCGCGATCGGCAGTCCTGGTCGCTGCGGCTCGACCAGCTCGCGACCGAGCGCGACCGCGAGCTCGCGGCCATCGCGGCCCGCTACGCCGACCCGCAGCCGCACCGGTTCCCGGTCGCCGTCGTGTTCGTGGTCCCCCGGCGGGAGGCCGTGCGATGACCGGCAGGCAGCGGCGCCGGCCCGGCCCGCCCCCGCACGACCCCGTCCGCCACCACCGCGACTGGCTCGCGCTCGTCGACGTCGACGGCCCGTTCCTGTCCCTGCCGGTGCTGCGGGCCACCTGGCCCGCGCTGGACCCGATCGAGCCTGCGGAGCGGGAGGAGCTGCGCCGCGCCCACTCCCGGTGGCGCGACGACCCGTCCGGCGGGCAGCAGGAGTGGGTGACCTGGCTGCTGCGCGACCTGCTCGGCTGGCGCGACGCGCTGCGGTCCGGCGGCCTCGACGGCCTCGCCGTGCCGGTGCCCGAGCACGACACGGTGCTCGAACCCTCGTTCGCGCTGGTCGAGCCGGACGCCGAGGGCGAGGAGGTCAAGCCCGACACCGTCGCGCTGCTCGGGCTCGTCTGTGACCCCGGCGTCCTGCCGACCGCCCGCGTTCCGGACTCGACCTGGGCGGCCACGCCGGTCGACCGCCTCGCGCACCTGTGCCGCTTCCACGGTGTGGAGCTCGGGCTCGTCACCGACGGGCGGTGGTGGGCGCTCGTCCGCGCGCCCCGCGGAAAGGTCACGACCACCGCCGTGTTCGACGCGGTGGCGTGGTCGGAGGCGGCCGAGCGGGACGTCGTTCGGGCGTTCCGCTCGCTGCTGTGCCGCCGCCGGTTCTTCGGGGTGCCCGAGAACCAGCGGCTGGTCGCGCTGATGACGGAGAGCGAGGCCGGCCAGGAGGAGATCACCGAGGCGCTCGGCGTGCAGGTGCGCCGGGCCGTCGAGCTGCTCGTGGCCGCGATCGGGCGCGCCGACGTCCGGGAGCGCGAGCGCGGCGGCCCGGGCCTGGAGTTCGTCGACGCGCACGAGGTCTACCGCGGCGCGGTGTCGGTGATGATGCGGGTGGTGTTCCTGCTCTTCGCCGAGGAACGCGGCCTGCTGCCCAGCGACAACGACCTCTACGCGAGCGCCTACTCGGCCGCCACCCTGTGCGCCGCGCTGGAGGCGCGGGCGCGGGAGAGCAGCGAGAACGAGCTGGAGAACACCGCGCAGGCGTGGCACCGACTGCTGGCGCTGTTCCAGGCCGTGCACAGCGGGGTCGACCACCCGCGGCTGCGGATGCCCGCGCTGGACGGGTCGCTGTTCGACCCGGAGTCCTACCTGTGGTTGCCGCGGGCGATCGACGACCGGACCGTGCTGCACATGCTGCGCGCGGTGCAGTACGTCGAGATCGGCAGCGGCCGCAGCCGCGAGCGCCGCACCCTGTCGTTCCGCCAGCTCGACGTGGAGCAGATCGGCTACGTCTACGAGGGCCTGCTGTCCTACGAGGGGTTCCGGGCCGACGGGCCGGTCGTCGGCCTGGTCGGCAAGCCCGGCCGCGAGGAGGAGGTCCCGCTCGCCGAGCTGGAGGACCTCGCCGCCCGCTTCCGCGGCCGCCCGGTGCTCGCGGCCGAGCTGGCCGAGCGCTGCAAGGCGTCCGGGATCGGCTCGCCGAAGGCGTTGGAGAAGCGCCTGGCCCCGCTTCCGCCGAGCGAGCAGGAGGAGGCCCGCAAGAAGCTCCTGGCCGTCACCGGTGGCGACTACCCGCTGGCCGAGCGGCTCCTGCCGTTCCACGGCCTGCTGCGCACCGACCTGCGCGAGCTGCCCGTCGTCGTGCTGCCCGGCGCGCTGTACGTGACGGAGTCGGCGTTGCGGCGCACGACCGGAACCCACTACACGCCGCGCGAGCTGGCCGAGGAGGTCGTGCGCCACGCGCTGGAGCCGCTGCTCTACCGCGTCGGCCCGCTGCACACGGCCGACACCGCGCAGTGGGTGCACCGCACCGCCGACGAGCTGCTCGCGCTCAAGGTCGCCGACATCGCCGTCGGGTCGGCCGCCTTTCTCGTCGCCGCCGCGCGCTACCTCGGTGCCGCGCTGCTGGACGCGCGGGTCCGCGAGGGCCTCGTCGCGGCGCCGGCCCGCGAGCGACAACCCGGACGCCGCCGACGACCCCGCGCTCGTGCAGGCCCGCCGCGACGTCATCGAGCACTGCCTCTACGGCGTGGACATCAACCCGATGGCCGTCGAGATGGCGAAGCTGTCGCTGTGGCTGGTGTCGATGGACGCCGCGCGCCCGTTCACGTTCCTCGACGACCGCATCGTGGCCGGCGACTCGCTGCTCGGCATCGCCGACGTCGAGCAGCTGGAGTGCCTGCACCTCGACCCGAAGAAGGCCCGCGAGCTGCGCGCCGGCACCCTCGACTGGGCCCCGGACGTGCGCGGCGTGGTCGCCCGCGCCGCCGCGCTGCGCCGCGAGATCGGCGAGATCGAGCTGGGCGACGACCCGCTCGCCGCGCTGGACCACAAGCGCGCCCTGCTGGAGCAGGTCGCCATGGAGACGGGCCAGCTGCGCCTGTTCGCCGACCTGACCGTCGGCGCCGCGCTGGCCGGGAGCCGCAAGCCCGGCGGCTCGCGCGACCCGCGGATGCGCGAGGCGATCGCCGACGACGAGCGGGTCGGCAAGGAGGGCCTCCACCTGGAGGCCGTGACACTGGCGCAGCACGTGGCGGCGGGCGAGGGCGAGGCCGCCGCGCTGATGAAGGCGCGGCGGTGGCTGGCGACCGACCAGCCGCCCGGCGCCTTCCCCCGCACGCCGCTGCACTGGCCGCTGGCGTTCCCGAGGTCGCGGAGCGGGGCGGGTTCGACGCGATCGTGGGCAACCCGCCGTTCCTCGGCGGGCAGAAGCTCACCGGCTCGCTCGGCCCGGCCTACCGCGAGTACCTGGTGCAGGCGATCGGCCACGGCGCGCGGGGCAGCGCGGACCTGGTCGCCTACTTCGCGCTGCGCGCCCACCAGCTGCTCAACGGCGGCGGGCAGACCGGACTCATCGCGACGAACACGCTCGCGCAGGGCGACACGCGCGAGGTCGGGCTCGACCAGCTTGCCGAGCGAGGGCGTGCGCATCCGCCGGGCGGTCAAGAGCGAGCGCTGGCCCTCGCGCAGCGCGGCGCTGGAGTACTGCGTGGTGTGGACGAGCCGGGCGCCGCTCGGGTCGGCCGCGCTGCGCGTCGCCGACGGCGTGCCGGTCTCGGCGATCACACCCTCGCTGGAGCCCGCCGCGCGGGTGACGGGCAACCCGCACCGCCTGGCCGCGAACGCGGGGCTGTCGTTCCAGGGCTCCTACGTGCTCGGCCTCGGCTTCACGATGACGCCGGAGCGCGCAGCCGAGCTGATCGCCGAGGACCCGCGCAACGCGGACGTGGTGTTCCCGTACCTCAACGGCCAGGACCTCAACACCGACCCGGCCTGCGCCGCGAGCCGCTGGGTGATCAACTTCCACGACTGGCCCGAGGAACGGCGCGGCCTATACGGAGCCATTTGCATCAGGTGCAGCGACTGGTTAAGCCAGAGCGGCGAGCGGCACAACCGTGACGGGTCGCGTCGCGAACTACCGGTGGCAGTATCGCTGACAAGCGCCCGACCGATGATCGAGGTATGTCAATAGCTGGCGAAGCGGGTCTCGCGATCACGCTCGTCAGCAAGAACTGCTATGCCGGTCCTTGTCGCTCGACTGGATCAGGTTTTTCGCTCACGAAGCTCGCCGTATTCGCAGCTCCGACGACTCGGCGATGTCTGGGGCCTCTGTCGAGCGCGCCGCACTACTGGTGGGCGGTGGCCGGAGCGTCGACGATGAAGTCCGACCTCCGACTACTCGCCGTCCGATGTGTTCGAGACCTTCCCGCTCCCCGACCTCACGCCCGAACTCCGCGCGCTCGGCGACCGGCTCGACACCTACCGCCGACCGCTGATGCTCGCCCGCAACACCGGCCTGACCAAGACCTACAACCTCGTCTTCGACCCCGGCCGTGCACGACGAGGACATCGTCGAGCTGCGCCGCATCCACCGGGCGATCGACGAGGCCACGGCCCGCGCCTACGGCTGGGACGACCTGCTCGACCGCCTCGACCACGGCTTCCATCCCGCGGGCAGGGACCTGCGCTACACGATCGGGCCGTGGGCGCAGCGGGAGATCCTCGACCGGTTGCTGGAGCTCAACCACGCGCGCTACGCCGAGGAAGTGGCGCAGGGGCTGCACGCGAAGAAGGGGCGCGGGCGGTGAAGTCAGGCGGGCACGGCGAGCGGGGGTGGTCGCCGGCGGGGTCGGCGCACCGGGTCGATCCACGACGGTGGCCGGAACTCCGCCCGGCCGCCGACGAGCCGGACGTCCCAGCCGCCGTGGTGGACCAGGCGGTGGCAGGCCCGGCAGAGCAGGACCAGGTTGTCGATCGCGGTCGGGCCGCCGTGCTCCCAAGGGACGATGTGGTGGGCCTCGCACCACGACGGTGGGCGCCCGCAGCGGGCGCAGCCGCCGTCGCGGACGGCCACGGCGCGGCGCAGCCCGTCGGGGATGGTGCGGGTGGCGCGCCCGACGTCCAGCGGCTGCCCGGCGCCGCCGAGCACGACCGGGACGACTGCGGCGTCGCAGGCCAGCATGCGCAGCGCCTCGGGGGACAGGGTGCCACCGAGGTCGAGGCAGGCCGCGCGGGCGCGGGCCTCCAGGTCCTCCAGCCGGATCACCACGGACAGGTGCGGGCGCCGGCCACCACAGGACGGAAGCACTGCCGCGTCGGCGTGGTCGAGCACGTAGCCGCAGGCGTCGGCCAGCGCCGCGGCCTGGCGCTGCGCCGGTGTCCGCTGGTCGTCGGCGGTGCGGGGCGCGGACTGGGCGTCGATGACCGTGGCGATCGCGTCGAACATCGCCGGGTCGTCGAAGCGTCCGGTGAGCCGCCCGCCACCGCCGGACCGGTTCCGGCGCAGCTGCAGCTCGTTGATGCACAGCGGTTCGCGGTCGTCGGGTTCGGCGCCGTCCTGGTCGAGGGCCTCGACGAGCTGGGTGCCGCGCTTGGCCAGCTCGGTGGGGGTGCAGTCGGGGATCCAGGCAGCCAGCTGCGCCTCGGCGCCGGCCCACGTGTCGGGGTCGAGCCGGCCGGCGGCGTCGGAGCCCAGGACGCGGGCGACGGCCTCGACGTGGCGCAGGCTGGCGTCGCCGGCGTCGAACGCCGCGGCCGTGGCTGGCAGGCGCGGCGGCAGCGGTGTGGCGTCGAGGCCGGCGCGCGGGCGGACGTGGTCGGCGGCGGTCAGGTGACGGGCCGCGTCGATGCGGTCCCAGCCGAGCAGGTCGCCCAGCGCGGTGGCGGGGGAGCGGTAGCCGCGCTCGACGAAGCTGCCGCGGCGTTGCAGGTCGGCCAGGGCGGTGACCGTTACCCGGTCGAGGCGGCGGCCCGTGCCCTCGGCCAGGGTCAGCACGCCGAGCAGGTCGGCGTCGCTCGCGGCGGGGCCGGCTGCCGCGCGCAGCGCCTCGATCGCCTGGGTGAGCAGGCGGTGGGCGAGGTCGAGCGGGGCGTCCGGCACGGGGTTCAGGGTACCGGGTGGCACCGACATAATGTTCGATTAATAGCGCTTGATGAGGTTCCGCAGTGACCGAGACGCTCTTCCCGCACCCGCACGGCGAGCAGGGACAGCTTCCCGACGCCGGCAACCCGCTCGACGTCCCGCAGGACTTCGCACCGGCCGGCTCCTTCGAGGTCCGCGACGCCCTGCAGGAGCTGGTGCGCCGCGACCTGCTCGGCCCGTGGGGCCCCGACGACGAGCGTTTCGGACCGCGGGCGATGGGGCCGCGGGAGCGCTACCTCGTCGGCATGCTCGGGCCCAAGCGGTCACTGCTCTCCGCCCGCGAGCGCGCCGACGAGATGGCCGACACCGAGGTCGGCGTGGAGGGCGACGGGGACGCCGAGCTGCCGGAGGTCGTCACCCCGCAGGCCCTCGGGCGGCTCTGGGCGTCGTCGATGGGCCTGTCCTGCTCGGTCGCGGCCGACGTCGACGCGCTGCACGTGACCGTCACCTGGGGTCGGTACCGGCGCGAGCAGGTCGTCGACACCGATGACCGCACGCGCACGGTGTGGGCCCGCGAGCCCGTCGGCCACGGGCGCGAGATCCGGCTCGACGCGGAGCCCACGTTCCGGGTCGCTCTCGAGGGTGACGACCCGTACCGGCCCGGCGTCCACCTGCGGGTCGAGGTCCGCCCGCGGGACGGCTGCCTGGTCGTGCAGGTCGTGCTGGTCAACGCCCAGGACGAGCCGGAGAAGCTGACCGACACGGCGTGGCTCTTCCAGTCGCGGCTCGTCGTCACGGCGCTCGACGGCAGCGCGGCCGTGTTCGCGCCCGTGGAGGACGGGCCCGACGCGGCTGGCGGAGCCACTGACGACCCGGAGGAGGCGCACCTGTGCCTGCTCTACCGCCGCCATCACCGCTACGCGGTCGGACACAACGTGGCGGTGCACGCGGAGGTCCGCGACGGGGACCGCGCCGCCCACCGGCTCGCGACGACCTGGCTGCCCACCTACGACGTACCCGCGACGGCCGCGGCGGGCACGGTCGGCCCGCTGCCGATGGACGACCTGGCCACGGCCGACCGCGAGACGCTGCGGTCGCTGCTGCTGCCGCTGGCCGCCGCGTACGACGCCTGGCTGGACGAGCAGGGGCAGGCGTTGCCGGACGTGCCGGAGGGCCTGCGCGACACCGCCCGGCACGCGGTGGACGCCGCGCGGACCGCCGCGAGCAGGGTCCGCGCGGGGGTCGAGCTGCTCGTCGACCCGGCCCGGCCCGGCCACGCGGACGCGCTCGCCGCCTTCCGGTTCGCCAACGAGGTGATGGCCCTGCAGCGGCGCCACACCGCCCTCGCGCGCAAGCGTGACGACGAGGGCGTGGGCTATGCGGCGGCGCTGCGGGCGGTGGAGGGCAAGGAGAACGCGTCGTGGCGGCCGTTCCAGCTCGCGTTCGTCCTGCTGAACCTGCCGTCGTTGACCGACCCCGGCCACCCGGAGCGGGTTGCGGACGAGTCGGCGACCGTCGACCTGCTGTTCTTCCCCACCGGCGGCGGAAAGACGGAGGCCTACCTGGGGCTGACCGCGTTCACCTTCGCGATCCGGCGGCTGCAGGGCATCGTCGGCGAGGGTGCCGACGCCCGCGCCGGCGCCGACGGCGTCGCCGTCCTCATGCGCTACACCCTGCGCCTGCTCACGGCGCAGCAGTTCCAGCGCGCCGCCGCGCTCGTGTGCGCCGCCGAGGTCGTGCGCCGGGCCGACGAGGCACGGTGGGGCACGACGCCGTTCCGGATCGGGCTGTGGGTCGGCGGCGGCGTGTCCCCGAACTGGTACCCGGACGCGGCCGAGCAGGTCGGCCAGGCCCGCGAGGCGGGCCGGGGGCAGCGGGTGAACGTGCTCCAGACGCTCGCCTGCCCGTGGTGCGGCACCGCCCTGGCCGGGCACCGCGACCTGCAACCGCAGGACGTCACCCGCCGGGTGCTGCTGTTCTGCCCGAACGCCGAGGGCCAGTACGCCTGCCCGTTCTCGGCCACGCGCTCGCCGGAGGGCCTGCCCGTCGTCACCGTCGACGAGGAGATCTACCGGCTCACCCCGGCGCTCGTCATCGCCACCGTCGACAAGCTCGCGCAGCTGCCCTGGCGCGGCTTCGCCGGCATGCTCTTCGGGCGGGTGAGCCAGCAGTGCCCGCGGCACGGGTACCGGCACGCCGACCTCGACGCCCGCACCGGCTGCGCCGGCAAGCACAACGCCAAGGGCGCCTGGCCGGCCGTCGCGAGCCGGCCGGTCGTCCGCCTCCGCCCGCCGGACCTGATCATCCAGGACGAGATGCACCTCATCTCGGGGGCGCTGGGCACGACCGTCGGGCTGTTCGAGGGCGCGGTCGACACGCTCTGCACGTGGCGGCTCTCGGGCGGCGACCGGGCCGGCCCCAAGATCGTCGCCTCCACGGCGACGACGAAGCGGGCGGCGCAGCAGGTCCTCGGCGTGTTCGGCCGCCGGCTGGCGATCTTCCCGCCACCCGTCCTCGACGTCGCCGACACGTTCTTCTCCCGCACGCTGCCGGTCACCCCCGACCAGCCGGGCCGGCGCTACCTGGGCGTCTGTGCCCACGGCGTGCGGATGAAGTCGGCGGAGATCCGCGTCGCCGAGATCCTGCTGATCGCGGGCCAGACCCTGCTCGACCGGCACGGCAGCGCGGCCGACCCGTACCAGACGCTCGTGGGCTACTTCAACGCCACGCGCGAGCTGGCCGGCATGCGCCGCAACCTCGACGACGACGTCACCACCCGTATCCGGCGGCACGGGCGCGCCAAGGGGCTCTCGGACCGGCTGCTCGGCACGCGGATGCTGGAGATCGCGGAGCTGACGTCGCGGATCTCGTCGGCCGACATCAGCGAGGTGTTGAAGCGGCTGGAGCTGGGCTTCGATCCCGAGCTCGACACGTCGACCCGCCGCCGCGCGATCAACGCAGACCTCAAGGCGGTCTTCGACAGCCGCAAGGACGGGTCGCCGATCGAGCCCCACCCCCTCGCCGAGCGTCAGCGCGCGCGCCAGCAGGCCGGCCAGGTCCCCGTCGACGTCGTGTTGGCGACCTCGATGCTCCAGGTCGGCGTGGACGTCTCCCGGTTCGGGCTGATGGTCGTGACCGGCCAGCCCAAGAACACCGCCGAGTACATCCAGGCCTCGTCCCGGGTGGGCCGCGACCCGCGGCGGCCGGGCCTCGTGGTCGCGCTCTACAACTGGTCACGACCGCGCGACCTCGCCCACTTCGAGGACTTCGAGCACTACCACGCGACCTTCTACCGCCAGGTCGAGGCGCTGTCGGTGACGCCGTACACGCGGCGGTCGCTGGACCGCACGACGGCGGGCACGGTCGTCGCCGCCGTCCGCAACGTCGAGGAGGACTTCTCCCGCAACCCGGACGCGGACGGCGTGCCGCTGTCGGGCGGCGCCGTCACCGCGGTGGTCGAGCGGCTGCTCCGGCGCGCGGCGGCCGTCGCGGGGGACCGGGGCCGGAGCTACTTCGAGGAGCGGATCAAGACCCTGCTGGACCGGTGGGCGGAGTTGCGGACGGCCGACGACGCGGGGCTCGGCTACGAACGGAACACGGCGCTGAACCTGCGCGCCCTGCTGCAGCGGGCCGGGGAGGGCCCATGGGGCGACCTCACGGTCGCGATGTCGATGCGCGAGACCGAGCACGAGATCAACCTGCTCGTCCCCGGCGAGCTGAAGGCGCCGGCCTTCGGCGTGCCGGACTGGTCGTTCGCACCGCCCGACGAGGTCGCGGCGCCCGACGACACCGCGACGGACGAGGACGTGGACGACCGGCCGCCCGGTGACGAGCTCGGCGACAGTTCGCTGGCGGGGAAGGGGACCCGATGAGCCCTGTGCAGCACCGCCGGCGGGTGGGGACCGTCCGGCCCAGCCACCTCATGTTCACCAGCGGCGTCGGGTCGCTGGTCGACCTGCCCAACTTCGCCGTCCTCGTCCGGGGCCTCGACGACTGGTCCCACGACGGGTCCGACCTCGACCCGATCGCGGAGCCTCGCCTCCTGCGCGCGGTCCAGACGCTGCCGCGGCTGCGCTCGGTCGAGGAGCTGCGGCCGGCGCCCTGGCACGACGAGCCGGACCCGCGGGCCGGCGCGAACGTCGGCGTCCCCGTGGTGCCCTTCCCGGCGTGGCTGCGGTGCACGGCGTGCGACGAGCTCGCCCCCTACAGCGGTCCGACGTTCTCCTTCGAGAACGACAAGCCGACCCGCCCGCACGACGCGCGGTTCTTCCATCCCGACTGCCGGCGCTCGCGCCGCCGTCCCCTCGCGGTCGCCGCACGGTTCGTCCTGGCGTGCGTCGAGGGGCATCTCGACGACTTCCCGTACCGCGAGTTCGTCCACGGCGGGGGCCCGTGCCCGACGGTCCCGAAGCCACGCCTGCAGATGGACGACCGCGGCGGGAACCTCGGCGCGAACGTCGAGATCCGCTGCGTCGCGTGCGGCGCGCGCCGCAACATCCGCGAAGCGCTGGGCCGTCGAAACGCCCCCAACCTGCCGGCATGCCGGGGCCGGCACCCGCACCTGACGACGTTCGAGCCGTGCCGGCAGCAGCCGCTCGTCCTCGTCGTCGGGGCGTCCAACCAGTGGTTCGCGCAGACGATGTCGGCGCTGGCCGTCCCGCGGACGGGGGCGAGCGAGCTGGCCACGAAGGTCGAACAGCACTGGGACGCGCTGGAGACGCTCGACCTCGCCTCGATCGCGTTCGCCCGCAAGGTCCCGCCTGTCAAGACCGAGTTCGCGGCCTGGGACGACGCCGAGCTGCTCGGCGCGGTGGAGGCCCACCGGGCCGGTCTCGAGCAGGCCGACGACCGTGGTGGCGAGGACTACCCGGACCTGCGCACCGCGGAATGGCAGATCCTCACGAGCCCCGTGCTGCCGCCGCCGTCCGACGACTTCACCCTGGCCCGCCCGGGCGTCCCGCCCGCCCTTACCGGCCTGCTCGACGACGTCGTCCAGGTCGAACGGCTGCGCGAGGTGCGGGCGCTCGTCGGCTTCACCCGGCTCGACGCGCCCGACCCCGACGACCCGGAGCTCGTCACCCCCGCACCGCTCGCGAAGGGGTCACCGGGCTGGGTCCCGGCCAGCGAGGTGCGCGGCGAGGGCCTGTTCCTGCGCCTGCCGGAGGTCCTGCTGGCCGACTGGGAGCAGCGGGTGGTGGGATCGGTCCCGCTGACCGCCCACGAGGAGGCGTACCGCCAGTTCCGGCGCAACCGCTACTCCGGGCGGGTCCAAGGCGGTCTCGACGACCGCAAGCACTGGCCGGGAACCCGCTACCTCGCCCTGCACACGCTGTCGCACCTGCTCATCCGGACCATCGCGCTGGAGTGCGGCTACAGCGCGGCGGGCCTGTCGGAGCGCATCTACGCCGGGGACGAGGACGACCCTCGCGCCGGGATCCTGATCTACACGGCCGTACCGGACGCGGAGGGCACGCTCGGCGGGCTGGTCTCGCTGGGTGAGCAGGTCGACCTCGTCCGCGTGTTCCGGCGCGCGCTGCGCGATGCGCGACACTGCTCGTCGGACCCGCTCTGCGCGGAGCGCCTGCCGCTGGGATCTGCGGACTTCCTGCACGGCGCCGCCTGCCACGTCTGCACGTTCGTCTCGGAGACGACCTGCGAGCGCGGGAACCGGTTCCTCGACCGCCGCTTCGTGGTGCCGATCGACGAACCGTCGTTCGCGCTGTTCCCGGAGCCCCTGTGACCGGGTCGGCTTCATGACCGGGTCGGCGCTGTGACGGGGTTCGAGGCGGTGGTCGGCGAGGCCGCCGACGAGGTCGGCGCCACGCGGCTGCAGCTCCTGGCCGAGGGCGTGGGCCGGGGCGAGTCGGACGAGGCGCTGCGGGCCGCGGTCCCGGTGTCGGGCTGGGCGGACGTCGTGACCGCGGTGCGGGCCGCCCAGCGCGTCGACGGCCTGCCCGACGAGCAGGCGGCCGCCTACCTGCGCGGCGTGGCCGACGGGTACGCGCGCAGCGCGGCGGCGGAGCGCGTCGAGGTGGTGTGGAGCGGGCCGAGTACGCACGCCGTGCCCGTGCGCGCCACCGCGCAGGCGCTGATCGACCTGATCGACGGCGCCCGGAGCGAGCTGCTGCTCATGACGTACTCGGCCAAGCCGTACCGGCCCGTGCTGGACGCGTTGATCGCGGCACGCGGCCGGGCGGTGCGGGTCGCGGCGGTCGTCGAGACGCTGCAGGGCGCGGCCGGTTCGCTCGGCGGCAGCGTCGAGCCGGCGGCCGCCTTCATCGCGGTTCCGGGCCTGGAGCTCTGGCACTGGCCAGCGGACCGCAGGGGAGGGCCGACGGCGAAGATGCACGCCAAGGTGGCGGTCGCCGACCGCCGCGCGTTGCTCGTCTCGAGCGCGAACCTCACGCAGTCGGGGGTCGCGCACAGTATCGAGGCGGGGCTGCTGGTGCGGGGAGGGCACGCGCCCCGGCGCATCGCCGAGCACGTCGAGCAGCTGACGGCGGCCGGCGAGCTGGTCCGCCTCCATCCCGAGTGACCACGACAATGACGAGACACCTATCACGCTTCGCGTGACGTGCCCGGAACGGAGGACCGGAGTGCCGAACTGGATCTGCCAGACCTGCGCGGTGCAGTACGCCGACACCGCCGAGCCGCCCGACGGGTGTCCGATCTGCCTGGACGAGCGCCAGTACGTCGGCTGGGGCGGCCAACGGTGGACGACGATGGCCGAGCTCGCCCGCGACCACGCCACCGTCGTCCGCGAGGAGGAACCCGGCCTGCACGGCGTCGGGGTCGAGCCCGCCGTCGCGATCGGCCAGCGCGCGCTGCTGGTGCAGACGCCCCAGGGCAACGTGCTGTGGGACTGCGTGCCGCTGCTCGACGACGCGGCGCGCGACCGGATCGCGCAGCTGGGCGGGATCGCCGCGATCTGCATGTCCCATCCGCACTTCTACGCCGCCCACGTCGAGTTCGCCGACGCGTTCGACGCCCGGGTGTGGATCCCGCGCACGGACGAGCACTGGATCCAGCGGCCGTCACCGCGCATCGAGCTGTTCGACGACGAGGCCCACCCGGTGCCCGGCCTCACGCTCGCGCGCATCGGCGGCCACTTCGACGGTGCCGCCGTGCTGCACTGGCCCGAGGGCGCGGACGGCCGCGGCGCGCTGCTGACCGGCGACACGATCACGGTGGTGCAGGACCGCGGCTGGGTCAGCTTCATGTGGAGCTATCCCAACCTCATCCCGCTGGACGAGCACACCGTCGACGACATCGCCCGCCGCGTGGAACGGTTCGCCTTCGACCGGGTGTACGGAGGCTGGTGGGGCCGCGTCGTGGTCGACGACGGCGCCGCCGCCGTCCGGCGCTCCGCGGACCGCTACATCGCCCGCCTGCACGGCGAGTACCCGGCCACCGGTCGCGCCGACGGCGGGTGAGCCCGGCCCGCCGTCGAGCTCGGGCCCGACGACCGTCAGCGGACGACCGCGGGCGGGGGCGGGGTCTCGCCGTGGACGACCAGGACCGCGCCGGTCGCGTGCTCGGCGCACGCGCTGCTGACCGAACCGAGCAGCAGACCGGAGAAGCCGCCGTGCCCGCGGCTGCCGACGACGAGGATGCGGGCGTCGCGGCCGGCCTCCAGCAGGACGCGTGCCGCGCCGCCCTCGGTGACGGTCTCGCGCACCGGGACCGGTGGCTGCTCCCCGAGCGCCTCGGTCACGGCGGCGTGCAGCGCGTCGGCGGCGTCGCGCTCGGGGTTCCAGTCGACGGGCCACACGCCGGCCGCGGCCCCGTTGGGGAAGGTCCAGGCGATCACGGCCTCGACGCCCGCCCCGGTGGCGGCGGCCAGGAACGCCGCCCAGCGCAGGGCCTGCCGGGACGGTTCCGACCCGTCCACGCCGACCACGACTCGTTCAGCGGGAGATGTCACGGGGATGCTCCTCGTTCAGCGGTGATCCGGAGGTGCTGGTCTACCGACATCGGCACGGCCGGGTCCAGTCGCGCGACGGCGTGGTGCGTCCCCGCCCGGCACGCTTGCGTCCGAATGAGATCCGCGTAGGTTCGTCGGCGAGGCCGGCGACCGTGACCGCCGGGCTCGGCAGGCGGCCAGGAGGCAGGAGTCGGACCCGGCCTGGCGTGAGGAGCGGAATGCCCTCGACCCCCGAGGAGACCACGGGCCGCGATGCGGCTCCGCCCGGCGACAGCCACCAGCACGCACCCACCGTCCGCGGGGACGGACCGGAGCCCGCCCGCGAGGCCGAGCCGCTGACGTTCCCGGACGCGCCGCGGCTGGACCTGGACCAGCTGCTGGCGCAGCTGGTCGAGCGGGCTCAGGAGGTGATGGGCACCCAGGGGCGGTTGCGCGGCCTGCTGCGGGCGAACCAGGCGGTCGTCGGCGACCT
>CAVSJZ010000047.1:0-237273 GCA_963728105.1 uncultured Actinomycetota bacterium | reverse complement strand
ACGTATCGCTATCCGGTCCGGCATCGACGCGCGGGGCGGGGCCCACGAGACGACGACGCGCCTGCGGACCTCCGCCGTCAGCCCGTGAGGCGCCGGAACGGTCGCGGGCCGGCACGCCGTCCCCGCGGCGGCCCGGTCGGTCCTCACGTCGTCGGCAGCACGTCCACCGTGTGCCGGGCGGCCGCGACGTCCAGCCCGGGAGCGCTCGGGAGCAGCCGCAGCACCGCGTCCGGGGCCGGCTCCGCGGCCACGACGCCCAACGCGGTGGCCGTGGCGTCGTCGGCCACCCCGTAGCCGACGCCGGACGCCGACACGAGCCACAGCGGTCCGGCCCCTGGCGCGCGGCCGGGCCCGGTGGCGCGGACGGCTCCACCCGCCCCGACGGCCACGGCGTCGACGCGCGGGCCCGGGCCGTCGGCCTGCGCCAGCGCCACCGGCACCACCCCGGCCGGCACCGGTTCCGCCGCGCCGAACCAGGCGCCGCCGGCGGCCTGCTCGGGCGTCCACGTCCAGCACGCCACCGGCGCGTCGGGCGGCTCGGCGACCCGCACGGGGCCGTCCGGCCAGCCGTCCGTCCGGAGCGTGGCGACGAAGGTGGCCGCCCCGAGGACCGCGGCACCGACGCTGCGCGGCGCCCGGCCGGCCGCGACCGCGAGCAGCTGGGCCATCGACCGCGGCACCTCCTGCAGCCCGCCGGCGAGCACGACGAAGAACCGCGAGGCGTCGCCGGTGCCGTCGACGAGGACGTCGCCGATCCGGCCGGGCAGCGCCCCGGGCGCGGGCGCGCCGCGGTCGCGCACGACGGGGGTGGCCAGCGGCGTGCCCTCGGGAACCAGGGACAGCAGTGCCGGGTCGGCCGCGCGGGGCAGCCGGCCGGTGAGCCGGAAGGCGGCGAGCAGGGCGCCGTCGCCGGTGTCGACCCGGTGCCGCTGCCCGGCGACGACCAGCCACTCCGTGTCGTCGGGGCCGCTCAGCAGCACACCGGTGCCGGCCGGCGCGGGAGCCGTCGGCGCGGCCCCGCCGACGACCGTGGTCGCGACCAGGCCCCCGTCCGCCCCGACCCGGTCGCACACCGCCCAGCTCGGCGCGATCGTCGCCTGTGGCGTGACGGCGACGGCCCCGGGTACGGCCGCGGTCGGGGTGCGGGGCGCGGCGGCCAGCTCGTCGTCCGGGACCGCCACCGCACGCGCGGAACCGGGCTGCGCCCGGCCGAGCGCGGCGAGCACGAGCCGCGCGGCGGGCAGGTCGGCGACCGGGACGAGCCGGTCGGGATCGTGCGCGACGACGTAGGTGGCGCCGGATGTCGCGCCCGTCACGACGTCCTCGTGACGCCAGTCGGGCCGGGGCACCACGTAGGCGTACGCGGCGGCCCCGCACAGGCCGAGCAGGCCGAGCAGGACGCCGGCGAACGCCGCCCGGCGCTGCGTGCGGACCTGCTCGTGCAGCGGCACCGGGTCGCCGCGCACGAGGGCGGCCTCCAGCCGGCGCAGGCCGAACCGGTACGCGTCGGCCTGGTCGCGGGTTGCGGGCGCCCGGGGCACGGCCCGACGCTAACCCGGGGCGTCCCGCTTCCGTGGGCGTTCGGGAGAAGTCGCGTATGGCGCAGAGCGCGACTCGGGCTGGTGGAGACCCCGACTCGCGGACTGGTTCAGCGCGCGACTCGGACCGGCCAAAGCCCCGACTCGCGTCAGGGCACCGAGATCGCGTCCAGCCGCTCCCGCAGGAACGGGGCCGACACCACCGCGGGCAGGTCCGCCCGGCGGCCCACCGGCGGGGCGAGCGGCGTCACGAGGGCGTCGTGGTCGAGCTCGTAGAAGAAGACCAGGCTCGTCAGCTCCTCCGTCGGCGCGCCGGCCTGCGGCGGCAGCACGCGGTGCCGGCCCGACCGCCACCGGGCGCCCGACCAGTGCGCGAGCAGGTCGCCGGCGTTGACGGTCAGCGCGCCGGGGACGTGCGGCGCGTCCACCCAGCCCCGGCCCTCGAGGTCGACCTGCAACCCGCCGGCGCCCGGTTCCCGGTCCAGCACGGTGACCGTGCCGAAGTCGGTGTGCGGCCCGATCCGGTACTGCCCCGGCGCCGGCTCGCCGACCTCGGTCAGCGGCGGGTACCGGTTGACGTTGAACGTCCACGTCGAGTGCCCGGCCAGGCCGGTCAGCGCGTCGGCGGGCTGGCCGAGCACCCGCGCGCACAGCTCCAGCAGCCGCAGCGACAGCCCGGTCATCGCGCCGGTCCACGCCGTGACGGCCGCGCGCAGCGCCGCCACCTCGGCCGGCCACACGTTGGGCGGGAACCACACCGCGTCGACGGCCGGGTCCCCGGTCGGGGTGTCGGGCCCGAACGCGAGCGACTCCTTGAGGTCCGGAGGCGTCTCCACCCCCTCGACGCGGCCGTTGGCCTCCACCCCCGGCCCGAGCCACCCCCGTCCGCCGATCCTCACCGCGTACCGCTCCTTGCCGGCCACCGGCAGCGCGAAGAACTCCCGCGCCGCCGCCCGGACCGCGGCCGCCAGCCCCGCGTCGAGGCCGTGCCCGGCGACCAGCAGGAAGCCCGCCCGCGTCAGACCCTCGTCCACCGCCGCCGGATCCGGGTCCGAAAGGTCGACCAACGGGATCACGGCACGACCTCGCCGATGTCCTCGAACCACAGCTCCGGCCGCTCGTCGATGAACGACCGCATCATCGCGACGCACCGCGCGTCCTCGAGCACGGTCACCGCGACGCCGTGCTCGGCCAGCCAGTCGTGCCCGCCGTGGAACGTCGTGGCCTCGCCGACGACGACCGCCCCGATGCCGAACTGGCGGACCAGCCCCGAGCAGTACCAGCACGGCGACAGCGTCGTCACCATCGTCGTCGAGCGGTAGTCGCGCTGGCGCCCCGCCGCGCGGAACGCCGCGGTCTCGGCGTGCATGGACGGGTCGCCGTCCTGCACCCGGCGGTTGCGGCCGCGGCCGAGGAGGGTGCCGTCGGCGGCGAACAGCGCCGCGCCGATCGGGATGCCGCCCTCCGCGAGCCCGGCCTGCGCCTCCGCGACGGCGACGTCGAGCAGTTCCTTCACGCGGTCATCCTTGCCGGGCCACCCGGCCCCGCGCCAGCACCACGTACAGGATCGCGGCCAGCACGATCCCCACCTCGAACGCGATGTCACCGATGTTCGGCGCCGCCCGGGCCACGAGGCCGGTGAACAGCTGCTGGTTGGAGAACAGCCCGACCGACACGACGATCCCGACGACCATGGCGATCGGGCCGGCCGGGTTCTCGTAGCTGCGGTCGTAGAGCAGGTCGAACGGCATCCGGCCGCGCCGCAGGTACTGGTCGGCGAGCACGACGCCCAGCCACGGCCCGATCCAGTACACGATGACGAGCAGGAAGTTCTCGTAGCTCTGGCCCGCGTCGCCCAGCGCCACCAGCGCGATGACGAACCCGACCACCCCGAAGACCACGGCGACCCAGGCCCTGGCCTGCTTGAGCCGGACGGACACGCCCATCGACAGGAACGCCATCGCGCCCGAGTAGATGTTGAGGATGTTCGCCGCGACCGCGCCGACGGCGATCGCGATGAGCGTGAGCGCCGCGAGCCATCCGGGCAGCACCCCGACGTACTCGGTGGTCGGGTTCTCCGACGTGACGCCGGCGTGCGCCGCCGCGCTCACCGAGGCCGCCCCGACGATCATCAGGACCGTGCAGCAGCCCGCGTTGCCCAGGCCCGCGGCGAGCCCGACGGCCCGGCGCGAGACGCTCTCCGGCAGGTAGCGGGTGTAGTCGGCCGCGTAGGGCGTCCAGCCGGCGGTGTAGCCGAACACGGCGCCGACGGTGAGCAGGAACCCGCCGACCCCACCGGTGCCGCCGCCCTGCGGCACGAACCCCGGATCGGAGTTGGCCAGCACCACGACCGCGCCGACCACGAAGATCACGGCGAGCACGGGGAACGCCCAGCGCTCGAACGCGTGCACGAGGTTGTGCCCGAAGAAGGCCACCCCGACCTGCACGATGACCACGACGACCAGCCACAGCACCGGCGAGGCGCCGGTCAGCGAGCTCAGCGCGAACGACGCGCTGACGCTGTTGACCGCGAACCAGCCGAAGCCCGAGGTGATCGTCATCAGCCCGGCGGGCAGGATGTTGCCCCGGTAGCCGAACGCGAGGCGCCCGAGGACCATCTGCGGCACGCCCGCGACGGGGCCGCGCGCCGAGAGCACGCCGTGCGCGATGCCGGCGAGGACGTTCCCGAGCAGGATCGCCGCGAGCGCCTGCCCGAACGTCAGCCCGAACACCGAGACCGCCAGCACGCCGACGAAGATCGTCGCGAACTCGAGGTTGGGCGAGGTCCAGGTCCAGAACAGCTGCAGGGCACGCCCGTGGCGCTCGGCGTCGGGCACGCGTTCGTTGCCGCCCGGCTCAACGGCGACGATCTTCGTCCCGTAGTGGCGGTCGGCCGGCGCGAGGGGGTCGGCGGTCATGCGCAGCACTTTCCCCCGCGCTGTGCCGCTATGGCCAGCGTCGATGCGATCCCGAAACACGGTGGCAACACGTCCCGCCGTGCGCGCGGAGCGCGGACATGACCGACGAGGGCGCGAGCCCGGAGCAGGTGGAGGGGGACGCCTGGGGCCGACCCGCCCGCCGGCTCGACCCCGCTGGTGCGCACGGTGCCCGCGCTGCGCCGCAAGCCCCTCGACCCCGGTGACCTGCTGGTCGCGGTGCCCGGGCTGCCGCCGGCCGGGTCTCTCACCGCCGGCCCGCGCCACCGGCCGCATCGCCGACCCGTGCCGGCCGACCTGCCGGCAGGGCGCGCAGCGCGCCCGGCAGCTGCGCAGGATCGGCCAGTGGGGCCGGGAAGTTCAGTCGCGCGTGCCGGGTCCGGCGCCGGCTGCTCAGCGCCCGGAACGTGACGCCGAACCGGTCGACCTGCACCGGAGCCAGCTCCCACGCGTCCCAGAGCAGCGCGTGCGGGAGCCGGCGGGCGCAGGCGACGACCCAGCAGGCGTGGGCCCGCATGAGGTGCTCGAGCGCCCGGGCGCCGGGCTCCGCGACCGGGTCCGGGACGGCGTGGGCGTACGCGTCGGGAGCGACCGGATCGTCGGCCAGCGCGACCCGGTCGACGTCGATGCGCAGGAGCGCCGCCGGATCCACGCCGAGCGCGAGCTCGGCCGCGCGGCGCGGGTTGACCGCGACGAGCCCCTCCAACGCCTCGGTCGCATCGGCCACGGTGGCGGCGCCGTGCAGCGCGACCGGGTCGAGCAGGCGGTCGGGCCCCGGCACCGGCACGGTCCGGGCCGCCTCGACGGTCACCGGCGTCGCCCCGGTGGCCGCCCGGCGCGCCGGCAGGGCGCGCTCCGGCAGGACCAGCACGAGCGAGCCGTCGGCCGCCACGGCGTGGGTGTCGACGAGCTCGCACGCCGAGCCGCAGGTGAGGGCGACGGCCGGCGCGAGGGCCAGCGTGGTGCGGGCGCGCTCGGCCGGCGTCGGACGGCCACCGTCCTGCGGCATGGACCCTCCCGATCTCATTTAGGCTGACCTTACTAAGGGCAACCTAACCGGCCGCTGGCGCGGTGTCGAGCCCGAGCAGGGTCCCTTCGGGTGAGGGGGGTGCCGGCGCAGGTCGCGGTCCGCACGGTCAGCCCGGTCGCGCCGCTCCGGGTCGGGCTCAGCCCGGGGTCAGCGGCTCCCGGACCCGCCGGGTCCGCTCCGCTCGGGCGGCGAGCTCGGCGGCGGGCGGGTAGTCGACCCGCACGAGGGTCAGGCCGTGCGCCGGCGCCACCGACACCTCGTTCGCCCGCTGCCCCCGGGCCAGCAGCTCCGCGGGGAACTCGACCGGCCGCCGGCCCCGCCCGACGTCCAGGAGCGCCCCGACCAGGCTGCGCACCATCGAGTGGCAGAACGCGTCGGCCGACACGGCCGCGGTCACGACCCCGTCCGGCTCGGCCGTCCAGCCCAGCCGCTGGAGCTCCCGGACCGTCGTGGCGCCCTCCCGGCGGCGGCAGAACGCGGCGAAGTCGTGCTCGCCGAGGAGCAGGGCCGAGGCCGCGTTGACGGCGGCGAGGTCCAGCGGGTGGGGCCAGGCCAGCGTGTCGCGGGCGCGCAGCGGCTCGGCGCCGTACGCGGCCGTGGCGACGCGGTAGCGGTAGTGCCGGCGCAAGGCCGAGAACCGGGCGTCGAAGGCGGCCGGGACGACCGACGCGGCGCGTACCCGCACGTCCGGCGGCAGCAGCCGGGCCAGGCGCCGGACGAGGGCTTCCGGGTCGACGGAGCCGGGCAGGTCGACGTGGGCGACCTGCCCGGTGGCGTGCACGCCGGCGTCCGTCCGCCCCGCGACGGTGACGGCAACCGGCGAGCGCGCCACGGTGGTCAGCGCCTCGACGAGCACCCCGCACACGGTCCGCCGCCGGGGCTGCGGGGCCCAGCCGGAGAACTCGGTCCCGTCGTACGCGACGTCGAGCCGGAACCGCCGCGAGTCGGGGTCTGAACCAGGCCGAGTCGCGCCCTGAACCAGGTCATCCGGGCCCGGAACCGCGTCGAGCCCGCCGTCCGGGTGGACGGCGGGCTCGACCGGGTCGTGCGGGAGGGTCAGGACTCGTCCTCGGCCTCGTCCTGCTGCGACTTCGGCAGCGAGAAGCCCGCCGCCTCGGCGGCCTCCGGCGTGGCGAACCACACCTCGGGCACCGTGTTGTCGTAGAACGGGCTGCCGGGCACGTGGTAGAGCATCGAGCTCGCGTTGCCCTTGATCTCGTAGCCCTCCGGCGCCTCGTCCGGGTCGGCCAGCGGGGCATGGCTGCCCTCGCCGTACGGCGCCTCCGCGGCCTCGGCGGTCGCGTCGGCGGGAGCGGTGTCCTCCGCCTCCGCGGCGGGAGCGGTGTCCTCCGCCTCCGCGGCGGGAGCGGTGTCCTCCGCCTCCGCGGCGGGAGCACTGTCCTCCGACTCCGCGGCGGCAGCGGCCGGGGCCTGCTCCTCCGGCGCCTTCCGGGACGTCGCCACGCGGCGCGCCCGGTCGGCCTCGGACGTCACGGTCTTCTCGGCCACCAGCTCGATCACGGCCATGGGGGCGTTGTCGCCCTTGCGCGGCAGCGTCTTGGTGATGCGGGTGTACCCGCCCTGGCGGTCCTCGAAGAACGGCCCGATCTCGTGGATCAGGGTGTGCAGCACGTCCTTGTCCCGGATGACCTTGGCGATCTCCCGGATGTTGTGCAGGTCGCCGACCTTGGCCTTGGTGATCAGCTTCTCCGCGTAGGGACGGAGCCTGCGGGCCTTGGCCTCGGTCGTGGTGATCCGCCGGTGCTCGAACAGCGCCGTCGCCAGGTTGGCCAGGATCAGCCGCTGGTGCGCGGGCGAGCCGCCCAGGCGCGGGCCCTTGGTGGGGGCTGGCATCGCTACAACTGCTCCGTTTCTGCGTAGTCCTGGCCGTCGTCACCGAAGTGCTCGGTGTCGAAGGTGTCGGTGCCGTAGTCGACCGCCGCCGCGGACGGGTCGAACCCGGGCGGGCTGTCCTTCAGGGCCAGGCCGAGGCCGACGAGCTTCATCTTGACCTCGTCGATCGACTTGGCGCCGAAGTTGCGGATGTCCAGCAGGTCGGCCTCGGACCGGCCCACCAGCTCACCCACGGTGTGGATGCCCTCGCGCTTGAGGCAGTTGTAGGAGCGGACCGTGAGGTCGAGCTCCTCGATCGGCATCGCGAAGGCCGCGATGGTGTCCGCCTCCTGCGGCGACGGGCCGATCTCGATGCCCTCCGCGTCCACGTTGAGCTCGCGGGCCAGCCCGAACAGCTCGACGAGGGTCTTGCCGGCCGAGGCCAGCGCGTCCCGCGGGGTGATCGAGGGCTTCGTCTCGACGTCGAGCACCAGCTTGTCGAAGTCGGTGCGCTGCTCGACACGGGTGGCCTCGACCTTGTAGGTCACCTTGAGCACCGGCGAGTAGATCGAGTCGACCGGGATGCGGCCGATCTCGGCGCCGGTCGCCTTGTTCTGCATGGCCGGGACGTAGCCGCGGCCCCGCTCGACGACCAGCTCCACCTCGAGGCGGCCCTTGTCGTTGAGCGTGGCGATGTGCAGGTCCGGGTTGTGCACGGTGACGCCGGCCGGCGGCACGATGTCGCCGGCGGTGACCGGGCCCGGGCCCTGCTTGCGCAGGTACATCGTCACCGGCTCGTCCTCCTCTGAGCTGACGACCAGCTCCTTGAGGTTGAGGATGATGTCGGTGACGTCCTCCTTCACCCCCGGCACGGTGGTGAACTCGTGCAGCACGCCGTCGATGCGGATGCTGGTGACCGAGGCGCCGGGGATCGAGGAGAGCAGCGTGCGCCGCAGCGAGTTGCCCAGCGTGTAGCCGAAACCCGGCTCCAGCGGCTCGATGACGAACCGGGAGCGGGTCTCGGCGACCGCGTCCTCGACCAGGGTCGGTCGCTGAGAGATCAGCATGGTGTGTTCCTCCTAGGTGCGGCACCCGCTATTTGATGCCGCGTCGAGATGACGGAGTGCCTACTTCGAGTAGAGCTCGACGATCAGCTGCTCGGTGACCTGGGTGTCGATCTGGGCCCGCTCCGGCAGCTGGTGGACGAGGATGCGCAGGGTCGAGGGCACGACCTGCAGCCACGCGGGCACGGGGCGGTCGCCCACGAGCTCCTTGGCGATGATGAACGGGTCGAGCGCCATCGACTTCGGCTTGACGTCGATGATGTCCCACTTCGCCACGCGGTAGCTCGGGATGTTCACCTTGTGGCCGTTGACCAGGAAGTGCCCGTGGCTGACGAGCTGGCGGGCCATCCGCCGCGTGCGGGCCAGGCCCGCGCGGTAGACGACGTTGTCCAGCCGGGACTCGAGGATCTGCAGCAGGTTGTCGCCCGCCTTGCCCTCCCGGCGGACGGCCTCCTCGTAGTAGCGGCGGAACTGCTTCTCCAGCACGCCGTACGCGAAGCGGGCCTTCTGCTTCTCCTGCATCTGCAGGAGGTACTCGGTCTCCTTGATCCGGATCCGGCCGTGCTGGCCGGGCGGGTAGGGACGGCGCTCGAACGCCCGGTCGCCGCCGACGAGGTCGACCTTCAGCCGGCGGGACTTGCGGGTCATGGGGCCGGTGTAACGAGCCATGTCTGGTTCTCCTCCCCTAGACCCGGCGCCGCTTGGGCGGACGGCAGCCGTTGTGCGGCTGCGGCGTGACGTCGGAGATCGTGCCGACCTCGAGGCCCGCCGCCTGCAGCGAGCGGATCGCGGTCTCCCGGCCGGAACCAGGGCCCTTGACGAACACGTCGACCTTCTTCATGCCGTGCTCGGCCGCCTTGCGGGCGGCGCTCTCCGCCGCCATCTGGGCGGCGAACGGCGTCGACTTGCGGGAGCCCTTGAAGCCCACGTGCCCTGCCGACGCCCACGCGATCACGGCACCCTGGGGGTCGGTGATCGAGACGATCGTGTTGTTGAACGTGCTCTTGATGTGGGCGTGGCCCGCGGCGACGTTCTTCTTCTCCTTGCGGCGGACCTTCTTCGGTCCGGCCTGCTGACGGGGACGACCAGGCATGTTACTTCTTACCCGCCTTCTTCTTGCCCGCCACGGTCTTCTTCGGACCCTTGCGGCCGCGGGCGTTGGTCTTGGTGCGCTGGCCGCGGACGGGCAGGCCCCTGCGGTGCCGGATGCCCTGGTAGCAGCCAATCTCGATCTTGCGACGGATGTCGGCCTGGACCTCGCGGCGCAGGTCGCCCTCGATGCGGAGGTTCGCCTCGATGTAGTCGCGCAGCGCGGTCAGGTCCGCGTCGGAGAGGTCCTTGGTGCGCAGGTCGCGGTCGATGCCGGTCGCGGCCAGGATCTCCTTCGAGCGCGTGCGCCCGATGCCGTAGATGTAGGTGAGCGCGATCTCCATCCGCTTGTCGCGGGGGAGGTCGACGCCGACGAGTCGTGCCATGCGGCGGTGTTCTCCTCGAGTGGTGTCACCAGGTCTTGCCGACGCCCGTCCCGGGCGCTCGGGCCGATCGCGATCGGCCCGACCCGGGCTCCGGCCTGGTTCCGGAGGCGGACCGCGCCCGTGTGGCGCGGGTGGTGCGTCGGTGTCCTCTTCAGTTGCTGCGTCGAGGGGGTCTGGGTCGAGAGGGTCGGGCTAGCCCTGGCGCTGCTTGTGGCGCAGGTTCTCGCAGATGACCATCACGCGACCGTGCCGGCGGATCACCTTGCACTTGTCGCAGATCCTCTTGACGCTCGGCTGGACCTTCACGTCCGTGCTCTCTCTCAGGCTTTCGATCAGATCACTTGTAGCGGTAGACGATGCGGCCGCGGGTGAGGTCGTACGGCGACAGCTCCACCACGACCCGGTCCTCGGGGAGGATCCGGATGTAGTGCTGCCGCATCTTGCCGCTGATGTGGGCGAGGACCTTGTGCCCGTTCTCCAGCTCCACGCGGAACATCGCGTTCGGCAGGGGCTCGACGACCCGGCCCTCGACTTCGATCGCCCCGTCCTTCTTGGCCATGTCCTCCGCGTTCCGTGACAGGTGTGCGTACTGTTGCCGTGCAGGCGCACCTCGGCCCCCGGCACCGCAGGCTTCTGGTTGGGAGGCACGACGGAACCGGCGCAGGCATAGCGCGCCGACATCTCAGTGTACGTGCACGTGGCGCGGGGCGTGGGGCGGGGTGACGCAAACCCGTTGCCGCCCTCCTTAGCGTCGAGGCGTGGTCACCGTCTCGCGCCTGCCGCGGCCCCTGCGGCCGCTGCGGGCCCGGCCCTACCGCCTGCTCGTGGCGTCGCTCGCGGCGTCGCTCATGGCCGGCGGGCTGTGGCTCGTCGCCATCGTGGCGCAGGTCATGGCGCTGGGCGGCGGCCCGATGGAGCTCTCCGGCGTGGCGGCCGCGGCCTCGCTCGGCCTGCTCGTAGCCGTGCTGGCGGGTGGCATCGCCGCCGACCGGCTGCCCCGACGGGCGCTGCTGTTCGGCGTCGAGGCGGCCAGGGCGGCCCTCGCGGCCACCGCGGCCGCTCTCGCGCTGACCGGGACGCTGCGGATCGAGACGCTCGCGGTGCTCGCGGGGCTGGTCGGGCTCGCCGAGGGCTTCTACTACCCGGCCTACACCTCGACGCTGCCGTCGGTGCTCGACGAGGACGACCTGCTGGCCGCGAACGGCATCGAGGGCGTCCTGCGGCCGACGGCGCAGCAGGGGGCCGGGCCGGCCGTCGCGGCCGCCGTCGCCGCCGCGACCGCACCGGGCTTCGCGCTCGCCGCGGCGGCCCTGACCTACGCGCTGGCGCTGCTCCCGCTCGCGTGGCTGCGGGTCCCGGCGGCCGCGGCGCGCGGGCCGGGGTCGGTGCTCGCCGACCTGCGCGAGGGCGTCCGGTACGTCGCGGCCACCCGCTGGGTACTCGCGACGCTGGTGTTCGCCGTGCTCACGGTGTTCGTCGTGCTGGGGCCGATCGAGGTGCTGGTGCCCTTCGCCGTGCGCGACCAGGCCGGCGCGGGGACCGGCGGGTACGCGGCCGTGCTGGCGGGGTACGGCGCAGGCGGCGTCGTGGGCTCGGTCCTCGTCGCGAGCCGGCCGCTGCCCCGCCGCTACCTGACGACCATCCTCCTGCTGTGGGGCCTCGGCTCGGTCCCGCTCGTGCTGATCGGCGCGACGGGCCTGGTGGCCGTCATGGTCGGCGCCGCCGTCGTGGTCGGGGCGACCGACGAGGCCGCGCAGGTCCTGTGGGACACGCTGCTGCAGCGCCGGGTGCCCCAGCACCTGCTCGGCAGGGTGTCCAGCCTGGACTTCTTCGTCTCGCTCGCCCTCCTGCCGCTGTCCATGGCCGCGGCGGGACCGGTCGGCGAGGCGCTCGGCCTGCCGCTGACGTTCGCGCTGGCCGGCGTCCTGCCCGCCGTGCTCGCGGTGGCCGTGCTGCTGGGGTGGCGGCTGCGCCGTGACGAGCTGGCGCACCCGCTCGACGACCGCCCGGCCGGCGCCATGGCCCCTGCCGACGGGCCCGGCGCCGACCCTCCCGGGACTCGACCCGACCCGCCTGCACCACGATCCACGGCGGCGTGATCGCCCTTGCGCCGGTCGTTCTGGAACCGGGCTCCGTCGACGTGCCAGGCCCAGCCGTCCACCTCGATCGCCACCCGCCACCGCGGGGAACGCGACGTCGACCGTCCACGGCCCCCACACGGACACCCAGCTTCCCGCCGGGTCCGGCCGCAGCGCGGAGGATCGCGACGAGGAGGCGCTCGGCCGCCGAGTCGGCGCGGTCGGCGGCCGCGACGAGCAGCCGGCACATCGCGGCCGATCCGCGGCAGCCGAGCGCCATCGCCGGATCCGGACCGCCACCGGCGCCATCGCACCGGAGCGTCCCGTTCCGACGATCTCCGACCGAGCGGTCGCCCCGGGCGGCCGAGCGGGCGGCCCGGCCGGCCACCGGACCGGTCCCGCGCAGCGCATCCGCAGCCCTCCGGAAGAAGGGGACGGGTCTACCTCCTCGGCCGGGACTCCGGGCACAGCTGGATGACGCTCGTCATGGAGCTGTGGCCACACCGACGGGCGGCGCCTAGGGTCCTGGCCATGCCACGGAGTGGACGATGATCATCGGTGTGGTCCGGGAGTCCAAACCCGGGGAGACGCGCGTCGCGGCCACGCCGGCGACCGTGGGCCAGCTGCGGAAGCTGGGCTACGACGTCGTCGTCGAGGCGGGCGCCGGTGACCGGGCGGACGTCCCCGACGAGGCCTTCGTCGACGCCGGCGCGACCGTCGGTGACCCCTGGGCGGCCGACGTCGTGTTCGGGATCAACGCTCCGGCAGAGGCCGCGCTGGAGCGGATGCGGCCGGGGGCCACGCTCGTCGCGCTGCTGGCGCCGGCGCTGAAGCCCGACACCGTCGAGATGCTCGCGCGGCATCCGATCACGGCGCTGTCGATGGACGCGGTGCCGCGGATCTCCCGGGCGCAGTCGCTGGACGTGCTGTCCTCGATGGCCAACATCGCCGGCTACCGGGCCGTCATCGAGGCCGCGCACGAGTTCGGCCGGTTCTTCACCGGGCAGGTGACCGCGGCCGGGAAGGTACCGCCCGCGAAGGTGCTGGTCTGCGGGGCGGGCGTGGCCGGGTTGGCGGCCATCGGGGCGGCCGGGTCGTTGGGCGCGGTCGTGCGCGCGACCGACCCGCGGCCGGAGGTGGCCGACCAGGTGCGGTCGCTGGGCGGGGAGTACCTGTCGATCTCCTCGCCCGAGGTCGAGGAGAGCGCGACCGGCTACGCCAAGGAGATGGGCGAGGACTACCAGGAGCGCGAGGCCAAGCTCTACGCCGAGCAGTGCCAGGACGTCGACATCGTCATCACCACCGCACTGATCCCCGGGCGGCCGGCGCCCCGGCTGATCTCCGCCGAGATGGTCGCGTCGATGCGGCCGGGCTCGGTGGTCGTGGACATGGCCGCAGCCAACGGCGGCAACGTCGAGGGCAACGTCGCCGACGAGAAGGTCGTCACCCCGAACGGCGTGACGATCATCGGCTACACCGACCTGGCGGGCCGGCTGCCCGCGCAGGCGAGCCAGCTCTACGGCACCAACCTCGTCAACCTCATGAAGCTGCTCACCCCGGAGAAGGACGGGCAGCTCGTGCTGGACTTCGACGACCCGGTGCAGCGCTCGATGACGGTCGTGCGCGACGGCGAGACGACCTGGCCCCCGCCGCCGGTCTCGGTCTCCGCCGCCCCGGCGGCGGCCGCGGCACAGCCGGCCGAGGTCAAGGCGCCCAAGCCGCCCGCGTCCCCGGCCCGCCGGTTCGGCGTCGTCGGCATCGCCGCGGTCGCGCTGTTCCTGCTCACGGCCGTGTCCCCGACCCCGCTGATCCAGCACCTCATCGTGTTCGCGCTGGCCATCGTGATCGGCTACTACGTGATCGGGAACGTGCACCACGCGCTGCACACCCCGCTCATGTCGGTGACGAACGCGATCTCGGGCATCATCGTCGTCGGCGCGCTGCTCCAGATCGGGCAGCACTCGCTCGCGATCACGCTCGTGGCCGCCGCCGCGATCCTGCTGGCCACCATCAACGTCTTCGGCGGTTTCGCCGTGACCCGCCGCATGCTCGGCATGTTCCGGCGCAGCTGACGACGGAGTTCGAGAACATGACCGCACAGACCGCAGCCAGCGCCGCCTACATCGTCGCCGCCCTGCTGTTCATCCTCGCCCTCGCCGGGCTCTCCCGGCACGAGAGCGCCCGCTACGGCAACACGTTCGGCATCGCCGGCATGGTGATCGCGCTGGTCGCCACGCTGGTCGTGGCCTTCACCGACGGCGGCTTCGACGGGCTGCGGATCGGCCTGCTCATCGGCGCCGTCGTGATCGGCGCCGCGGTGGGGCTGTTCCGGGCCGCGCGCGTGCCGATGACGGGGATGCCCGAGCTCATCGCGCTGTTCCACAGCTTCGTCGGGCTGGCCGCGGTGCTGGTGGGCTGGAACGGCTACCTGGAGGTCGAGGCGGCGGGCGGCGGCGGCTTCGAGCCCGACCTGCTCGGCATCCACCACGCCGAGGTCGTCATCGGGGTCTTCATCGGAGCGGTGACGTTCACCGGCTCGATCGTGGCATGGGGCAAGCTCTCGGCGCGGTTCAAGTCGGCGCCGCTGGTGCTGCCCGGCAAGAACATGCTGAACCTCGGCGCGCTCGTCGTGTTCGTCGCGCTGACCGTGTGGTTCGTGATCGCCCCGAACATCGGCGTCCTCGTCGCGGTGACCGTCATCGCGCTCGCGCTCGGCGTCCACCTCGTCGCCTCGATCGGCGGCGGCGACATGCCCGTCGTCGTGTCGATGCTCAACAGCTACTCCGGCTGGGCCGCGGCGGCGTCGGGCTTCCTGCTCAGCAACGACCTGCTGATCATCACGGGCGCGCTCGTCGGCTCGTCCGGTGCGTACCTGTCCTACATCATGTGCAAGGCCATGAACCGCTCGTTCATCTCCGTCATCGCCGGCGGGTTCGGCATCGAGGCCCCCTCCGGCGGCGACAAGGACTACGGCGAGCACCGCGAGATCAACGTCGAGGCCGCAGCCGACCTGCTCGCCGGGGCGTCCAGCGTGATCATCACGCCGGGGTACGGCATGGCGGTCGCGCAGGCCCAGTACCCGGTCGCCGAGCTCACCCGGCGGCTGCGCGACCACGGCGTCACCGTCCGCTTCGGCATCCATCCCGTCGCCGGACGGCTGCCCGGCCACATGAACGTGCTGCTCGCCGAGGCCAAGGTGCCCTACGACATCGTCCTGGAGATGGACGAGATCAACGACGACTTCCCCGACACCGACGTCGTGCTCGTCATCGGCGCGAACGACACCGTCAACCCGGCCGCGATGGAGGACCCGAGCTCCCCGATCGCGGGCATGCCGGTGCTGACGGTCTGGGAGGCCGCCCACGTCATCGTCTTCAAGCGGTCGATGGCGACGGGCTACGCGGGCGTGCCGAACCCGCTCTTCTACCGCGAGAACACGCAGATGCTCTTCGGAGACGCCCGCGCCAGGGTGGAGGACATCCTCCAGGAGATGGCCGCCCTCAGGGCGCCGGCAGCGTGAGGATCCGCGGCCCGTCGTCGGTGATCGCCACGCTGTGCTCCCAGTGCACGGCGCGGCCGCCGTCGGCGGTGACGACCGTCCACCCGTCCTCCAGCTCGACGGTCGCCGGGTCCCCTGCCGTGACCATCGGCTCGACCGCGAGCGCCATGCCCGCGCGCAGGCGCGGGCCGTGCCCTGGTTCGCCGTGGTTGGGCAGGAACGGGTCCATGTGCATCGAGGTGCCGATGCCGTGGCCGCCGTACTCGGCGACGATGCCGTAGTCCGCACGGTCGCGGTGCGCCGCGGCCTCGACCGCCGACTGCACGGCGTAGGAGATGTCCGAGAGCCGCCCGCCCGGCAGCGCCGCCGCGATGCCCGAGTGCAGCGCGCTCTCGCAGGCGGCCGAGAGCGCCCGGTCGGCGTCGCTCACGGCGCCGACCAGGAGCGTCACGGCGGAGTCGCCGTGCCACCCGTCGAGGATCGCGCCGCAGTCCACCGAGATCAGGTCGCCGTCGGCCAGCACCTGCGTCGCGGACGGGATGCCGTGCACGATCTGCTCGTTGACCGACGCGCAGATCGACGCCGGGTAGCCGTGGTAGCCCAGGAACGAGGGCTGGCCGCCGGCCTGCCTGATCGTCTGCTCGGCCAGCGCGTCGAGGTCCGCGGTGCTGACGCCGGGCCGGGCGAGCTCGGCGACCGCCGCGAGCGTGCGCGCCACCAGTGCGCCGGCCGCCCGCATCGCCTCGATCTCGGCCGGGCTCTTCAGCTCGATGTCCCGCCCCCGCCACCGGGCCACGAGGCCGCGGACCCCGCCGCGCGTCACCGGCTGCGCAGGGCCTCGGTGACGCGGTCGGTGACCTCGTCCACCGAGCCGACCGCGTCGACGCTGACCAGGTTGTCGCGGTAGTAGGACAGCAGCGGGGCCGTCTCGTCGCGGTACACCTGCTGGCGGCGGCGGATCACGTCCTCCGTGTCGTCCGAACGGCCCCTGGCCAGGAGGCGAGCGACGAGCTCGTCCTCGGAGACCTGGAGCTCGACGACCGCGTCGAGCGCCTCGCCACGCTCGTCGAGGATCGCGCCGAGCGAGTCGGCCTGGCTGACCGTGCGGGGGAAGCCGTCGAGCAGGAAGCCCTTGACGGCGTCGTCGGCGGCGAGCCGGTCGCGGACCATCGCGACGGTCACCGAGTCGGGCACCAGGTCGCCCGCGTCCATGTAGCGCTTGGCCTCGAGGCCGAGCTCGGTCTGCTGCGTCAGGTTCGCGCGGAACAGGTCACCGGTCGAGATGTGGGGGATGTCGAGCCGCTCGGCGAGCCGCTCGGCCTGGGTGCCCTTGCCCGCGCCCGGCGGGCCCACGAGAACGAGACGCACCTGCTACCTCCTTGGAGAACCCGGCTACCGGACCGGCTGTAAGACCTGCGACGTTAGCGCAGGAAGCCGTCGTAACGGCGCTGCATGAGCTGGCTCTCGATCTGCTTGACCGTGTCGAGCCCCACACCCACCATGATCAGCACCGCGGTCCCGCCGAACGGGAAGTTGTTGTTCGCTCCCGTGCCGGTGATCCCGAGGAAGAAGTTCGGCAGCACGGCGATCACGCCGAGGTACAGCGAGCCCGGCAGCGTGATGCGCGACAGGACGTACTGCAGGTACTCGGCGGTCGGGCGGCCGGGCCGGATGCCCGGGATGAAGCCGCCGAACTTCTTCATCTCGTCGGCCCGCTCCTCCGGGTTGAACGTGATGCCGACGTAGAAGTACGTGAAGAAGATGATCAGCAGGACGTAGAGCGCGATGTGGACCGGGTTCGCCGGGTCGACGATGTAGGTCTGGACGAACTGCTGCACCGGTCCGCCGGTCGAGCCGAGCAGCGACGAGACCAGCTGCGGCAGGTAGAGCAGCGACGATCCGAAGATGACCGGGATGACGCCGGCCTGGTTCACCTTGAGCGGCAGGTACGTCGACGTCCCGCCGTACATCCGGCGGCCGACCATGCGCTTGGCGTACTGCACCGGGATCCGGCGCTGGCCCTGCTCGACGAACACGACGCTCGCGATGATCGCCAGGCCGAAGACGCAGACGCCGGCGAAGACCAGCCCGCCGCTCGACATGATCTGGTGGCCCTCTGCGGGGATGCGCGCCGCGATGCCGGTGAAGATCAGCAGCGACATGCCGTTGCCGATGCCGCGCTCGGTGATCTGCTCGCCCAGCCACATGATGACGCCGGTGCCGGCCGTCATGACCAGCACCGTGATCGACAGCGTCCAGACGCTGGAGTCCGGGAAGACCGGCTGCGAGCAGCCGCCGAACAGCTGGCCGCGGTCGGCCAGCGCGATGATGCCGGTGCCCTGCAGGACCGCGAGCGCGATCGTCAGGTAGCGCGTGTACTGGGTCAGCTTGTTCTGGCCCGACTGACCTTCCTTCTTCAGCTGCTCGAACCGCGGGATCACGACCGTGAGCAGCTGGATGATGATGCTGCTCGTGATGTAGGGCATGATCCCGAGCGCGAACACCGACAGCTGCAGCAGCGCGCCGCCGGAGAAGAGGTTGATCAGCGAGTAGACGCCCGAGTTGGCGCCGCCCTCCACCTGCCGGATGCACTCCTGCACGTTCGGGTACGACACCCCGGGGGACGGGATGCCCGCCCCGATCCGGTAGACGGCGATGATGCCGAGCGTGAAGAGGATCTTCTTGCGGAGATCCGGCGTGGTCAGGGCCGACCGGAATGCGCTGAGCACGGCCTGGTCCTCCTGGAGGTCGTCGAGCGGCTCGAGCCTAGTGGCGAGCCGGCCCGCCGCGACCGCGCGGGCCGGCGCAGCTGCGCCGGCCCGCGCGGTGCACGGCTAGAGCTGGGTGACGGTCCCGCCGGCAGCCGTGATCTTGTCACGGGCGGAGCCGGAGAACTTGTGCGCGCTCACGGTCAACGCGACGCCGCCGAGGTCGCCCTCGCCGAGGACCTTGACGAGCCTGCGCGCCCGGACCGCGCCGGCCTCCGCCATCTCGTCGGGGCCGATCTCGCCGCCGTCGGGGAAGAGCCGGGCCAGGTCGCCGACGTTCACGACCTGGTACTCGACCCGGAAGCGGTTGCGGAAGCCCTTGAGCTTCGGCAGCCGCATGTGCAGCGGCATCTGGCCGCCCTCGAAGGCGGGCGACACGGTCTTGCGGGCCTTCGTGCCCTTGGTGCCGCGGCCCGCGGTCTTGCCGCCCTTGCCGCCCTCGCCGCGCCCGACGCGGGTCTTGGCCTTCTTCGAGCCGGGGGCCGGGCGGAGGTCGTGCAGCCGGATGATCTCGCTCGGCTCGGTCACGACGACACCTCCTCGACCGACACCAGGTGCCGGACAGTGTGGATCATTCCGCGGGTCTGCGGGGTGTCGGCCCGCTCCACGGACTGGCGGATCTTGCGCAGGCCCAGGGCGCGCAGCGTCAGCCGCTGGTTCTGCTTGCAGCCGATGCTGCTGCGGACCTGCGTGACGATGAGCTTGGCGTCGCTGGTCGGCGTGGACTGCGCGCGCGGGTCCACGGCCACGCCGGCGCTCTTCGAGCGGGCCATCACGACCTGCCCGCCTGGGCGGCGGCCGCCCGGTCGCGCAGCATCTGGGCCGGTGCGACGTCCTCGAGCGGCAGCCCGCGGCGGGCCGCCACCTCCTCCGGCCGCTGGATCTGCTTGAGCGCGGCGATCGTCGCGTGCACGACGTTGATCGCGTTGTCGCTGCCGAGGCTCTTGGACAGGATGTCCTGGATGCCGGCGCACTCCAGCACCGCACGGACCGGGCCGCCGGCGATGACGCCGGTACCCGCCGAGGCCGGGCGCAGCATGACCACGCCGGCCGCCGCCTCGCCCTGCACGCGGTGGACGATCGTGCCGCCGATGCGCGGGACGCGGAAGAAGTTCTTCTTCGCCTCCTCGACGCCCTTGGCGATCGCCGCCGGCACCTCCTTGGCCTTGCCGTAGCCGACGCCCACCAGCCCGTCGCCGTCGCCGACGATCATCAGCGCGGTGAAGCTGAACCGGCGGCCGCCCTTGACGACCTTGGCCACGCGGTTGATCGTGACCAGCCGCTCGATGTACGGGGTCTTGTCCTGGGCCGCCCCGCCACGGCCTCCGTCCCGGCGGTCGCGGCGGTCGCCGGAGCGCTCGCCACCGGGCCCGCTGTTCGGGCCCCCGCCGTCACGCCGTGCGCGTCCCGGCATCAGACGTTCCCTTCCCTGTTCGACATGTCCATCAGAACTCCAGGCCGCCCTCGCGGGCGGCGTCGGCCAGCGCCGCGATGCGGCCGTGGTAGTCGTGGCCGCCGCGGTCGAACACGACCGCGGTGACCCCGGCCGCCCTGGCCCGGTCGGCGACGAGCTTGCCGACCGCGGCCGCGCGGGCCTTCTTGTCCCCGTCCAGCGACCGGACGTCGGCCTCCAGGGAGGACGCCGCCGCCAGCGTGTGGCCGGCCATGTCGTCGATGACCTGGACGAGGATGTGGCGGCTGCTGCGGGTGACCGCGAGGCGCGGCCGCTCGGCCGTGCCCCGGACCTTCTTGCGCAGCCGGTGGTGCCGGCGCGTCACGGCGGTGCGGCGCTGGCGGCCGACCTGGGAGGCGGCGCGCTTGCGCGCCTGCGCGGAAATCGTGTCGGCCATGATCACTTACCCGTCTTCCCGACCTTGCGCCGGATGACCTCGCCGGCGTAGCGCACGCCCTTGCCCTTGTACGGGTCGGGCTTGCGCAGCTTGCGGATGTTCGCGGCGGTCTCGCCGACGAGCTGCTTGTCGATGCCGGAGACCGAGAACCGGGTCGGCGTCTCGACGGCGAACGTGATGCCCTCGGGCGCCTGCACGACGACCGGGTGGCTGTAGCCGAGGGAGAACTCCAGCGCGCCGTCCTTCAGCGCGACGCGGTAGCCGACCCCGTGGATCTCCAGCTTCTTCTCGTAGCCGGCGGTGACGCCGACCAGGAGGTTGTTTACCAGCGTGCGCGACAGGCCGTGGAAGGCCTTGTTGCGGCGCTCGTCGTCCGGCCGCTTGACCAGGATGGCGCCGCTGTCGTCGTCACGCTCGATGGTGATCGGCTCGATGACCGTGTGCGTCAGCGTGCCCTTGGGGCCCTTGACGGTCACCGTGCGACCGCTGATCGTCACGTCGACCCCGGACGGCACGGTGACGGGCAGCTTCCCGATACGGGACATGTGGTCCGCTCCCCTTACCAGACGTAGGCGAGGACTTCCCCGCCCACGCCGTTCTTCTTGGCCTGCCGGTCGGTCTGCAGGCCGCCCGACGTCGAGATGATCGCGATGCCCAGGCCGCCCAGCACGCGCGGCAGGGTCGTCGACTTCGCGTACACCCGCAGGCCGGGCTTGGAGACCCGGCGCAGGCCGGCGATGCTGCGCTCCCGGTTGCGGCCGTACTTCAGCTCGATGACCAGCGACTTGCCGACCTCGGCTTCCTCGACCGAGTGGGCGGCGATGTAGCCCTCCTTCTGGAGGATCTCGGCGATCGCCACCTTGAGCTTGCTGTGCGGCATGACCACGCGGTCGTGGTAGGCCGAGTTGGCGTTGCGCAGACGCGTGAGCATGTCTGCGATCGGATCGGTCATCGTCATTGTCGTTGCTCGGTTTCCCGCCGTGGTCCCCCCGGGTCCCGGGTGTCCCGGATGTCACCGGGGGCCTGCGGCGAATCGAGGGATGGTTACCAGCTGCTCTTGCTGACGCCCGGCAGCTCGCCGGCGTGCGCCATCTCGCGGACGCAGATGCGGCACAGCCCGAACTTGCGCAGCACGGCACGGGGCCGGCCGCACCGCTGGCAGCGGGTGTAGCCGCGCACCTTGAACTTCGGGGTGCGGGACGCCTTGATGATCAGTGCCTTCTTGGCCATTGCTCAGCTCTCCCGGAAGGGGAAGCCCAGGAGCTTCAGCAGCGCCCGGCCCTCCTCGTCGGTCGTGGCCGTGGTGACGACCGTGATGTCCATGCCGCGCGGACGGTCGATCGAGTCCGGGTCGATCTCGTGGAACATCGACTGCTCGTTCAGGCCGAACGTGTAGTTGCCGCGGCCGTCGAACTGCGTGCCCGACAGGCCACGGAAGTCGCGGATACGCGGGAGCGCGATCGTCAGCAGGCGGTCGAGGAACTCCCACATCCGGTCGCCGCGCAGGGTCACCTTGGCCCCGATCGGCATGCCCTCGCGCAGCTTGAACTGCGCGATCGAGCGGGTCGCGCGGCGCACCTGCGGCTTCTGGCCGGTGATGGTGGCCAGGTCGCGCACGGCGCCCTCGATCAGCTTCGCGTCCCGGGCCGCCTCGCCGACGCCCATGTTGACGACGACCTTGACGACGCCGGGGATCTGCATGACGTTGCCGTAGGAGAACTGCTCCGAGAGGGCCTCGCGGATCTCCTCGCGGTAGCGCAGCTTCAGGCGCGGCTGCACCTTTTCCACAGTGGTCACGGGTTACAGCTCCTTGCCGTTGCGCTTGGAGACCCGGACGTACCGCTTCTTGCCGTCCTCGCGCTCCACCAGCTTCTTGCCGATGCGGGTGGGCTTGCCGTCGGAGTCGACGACCATCACGTTCGACACGTGGATGGCCGCCTCCTGGGTGATGATCCCGCCGGACTGCGCGCCCCGCTGGTTCTGCGTGATGCGGGTGTGCTTCTTGATCCGGTTGACGCCCTCGACGAGCACGCGGTCGCGGTCCGGGTAGGCCTGGATGACCTTCCCCTTCGCGCCCTTGTCCTTGCCGGCGATCACCACCACGGTGTCGCCCTTCTTGATCTTCATCGCTACAGCACCTCCGGGGCCAGCGAGATGATCTTCATGAACCGCTTGTCGCGCAGCTCGCGACCGACCGGCCCGAAGATGCGGGTGCCCCGCGGCTCGCCGTCGGGCTTGATGAGCACCGCGGCGTTCTCGTCGAACCGGATGTAGCTGCCGTCCGGGCGCCTGCGCTCCTTCGTCGTGCGCACGACGACCGCCTTGACGACGTCGCCGCGCTTCACGCCGGCCGCGGGGATGGCGTCCTTGACCGTCGCCACGATGATGTCGCCGATCCCGGCGTACCGCCGGCCGGAGCCGCCGAGCACGCGGATGCAGAGGATCTCCTTCGCACCCGTGTTGTCGGCGACACGCAGCCGCGACTCCTGCTGGATCACTTCGCCTTCTCCAGGATCTCGACCAGGCGCCAGCGCTTCGTGGCGGACAGCGGCCGGGTCTCCATGAGCCGGACGCGGTCGCCGACGCCCGCCGAGTTCTGCTCGTCGTGCGCCTTGACCTTGCTCGTCCGGCGGATGACCTTGCCGTACAGCGGGTGCTTCACCCGGTCCTCGAGCGAGACGACGATCGTCTTGTCCATCTTGTCCGACACGACGAGGCCTTCGCGGACCTTGCGTTCGCCGCGCGGCTTCGCCGGGGTCGTCTCCGTGGTGGGTTCGCTCATGCCGCGCCCTCGCCGTTCTCGTCAGGGGCGGTGGACAGGCCCAGCTCGCGCTCGCGCATGACCGTGTAGATCCGTGCGATGTCGTGCCGGACGGTCCGCAGCCGCCGGTTGTTGTCCAGCTGCCCGGTGGCCATCTGGAAGCGGAGGTTGAACAGCTCCTCCTTGGCCTCGCGGACGCGCAGCACCAGCTCCTCGTCCGTGAGCTCGCGCAGCTCCGCGGCCGTGGTGGTGGAGGCGGCCATCAGATCTCCCCTCCCTCACGGGTCACGATCCGGCACTTCATCGGGAGCTTGTGGATCGCGCGGCGGAGCGCCTCGCGGGCGGTGGTCTCGTTCGGGTAGCTCATCTCGAACACCACGCGGCCCGGCTTGACGTTGGCCACCCAGGACTCCGGCGAGCCCTTGCCGGAGCCCATGCGGGTCTCGGCGGGCTTCTTGGTCAGCGGCCGGTCCGGGAAGATGTTGATCCAGACCTTGCCACCGCGCTTGATGTGCCGGTTCATGGCGATACGCGCGGACTCGATCTGCCGGTTGGTGACGTAGGCCGGCTCCAGCGCCTGGATGCCGTAGTCGCCGAAGGTCACCTGCGTGCCGCCGGTCGCCGCACCGGTCCGGTGCGGGCGGTGCTGCTTGCGGTGCTTGACCTTGCGCGGGATCAGCATGGCCTATGCCTCCCCTGAGCTCTCGGCCGGAGAGGACGTCGGTCCGGCCGGCTCGGCGACGGCGGTGGCGGTGCCGGCCGCCGACTGCTCGGCGGCGGCGCGCCCGGCCTCGGTGCTCGTGCCGGTCGTGCCCGACGAGCCGGAGCGGCGCCGCTGCGGGCGCTCCCGGCGCGGGCCGCGCTCGGACCCGGGCGCCGCGGCGGCGACGGACTCGCGGCGGCCACCGACGACGTCACCCTTGTAGATCCACACCTTGACCCCGATGCGCCCGAACGTCGTGCGGGCCTCGAAGAGCCCGTAGTCGATGTCGGCGCGCAGCGTGTGCAGCGGCACCCGGCCCTCGCGGTAGAACTCCGACCGCGACATCTCGGCGCCGCCGAGGCGACCCGAGCACTGGATGCGGATGCCCTTGACGACCGGGCTGCGCATGGCCGACTGGATGCCCTTGCGCATGGCCCGCCGGAACGCGACCCGGTTGGACAGCTGCTCGGCCACGGCCTGGGCGACCAGCTGCGCGTCCGACTCGGCGTTCTTGACCTCGAGGATGTTCAGCTGCACCTGCTTGTGGGTGAGCTTCTCGAGGTTGCCGCGGATGCGCTCGGCCTCGGCGCCGCGCCGGCCGATGACGATGCCGGGGCGCGCGGTGTGGATGTCGACGCGCACGCGGTCGCGCGTCCGCTCGATCTCGACCTTGGAGATGCCGGCCCGCTCCATGCCCTTGGAGAGCATGCGACGGATCGCGACGTCCTCCTTGACGTACTCCGCGTACTGCTTGTCGGCGTACCAGCGCGACTTCCAGTCGGTGGTGATGCCGAGCCGGAAGCCGTGCGGGTTGATCTTCTGCCCCATCAGCGGGCCCTTCCCTTCGCGCCGCGGCGGCCGGTCTGCTCCGTCTTCGGCAGCTCCTCGACCTCCACGGTGATGTGGCTCGTCCGCTTGCGGATCCGGTAGGCGCGACCCTGGGCGCGCGGGCGGATGCGCTTGAGCGTCGGCCCCTCGTCGGCCATCGCCACCGCGACGACCAGGTTGTCCCCGTCCATGCCGTGGTTGTTCTCGGCGTTGGCCGCGGCGCTCGCGATGACCTTGTAGACCGGCGTGGCCGCCGCCTGCGGGGCGAACCGCAGGATGGACAGCGCCTCCTCGACCGGCCGGCCCTTCACCAGCGCGATCACGCGCCGGACCTTGGTCGGCGACATGCGCACGTACTTGGCCACCGCACGCGCCCTGGCGGGCGCGTCGGCAGCGGTCTGGCTCTCAGCCATGTCCCTCTTCCTCTGCCTTCGCGCTCAGCGCCGACGCGCTTTGCGGTCGTCCTTGATGTGGCCACGGAAGGTCCGCGTGGGCGCGAACTCCCCCAGCTTGTGGCCGACCATCGAGTCCGACACGAACACCGGCACGTGCTTGCGGCCGTCGTGCACCGCAATGGTGTGCCCGATCATGTCGGGGATGATGGTGGACCGGCGCGACCACGTGCGGATCACGGTCTTGCGGCCCGACTCGTTGAGGGCGTCCACCTTCTTGAGCAGGTGGTCGTCCACGAACGGGCCCTTCTTCAGGCTGCGCGGCATCTCTTACCTCCCTGCTCAGCGCTTCTTGCCGGTACGACGCCGGCGGACGATCATCTTGTCGGACGGCTTGCTGCGGCGGGTGCGGCCCTCGGGCTTGCCCGCCGGGTTCACCGGGTGGCGACCACCCGAGGTCTTGCCCTCACCACCGCCGTGCGGGTGGTCGACCGGGTTCATCGCGACGCCGCGGACGGTCGGGCGCTTGCCCTTCCACCGCATGCGGCCCGCCTTGCCCCAGTTGATGTTGGCGTGCTCGGAGTTCCCGACCTCGCCGATCGTCGCGCGGCAGCGGACGTCGACGTTGCGGATCTCGCCGGACGGCATGCGCAGCTGCGCGTACGGCCCGTCCTTGGCGACCAGCTGGACGCGGGCGCCGGCCGAGCGGGCGATCTTCGCCCCGCCGCCGGGCCGCAGCTCGATCGCGTGGATCACGGTGCCGGTCGGGATGTTGCGCAGCGGCAGGTTGTTGCCGGTCTTGATGTCGGCCTTGGGGCCGGCCTCGACGCGGTCGCCCTGGCGCAGCTTGTCCGGCGCGATGATGTAGCGCTTCTCGCCGTCGGCGTAGTGCAGCAGCGCGATCCGGCTGGTGCGGTTCGGGTCGTACTCGATGTGCGCGACCTTGGCCGGCACGCCGTCCTTGTCGTGCCGCCGGAAGTCGATCAGGCGGTACGCCCGCTTGTGGCCGCCACCCTGGTGGCGGGTCGTGATCCGGCCGTGGACGTTGCGGCCGCCCTTGCCGTGCAGCGGGCGGACCAGCGACTTCTCCGGAGTCGACCGGGTGATGTCGGCGAAGTCCGACACCGAGGCGCCGCGGCGCCCCGGGGTCGTCGGCTTGTACTTGCGGATACCCATGTCTGTCTGTCAGCCCCTCAGCCCACGCGCCCGAAGACGTCGATCGCCGGGCTCTCCGCGGAGAGGGTGACGATGGCGCGCTTGGTGTCCTTGCGCTTGCCGTAGCCGGTGCGGGAGCGCTTGCGCTTTCCCTTGCGGTTCTGGGTGTTCACGCTCAGGACCTTGAAGTTGTCGTCGTTCGGACCGAAGACCTGCTTGACGGCGATCTTGATCTGGGTCTTGTTCGCGTCCGCCCGGACGATGAAGGTGTACTGGCGCTCGTCGAGCAGCCCGTAGCTCTTCTCCGAGACGACGGGCGCGAGCAGGATGTCCCGCGGGTCGGGGATCACTGGCTGTCCTCCTCGCTCTGGGCCGACTCGCTCTGGGCCGACTCGCTCTGGGCCGACCCGCTCTGGGCCGACCCGACCTCGGCCGCCTGGTCGTCGACCGCGGCCGCGGCCCGCTGCGACGGCGGCAGCGAGAAGCCCGCCGCCTCGGCCGCCTCGGCGGTGGCGAACCAGACCTCGGCCTCCGTGCGGGCGTAGAACGAGCTGCCCGGCACGTGGTAGAGCATCGAGTCGGCGTTGCCCTTGACCGGGAACCCGGCCGGCTGGCTGCCGTCCGGCAGCGGCGCGTGGCTGTCGGGCCCGTACGGCCCGGCCCCGTCGTCCGTGTCGTCGCTGTCCGTGTCGCTGTCCGTGTCGCTGTCCGTGTCGCCCGCCGTCCCCGCGGCCCGGGCGGACCGGCGCGTCGGGTTCGCGATCGGGCCGGCCAGGAACTCGTCCAGCGCGGCCTCGGTGAACACGACGGCCTGGCTGTCGAGCACGTCGTAGGTGTTCAGCTGGCCCGGCGTCAGCAGGTGCACGTGGGGCAGGTTGCGCAGCGACAGGTGCGCGACGCGGTCCGCCCTGGTCAGGACGACCAGCGTCTTGAGCTCGCCCGTCAGGTCGACGAGCGCGGTGCGGGCGGCCTTCGTCGACGGCAGGTCGCCCTCGACGAGCGACGACACGACGTGGACGACGCCGGCCCTGGCCCGGTCGGAGAGGGCTCCGCGCAGCGCGGCTGCCTTCATCTTCTTGGGCGTGCGCTGCGTGTAGTCGCGCGGCGTGGGGCCGTGGACGACGCCGCCGCCGGTGAACTGCGGCGCGCGGACCGAGCCCTGGCGGGCGCGGCCGGTGCCCTTCTGGCGGTACGGCTTCCTGCCGCCGCCGCGGACCTCGCCGCGGGTCTTGGTGTCGTGCGTGCCCTGGCGGGCGGCCGCGAGCTGCGCCACCACGACCTGGTGCATCAGCGCGACGTTCGCCGGCTGGTCGAAGACGTGGGCCGGGAGCTCCACCTTGCCGGTGCTCATGCCTGGCCTCCCTTCGGCGCCGGCGCCTTCGCGGCGTTCTTGACGAGCACGAGGCCGCCCCGGGGGCCTGGCACCGCGCCCTTGATCAGCAGCAGGCCACGCTCGGCGTCGACCCGGTGCACGGTCAGGCTCTGCGTCGTCGTGCGGGCGTGGCCCATGCGGCCGGCCATGCGCAGGCCCTTGAAGACCCGGCCGGGGGTGGCGCAGCCACCGATGGAGCCGGGCGAGCGGTGCTTGCGCTGCACGCCGTGCGAGTTGCCGAGGCCGTGGAAGCCGTGGCGCTTCATGACGCCGGCGGTGCCCTTGCCCTTGCTCGTGCCGACCACGTCGACCAGCGCGCCGGCGGCGAACACCTCGGCGGTGATCTCCTGCCCGACCTCGTACTCGGCGGCGTCGGACGTGCGGATCTCGACCAGGTGCCGGCGCGGCGTCACGCCCGCCTTGGCGAAGTGGCCCGTCTCGGGCTTGTTCACCTTGCGCGGGTCGATCGCGCCGTAGGCCAGCTGCACGGCGGTGTAGCCGTCCTTCTCCGGCGTGCGGACCTGGGTCACGACGTTCGGGCCCGCCTGGACCACGGTGACGGGCACGACCCGGTTGTTCTCGTCGAACACCTGGGTCATCCCGAGCTTGGTCCCGAGGATCCCGGTGATCTTGCGTTCGCTCATGTCCTCAAGCCCTACTGGATGTTCACGTCGACGCTGGCCGGCAGGTCGATGCGCATCAGCGCGTCGACCGTCTTCGGCGTCGGGTCGAGGATGTCGATCAGCCGCTTGTGGGTGCGCATCTCGAAGTGCTCGCGCGAGTCCTTGTACTTGTGCGGCGAACGGATGACGCAGTACACGTTCTTCTCGGTCGGCAGCGGCACCGGCCCGACGACCCGGGCACCGGTCCGCGTGACCGTCTCGACGATCTTCCGCGCGGAGGCGTCGATGGCCTCGTGGTCGTAGGCCTTCAGCCTGATGCGGATCTTCTGTCCCGCCATGGTCGTCGGTCGTCCTTCTCTTCTGGCTCTCACGTCCGTGTGTCCGGGCGGGCCGTGCGTGGCCCTGTCCGGTCCCCGAGGTCGGGCGTGTCGCGCTCGATCCTCGGACCGGTCCCCGGCTCACCGGCCGGACCCCGGGGGGTCCGTCGTGCTCGGGGCCTCGCGCCGGGGCTCGGCATGCCCGTGAAGACTGCTGGGGCATGCCGAGCCCTGGACGCGCAACCCGTCAAGGATGCCACACCGGCGCGTGGCATCCCCGACCGGGGGTCCTACTTGATGATCTTGATGACCTGGCCGGCGCCGACGGTCCGACCACCCTCGCGGATGGCGAACTGCAGGCCCTCGTCCATGGCGATGGGCTGGATCAGCTTCACGCTCATGGTCGTGTTGTCACCGGGCATCACCATCTCGGTGCCCGACGGCAGCGTCACGACGCCCGTCACGTCCGTCGTCCGGAAGTAGAACTGCGGGCGGTAGTTGTTGAAGAACGGCGTGTGCCGGCCGCCCTCGTCCTTGGACAGGATGTAGACCTGGCCCTCGAACTCGGTGTGCGGGGTGGTCGTGCCCGGCTTGGTGACGACCATGCCGCGCTCGACCTGCTCGCGCTTGACGCCACGCAGCAGCAGCGCCGCGTTGTCGCCGGCCCGGCCCTCGTCGAGGAACTTCTTGAACATCTCGATGGAGGTCGTGACGGTCTTGAACGACTGCGGCCGGATGCCGACGATCTCCACCTCCTCGTTCACCTTGACGATGCCGCGCTCGATGCGGCCGGTGACCACGGTGCCGCGGCCGGAGATCGTGAAGACGTCCTCGACGGGCATGAGGAACGGCTTCTCGGTGTCGCGCACCGGCTCCGGGATCGACTCGTCGACGGCGTCCATGAGCGCCATCAGCTTGTCGCTCCACTCGGGGTCGCCCTCGAGGGCCTTGAGCGCGGAGACCTGCACGACCGGCAGGTCGTCGCCCGGGTAGTTCTGGGACGACAGCAGCTCGCGGACCTCGAGCTCGACGAGCTCCATGATCTCCTCGTCGTCGACCATGTCGGCCTTGTTCAGCGCGACGACGATGTAGGGCACGCCGACCTGGCGCGCGAGCAGCACGTGCTCACGCGTCTGCGGCATGGGGCCGTCGGTCGCCGCGACCACGAGGATCGCGCCGTCCATCTGGGCGGCACCGGTGATCATGTTCTTGATGTAGTCGGCGTGCCCGGGGCAGTCGACGTGCGCGTAGTGACGCTTCTCGGTCTGGTACTCGACGTGCGCGATCGAGATCGTGATGCCGCGCTGCCGCTCCTCGGGCGCCTTGTCGATCTGGTCGAACGCCGACGCCTGGTTGAGGGTGGGGAACTTGTCGTGCAGAACCTTGGTGATGGCCGCCGTCAGCGTGGTCTTGCCGTGGTCGATGTGACCGATCGTGCCGATGTTGACGTGCGGCTTGGTCCGCTCGAACTTCGCCTTCGCCACTGGTGGGCTCCTTCTGTGGTGAACTTCTCCGCCGTGCTGACGGCAGGTCGTTGTGCGGGGTGGGAACTGCGGACTACTCGCCCGTCGCCTTCGCCGTGATGACTGCTCGGCTCCGGGGTCGCTCCGCTCCTCGCTCGCTGGCGCTCGCTACGATGCTCACTCCCCCGTCGCCTTCGCGATGATCTCCTTGGCCACGTTGGTCGGGACCTCGGCGTAGGAGTCGAAGACCATCGTGTAGTTGGCCCGGCCCTGGGTCCGCGACCGCAGGTCGCCGACGTAGCCGAACATCTCCGACAGCGGCACCAGCGCCTTCACGACGCGGGCACCTGCGCGCTCCTCCATGGCCTGGATATGGCCACGGCGGGAGTTCAGGTCGCCGATCACGTCGCCCATGTACTCCTCGGGCGTCGTGACCTCGACGGCCATCATCGGCTCCAGCAGAGCCGGGTCGGCGCGCCGAGCGGCCTCCTTGAGAGCCATCGAGCCGGCGACCTTGAACGCCATCTCGGACGAGTCCACCTCGTGGTAGGCCCCGTCGAGCAGCGTGACCTTGATCCCGGTCAGCGGGTAGCCCGCGAGCACGCCGTACTGCATGGCGTCCTGCGCGCCCGCGTCGACCGAGGGGATGTACTCCTTCGGGATGCGGCCGCCGGTGACCTTGTTGTCGAACTCGTACAGCGCACCGTCGGCGGTGTCCAGCGGCTCCAGCGCGATGATCACGCGGGCGAACTGGCCGGAGCCACCGGTCTGCTTCTTGTGCGTGTACTCGTACTTCGGCACCGTGCGGCGGATCGTCTCGCGGTAGGCCACCTGCGGCTTGCCGATGTTGGCCTCGACCTTGTAGTCGCTCCTCATCCGGTTGACGAGCACCTCGAGGTGCAGCTCGCCCATGCCGGCGAGGATCGTCTGGCCGGTCTCGTCGTCGAGGGAGACCTGGAACGTCGGGTCCTCCTCGGCGAGGCGCTGGATCGCCGTCGAGAGCTTCTCCTGGTCGGCCTTGGTCCTCGGCTCGACCGCGACCTGGATGACCGGGTCCGGGAACGTCATGGACTCCAGCACGATCGGCGCGTTGGGGTCGCACAGCGTCTCGCCGGTCGTCGTGTCCTTGAGGCCGATCACCGCGTAGATGTGGCCGACCATGGCCTCGTCGACCGGGTTCTCCTTGTTGGCGTGCATCTGGAAGATCTTCCCGATGCGCTCCTTGCGGTCCTTGGTCGAGTTGATGACCTGGGTGCCCGCCGCGACCTTGCCCGAGTAGACCCGGATGTAGGTCAGCTTGCCGAAGAACGGGTGCGCGGCGATCTTGAAGGCCAGCGCCGAGAACGGCTCCGACACCTCCGGCTTGCGGAAGGCCGGCGTCTCGCCGTCCTGCAGCGTGCCCTCGACCGGCGGCAGGTCGCTCGGCGCCGGCAGGTAGTCGATGACCGCGTCGAGCATGGGCTGCACGCCCTTGTTCTTGAACGCGGACCCGCACAGGACGGGGTAGGCGGCGCCCTCGCGCACGATCCGCCGGATGCCGTGCTTGAGCTGCTCGACGGTGAGCTCCTCGCCGCCGAGGTAGGCCTCCATCAGGTCGTCGTCGGTCTCGGCGACGGCCTCGACGAGCGCCGTGCGGTACTCCTCGGCCCGCTCGCGCAGGTCGGCCGGGATCTCCTCGACGGTGTAGTCCTCGCCCTTCTGGACCTCGCCGCGCCAGGTGAGCGCGCGCATCTCGACGAGGTCGACCACGCCGATGAAGTCGCTCTCCGAGCCGATGGGCAGCTGGATGGGCAGCGGGGTGGCGCCGAGCCGCTCGCGGATGGTCTTCACCGTGAAGTAGAAGTCCGCGCCGAGCTTGTCCATCTTGTTGACGAAGCAGATGCGCGGGACGCCGTACTTGCTCGCCTGCCGCCAGACCTGCTCGGACTGCGGCTCCACGCCCTCCTTGCCGTCGAACACGGCCACGGCACCGTCGAGCACCCGCAGGTTGCGCTCCACCTCGACGGTGAAGTCGACGTGCCCGGGGGTGTCGATGATGTTGATCTGGTGGTCCTTCCAGAAGCAGGTCGTCGCGGCGGACGTGATCGTGATGCCGCGCTTCTGCTCCTCCTCCATCCAGTCCATCGTGGCCGCGCCGTCGTGGACCTCACCGATCTTGTAGTTGATCCCGGTGTAGAACAGGATCCGCTCGGTGGTGGTGGTCTTGCCGGCGTCGATGTGCGCCATGATGCCGATGTTGCGGACCCTGCCCAGGTCCGTCAGCACGTCCCGTGCCACTGCGTCATCTCTCCTCGGTTGGCGCGAGCGGTCGGCCCGTCACCAGCGGTAGTGGGCGAAGGCCTTGTTGGACTCCGCCATCTTGTGCATGTCCTCGCGCCGCTTCACGGCGGCGCCGAGGCCGTTGCTCGCGTCGAGCAGCTCGTTCTGCAGCCGCTCGACCATGGTCTTCTCGCGACGCTGCGAGGCGTAGTTGACCAGCCAGCGCAGGGCCAGCGTCGTCTGCCGCGGGGCGCGGACCTCGACCGGCACCTGGTAGGTGGCGCCACCGACGCGGCGGCTCTTGACCTCCAGAGCCGGCTTCACGTTGTCCATGGCCCGCTTGAGCGTGACGACGGGGTCGGCGCCGGTCTTCTCGCGCGTGCCCTCCAGTGCGGCGTAGACGATCCGCTCGGCCAGGCTGCGCTTGCCGTCCTTGAGCACCTTGTTGACCAGCTGCGTCACCAGCGGCGACCCGTACACCGGGTCCGAGACCAGCGGACGCCGCGGAGCAGGTCCCTTACGAGGCATTACTTCTCTCCTTCAACGCGGCGGTACGGAGTGGAGCGAGCATCTGTTCCGAACACTCGGCTCACCCTTTCTCCTTCTTCGCGCCGTACCGGCTCCGCGCCTGCTTGCGGTTCTTCACGCCCTGGGTGTCGAGCGACCCGCGGACGATCTTGTAACGGACGCCGGGGAGGTCCTTCACCCGGCCGCCGCGGACCAGGACGATCGAGTGCTCCTGGAGGTTGTGGCCCTCACCCGGGATGTAAGCCGTGATCTCCATCTGGCTGGAGAGCTTGACCCGGGCGACCTTGCGCAGCGCGGAGTTCGGCTTCTTGGGCGTGGTCGTGTACACGCGCGTGCACACGCCGCGACGCTGGGGGCTTCCCTTCAGCGCGGCCGTCTTGGTCTTCGTGGCCTTGTCCTGACGGCCCTTGCGGACCAGCTGCTGGATCGTGGGCATGAACCGTCTGCTTCTCTTCCGTCGTGGTGCCGTGCTGCTCGTCGTTCGGGGGGTCGTGCACCGCCACACCCGTCCCCGAGGTCGGGCGTGTCGCGGCCTCCTGGCCCACGCCGCAGATCGAGGACGACCTCGCGGGGAGCCCGGGGGCCCGCGGACCCTACGGCGCAATCATGACGATCGGCCTCGGGCACGCAGATCGGCCCGACCGTGGTCGGGCGCAAGACACAAGGGTACCCGCCCCGCGAGAAGGGGGTCAAAACGGGTCCGGTCACGCCTCGGCCGGTGAGGGCAGGGTGCCGTACGGACCCCGCCCGCGCAAGGGCGCGCGCCCGCTCGTCGCTCCCCGCCCCCCGTTCGTCGTACCCGGAGCGGGGCGTCCGGAGCGGTGGTTACGGTCCGGTGTGCATCTGCCGACACCGGCCGCCCGGCTGTTGACCCGCGCCGTCATCGCCCCGCTCCTTTCCCCTCGCCTGCCGATCGCCCTTCGCCGCGCCGCCCTGGACGTCACCGGCCTCGTCGTGCCGCTGCCCGCCGGGACCCGGCGCGCGTCCGGCTCGCTCGCCGGCGTGCCGACCGAGGTGGTCGACTCCGCCGGGACGGGCGCCCGCCACCGGGTGCTGTACCTGCACGGCGGCGGGTACCAGGTCGGCTCCCCCACGTCGCACCGCGGGCTCGTCGCCCACCTGTCCCGGGCCGCGGGCGCCCCGGTGCTGGCTCCCGGGTACCGCCTCGCCCCCGAGCACCCGTTCCCGGCCGCCCTGGACGACGCGCTGGCCGTGTGGCAGGCCCTGCGCACGCGTGGACAGGAGGCACAACGCATCGCGGTGGTCGGTGATTCCGCGGGCGGCGGCCTCGTTCTCTCGCTGCTGCTGCGGCTGCGGGCGGCCGGGGAGGAGCTGCCGGGCTCGGTCGGGCTGATCTCGCCGTGGGTCGACCTGACGTGCTCCTCACCGGTGCTCGCGGCGAACGCGGCGACCGATGCGATGCTCGACCCGTCCTGGCTGCCGCGGGCCGCGGCGGACTACCGCGCCGGGGCGGAAGCGCCCGAGCTGGCGCCGCTGGAGGCCGACCTGGGCGGGCTGCCGCCCCTGCACGTCGTGGCGGGCGGGTCGGAGGTGCTCGCGGACGACGCGGACCGGCTCGTCGAACGGGCCCGCGCGGCCGGCGTGGCGGTGGGCTACCGGCGGGAACCGGGGATGTGGCACGCGTTCCCGGTGCTGGTCGGGTTGCTGCGGGTGGCGGACGAGGCGGTGGCGGAGCTGGGTGCGGCACTGCGGGCGGACGTTGAGCCGGGCCCGCTGACCCATTCAATGGCCATTTCCGGCCATTTCGCGATACACTGAAGGGCTTCTCCGGAATGGAGAAGCCCTTCGTTATGAATTCAGTGTATCACGAAAGGGAAGCCCGTGGAATACCGGTCCCTTGAGGACGAGCTCGACGCCGAGACCCGGCACGTCCGCTCATTGCACCGGCTGCTGGCGGCCGAGCTGGAGACCGCGTCCGGGCGCCGCACCGTCGCGCTCTCGGCGCGGACCGGGTCCGAGCTGAGTGCCCGCTGGGAGCGCGACGTCGCCGTGCACAGCTGGTCCGACCGGGCCGTGGCGCTGCGGGCCGCCCGGGCCGGGCTGTGCTTCGGCCGGCTGGACCGCGACGGCGAGGACACGCCAGGGGAAGGCGACGCCGCCGACGCCGGATCGCCGCTCTACGTCGGCCGGACCGGCCTCGCCGGCTCCGACGGCGCCACCGCGCTGGTCGACTGGCGGGCGCCGGCGGCCCGGCCCTTCTACTGCGCGACGCTGGCGACCCCGATGGGACTGGCCCGCCGCCGGCACTTCCGGCTCGCCGGGCGCGGCCTCGACGAGCGCGTGGTGGACATCCACGACGACGTCTTCGCGACGAGCCGGCCCGCCACGCCCGAGACGGCGGCCGACCCGGCCCTGCTCGCGGCGCTGACGGCACCGCGCGGCACCGCGATGCGCGACATCGTCGCGACGATCCAGGCCGAGCAGGACGCGGTGATCCGCCTGCCGCTCGCGGGGACCGTCGTGGTCGAGGGCGGCCCCGGCACCGGCAAGACCGCGGTCGCCCTGCACCGGGTGGCGTACCTGCTCTACACGCACCGCGAGCAGCTCGAGCGGCGCGGCGTGCTGGTCGTCGGCCCCAGCGGGCCGTTCCTGGAGTACGTCGGGGACGTCCTGCCGTCGCTGGGCGAGTCGGCGGTCGTGTTCACGACGCCCGGGCGGTTCCGGCACGGCGTGGAGGCCACCGCGCTCGACACGCCCGCCGTCGCGCGGCTCAAGGGCGACCTCGCGATGTGCTCGGTCCTGCGCGCCGCGGTCGGAGCCGAGCAGCGCCTGCCCGACGAGCCGCTGCCGATCCTGCTCGACGCCGTCACCGTAGAGATCGACCGTGGCGTCGCCGCGGCCGCCCGAGACCGGGCCCGCGGCAGCGGCCTCACCCACAACGCGGCGCGGATGGTGTTCGCGGAGGGCCTCCTCACCCAGCTCGTCGAGCGGGGCGTCGAGGCGGTCACCGGCGGTGTCCTGGCCGACCTCGACGGCGCCGACCTGGACGCGGCGCTGGCGGACGACGACTACGCGCCCGACCCCGAGGAGTCCGCCGCGGCCATCGCCCGCGGCCTGGCCGACGACCTGCGCGACGAGCTGGTCGACCACCCGGGCTTCCGCGCGGCGCTGAACCGGCTGTGGCCGCTGCGCACGCCCGAGCGCCTGCTCGCCGACCTGCTGGGGTCGCCGGACCGGCTGGCGGCGGTCGGCGCCGAGCTGCGCCGCGGCGGGGAGCTCGACACCGACCTGGCGGTCCTGCACCGACCCGACGGCGCCGCGTGGACCGTGTCGGACACGCCGTTGCTGGACGAGCTGGCCGAGCTGCTGGGCCCCCTGCCCGGGCGCGCGGCCCGGGTCGACGACGGCGTCCGCTACGCCGCCCAGGTCCTCGACAACCTGGACATCGACATCCGCAAGGTCGCGGGCGAGGACGCCGACGAGCTGCGCGCGACCGACTTCGTCACGGCCGAGATGCTCGCCGCCCAGTTCGAGTCCGAGCTGGTCGGCACGGTCGCCGACCGCGCGGCCGCGGACCGGGAGTGGACCTACGGGCATCTCGTCGTCGACGAGGCGCAGGAGCTCTCGCCGATGGACTGGCGCGTACTGGCCCGGCGCTGCCCCACCCGGTCGATCACCGCCGTCGGCGACCTGGCCCAGCGCAGCGCGCCCGCCGGCGCCCGGACCTGGGCCGACGTGCTCGACCATGTCGCCGGGAACCGCTGGGTCCGGCGGACCCTCACGGTCAACTACCGGACCCCTGCGGAGATCATGGAGGCCGCCGCGCGGGTGCTGCCGGAGGGCGAGCGCGACCGCGTGCCGCGGTCGGTGCGGCGGTCGGGCGAGCCCCCGCGGCACGTCCGGGTCGGCCGCCGGGAGCCGGCCGCCGAGGTCAGGGCGATCGTGGCGGACGAGCTCGCCGAGCTGGCGGGCGCGGGCACCCTCGCGGTGGTCGCGCCCGACCCGGTGGCGCTGCCCGGGCTCCCCGTGCCCGTCCACACCCCGACGTCGGCCAAGGGGCTGGAGTTCGACGTCGTGCTCGTCGTCGACCCGGATGCGGTCGCCGCGGCGTGCAGGGCCGACCTCTACGTCGCGATGACGCGCGCGACCCGGCGACTGGTCCTCCTCGAGGTCTGACCGACGGCGGCAAACGGAACGGGGCCGGTCCCGCTCGTGTGAGCAGGACCGGCCCCGTCCGTCGGGACCCCTCCGCGACTCAGCGGTAGTCGCGGCCGAAGTCGTAGTCGTCCAGCGGCACCGCGGCACCGGTGCCCGTGCCGAACACGTCGGGGCTGTAGTAGCCGTCGTCGTAGCTCGGCAGCGCGTAGGCGGCCGCGCGGGCCTCCTCGGTCGGCTGGACCTGGATGTTGCGGTAGCGGCTGATCCCGGTGCCGGCCGGGATCAGCTTGCCGATGATCACGTTCTCCTTCAGCCCGACGAGCTTGTCGCGCTTCCCGTTGATCGCGGCGTCGGTGAGGATCCTCGTCGTCTCCTGGAAGGAGGCCGCGGACAGCCACGACTCCGTCGCCAGCGACGCCTTCGTGATCCCCATCAGCACCGGACGCCCGGACGCGGGCTCGCCGCCCTCGGCCACGACCCGGCGGTTCTGCGCCTCGAAGTCCGCCCGCTCGGCGAGCGCGCCGGGCAGGAACTCCGTGGAGCCCGAGTCGATGATCGTGACCCGGCGCAGCATCTGCCGGATGATCACCTCGATGTGCTTGTCGTGGATGTCCACGCTCTGCGTGCGGTACACCTTCTGCACCTCACGCACCAGGTGCAGCTGCACCTCGCGCGGGCCCATGACGCGCAGCACCTCGTGCGGGTCGGCCGTGCCCTCCAGGAGCAGCTGGCCCACGTGCACGTGGTCGCCGTCCTGCAGCGCGCGCTCCTGCCCGTCGACGACGGTCGTCGCGAGCCACTGCCGCTTCGACAGCTTCTCGTAGACGATGTCGTCGCCGCCGTCGTCCGGTGTGAGCGTGATCTTCCAGAAGCGCTCGCCGTCCTCGATGGCGATCCGGCCGTCGACGTCGGCGATCGGGGCCTTGCCCTTGGGGACGCGGGCCTCGAACAGCTCCGTGACACGCGGCAGACCGGTCGTGATGTCGTCGCCCGCGACGCCGCCGATGTGGAACGTCCGCATCGTCAGCTGCGTGCCCGGCTCACCGATGGACTGCGCCGCGACGATGCCGACCGCCTCGCCGACGTCCACCAGCTTGCCGGTCGCCATCGAGCGCCCGTAGCACATGGCGCAGATGCCGGTGGCCGACGTGCAGGTGAGCGCGCTGCGCACCTTGATCGTCTTGATGCCGGCCTCGACCAGCGCGTCGAGCGCCGGGTCGCCGAGGTCCTCGCCCCGCTGGACGATCACGTCGCCGTCCGGGCCGGTGACCTCCTCCGCCGACGTCCGCGCGTACACGCTCGTGCGGATGTAGCGGTGGGCGATCCGGGTGCCGCCCGGGCCCTCCTCCGTGACCGGCATCGTGATCGACCGCTCGGTGCCGCAGTCGACCTCGCGCACGATGACGTCCTGCGAGACGTCCACCAGGCGCCGGGTGAGGTACCCGGAGTCGGCGGTCCGCAGCGCGGTGTCGGCCAGGCCCTTGCGGGTGCCGTGCGTGGAGATGAAGTACTCCAGCACGGAAAGGCCCTCGCGGAAGTTGGCCTTGATCGGCCGCGGGATGTACTCGCCCTTGGGGTTGGCCACCAGGCCCTTCATGCCGGCGAGCTGCCGGACCTGGGCCATGTTGCCCGCCGCCCCGGACTGCACGATCGTCGGGATCGGGTTGTCCTGCGGGAAGTTGGCCTCCATGGCCCTGGCGACCTCCTCGGACGCCTGGGTCCAGATCTTGACGAGCTCGTCGTTGCGCTCCTGGTGCGACAGCGCGCCGCGCTGGTAGCGCTTGTTGATCTGCTCGGCCCTGACCTCGTAGCCGTCGAGGATGTCCTGCTTGTTCGGCGGCACGACGACGTCGGAGATGGCGAGCGTGACGCCCGAGCGCGTCGCCCAGTAGAAGCCGGCGTCCTTGAGCCGGTCGAGCACCTGCGCGACCTCGGTCATGGAGTACCGCTCGGCCAGGTCGTTGATGATCGCGGCCTGGCGCTTCTTGGGCAGCGGCTCGTTGACGAACGGGTAGTCGTTCGGCAGGAGCTCGTTGAACAGCACCCGGCCCAGCGTCGTCTCCGCGATCCACGGCTGCCCGGCCGCCCAGCCCTTCTCGGCCAGCGACGGGTAGACCTCGGCCGGCGGGACGACGCCCGTCAGCCGGATCCGGATCGGCGCCTGCAGGTGCAGGGCCTTGCGGTCGTACGCCATGATCGCCTCGGCGACCGAGGAGTACACCCCGCCCGCGCCGTGCGCGCCGTCGCGCAGCCGGGACAGGTGGAACAGGCCCGTGACCATGTCCAGCCGCGGCATCGCGAGCGGGCGGCCCGACGCCGGCGACAGGATGTTGTTGCTCGAGAGCATCAGCACCCTGGCCTCGGACTGCGCCTCGGCCGACAGCGGCAGGTGCACCGCCATCTGGTCGCCGTCGAAGTCGGCGTTGAACGCCTCGCAGACCAGCGGGTGCAGCTGGATCGCCTTGCCCTCGACCAGCTGCGGCTCGAAGGCCTGGATGCCCAGCCGGTGCAGCGTCGGCGCGCGGTTGAGCAGCACCGGGTGCTCGGAGATGACCTCCTCCAGCACGTCCCAGACCTGCGAGCGGCCGCGCTCGACCATGCGCTTCGCGGACTTGATGTTCTGCGCGTGGTTGAGGTCGACCAGCCGCTTCATGACGAACGGCTTGAACAGCTCCAGCGCCATCTGCTTCGGCAGGCCGCACTGGTGCAGCTTCAGCTGCGGGCCGACGACGATGACCGAACGGCCGGAGTAGTCGACGCGCTTGCCGAGCAGGTTCTGGCGGAACCGGCCCTGCTTGCCCTTGAGCAGGTCGGACAGCGACTTGAGCGGGCGGTTGCCCGGCCCGGTGACGGGCCGGCCGCGGCGGCCGTTGTCGAACAGCGCGTCGACGGCCTCCTGCAGCATCCGCTTCTCGTTGTTGACGATGATCTCGGGAGCGCCGAGGTCGATCAGCCGCTTGAGCCGGTTGTTCCGGTTGATCACGCGCCGGTACAGGTCGTTCAGGTCCGACGTCGCGAAGCGGCCACCGTCGAGCTGCACCATCGGGCGCAGGTCCGGCGGGATCACCGGGACGCAGTCGAGCACCATGCCCATCGGCGAGTTGCCGGTGGTCTGGAACGCCGCGACGACCTTGAGCCGCTTGAGCGCGCGCAGCTTCTTCTGGCCCTTGCCGGTGCGGATGACCTCGCGGAGGTTCTCCGCCTCGGCGGCGATGTCGAAGTTCTGCAGCAGGGTCTGGATCGCCTCGGCGCCCATCGCGCCGGTGAAGTAGTCCCCGTAGCGGTCGTACAGCTCGCGGTAGAGGCCCTCGTCGGCGATCAGCTGCTGGACGTCCAGCTTGGTGAACGTCGACCAGATCTCCTCGAGCCGGTCCAGCTCGCGCTGGGCCCGGTCGCGGAGCTGGCGCATCTCGCGCTCGCCGCCCTCCTTGACCTTGCGGCGGACGTCGCTCTTGGCGCCCTCCGCCTCCAGCTCGGCCAGGTCGGCCTCAAGCTTCTGCTGGCGGGCCTCGATGTCGGCGTCGCGCCGCTGCTCGACGCGCTTGCGCTCCACGCCCATCTCGTTCTCGAGCGTGGTGAGGTCCTCGTGGCGCTGGTCGTTGTTGACCGACGTGATCACGTACGCCGCGAAGTAGATGATCTTCTCGAGGTCCTTGGGAGCCAGGTCGAGCAGGTAGCCCAGCCGGCTCGGGACGCCCTTGAAGTACCAGATGTGCGTGACGGGCGCGGCCAGCTCGATGTGGCCCATCCGCTCGCGGCGCACCTTGGCGCGTGTGACCTCGACGCCACAGCGCTCACAGATGATGCCCTTGAAGCGGACGCGCTTGTACTTGCCGCAGTAGCACTCCCAGTCCCGGGTCGGGCCGAAGATCTTCTCGCAGAAGAGGCCGTCCTTCTCCGGCTTGAGGGTGCGGTAGTTGATGGTCTCCGGCTTCTTCACCTCGCCGTGCGACCACTGGCGGATGTCCTCGGCCGTGGCCAGCCCGATGCGCAGTTCGTCGAAGAAGTTGACGTCGAGCACTATTGCCTCAAATCCTTCAGTTGACCCACGACTCAGTTGACAATGTCGTCGAGGGTGGCGGAGTCGGAGCCCGGGCGGCTGGACAGGTTGATGCCCAGGTTCGCCGCGGCCCGTTCCAGGTCCTCGTCGTCGGTGTCGCGCATCTCGATCGCGGCCCCGTCGGAGGAGAGCACCTCCACGTTGAGGCACAGCGACTGGAGCTCCTTCAGCAGCACCTTGAAGGACTCCGGGATGCCGGGCTCGGGGATGTTCTCCCCCTTCACGATGGCCTCGTAGACCTTGACCCGGCCCACGACGTCGTCGGACTTGATCGTCAGCAGCTCCTGCAGCGTGTACGCCGCGCCGTAGGCCTGCATCGCCCAGCACTCCATCTCGCCGAAGCGCTGGCCACCGAACTGCGCCTTGCCGCCCAGCGGCTGCTGGGTGATCATCGAGTACGGGCCGGTGGACCGGGCGTGGATCTTGTCGTCGACGAGGTGCAGCAGCTTGAGGATGTACATGTAGCCGACGGCCACCGGGAACGGGTACGGCTCGCCGGAGCGTCCGTCGATCAGCGTGGCCTTGCCGTCCGGCCCGACCATGCGCTCGCCGTCCCGGTTGGGCAGCGTGCTGCCCAGCAGGCCGGTGATCTCGTTCTCCCTGGCGCCGTCGAAGACGGGGGTCGCCGTCTTCGTGCCGGCCGGCACCTCGTACAGGTCCTCCGGCAGCTCGTTCGCCCACTCCGGCGTGCCCTCGATCTTCCAGCCGGACTTGGCGATCCACCCGAGGTGGGTCTCCAGCACCTGGCCGATGTTCATGCGGCGGGGCACGCCGTGGGTGTTGAGGATGATGTCGACCGGCGTGCCGTCGGGCAGGAACGGCATGTCCTCCGCCGGAAGGATCTTGCCGATGACGCCCTTGTTGCCGTGCCGGCCGGCGAGCTTGTCGCCGTCCTGGATCTTGCGCTTCTGTGCGACGTAGACCCGCACCAGCTCGTTGACGCCCGGCGCCAGCTCGTCCTCGTCGTCGCGGGAGAAGACCCGGATGCCGATGACCTTGCCGTACTCGCCGTGCGGCACCTTGAGCGAGGTGTCGCGGACCTCGCGCGCCTTCTCGCCGAAGATCGCGCGCAGCAGCCGCTCCTCCGGCGTCAGCTCCGTCTCGCCCTTGGGCGTGACCTTGCCGACGAGGATGTCGCCGGGCTGGACCTCGGCGCCGATGCGGATGATCCCGCGCTCGTCGAGGTCGGCCAGCACCTCCTCGGACACGTTCGGGATGTCCCGCGTGATCTCCTCGGCGCCCAGCTTGGTGTCGCGGGCGTCGATCTCGTGCTCCTCGATGTGGATCGACGTCAGCACGTCGTCCTGCACCAGGCGCTGCGAGAGGATGATCGCGTCCTCGTAGTTGTGGCCCTCCCACGGCATGATCGCCACGAGCAGGTTCTTGCCCAGGGCCATCTCGCCGTTCTCGGTGCAGGGCCCGTCGGCCAGCACCTGGCCGACCTCGACGCGCGCGCCCTCCTCGACGACCGGCTTCTGGTTCGTGCACGTGCCCTGGTTGGACCGGCGGAACTTGTGCAGCCGGTAGGTCTGGCGCGAGCCGTCGTCGGCCATGACCGTGATGAAGTCGGCGCACAGCTCCTCGACGACGCCGGCCTTCTCGGCCACCACGACGTCGCCGGCGTCGACCGCGGCGCGCAGCTCCATGCCCGTGCCGACCAGCGGCGAGTCCGACCGCAGCAGCGGCACGGACTGCCGCTGCATGTTCGCGCCCATCAGCGCGCGGTTGGCGTCGTCGTGCTCGAGGAACGGGATCATCGCCGTCGCGACCGAGACCATCTGCCGCGGCGAGACGTCGATGTAGTCGACGCCGGCCGGCGCGATGTAGTCGATCTCCCCGCCCTTGCGGCGGACGAGGACGCGCTCTTCCTTGAACGAGCCGTCCGCGTTCAGCGGCGCGTTGGCCTGCGCGACGACGAAGCGGTCCTCCTCGTCGGCGGTGAGGTAGTCGACCTGCTCGGTGACGATGCCGCCCTCGACCTTGCGGTAGGGCGTCTCGATGAAGCCGAACGGGTTGACGCGCGCGAAGCTCGACAGCGAGCCGATCAGGCCGATGTTCGGGCCTTCCGGCGTCTCGATCGGGCACATGCGGCCGTAGTGGCTGGGGTGCACGTCGCGCACCTCCATGCCGGCCCGCTCACGGGACAGGCCGCCCGGGCCCAGCGCGGACAGCCGCCGCTTGTGCGTCAGGCCGGCCAGCGGGTTGGTCTGGTCCATGAACTGCGAGAGCTGGCTGGTGCCGAAGAACTCGCGGATGGCGGCGGTGATCGGCCGGATGTTGATCAGCGTCTGCGGGGTGATGGCCTCGACGTCCTGCGTGGTCATCCGCTCGCGGACGACGCGCTCGGAGCGCGAGAGGCCGACCCGCATCTGGTTCTGGATCAGCTCGCCGACCGTGCGCAGGCGCCGGTTGCCGAAGTGGTCGATGTCGTCGGTCTCGACCGGGACCGTGGCCCCGTCCGCGGCGTCGCCGACCGCCATCGTGGTCTCCCCGGCGTGCAGGCGCACGAGGTACTCGATGGTCGTGGCGATGTCCTCCTCGGTCAGCGTGCCGACCGAGGCGTCGATCGACAGACCGAGCTTCTTGTTGGCCTTGTAGCGGCCGACCTTGGCCAGGTCGTAGCGCTTGTCCTTGAAGAACAGGTTCTCCAGCAGGGCCTGGGCGCTCTCGCGCGTCGGCGGCTCGCCGGGGCGCAGCTTGCGGTAGATGTCCAGCAGCGCCTCGTCCTGGCCGGCCGTGTGGTCCTTCTCCAGGGTCGCGAGCATGGTCTCGGAGAACCCGAACCGCTCGGTGATCTGCTCGTTGGTCCAGCCGAGCGCCTTGAGCAGCACGGTGACCGGCTGGCGGCGCTTGCGGTCGATGCGGACGCCGACGGTGTCGCGCTTGTCGACGTCGAACTCCAGCCACGCGCCGCGGCTGGGGATGATCCGCACCGAGTAGACGTCCTTCTCGGTGGACTTGTCGATCGCGTGGTCGAAGTAGACGCCCGGCGAGCGGACGAGCTGCGACACGACGACGCGCTCGGTGCCGTTGATGATGAAGGTGCCCTTGCGGGTCATCACCGGGAAGTCGCCGACGAAGACCGTCTGGCTCTTGATCTCGCCGGTGGTGTTGTTCGTGAACTCCGCCGTGACGAACAGCGGAGCCGCGTACGTCATGTCCTTGTCCTTGCACTCCTCCTCGGAGGCCTTGACCTCGTCGAAGCGGGGGTCGGAGAAGGACAGCGACATCGAGCCGGAGAAGTCCTCGATGGGCGAGATCTCGTTGAGGATCTCCTCGAGGCCACCGACCGGGTTCTCGTCACCGGCCTCGATCCGCCGCTGGTACCACGCGTCGCTGCCGATCAGCCATTCGAACGACTGGGTCTGCAGGTCGAGGAGGTCGGGCACCCGGAGCGGCTCGTGGATCTTCGCGAAGCTGACTCGGGTGGGGGCGCCGGGAAGGCTGAGATGGTCCTGCGTGGTTGCGGTGATCGTGCGGGTCGGCACGGTGGCGCTTGGCGTGGGGGCGTGCGGCGATGCCAAGATGCGTCCTTCCGGAACTGCGCTCTCGTCTGGCGGGCCCCGGTCGGGTCGCGGTACCGTCGTCCCCCGCACGGCCCGGGCGGGAGGTCCGGACCGGGCGGGGGCGACGGGACGATTCTCGATCCCGGTGCACGCCGTCTAGTTGTCACGCACTCACCGACGCCCGGCCATGCGAGGATCGGCGACACGGGAGACCGCCGGGCGCACGCGTGGCTGGACGAGGGCAGCGCAAAGAGGCAGTCTAGCTGCAAATGCAGCGGCTGTCGAGACGGGTCACCGAGGGTGCCATCGAGACCTAAGAGTGACCTGCCTGACGCACCGAGTCAAGCCTCTACGCATCGGTAAGTGGTCCTTTGCGCCGGACGACCGGTCCTCACCGTACGTAACCGCGCACTGGATCTACCACCGGCCCGCTGCCGGCCGATCTCGTCCCCCGTGACCGACCGCCCGTCCGGGAGGCGGCCGCCGCGCGCGCCCGCCGACGGGCCCCGACCGCCCGTCTCCACGGTCGCCTGTGCCCGGCGCGGCGCGTGCCGGCCGCGCGTGTCGGGCGCGTGCGGCCGTGCGCACCGGGCGGGGATCCGCCCGGTCGGCGCAACGTGGCCTCCGGCTTGACTACCGGCGGGCGCCGTGGTGGCGTCGGACCCGCCCACGACGTCGACGCCGACAGGGACGGGAACCGCAATGGCCGACGCACCTTCGATGACCGAGCTGCTGGGGCGCGACGCCCCGTCGAACCGGGGCCGGTGGGGCCCCGACGACGAGCTCGGCTCGCTCACGGAGATCACCTGGCTCGACGACCTGGCCGACGCGTGCGCGGCCGACGGGCGCTGGACGTTCCTCTACGTCGCCGCGCCGCTCGAGGTCGTCGGGGGCAGCGGGGCGCCGGTGAACCCGGTGGCGATCCGGTGAGCGGCTACTTCGACCGGCCCTGGCTGCCGATCTACGCGGCCGGCCAGCCAGCGGACATCACGCCGGAGTTCACCGACGCGCTGGCGATGTTCTCGGCGAGCGCGGCCCGCAACCCCGACGGTGACGCGATCCGCTACTTCGACGGCCGCATCACCTACGGCGAGCTCGACGCGCTGACCGACGCGTTCGCCGTCGCCCTGCGCGACGGTGGCCTCGAACGCGGCGACCGGGTGGCGCTGTACCTGCAGAACGTGCCCCAGTTCGTCATCGGGCTGGTCGGCACGTGGAAGGCGGGCGGCATCGCCGTCTCGATCAACCCGATGAACCGCGCCCGCGAGCTGGACCTGCTGCTGCGCGACTCCGGCGCGCGCGTGCTCGTCAGCCTGGAGAGCCTCTACCGCGACGTGGCGGCCGACGTCGTCGGCGGGACGGACGTCGCCCGCGTGCTCACGACGTCGGAGCTGGAGTACCAGACCGCGAACGACCCGCGGGCGTTCGGGTCGTCGGAGCGCATCGACTGCGAGGGCGCGGAGGACCTCGCGGCGCTGCTGGAGCGCTACCGCGGCCAGTCGCCGCCGCCGGTGGGCTACACGGCGGAGGACACGGCCTTCCTCACCTACACCTCGGGGACGACCGGGCCGCCCAAGGGCGCGATGAACACGCACGGCAACGTGACGTTCAACAGCCAGGCCTACCGGGACTGGTGCGGGCTGACGGGTGACGACGTCGTGCTGGGCGTCGCGCCGCTGTTCCACATCACCGGGCTGATCGCCGCCGTCACGCTCGCGCAGCTGCTCGGGGCGCCGCTGGTGCTGTTCCACCGGTTCGAGCCGAGCCTGGGCATCGACACGATCCGCGAGCAGCGGCCGACCTTCACCGTCGGGGCGATCACCGTGTTCATCGCGCTGATGAACGCGCCCAATGCCGAGCACGACGCGCTCGCGTCCCTGACGAAGATCATGTCGGGGGGCGCGCCGATCCCGCCGTCGACGGTCAAGGCGTTCTCGGCGGCGTTCGGCCACTACATCCACAACGTCTACGGGCTGACCGAGACGACCTCGCCGTCGCACGGGACGCCGATCGGCGTCGAGGGGCCGGTGGACGAGGCGTCCGGCGCGCTGTCCGTCGGGGTGCCGATCTACAACACGGTCGTGCAGATCCTCGACGACGACGGCAAGGAGCTGCCGGCGGGCGAGATCGGCGAGATCGTCACGACCGGCCCGCAGGTCGTCAAGGGGTACTGGAACAAGCCGGAGGAGACGGAGAAGGCGATCCCCGGGGGCTCGCTGCACACCGGCGACGTCGGCTACATGGACGCCAAGGGCTGGTTCTACATCGTCGACCGCAAGAAGGACCAGATCAACGCGGGCGGCTACAAGGTGTGGCCGCGCGAGGTCGAGGACGTGCTCTACGAGCACGAGTCGGTGCGGGAGGCCGCCGTCGTCGGGGTGCCCGACGAGTACCGGGGCGAGACGGTGAAGGCGTTCGTCAGCCTGCGTCCCGGGCGGAGCGCCACGGAGGAGGAGCTGATCGCGTTCTGCAAGGAGCGCATGGCGGCCTACAAGTACCCCCGCCAGGTCGAGTTCCTCGACGAGATCCCGAAGACGGTGACGGGCAAGCTGCTGCGGCGGGAGCTGCGGGGCCGGTCCTGACGTCAGCAAGGCCACCTTCAGGACCGCTGCGGTCCTGAAGGTGGCCTTGCTGACGTTCGGCGGGCGGGGTGGGGACGGGGGTCAGGTCAGGCTGACCTTGGCGCCGGCGTCCTCCAGCTTCGCCTTGGCGGCGTCGGCGGCGTCCTTCGCCACGGCCTCCAGGATCGGCTTCGGGGCGGACTCGACGAGGTCCTTGGCCTCCTTCAGGCCCAGGCCCGAGACGAGCTCGCGCACGACCTTGATGACCTGGATCTTCTTGTCGCCCGCGGCCTCGAGGACGACGTTGAACTCGTCCTTCTCCTCCTCGACGGGCGCCGCGGCGGCCGCGGCACCGGGGGCGGCCGCGACGGCGACCGGCGCGGCGGCGGTGACGTCGAAGGTCTCCTCGAACTTCTTCACGAACTCCGACAGCTCGATGAGGGTGAGGTCCTTGAAGGCCTCGAGCAGCTCGTCGGTGGACAGCTTCGCCATGGTGGCGGTTCCTCTCTGGAAGGCAGGTGGGGTGGGGTCAGGACTCGGCGTCGGCCGGGTCGGCGTCGGCCGCGGTGTCGGCGGCGGCCTCGGCGGGAGCGGCCGTGCCGCCCTCCTCCTCGGCCCGCTTGTCGGCCAGCGCCTGCGCGAGGCGGGCGACCTGGGAGGCCGGCGCGGCGAACAGGCCAGCGGCCTTGGCCAGGTTGGCCTTCATCGCGCCGGCGAGCTTGGCCAGCAGGACCTCGCGCGACTCCAGGTCGGCGAGCTGGTTGACCTCGGCGACGGACAGCGCGCGGCCGTCCATGTAGCCGCCCTTGATCACCAGGCCCTGGTTGGTCTTCGCGAAGTCGCGGATCGCCTTGGCGGCGTCCACGGGCTCACCGGTGATGAACGCGATCGCCGTGGGGCCGACGAGCAGCTGCTCGAGCCCCACGACGCCTGCGTCGTCGGCCGCCCGCTTGACCAGGGTGTTCTTCGCGACGCGGTAGGTGGCGCCGTCGCCGAGGGACCGCCGCAGCGTGGACAGCTGCGAGACGGACAGCCCGCGGAACTCGGTGACGACCGAGGCCGAAGAGCCCCGGAACTCCTCGGCGATCTCCGCGACCGCCGTGACCTTGTCGGGTCGTGCCATGTGGTGTGCCTCCTCTCGGGGTGTCGGGTGCGGTGGTGACCCACCGCCGACGACCCCGCGGAAGCGAACGACCCCGGCGCAGGGCGCACGGGGCCGGAAGGGCGCACGCGCGCCCGGAACGAACCTCGTCCTCCTGCGCGGGCCGTCCGCGTGGCGCGGCGCCTTCGTGCGCCCTCGCGGGCGCAGACCTGCGGTCTTCGGTGGAACCGTCACCCAGGATACGCGAGGCCGCCGCGACGGCCGCGGAGGGGCCGCCTACTGCGGGACGACGTTCGCGACCTTCCAGGTGCCGTCGACCTGCTGCGCCGTCACTGTGAGGCGCCCCGCGGCCGCGAGCTGCTGGGCCCGGCCGCCGTCGGCCGCGCGGGTCGCCTGCTGGTCGAGGAACACCAGCACCTGCGCGGTGTCGCCGGTGACCGACCGGACCGCAGAGGTGTTCACGGTCGCCGTCACGACCGCCTTCTGCTGCGGCGCCAGTGTGCGGACCTGCTGGAACAGTGCCTCGAACTGGGCGTCGAACGCCGGGGTGATGACGGCCTTCGCCGCGGCCTCGTTCTGGTCCAGTCGCGTGTAGTCGAACGAGTAGATCTTCGTCAGGTCGTCAGCCACCTGCTGGCTGACCTGCGCCGTCGTGCCCACGTCGACCAGCGCGGTGTTGCGCGCGGGCGCCGAGCCGCGCAGCTGCGCGTTCCCGACGGCGCACACGACCGCGACGGCGGCCAGCACCACCGCGGCACCGGCGATCACCGGAGTCGGCACGGAGCGGCGGGTCCGGCCGGGGCCGGGCCGGGCGGCCGGCCGCGGCCGTGCGGCGAGGAGCCGCTTGCCCCGCGGGCGGGACGCCGCCGGCTCGGCCCCGTCCGGTGCCGTGGCTGCCCCGACGCCGGCGCCGGTCGGCCCCACTCCGGTCGGCCCGACGCCGGTCGGCCCCACTCCGGTCGGCCCCACTCCGGTCGGCCCCACTCCGGTCGGCCCGGCGCCGGTCGACACAGCGGCGCCCTCCCCCGTCCGCCCGGTGGCTCCGGGCTCGCGCCCGGCCAGGGACGTGCCGAACAGGTCGTCCGCCGCCGGAGCGGGCCACGCCCCGGTCGCGGTCGACGGGCCCGCGGTCCCGTCCGGGGTCTGCGCTCCGCCGGCCCCGGTCGTTCCGGCGTGCTCCGGAGCGTCCGCGCCGTCGGCCGGCCGGGTCGCGCCCGTCCCGCGGCCGGGCGACCCCGCGATGCGGCGCACGACCCGGCCGGTGCCGCCCGGACGGCGGATGCCGACGCTGCGGCGGCGGGCCGGCGTGGGGCCGCCCGCGCCGGAGCCGGGAGAGCCGGGGTTCGGGGGCGTCGAGGGGGTGGACATCGGGGTTCGGCCTCCTGGGGGCGGCGGGGTCAGTTGCCGGCCGGTGCCGTCGGCGAGCGGACGGGGCTGAGCCTGCTGACCTTCCAGCCGCTCGGGGTGCGGGTCATCTCCAGCTGCAGCCGCTGGCGGGTGACGACGGGCGCCTGCCCGTCCGGGGTCACGGTGACGTCGACGGCGACCAGCACCCGTGCGACGCCCGCGCGGTCGTCGAGCTCGGAGACCGCGGCGTCGGGCGCGGTGGCGGTCGTCGAGCGCTTGGCGTCGGCGACCGCCTTGGCGTACTGCGCGCGGTTCTGCTGGAACTCCGCCAGCACGTCGCCGGTCGCGGACCGCTCCCACAGCGCGAGGCCGGCGTCGACGTTGCGCCAGTCCAGCGTGTTCAGGTTGATCGCGGCCTGCTTCGCGTCGACGAGGACGGCGTCGCGGTCGCGGGCCAGCGCGAGCGAGCTGCTCGTGGCCTCCTGCGCCCACAGCCCGCCGAAGACCAGCGCGGCGAGGGCGGCGACGACCAGCGCCGCCAGCGCGACACCGCGCGGGGTGACCCCGCCCTGGTGGACGGGGCGCCACCGGGCGAGGCCGGTCAGGCGGGCGCGCCAGCCCGCTGGGGCGCCCGGCCGGCCGGCCCCGGCGGTGGTGTCCGGGGTGACACCGTCGTCGGTGACGGTCACGCCGAGTCCTCCTCGACCGGGCGCGCGACGGGACAGGGGTCGAGATTGGCCTGCGCGGTCACTCCGTGCTCCTCTCCGCGGCCCGCGGCCCGCTGGGGTCGGGTCAGGGCGTCAAGATCGACGCGATCGAGGTGAGCGCCTTCGGGGGGAGCGGCGCCGGGCTCGACGGCGTGCCGCCGGAAGGACGGTGCGTGGTGCGCCCGCCGACCGGCGACCCCGGGGTGGTGGCCCGGGGGACGTTCTGCGACCCGCGGACGTCGATGGCGCTGCCCCGGGGCTGCGCACAGTATGCACGGGCGTTCGCGGGGGTGTCGGCGACGTCCGCTCCCGAGCGGCGCGCGGTGCCCTCGTAACCGCTCGTGCACGGGTACGGGTCGAAGACGTTGAGCGCGAGGCCCAGGTGGGCCGTGCCGTCGCCGGGCACCACGGTCGTGGCGGCCGCGGAGATGGCCGGGTAGGCCACGAGGACCTGCGCGAGGTTGGCCTGGCGGGGCTGGGCGACGCGGCTGACGGTGAGCAGGTTGGCGATCACCGTGCCCAGCCCCGGCCCGCTCTCGTCCAGCAGGCCGGTGACCTGCTCCCCCGCCTGCGGTCCCGTCCGGATCAGCCGCCGCAGGTCCGGGTCGGACGTCCGCAGCTGGGCGGCCAGCCGCGCCAGGCTCGCGCTGAAGTCCTTGAACTGACCCGCGGTCTCGTTCTGCGTCGTGAGGACGGTGCGCCCGTCCTTGATCAGCCCGACCGTCTGCGGCAGCGCGTCGGTCGCCGCCCTGCTGAACTGCGAGGAGGTGTCCAGGAGCTTCTGCAGCGGCTGCGCGGAGCCGGAGAACGCGACGCCGAGCTGGTCGACGACGGTCCGCAGGGAGTCGAGCGGCACCGAGCGGACGAACGTGTCGAGGTTCGTGACGAGGTCCTCGACGCCGACCGGCGTGGAGGTGTCCGCGGTCGGGATCACCGAGCCCGAACGCAGCGGCGCGCCGGTGTCGGTGGCCGGCTGCAGGTCGACGTACTGCTCGCCGATCGCCGAGAGGTTCCGGACGGCCGCATTGGTGTCGGCCGGGATCGCCGGGGCGTCCCGGTCGACGTCCAGCTCGACGTCGACGCCGTTCGCGGTGAGGGTCAGCGGCCCGACGCGCCCGACGCTGACGCCCCGGTAGGTGACGTCCGCGCCGGTGAAGATCCCGCCGGAGTCGGCGAGCCGGACGTGGACCGGGTAGGTGGTCGCGCCGAGCAGGCTGCCGAACCCGGCGTAGCGGAAGCCGGTGTAGCCGACGCCGACGAGCGTGACGAGCAGCAGCGCGAGCAGCTGCAGCCGGGCGGTCCTGGTCAGCATCAGTGGCCTCCGAGCAGGCCGCCGAGGATGCCCCCGCCGAGCGGGGCGGCCGTCGGCAAGGGGGTCGGGGTGGGCGTCGGCGTGGCCGGCACCCGCGTCGACGGCGGGTGCTGCGGGTCGAGGCCGCCCAGCGGCGTCGGGACGGGCCCGAGCACGGGGAACGAGGGCTGCTGCTCGGGCGTGCTGCCGCCGATCAGCGGGCTGAGCACCTGCGCGGTCGGGGGCAGCATGTCGAACAGCGGCGTGTCCGGCCCGGGGAAGGGCTGGTTGGTGCGGGCCAGGTTGTCCAGCACGTCCTTGAGGTCCAGGTCCGCGGTGACGTAGAGGTTCGCGTAGTCACCGGCGATGGCCTGCTGCGCCGCGTCGGTGAACGGGAAGCTGCCGAGGATCTGCAGCGAGTCGGGCAGGTCCTGACCCGACTGCGCCAGCTTGGCGAGCGTCGGCCGGAGCGCACGGAGGTCGGCGAGGGTGTCCTCGCGGCTGCGGTGGACGACGTCGGTCGCGACGCCCGAGAGCCGGTCGAGCGACTGCAGCAGGTCGACCAGGTCGTGCCGCTGGCGCTCCAGCTCCGCCAGTGCGGGCGGCAGGTCGCGCAGCGCGTCGGTGATCTCACCGCGGTTCGCGTTCAGCGTCGCCGAGAGGCGGTTGAGGCCGTCGAGGGCGCGGGTGATCTCGCCCTTCTTGCTGTCCAGCCCGCTGACCAGCGTGTTCAGGTTGGCCAGCAGCGAGCGGATCTCCGGCTCGTTGCCCTTCAGGGCGTTGTTCAGCTCGGTGGAGATCGTCTTGAGCTGGCCGACGCCGCCGCCGTTGAGCAGCATCGACAGTGCGCCGAGCACCTCCTCGACCTCGACCGCGCGGCCCGAGGCCGACACGGGGATCACCGCGCCCTGGCCCAGCCTGCCGGTCGCCCCGCTCGCCGGCGGGGCCAGCTGGACGAACTTCTCGCCGAGCAGGCTCGTCGTGCGCACCGAGGCCGTCGCGTTCGCGGGCAGCCGGACGTCGCCGTTGACGGCGGCGACGACGACCGCGTCCCACGTGGCCGGGTCGAGGGAGATCGACTGCACGGACCCGACGGACACGTCGTCGACCTTGACCAGCGACTGCGGGACGAGGTCGCTCACGTCGGCGAACTTGATCGTCACCGTGTACGGGTGGTCGCCGAGGTCGGCTCCACCGGGCAGGTTCACCCCGCGCAGGCCACCGGACAGCACGCCGCAGCCGCTCGCGCCGAGCACGACCGCGGTCGCCGCGGCGACGGCACGCACGAGCCGGCTCACTTCGAGCCGCCGAGCAGCGTGCCGAGCAGCGGCAGGTCGGACGCGGTGGCCGAGCCGGCGGGCGGCGCGGGCGCGACGGAGGTCGGCGGCTGCGCGACGGCCGGCGCCGCGGAGGACGCCGAGGCCCCGGACGGGGCCGGCACGCTCGGCAGCGCCAGCCCGGCCACGGGCGGCGGCTTGCCGGCGTAGAGCGCGGTGAGGACGTCCTGCGTGCTGGGCAGCGCCTTCGTGCCGTTCGAGAGCGGGGCCAGCACGCCGCAGGCCTGGGTGACGTTGTCGGGGACGCCCGACGGCGCGGCCTTGGTCAGCAGCTGGCAGAGGGTCAGCAGCGACGGGTCGGCCAGCTCGTTGACGTCGGGGCGGGTGTCGAGCGTGCCCGACGACGCGTTGTAGGTGTTGATGAGGTTGCCGGCGGCGGCCGGGGCGACGTCGAGCACCTCCGTCAGCGCCTTCTGCTGGTCGACCAGCGTGCGGGTGACGTCGGTGAGCCCGTCCACGTTGGACTTCAGCGCGCTGCGGTTGTCCTTCACGAACGCGGCGACGTCGCCGAGCGCCCGCGACAGGTCCGCGAGCGCCCCGCCGAGCTGGCTGCGCTGGCCCGCCAGGAAGCCGGTGACGTCGGCGAGGCGCCCGTTGAACGTCCGCACCTGGTCGTCGTCCGCGGCGAGCGTGGCGGTGAACTTCTCCAGCTGGGTGACGGTGCCGAACAGGTCGGCCGACGAGCCGTCGAGGGTGCCCGACAGGTCGCCGAGCTTCGTGATCGTGGTGTGCAGCGCCTGGCCGTTGCCGTCGAGGTTGGCCGCGCCGACCGTCAGCGCCTGCGACACCGCACCCGTGGAGTTGGCGCCGTTCGGGCCCAGCGCCTGCGCGAGCTCGGTGGCGGTGCGGGTCAGGTCGTCGACGCCGAGGGGGACGGCCGTGCGCGCGAGCGGGATGACCGCGCCGTCGGCCAGCTGCGGGCCGCCGCGGTAGGCGCCGACGAGCTGCACGTACCGGCCGGTGACGAGGCTCGGGGAGACCACGGCGGCCTTCGCGTCGGCCGGGAGCACCAGGTCGCGGTCGGTGATCGTCATGTCGACGCGCACCTGCGTGCCCTCCGGCGTGATCGCGTCGATCTTCCCGACCGGGACCCCGAGCACCTCGACCTGGTTGTCCGGGAACAGCGCCGACGCGTTGGTGAAGTAGGCGGTGAGCCGCCGTCCGCCGCCGCCCGTGCTCACGAGCCACGCGCCGGCCGCGACGAGCACGACCACCGCGCAGCCGAGCGCGACGACCTGCATGCGGTGGCGGTCGGCCACGGTCAGTGCCACCGTCAGCACCCCCCGGGGTTGAGCGGGCCGAGCGTCGGCACCGGCAGCAGGCCGCAGATGTAGCTGTCGAACCAGCGCCCGTTGCCGACCGCGTTGGTGAACAGGCGGATGAAGACGGACTCGTTGCGGATCGTCTGCGCGAGCTCGTCCTGGTTGCGCTGCAGGACGTCGACGACGCGGGAGAGCGTCTCGAGCGTCGGGCGCAGCTGGTCGCGGTTGTCGGCGACGAGGCCGGACAGCTGCGCCGACAGCCGGCGCGTGCCGTCGAGCAGGTTCGCGATCGCGGTCTCGCGCCGCTGCAGCTCGCCGAGCAGCAGGTTGCCGTCCGACAGCAGCGTGGTGACGTCGCCGCTGCGGTCGGCGAGCACCGTCGAGACCTTGCGGGTGTTGGCGAGCAGGGCGCGGATCTGGTCGTCCCGGGAGGCGATCGTCGTCGAGAGCCGGGACAGCCCGTCCAGCGCTCCGCGCACGTCTGCCGGGGTGTCGCGGAACGTGTCGGCCAGCGTCGTCAGGCTGGTGGCGAGCCCCTTCGTGTCGAGCTGGTCGAGCGTGCTCGACAGCCCGTTGAACGCGTCGACGACGTCGAGCGGCGACGCGGTGCGCGTCACCGGGATCGTCCGGTCCGGGTCCTGTGCCGCGTCGCCCTGCGGGTCGAGCGCGAGGTACTTCGCGCCGAGCAGGGTCCGGATCTGGATCGACGCGCTCGTGCGGTCGCCGACCCAGGCGTCGTGGACGTCGAACGCCACGAGCACGTGGTCGCCGTCCAGCTTCACGGAGGCGACGCGGCCGGCCTCGACGCCCGCGATCGTCACCTTGTCGCCGGCCTGCAGGCCGGCGGCCTCGGTGAAGTCGGCGGTGTAGCGGGTCGCCGAGGAGAAGATCGACGGGGCGTTGAACGCCAGCAGGACGACCAGCAGCAGGACCACCGAGCCGGTGATCGCGAGCGGGACCGGGCGGCGGGTTCCGGGGGACGCCATGTCAGCCCCCTCCCAAGAGGCCCAGCAGCGGCAGGGTGGAGCTCGTCGGCGCAGCGGGTGCCGGCAGCTTCGGCACGAGGGGCGGGCTCTGGCCGCCGCTCCCCTGCGGGTCCGCGCCGCAGCGCGGCGACGACGAGGTGAACGCGGGGATGGTCTGGGCGGGCACGAGCGTCCCGACGCCGACCTTGCCCGTCGCCCCGCACAGGTAGAACTGGAACCAGCTGCCGTAGCTGGCCGCCCGCGACACCGTGTTGAGCTTGCCCGGCGCCGTCCGCAGGAAGCGCTCGATCGTCGGGCCGCCCGCGTCGAGCTGGCGGGACAGGTCGCCGAGCGAGGCGATGTCGCCGCGCAGGTCCGGCCGGGCGTCGCGGAGGAGGCCGCCGGTGACCTGCGTGAGCTCGCCGACCGACGCGATGGCCTGCCCGATCGGCCGGCGGTCGGCGGCCAGCCCGGACACCAGCGCCCGCAGCGACGTGATGAGGCTCGACAGCTGGTCGTCGTGGGCGTTGACCGTCGCGAGGACGGAGTTCAGGTTGTCGATGACCTGGCCGATGACCTGGTCCCGGTCGGCGATGGTGTTCGTCAGCGACGACGTGCTGGCCAGCAGCGACGTGACCGTGCCGCCCTCGCCCTGCAGGACCTGCACGATCTCCGTCGACAGCGTGTTGACCTGCTGCGGGTCCAGCGCGGCGAACAGCGGCTGGAAGCCGTTGAACAGCGTGGTCAGGTTGAGCGCGGGCGTCGTGCGGTCGACGGGGATGTCGTAGCCGGCCGGCAGCGTCGCGCCGGGGGCGCCCGCGCCCTGGGCCAGCGAAAGGTAGCGCTGGCCGATGAGGTTCTTGTAGCGGATGGCGGCGGTGACGGACGCCGGGAGCGCCTGGGCGCTGTCCACGGAGAAGTCGACCTGGGCGAGCCGCCGCTCGACGATCGACACCTTGTCGACGCTGCCGACGACGACGCCGGCGATGCGCACGTCGTCGCCCGGCAGCAGGCCGGACGCGTCGGTGAACGTCGCGCTGTACGGGGTGCGGGTGCCGCCCTGGGTGTTGGCGATGGTCAGCGCCAGTACCGTCGTCGCGAGCCCGACGACGACCGCGAAGGCCAGGAACTTGACCAGTGGCGCGAGCGGGAGCCTCTTCACGTGAACGCCACCTCCGTCCCGCGGTAGAGCGGGCCGACGAGCATCGAGCTCCAGGCGGGCACGGCGTCCGGGCGCTGGCCGGTCTGGGCGGCCACGAGCTCGGCGACGACCTGGCGGTCGCCAGGGGAGTTGGGCACGCCCATGTCGTAGGAGGACGGGATCATGCCGAAGCCCGCGTACCGCGGCCCTGGCTGCCCGACCGCCGCGGCGGGCGGGTGCGAGCCGTCCTTGATCGGGCCGTCCGGCGGGTACTCGGGGAAGATCGGCAGGATCGGGTAGCAGCGCGGCCCGCGGTTGTCGAGGTAGCGGGGCTGCTCACCGGGCACGTACTTGCCCCGGTTGGCCGTGACCTCCAGCGTGATGTGGATGCCGGGCTGGTTCGTGCCCTTGCCGAAGACCGTGTCGATCCGCGGGATGAGGCCGGCGAGCTGGCCGAACAGGCACGGGAACTCCGGGGAGTAGCGCGCGAGCGTCTGCAGCGTCGGGCGGCTGGCGGCGGTCAGCGAGACGAGGTTGTTCCCGTTGGCCGCGAGGAACGAGCGCAGGTCGTCCGAGGCGCCGGTGAGCGAGCCGAGGAGCTGGTGGAGCCCGTCGCGCTGCTCGACGACCGTCCGGGCGGGCACGGTGAGGTCGTCGAGCGCGTGCAGGAGGTCGGGCGCGGCGTCGGACAGGTTCTCGGAGAAGTCGGCGACCTGGGTGATGTCGGCCTTGAGGTCGGGCAGCGCCGGGTCGAGCCCGCCGGTCAGCGTGTTCAGCCGGACCAGGGTCTGCCCGAGCTCGGTGCCGCGGCCCTGCAGCGACTGGGACAGGGCGCCCAGCGTCGTCGCGAGCTGGTCGGGCCGGACGTCCTGCAGCAGCGGCAGCAGGTCGTCGAGCACCTGCTCGACCTCCATCGCCGACCGGCTGCGGTCCTCACCGATCACGTCGCCCGCGGCGAGCCGGGCCGCCGTCGGGTCCGCCGGGGGCACGAGCGAGACGAACTTCTCGCCGAAGAGGGTCTTGGGCAGCAGCCGGGCCGTCACGTCCGCCGGGATCAGGTGGATCATCGACGGGTCGATCGACAGCTGGACGGTCGCGCCCGAGCCGTCTGTCGTGACGTCCTTGACGCTGCCGACGATCAGGCCGCGCACCTTGACGTCGGCCTTCGGGCCCAGCTGCGTCCCGATGCGGTCGACCTTGAGCGTCACCGGGACGCCCGAGCTGAACGCCCCGGCGTACTTGGCGACGGCCAACCCCAGCAGCAGGGCGATGACCGCGAGGAAGACGAGGCCCTGGGCGACCTGGCGCGTGGAGCTCATCCCGCCACCCGCACCGAGGTGTCCGTGCCGTAGATGACCAGCGTCAGGAAGAAGTCCATGACGGCGGCGGCGACGATCGACAGCCTGACCGCGCGGCCGACCGCGACCCCGACGCCCGCGGGGCCGCCCTTGGCGTTGTAGCCGTAGTGGCAGTGGATCAGGATGATCACCATGGCGAAGACGATGACCTTGAGATAGCTGTAGAGGATGTCGCTGACCGGCAGGAACAGGTCGAAGTAGTGGTCGTAGGTCCCGCCGGGCAGGCCGTTGAGCAGCGTGACGTTCAGCCGCGCGGACGCGAAGCTCGCCAGCAGGCCGATCGTGTACATCGGGATGATCGCGATGACGCCGGCGATCACGCGGGTCGTGACGAGGAACGGCACCGAGGGCACCGCCATGACCTCCAGCGCGTCGACCTCCTCGGAGATGCGCATGGCGCCGAGCTGGGCGGTGAAGCCGGCGCCGAGCGTCGCCGTCAGCGCGGCGGAGGCGACGAGCGGCGCGATGTCGCGGGTGTTGAAGTACGCCGTGATGAAGCCGGTGAGGGCCTCGACGCCGAGCGAGTCGAGCGCGCGGAAGCCCTGCAGGCCGACGAGCGAGCCGACGAACAGCGACAGCGACAGCATCACGCCCGCGGTGCCGAGGATGACGACGAGCGCGCCGGAGCCGAAGGCGACCTCGGCGAGCAGCCGCAGGACCTCCTTGCGGTAGCGCCGCAGCGTGCGCGGCGTCCAGGCGATGGCGCGGGTGTAGAACGACAGCTGGTCGCCCAGCTCGGCGAGCTGGTGCAGCGGGGCCTGCGCGAGGCGGCGGGCCCGTCCGGCGAGCACGGCCACGTCACGATCCCTTCGGCGGGACGAGCTCGAGGTAGAGCGCCGTCATGACGAGGTTGATGAAGAAGACGAGGACGAAGGAGATGACCACGGACTGGTTCACCGCGTCGCCGACGCCCTTGGGCCCCGGCGGCGGGTTGAGCCCGCGGTACGCCGCGACGACGCCCGCGACCGCGCCGAACAGGACGGCCTTGACCTCGCTGACGAGGATGTCGCTGACCTGCGCGATCGCGGAGAAGCTCGCGATGTACGCGCCGGGCGTCCCGCCCTGGACGATGACGTTGAAGAAGTAGCCGCCCGCGACGCCGACGACGGTCGCGAGGCCGTTGAGGACGACCGCGGTCGTCGCCATCGCGAGCACCCGCGGCACGACGAGGCGCTGGATCGGCGAGATGCCCAGCACCTCCATGGCCGCGATCTCCTCGCGGATCGTGCGGGCGCCCAGGTCGGCACAGACGGCCGAGCCGCCCGCCCCGGAGATCAGGAGCGCGGTGACGATCGGCGCGGCCTGCTGCACGATCGCGAGCACCGACCCGGCGCCGGTCTGGCTCTGTGCCCCGAACTGGGCGGTGAGGTTGCCGAGCAGCAGCGCGATCGTCGCGCCGAACGGGATCGTGAACAGCGCCGTCGGCAGCGCGGAGACCTTCGTGACGAACCAGGTCTGCTCGACGTACTCGCGCAGCTGGAACGGCGGCTTGACGGCGGAGACCGCGACGTCGATGCCGAGGCCGAACAGGCGCCCGACGGGGGTGAGCGCCCGGGTGAGGACGGGGGTGGACACGGCGGCCTCCTACGGCCCGGGCCGGTGGCGGCCGGGGCCGGACGGCGGGGCGGGCGTGCCGGGCCGCGACGTCGGCCGGGCCGGGGCGCCCGCGCCCGGCTCGGCCGGCGGCGTCAGGTCGATCGGGGCGGTGAGGTCGCCCGGGTCCACGGTGGCGATGGCAGTGGTCGCCTCGCTCGCCCCGGCCGCCTGCGGAGCGCCGCGCGGCGACCACGCCGGACGGGCGAACTCGGGGTCGTCGGCGTAGCTCGCGCGGATCGCGTCCTGGGCCGCCGTCGGCAGCCGGTGCATCATCGCGAGGACGCGCTCGCGGCGGCGCCCGACGGCCCGCCGGTCGGGCATGCCCCGGCTGGCCACGAGCTGGGGCTTGAGCGGCGGCAGGCCGGGGAGCTCGCCGTCGGCCTCGGCCATCTCGCGCGCGGCCTGCGCGGCGTCCTTCTCCTCGCTCATGCCGATCGGGCCCTCGCGGCGGCCGTTGAGGAACTGGGCGACGACCGGCTCCTCGCTGGTCAGCAGCATCTCGCGGGGCCCGAACATGGCCAGGTGCTTGCGGTAGAGCAGGCCGATGTTGTCCGGGACGGTCTGGGCCGAGTTGATGTCGTGGGTGACGATGAGGAACGTCGCGTCGGTCTGCGCGTTCAGGTCGATGATCAGCTGGTTGAGGTAGGCCGTGCGGACCGGGTCGAGGCCGGAGTCCGGCTCGTCGAACAGGATGATCGCCGGGTCCAGCACGAGCGCGCGGGCGAGTCCGGCGCGCTTGCGCATCCCGCCGGAGATCTCGCCGGGCAGCTTGCCCTCGCTGCCGGTCAGCCCGACCATCGCCATCTTCTCGTGCACGATGTCGCGGATCTGCGCCTCGGAGCGCTTCGTGTGCTCGCGCAGCGGGAAGGCGATGTTGTCGAAGAGGTTCATCGAGCCGAACAGGGCGCCGTCCTGGAACAGCACGCCGAACAGCTTGCGGATCTCGTAGAGCTTCGACTCGCTGCAGCGCACGAGGTCGACGTCGTTGATGATGATCGACCCGCGCTCGGGCTTGATCAGCCCGATGAGGGTCTTGAGGAAGACGGACTTGCCCGTGCCCGAGGGGCCGAGCAGGACGCTGACCTCGCCCGACGGCAGCGTCAGGGTGACGTCGGACCAGATGTTCGCCCGGCCGAAGGACTTCGTCAGCCCCTCGACGCGCACCTCGACACCGGTCATCGCGGACACCACGGCGTACGCACGGACTCGCGTCCTCCCTCGTCGGAACGGGCGTCGGCACGGGATCGGGGAGCGGGCGGCCGACGGCCCACAACCCGGAAACGACCCCGGTCGGTCGGGGTTACTGGCGGTTCGCTCGGCCCGGTGAAGTTGCTCCGATCGGTCGACGGTCATCGGCACCGTTCGCCGGAGGCGAAAACGTCACCCCGGAGCGAAACGGACCCCGCGGGCCCCTCCGCGCGCCCTAGCGTCGCGGGCATGAGCCATCCCGTGACCACGCTCGACGACTCCGTCTACGAGCGCCTGCTGGCCGAGCGCATCGTCGTGCTCGGGCAGGAGGTCGACGACCCCGTGGCCAACCGGGTCGTCGCGCAGCTGCTCCTGCTGGCGGCCGAGGACTCCCGCGCCGACATCACGCTCTACGTCAACTCGCCCGGCGGCTCGGTCTCCGCCGGGCTGGCGATCTACGACGCGATGGCGGCGATCGCGCCGGACGTCGCGACGGTGGCGACGGGGCTCGCCGCGTCGATGGGCCAGTTCCTGCTGACCGCGGGGGCGCCGGGCAAGCGCGCGGCCCTGCGCCACGCGGAGATCATGATGCACCAGCCGTCGGGCGGGGTCGGGGGCGTCGAGAGCGACGTCGCCATCCGGGCACACATGCTGGCCACGCTCAAGGCGCAGATCCTCGCGCTGACGGCCGAGCACACGGGCCAGCCGCTGGAACGGGTGACGGCCGACGCGGACCGCGACCGCTGGTTCACCCCGGAGGAGGCGGTCGCCTACGGGCTGGTGGACCGGGTCCTGTGACGACGCCCGCCCCTGGTATCCAACGAACGGCACTTTCGTGAGCACCTATGTGACGAAAGTGCCGTTCGTTAGGTCGGGATCGGGGGGTCAGCGCGCCGCCGCGAGGACCGCCTCGTCCTCCACGCGGAAGCGCTCCTCGAGCGTCTCGGGGCTCGCGTCCCGGTCGACGACCGCCACGGCCGCGCCGCGGGCCGACTCGATCGCGCCCAGGCGGCGTCCGACCTTGTCCATCGCGTACTGCGCCATCTCGTCGATGTCGATGCCGAACGGAACGGTGGCGCCCTCGTCGAGCTGCTCGAACGTCCCGGTGACGACGCCCATCGCCGGCATCAGCAGCTCCTGCATCCGCCCGTCGACGACGTCCCACATGGCGTCGTCGGCCGCGACGTGCCGGCGGCAGGTGAACGTCCCCCACGCCATGTGGCGGCGCTCGTCGTCGCCGATGTGTCTGATCACCTTCGCCATGCCGGGCAGGATGCCGCGGCTCGCGCACACCTTGGACCAGGCGAAGTAGCCGGTCAGCGCGAGCGTCCCCTCCACGACGTGGTTGTAGGTGACCGAGGCCCGGATCTGGTTGCGCGGCGAGGGGTCCTCGGCCAGCGCGTAGAGGCTCCCGGGCAGCTCGCGGGTGAAGATCTGCAGGTAGGCCTCGTTGGGTGTGATGTGCTCGTGCAGGTCCTCGGTGGCGCCGACGGCGTCGAACCAGCGCCGGAACGCCTCGGTGTGCTTGGCCTCCTCGTAGACGAACTGGGTCAGGTACATCTCGTCGGCGAACCGGCCCTCGGCGGCCATCGCGGCGACGAAGGGCTGCAGGTCCTGCGTCACCGACTCCTCCCCCGCCATGAACTGGGCGGCGAGGGAGAACGTCCACCAGCGTTCCTCGTCGGTCATCGCGGCGACGTCGCGGGCGTCCCGGGTGAAGTCGATGTCGGCCGGGTTCCACGTGCGGGCGTTGCCCTTGGCGAACAGCCGCATGGGGAACGAGTCGAGGTCGAGGCCGCCGCGGGACAGGCTGGCGAAGCCGGTCCGGCGGCCGTGCGCGATGACGGGTGTGGACATCGGCGTCCTTTCGGTGGCGGACGGGTCAGTAGCGGACGAGGCCGCGGAGGGTGCGGCCGGCGCGCAGGTCGGCGTAGCCGGCGTTGATCTCGTCGAGGGTGTACTCGCGGGTCACGAGCTCGTCGAGCTTGAGGAACCCGAGGTTGTAGAGCTCCAGCAGGCGGGGGACGTCGTGCTGGGCGCCGCGCTGCCGAAGAGCGCACCGCGGACCTGCTTCTCGTAGAGGGTGAGCTCGAGCAGCGACAACGACGCCGTCTCCTGCGCGGCGGGGCCCAGCGCCGTGACGACGACCCGGCCCCGCTTGCCGACCAGCTGCAGCGCGGGCTGCAGGAGCGTGCCCTCGGCGACGCCGGTCGTGAGGACGGCGGCGTCGGCGAGGCGGCCGCGGGTGAGCTCGCTGACGATCCGCCACGCCTCGTCGGTGTCGGCGGCGACGTGCGTGGCGCCCAGCTCCAGAGCCTTGTCGCGCTTCACGCGACGGGATCGACCGCGACGACGTGCCGGCAGCCGGCGGCTCGCGCGCCCTGCACGGCGTTGGCGCCGACGCCGCCGACCCCGATGACGACGGCGGTGTCGCCCGCCCGCAGGTCGGCGGTGTGCACGGAGGAGTAGAAGCCGGTGGTCACGCCGCAGCCGACGAGCGCGGTCAGGTGCAGCGGGAAGCCATCGTCGATCCGCACGACGGAGCGGACGGGGACGACCGTGTGCCGGGCGAACGTGCCGAGCAGGCACATCTGGCCGACGTCGGCGCCGCGGGCGTGGACGCGGTAGGTGCCGTCGAGCTGCGGGCCGAGGGTGGCGCCCGCGCCGTCGTCGCAGAGGTTCGGCCAGCCCCGCGCGCAGGCCGGGCAGCGGCCGCAGCTGGGCAGGAACGTCAGGACGACGGGGTCGCCGACCATCGGCAGGGCGGCGGGCAGGTCGCCGGTGACGAGGTGCTCGTCGGAGTGGCACAGCCCGCTCGCGGCGAGCTCGACGAGCACCTCGCCGGGGCCGGGCGGGGCGAGCTCGACGTCCTCCACCTCCCGCTTGCCGCCGACCTCCCAGAGCACCGCCGCCTGTGTCCGCACGACGACGAGGATGGAGGGTGCGGGGACGGTTGCCGAGGGTCCACGGGTTCCGTGGCTGGCCCGCCGGTGCCACGCCGCCGCGATCCGGGTCTGCCGCCGCGCGAGTCGGGGTCTGGGCCAGCCCGAGTCGCGCTCTCACCCAGGCCGCGAGTCGGGGTCTGAGCCAGCCCGAGTCGCGCCCTCCACCGGATCGGGACGGCTCGCCCGGTCGGGCCGACGCCGGCTCGTGGCCCATCCTGGCCGCGTGCATCCCGACGCCCCGCCCGGTGCGGCGTACTCCCCAGAGGAACGGACGGCGACCGTCATCCGGGTCCTGGCCGTCGCGGCGGTCGGGCTGGCCGTGACAGCCGGCCCGGAGCTGACGTACGGCCACGGCGTCGTCGTCGACGCGATCGTCGTGGTCGCCGCCGTGTACGCCGCCGTGCTGGCCGTCGCGGAGGCCCGCGGGCGCCGGGTCGTGTCGCCCCGGCTGGCCACGACCGCCGACGGCATCCTCGCCGCGCTCGCCTGCGGGCTGACCGGCGGCGCGGTGAGCGTCGGCACGGCCATCCTGCCGCTCGCCGTGATCGCCGCCGCGGTCCGCGGGGGCGCGGTGGTCGGCCGGCTCGCCGCGGTGGCGGTGGGTGCGGCCTTCACCGTCGCGGCGCTGCTCGGCTCGCCACCGGAGGTGCCGTTTGTCCGCGCGCCTGCTCACCGGCGCATGGTGGACGGGCTTCCTGGCCGCGGCCGCCGTGCTCGTCGGCGTGCTCGTCCGGATGCTCGAACGGCAACTGCAGGAGGCGGCCGACTCCCGCGCCGCGGCGCTCGCAGACCGGGAGGCGTTCGCCGAGGAGCGCGACCTGCGCGCCCGGCTGCTCGCCGCGCAGCAGGCCCGGCTCGACGGAGCGCGAGTGGTGCTGCACGAGTTCCGGACGCCCGTCGCGTCACTGACGGCGCTGTCGGCCGACCTCGCGGCGGACCGGCTCCCCGCACAGGCCCGGGACACGGCGACACGCCTGCTGGCCGAGCACGCCATCCACCTGCAGGACATGCTCGACGGGCTCGCCGACGTCGCCGTCACCGACGGCAGCCCGCTGGGCCGCGTCCGGGACCGCCCGGTCCGGCTGCGGGAGCTCGCCGAGGCCGTCCTGGACGCGGCGGGGGTGCCGGAAGAGCAGCGCGCGCCGTCCGTCACGCCCGAGGACGCAACCGTAAGAGCCGACCCGCAGCGGCTGCGCCGGGTGTTGACCAACCTCGTCGAGAACGCGGCACGGCTGGGCGGCGACGCGCCGGTCGAACTCGACCTGCGGCAGGAGCCATGGTCGCTGATCGTCGAGGTCCGCGACCGTGGGCCCGGGCTGCCCGAGGGGCAGGCCGGCCTGGTCACCGCCAAGGGAGTGGCGCTGGGCGAGCGGCGGGGCACGGCCGGGCTCGGGCTGTGGATCGTCGAGGCCATCGTGACCGCGATGGACGGGCACCTGTCGCTGCTGCCGCGCCACGGGGGAGGGCTCGTCGCGCGGCTGGTGCTGCCGTTGCCGGACGCCCGGCCTCGGGATGACGGGACGGCCGAGCACGCGACTCGGTGAGGCGCAGACCCCGACTCGCGGACTCGCAGACCCGACTCGGTGAGGCCCAGACCCCGACTCGCGGAACCGCGGACCTCGACTCGCGGGGCCGTGGACACCGGCGTCTGGCTAAGGTGCGCGCGTGCGGGACGGGCGGCACGTCGTGGTGATCGTCGACGACCACGCGCTGTTCTCGCAAGGGTTGGCCCTGCTGCTGGAGTCCCGGGCCGGTGACCGGTTCGTCCTCGCCGGCTCGACGACGGCGGGCGAGCAGGCCGTCGCCCTGGTCGGCAGGGAGCGGGCCGACATCGCGATCGTCGATCTCGCGCTGCCCCCGCTCGGCGGCGTCGAGACCATCCGGCGGATCGTCGCCGCGTATCCGGCCACGCGGATTCTCGCCCTGTCCGGCACCGACGACCTGGGCCTGGCCGCCGCCGCGCTGCGGGCCGGGGCCGCCGGCTTCCTGCCCAAGTCCGCGGATCCGCAGGTACTGGTCGCCCCCCTGTTGGCGATCACCGCAGGCGTGCGGGTCGTCGATCCGGACCTGCTCGACGCCCTTCTCCGGGCCGGCGACCGCACCGGCGACGGGGTCGTCGACCGGCTCGGCAGCCGCGAGATCCAGCTGTGGACCATGCTCGCCCGGGGCCTCGAGACCAGCGAGATCGCCCGCCCCATGCTGGTCAGCGAGCGCACGGCCAAGCGGATGATCGCGTCACTCCTGCACAAGCTCGGTGCGGCCAACCGGATCGAGGCCGCGGCCCTGGCCGGGCGCTACGGCCTGCTGGACGGCGACCGTCGCGCGTGACGCAGCAGCAGGTCCTCGTACTCGTCGAAGATCCGCGACGGGGTGGACTCCGCGAGGTCGGGCACGGTCTGCTGGAAGCCGACGAGCAGGCAGACGCCGGAACCCCGCCAGCCGCCGGGCCTCGGCCGGGTCGTCGAGGATGCCGCCGAGGACCTCGGCGAGTGCGGTGCGCCGTTGCTCGTCGAATCGCCGCTGCGCCTCGCCGACCACCGGGTCGACGGCCGCCCACGCGCGGATCGCGACCTCGACGTCGTGCCGCAGCGCCGCCGTCGTCCGCTTGGTCGCGGCGATGCGCTCCACGGGGTCCGGCGTGGCCCGGGCGATCTCCAGCACGCGGTCGGTCTGCTCGTGCTCCCCGTGCGCGGGCAGGCCCGGACGACGCCCGACCAGCCGCCGAGATGGTGGTGGAACGAGCCGCTGGTGACGCCGACGGCCCGGCACGGCGTCGCGATCCGCAGCCAGCTGCCGCCGTCGCGCGCGGGGATGTCCGTCGCGGCGGGTACCGCGGCCATGCCGTCCTCCCTTCGAGGCCATCCTCGGCGCCGGCCCGGCCGCTTCCGGTGGCGGCCCCCGCTGCGTGCTGCCGGATCTGAGCCGATTCCCGCCCGATGGACCGCAGACCCCGACTCGCGCGGCCGGGAGACCCCGACTCGCGGCATGGTCGAGCGCGCGACTCGGACTGGTCCAGAGCCCGACTCGCGGTCGGCGGTGGGCGTGGTTGCTGGCCCGCGCGGGCCGTCCATGGCCTGCCGGGTGGCTTCCGCGGCGTCCCGGTCCGGCTGGAGACTTCGGGCGTCCGAGCACCCGGGAAGGAGTCCACCGTGACGGCGTTTCGCGACGAGGCCGAGGTCTACACGTTCCTGGGCGGCATCTTCCGCCGCGGCATGGCGGATGGGGCGCTGATGGACAAGCTGCGCCCTTCGGGTGTCGTCCTGCGGATCACCTACACCGACCCCGACGCCGTCATCACCGTCGACCTGTCGCACGCCGAGCTGTACGAGGGCGCGGGCCGGGGTCCGGCACCGAACGTCGAGCTGTTCATGTCCGCCGACACCGGAAACCGGATCTGGCTGGGCAAGGTCGTGCTGCCGGTCGCGCTGGCCAAGGGCCAGGTGCGGGCGAAGGGTCCGGTGGCGAAGCTGCTCACCGTGCTCCCGCTGGCCAAGGGCCTCTTCGGCCCGTACCGCGCGGGCCTCGAGGAGGCCGGGCGCACCGACCTGCTGGCCGCGTGAGCCGGCCGGGCAGTCAGATCTGACTGTAGAGTCCGCGGCGTGACGGGACCACTCACCGGACTGAAGGTCGTCGAGCTGGCCGGCATCGGCCCGGGACCGCACGCCGCCATGATCCTGGCCGACCTCGGCGCGGACGTCGTGCGCGTCGACCGGCCTGCGGGCGGGCTCGAGCTGGGCGACCGTGACGCCGACCCGACGCTGCGCGGGCGGCGGCGGATGGACGCCAACCTCAAGGAGGACGCCGGCCGCGAGCGCGTGCTGCGCCTGGTCGAGCGCGCCGACGTGCTGCTGGAGGGCTACCGCCCGGGCGTCACCGAACGGCTCGGCGTGGGGCCGGACGCCTGCCGCGCGCGCAACCCGCGCCTCGTCTACGGCCGGATGACCGGCTGGGGCCAGGACGGCCCGCTCGCCGCCCGCGCCGGGCACGACATCAACTACATCTCGCTCACCGGCCTGCTCGGGGCGATCGGCCGCGCCGGCGAGCGGCCCGTCCCGCCGCTGAACCTCGTCGGCGACTTCGGCGGGGGATCGATGCTGCTCGTCATCGGCGTGCTCGCCGCGGTATGGGAGGCCCAGCGGTCGGGGCACGGGCAGGTCGTCGACGCCGCCATGATCGACGGCGCGAGCCTGCTCGGGCAGATGTTCTGGGGGCTGCTCGCCCAGAAGGCCTGGACCGACGAGCCCGACGCCAACCTGCTCGACGGGCACTGCCCGTTCTACGACACCTACACCTGCGGGGACGGCCGGCACGTCGCGGTCGGCGCGCTCGAGCCCCAGTTCTACGCCGCGCTGCTCGACGGGCTGGGCCTCGCCGACGCCGACCTGCCGAAGCAGTACGACCGCGACGGCTGGCCGCAGCTGAGGGAGCGCTTCACCCGGGCCTTCGCCTCGCGGACCCGGGACGAGTGGGCCGCGACGTTCGCCGGCACCGACGCCTGCGTGACGCCCGTGCTGTCGTTCGGCGAGGTGCCCGCCCACCCGCACGTGGCCGCGCGCGCCACGATCATCGAGCGCGACGGCGTCCCCCAGGTCGCACCCGCGCCGCGGTTCAGCCGCTCCGCGACCGAGGTTCCCGCGGCGCCCCGCGCGCCGGAGTCGGTCGACGAGATCCTCGCGTCCTGGTCCTGACCCGGGCGTGGGCCGGCCGGGGATTGTCAGGAAGGCCACCTTGCCGACGTCTGGCGTCCGGAAGGTGGCTTTGCTGACATCAGGAGACCAGCCGCGCCGACACGACGACGCCCCCACCGGTGCGGTCCGGCGGAGGCGTCGTCGCGAGCGTGCGGGTCAGGCGCTGGGCTCGTCCGCGAGCAGGTTGCGGGTGCGGTTGGGGTCCACCGGGATGCCCGGTCCGGTGGTCGTCGTCACCGTCACCTTCTTCAGGTAGCGGCCCTTGGCCGCGGTCGGCTTCGCCCGCAGGATCTCGTCGAGGGCGGCGCCGTAGTTCTCCACCAGCTGCTCGACGGGGAACGACGCCTTGCCGATGACGATGTGCAGGTTGGCCTGCTTGTCCACCCGGAAGTTGATCTTGCCGCCCTTGATGTCCTTGACGGCCTTGGCGACGTCCGGGGTGACCGTGCCGGTCTTCGGGTTCGGCATCAGGCCACGCGGGCCCAGGATGCGAGCGATGCGGCCGACCTTCGCCATCTGGTCCGGGGTCGCGATCGCGGCGTCGAAGTCCAGCCAGCCGCCCTGGATCCGGGCGACGAGGTCGTCCGTGCCGACCTCGTCGGCGCCGGCCGCCTCGGCCTCGCCGGCCTTGTCCCCCGTCGCGAAGACGATCACGCGGGCCGTCTTGCCGGTGCCGTGCGGCAGGTTCACCGTGCCGCGGACCATCTGGTCGGCCTTGCGGGGGTCGACGCCCAGCCGCATCGCCACCTCGACGGTGGCGTCCATCTTCGCGCTGGCGGTCTCCTTGGCCAGGTTGGCCGCCTCCAGCGGGCTGTAGAGCCGCGTCTTGTCGATCTTCTCGGACGCCTGCTGCCAGATCTTGCTGCGCTGTGCCATCACTGTCTCCTTCTCGACAGGTCGTGGTACGGGCCGCGCCGGCCCTCCCACGCGTTCTGAACTAACACCTACGGGAACGTTCAGTCCTTGATGGTGATTCCCATCGAGCGCGCGGTGCCGGCGATGATCTTCGCGGCGGCGTCGACGTCGTGGGCGTTCAGGTCGCGCATCTTGGTCTGCGCGATCTGCCGCACCTGGTCCATGGTGATCGCGGCGACCTTGGTCTTGTGCGGCTCGCCGCTGCCCTTCTCCACGCCGGCGGCCTTGAGCAGCAGCCGAGCCGCAGGCGGGGTCTTGAGCTCGAAGGTGAACGAGCGGTCCTCGAACACCGAGATCTCGACCGGCACCACGTCGCCGCGCTGGCTCTCGGTGGCGGCGTTGTAGGCCTTGCAGAACTCCATGATGTTGACGCCGTGCTGGCCGAGCGCCGGCCCGACCGGCGGCGCGGGCGTAGCCGCGCCCGCCTTGATCTGGAGCTTGATGATCGCGGAGAGCTTCCGCTTCTTGGGGGGCATCGCTTTCCCTCTACGACTAGATCTTGGACACCTGGCTGAACGCCAGCTCGACGGGAGTCTCGCGGCCGAAGATCGACACCAGCACCTTGACCTTCTGGGCGTCGGTGTTGACCTCGTTGATGGTGGCCGGCAGCGTCGCGAACGGCCCGTCCATGACGGTGACGGACTCGCCGACCTCGAAGTCGACCTCGACGGCCGCCTTGCCCGAACCCGTGGCGACGTCGGCCTTCCCGGTGCCGGCCGCGTCCTTCTTCGCCTCGACGCGCGGCAGCAGGAACTTGATCACCTCGTCGTGCGTCAGCGGCGACGGCTTGGAGGTCGCGCCGACGAACCCGGTGACCCCGGGCGTGTTTCGGACGGCGCCCCACGACTGGTCGTTGAGCTCCATCCGGACCAGGATGTAGCCGGGCAGGACCTTGCGCTGCACCTGCTTGCGCTGGCCGTTCTTGATCTCGGTGACCTCCTCGGTGGGCACCTCGACCTGGAAGATGTAGTCCTCGACGTCGAGCGTCTGCACGCGCGTCTCGAGGTTCGCCTTCACCTTGTTCTCGTAGCCGGCGTAGGAGTGGACCACGTACCAGTCGCCGGGGGCGCGGCGCAGGGCCGCGCGCATCTCCTCGACCGGGTCGACGTCCTCCTCGGCCACCGGGGCCTCGGCGCCGGTCTCCTCGGCGTCGACCTCGTCGGCACCCTCTGCGTCGGTCTCGGCGGCGTCGGTCTCGGCGGCGTCGGTCTCGGCCACCTCGCCGGTGCCCTCGTCCGGGTCGGGCCCCCCTGCGCTCCCGTTCACTGCGGTCGTGACGTCGCCCGCCTCCGGGGCGGCGTCCGTGCCGTCCGCGGACAGAACGGGGCCGTCGTCCTCGGTGCTCACGTGCGTCTCGCTTCCTCTATGCGTGTGTGCGTGGTGCTCACGTGCCGAACAGGGCGTTGACGCCCTGGCCGACGAGGAAGTCCAGCAGCGCCACCAGCGCGACCATGAACGACACGAAGACCAGCACGACGGCCGTGTAGGTGACCAGCTGGCGCCGGGAGGGCCAGATGACCTTCCGCAGCTCGGCGACCACCTCACGCAGGAACCGGACCAGCCGCTGAGGCGCTGACGCGCTCGGCGGGCGGGCGTCGCGGACCGCGGTGGCGCGGCCCTTGCCCTCCGCCCGGCTGCCCTCGCCGCCGCCGGCCGCGCCGTCGGACGAGGCGGGCTGCCGACCGCGCCGGGCGGCCGCGGTGCGCGGGCGCTCCAGCCCGTCACCGCCCGTCTCGCGCTCCTGCACCACCGACGTCCTCCTCCAACAGTTCCCACGCATCGGCAGGGGCGACAGGACTTGAACCTGCAACCTGCGGTTTTGGAGACCGCTGCTCTGCCAGTTGAGCTACACCCCTAGACCAGCTCCGGACATGGCCCGGAGGGGCGCTCCGCCTGGAGCGGAACACCCAGCGGACCGAGTGTACGGCAAGGCGCACACCCGGTCCGCGGGGGCCGGTCCCGCCCTACTTGTCGGTGTCGGCGAGCGCGACCAGCGCCGCGGCGCGGCTCGCGTACTTCCACTTCCCGAGATCGCCGACGGTCTTGATGCCCAGCTCCGCGAGCGTCGCGTCGTGCCTCTCGGTCAGTCCCTCGAGCGCGGACGGCGGAGCCGCGAGGATCTCGGCGGCCGTCTTGTCCTCCCACGCCTTGTCGACGAGCTTGCCGAACTTCATCGCCTGACCTCCGTGAACTGTTCCGACGGGCCAGCCGGCCCCGGACGGATGCAGCATCGAGCGTTGCACTGGTCGGAGCAAGCCGACGTGCCGGCCGGCCGCGATCCGGCGCAGCGGCCGTCACTCCGGCAGGAGGACGACCTCCGCCTGCGCGCGGCCCAGCACCGTCTTGCCGTCGAAGACCGCGGTGATCGCGACGGTGGCGACGCCGTCGGCGACGTCCTTGACGGTGGCGGTGACCTCGACCGCCGCGCCCTCGTCGTCGTCGGGAACGACGACCGGCCGGGTGAACCGCACGCCGTAGCTGCGGACGCGGGCGGGGTCGCCCGCCCAGTCGCCGACGATGCGGCCGGCGAGCGCCATCGTGAGCATGCCGTGCGCGATCACGCCCGGCAGGCCGACCGAGGACGCGACGCGGTCGCTCCAGTGGATCGGGTTGAAGTCGCCGGACGCGCCGGCGTAGCGCACGAGGTCCGCGCGGGTGACGCGCAGCGACAACGGCGGGAGCTGCGCCCCCTTCTGCACGGTCACGACCGCGTCACCAGCGTGGCACGGGTCGTTGCGACGGCCCCGCCGCCGGTGTCGGCGACCTCGCACTGCAGCGTCAGCCAGTGGCCGCCCGCGCGCTCGGCGAGGTCCTCGACGTGGATCGTCGTCACCAGCTCGTCACCGCCGTGGATCGGCCGCGTCAGCGTGATCGACTGGTCGCCGTGGACCATGCGGGCGTAGTCCCAGCCGAAGTCGGGGTCGCGCAGGAACGCCTCGATCAGCGGCATGGTGAACGTGACGGCGAAGGTCGGCGGCGCCACGACGTCGGGATGCCCGGCGGCGCGGGCGGCGTCGACGTCGAGGCAGACCGGCGACCGCTCGCCGATGGCCCGCGCGAACTCCCGCACCTTCTCGCGCGAGACGAGGTAGGGCGCGGACGGCGGCAGGGCCTTCCCGACGAAGGAGGGGTCCGGCGCCACCCCGCTTACCGCGTCTCCCGGTGCTCCCGGTGCAGCTTGCAGTTCGGGCAGAACTTCTTGAGCGTGAGCCGGTCGGGGTCGTTGCGCCGGTTCTTCTTGGTGATGTAGTTGCGGTGCTTGCACACCTCGCACGCCAGCGTGATCTTCGGCCGGACGTCCGTGGCCTTGGCCATCGCGGGTGCCTCCTGGAACGGGTGGAACGGGTGGTACTGCTGAACCGATGGTAGCGGCGGCCGGACTTGAACCGGCGACACAGCGATTATGAGCCGCTTGCTCTACCGACTGAGCTACGCCGCTTCGCGAGCCCCTTTACGGAATCGAACCGTAGACCTTCTCCTTACCATGGAGACGCTCTGCCGACTGAGCTAAAGGGGCCGGGCGGCCGCCGCAGCGGCCGTGACGAGCGTACACGAGCGGGGCCGCGGCCCGTCGCGGCGGGCCCCGCAGGGGCGGCCCCTCAGCCGGCGGTCGGGCGGGCCTTACCCCGGACACGCCGCCGGCCACGACCCGCCGCCGCGACGACGCGAACCTCCGATGCCCGCCCGGGCGCCTCAGCCCGACGCTCGGGTCATGTACCTCTCGGACTCCTTCACCACCGCACTCGCCGCCGCGCACCGGGACGACCTGCTCGCCGCCGCCGAGCGGCATCGGACCGCGCGCCACGTGCGCGCCGCGGTCGCCGCCGCCCGCTCGGCCGCCGGCCGCGCGCGAGGCCCCGCCGCGCTGCCCCGGCCGGACCCCGTACCCGCGCCGGCCGGCGCGGACGGCGCACCGGTCCACCCCGGGCGAAACGGGGACGCGAATCGTCGGTACGCCGTGTCACGATGACCGGCGTGGCACGGCTGGGCGTCGGCATCGAGCTCGTCGGGCGCCGCCAGGAGATGGCGGCGCTCGGCACGGCGCTGGCGCGCGCGGCCGAGGGGCGCCCCAGCGGCGTGCTGCTGGCCGGCGACGCGGGCGTGGGCAAGTCGCGGCTGGTCGGCGAGACCGTCCAGCGGGCCGCCGCCGCGGGCTTCACCGTCCTGACCGGGCGCTGCGTCGACTCCGCCGCCGCGCTGCCGTACCTGCCGTTCACCGAGGTCGCCGGCCAGGTCGCGGCGGGCCGCCCGGAGATCGTCGCGGCGCATCCCGAGCTGCGCAGGCTGCTCCCCGGCCACCGCGGCGACGACGCCGGCCAGCCCGACCGCGAGCTGGGCCAGCTGCGCGTCTTCGACGCGAGCCTGTCCGCGCTCGACGACCTCACCACGGCGGCGCCGGTGCTGATGGTGCTGGAGGACCTGCACTGGGCCGACCGCTCCAGCCGCGACCTGCTCGTCTTCCTCCTGTCCCGGCTCACCGGCCAGCGGCTGGTGGTGCTGGCGACCTACCGCACCGACGACCTCCACCGGCGCCACCCGCTGCGGTCGGTGCTGTCGGAGCTGGTGCGGCTACCGGCCGTCGAACGCCTGGAGCTCGCGCCGCTCGACCGGGCCACCACGTTCGCGCTGGTCCGCGCGCTCGCCGACGGCACGCTGTCCGAGCCCGCGCTGCGGCGCGTCGCCGAGCGCAGCGAGGGCAACGCGTTCTTCGCAGAGGAGCTCGTGTCCGCAGAGGCCGCGGAGGGGATGCCGCAGGGCCTCGCCGAGGTGCTCATGTCGCGGGTCGAGGGGCTCTCCGCCGAGACGCAGGCGATGCTGCGGATCGCCGCCGTGGCCGGCAGGCGGGTGGCCCACGAGACGCTCGCGGCGGTGTCGGGCCTCGGCGAGGACGCGCTGGAGCACGCGCTGCGCGAGGCCGTCGCCCACCACGTCCTCGTGGCCGACACCGGCTGCGCCAGCGAGGACGCCTACGCCTTCCGGCACGCGCTGCTGCGCGAGGCGATCTACCACGAGCTCCTGCCCGGAGAGCGGACGCGGCTGCACGCCCGGTTCGCCCGGCTGCTGGCCGAGCACGGCGACGACCCCGACGTCGCGGCCGAGCTCGCCCACCACGCCTTGTCCGGCCACGACCTGCCCCAGGCGCTGGCGGCGTCGGTGCTCGCGGCGCGGGCCGCCGACCGCCGCGAGGCCCCGGCCGAGGCGCTGCTGCACATGGAGCGGGCGCTGGAGCTGTGGTCGGTCGTGCCGGACCCCGAGACGGTCGCCGGCATCAGCGAGGTGGCGCTCACCCGGTGGGCGGCGTGGGCGGCCAGCTCGCGCGGCGACCCCGACCGCGGCATCGCGCTGGCCCGCCGGGCCGTCGAGCTCGCCGACGCGGGCGGCGACCCGGCCGTCACGGCCTCGGCCAACCGCCGGCTGGCCATGCGCCTGCTCGAGCTGACCGGGTACGAGGACGAGGCGCTCGCCGCCACCGAGCGTGCGCTCTCCCTGCAGGACCCCGCCGTCCCTACCGTCGACCTGGCCTGGACGTACGCCGTCCAGGGGCGCGTCTACGTCCGGCCCAACCGCTTCGCCGAGGCCAGGGCGTCGGCGACGGCGGCGCTGGAGGTCACCGACCAGCTCGACCCCGACGACGGGGCGGGCGCCCGCGCCGACGCCCTCGTCACGCTGGCCGTGTGCGACGAGCGGGCGGGCGCACCGGCGCTGGCCCGGGAGCGGTGGGCGCAGGCACAGCCGCTGGCGCGGCGGTCCGGGAACCTTGGCGTGGAGCTGCGGGCGCACTACAACATCGGGATGTCGCTGCTCGACGAGGGCCGGCTGGCCGAGGCGGGCGCGGAGTTCGCCCGGGGCGAGGCCCGCGCGGGCGAGACCGGCCTCACCTGGAGCGGCTACGGCCTCGACATCCGGGTGGCCCACGTCATCACGCAGTTCATGCGCGGCGAGTGGGACGCCGCCGAGGCGAGCGCGGAGATCGCCGGTGAGGCCGTGTCCGCCACCGTCGCCAGCCGCCTGGCCGCCGCGAGCCTGCTCACCGCGGTCGGGCGCGGCCGCCTCGACCGGGCCGCGCGGCGGGCCACGGAGCTGCGCGACTCGCACCCGGCCGACGAGCAGGTCGTCATGCTGCTGGGCCAGGCGGGCGCCGAGGCCGCGCTGTGGCGGGGCGACCCGCAGGACGCCGCGCGGCGGGCGGGCGACGCGCTCGACCGCCTCGACGAGCTCGTCCCCTACCAGCTGGGTGGGATCATGCTCTGCGCGCTCGGCATCGCCGCGCACGCCGAGCGCGCCGCGACCGGCCCGGCCGGCGACCGCGCGGAGGCCGTCGCCGCCGCCCGGGCCCTCGCCGCCCGCGCGGAGGAGACCGCCGTCCGCGGCGATCCGCGGGCGGCCGAGCTGGGCCCGGAGGGCTGGGCGTGGCTGTGCCGGGCGCGGGCCGAGCTGACCCGCCTCACCGGACCCGACCCGGACGCCTGGGCGCGCACCGCCGCGGCGTTCGACTACGAGCGGCCGGGCCGCGTCGGCTACCGGAGGGCGTACGCGCTGTTGCGGCGCACCGAGGCGCTGCTGGCCACGGGTTCGGCGCACACCGACGTGGTCGCCGACCTGCGCGCCGCGGCCGAGACCGCCGACCAGCTGGGCGCCGAGCCGCTGGCCGCCGCGGTCCGGGCGATGGCCGTGCGGGCCGGCGTGCGCCTCGATGAGGGCCCCGCCCCGCGGGTCGAGTCCCCCGACGCGCTGACCCCGCGCGAGCGGTCGGTGCTGGAGCTCGTGGCCGACGGGCTCACCAACCGGCAGATCGGCGCCGAGCTCTACATCAGCGAGAAGACGGTCAGCGTGCACCTGTCGCGCGTCATGGCCAAGCTGGGCGCCGGGAGCCGCACCGAGGCCGTCAGCCAGGCCTACGCCCGCGGACTGCTCGCGCCGCGCGTACCGACCTGAGCGGGGCCCGCGCGGACCCTGCTCGGCCCGGCCGGACCCTTGAGCCCCGCGGCCGCCGTCGAGCAGGGTGAGCACGGCAGAGCGCAAGGGAGGGTCATCGATGACCGCAGCCACCGACCGTCCGGACATCTCGGACATCGAGCACTTCTGGACGGCGCCCATCGCGGAACGGGCGGCGGCGTTCGCCTGGCTGCGCGAGCACGAGCCGGTCCCGTTCTTCCCCGAGCCGGTGTTCGGGCCGATCCCGCCCGGCCCCGGCTTCTGGGCGCTCACCCGCTTCGACGACGTCGTCGAGGCCAGCCGGACCCCGCACATCTTCACCTCGGGCTCCGGCACCACCAACATCGCCGACCTGCCGCCCGAGTTCAACGAGTTCTTCGGCTCGATGATCAACCTCGACGACCCGCGCCACGGGCGGCTGCGGCGCATCGTCTCCCGCGGCTTCACCCCCAAGCGGCTCGCCGCGCTGTCGGACGAGGTGGCGCGCACGGCCGCCCGGATCGTCGACGACGCGCTGGCCGCCGGCGAGGTCGACGCGGTGTCCCAGATCTCCGCCCGGCTGCCGCTGAAGATCGTCTGCGACCTCATGGGCGTGCCGGAGAGCCAGTACGACTTCGTACTGGCGACGACCAACGTGATCCTGGGGGCGAGCGACCCCGAGTTCGTGCCGGACTCCGGCAACGTCGTGCTGGCCGTCCTGCAGGCCGGCAACGAGCTGGCCGAGCTGATGCGCGACCTGGGCCGCCACCGCGAGCAGCACCCCACGGACGACGTCACGTCCGCGCTGGTCAACGCGCAGATCGACGGCGAGCGGCTCACGACCGACGAGCTGGCGAGCTTCTTCATCCTGCTCGTCGTCGCGGGCAACGAGACGACCCGCAACGCGATCACCTGGGGCCTGCACCTGCTGACCGAGCATCCGCGGCAGCGCCGGATCTGGCTCGACGACCTCGACGGCGTCACCCCGACCGCGATCGAGGAGATCGTCCGGTGGGCCTCGCCGGTGATCTTCATGCGGCGCACGCTCGCGACCGACGCCCGGCTCGGCGGCCAGGACATGCGCGCCGGGGACAAGGTCGCGCTGTTCTACTGGGCGGCCGACCGCGACCCGGCACACTTCCCCGACCCGGACGCGTTCGACGTGCGGCGCACCCCGAACCACCACGTCGGCTTCGGGGGCCCGGGCCCGCACTTCTGCCTGGGAGCGCACCTCGCGCGCCGCGAGATGACCGTCATGTTCCGCGAGCTGCTCACCCGGGCGCCGCACATCCGGGCGACGGCACCGCCCCGGCGGCTGCAGTCGATGTTCATCAACGGCATCAAGGAGCTGCCCGTCGCCCTGCGCTGAGCGCCGACGCTCACGGTCGGGCGTCAGGCGTTAACGCTGCGCGGCCACGGCACGACTGCACGGATGGACGGATCACCGGCTCGACGCGCGGTGGCCCGCGACCGACCGCCGACCGGCGGCCGGCACCCCGGCCGAGGACTGGTGAGCAGCATGAGCGGCCCCCATCGGCCCGCGGCCGACCACGGCCGGACGCGCCGCCGCACGCGCCTGGCCGACCTCGCCGACCGGGCGGGCGCCTTCGTCACGCTGGTGGCCATCGTCGTGCTCGGCCTGATGATCGGCAGCGCGCTCCCGGGGCCGGCCGACGACGTGCGGTCCAGCCTGACGGTGACGTTCGACCGCTGAGCGACGGGCCGGCGGAGACCCGCCGGACCGGGCTACGCGGCGTCGGCCTGCCCGAACGGTGTCTTGAGCACGTGGTCGACCAGCCGCATCACGAGCTGGCTGCCCCCGAGGCGGTAGCCGAACTCCTCCCACGTGAGCAGCTCGCGGGAGAGGACCTCGCCGACCGGTCCGGGATAGAGCCGGGTGGCCCGGAAGGCGGCGGCGCGCAGCCGCATCTTCTCGTGGTGGTCCATGGGGACGGGAGACATCTCGACGCACCTCCGCGGTATGAGGCCATCCGGCGCGCTCTCAGCGCTGAGTCGCCAACCCGGGGTCGCCCCCCATCCTGACCGAACGGAGGGGTCGACCATGCCAATCGTACCCGAAGAGTGACCGAACTAACGCATACTGCGAACACTCCGTGTTTTCCTGGCTACGGTGGCGCTCATGGCGACCCGTGACGTCCTGTGGTCCGACGCGGCGGACACCTACGCGGCGATCCTCGCCCACCCGTTCCTCGCCGGGCTGGCCGACGGGTCGCTGCCCCGGGACAGCTTCCGCCACTACATCGTCCAGGACGCCCACTACCTGCGCGGATACGCCCGCGCGCTCGCTGCGTGCGCGGCGCGTTCGCCCGACGAGGACACCTGCGTCATGTTCGCCGAGCACGCGGCCGGGGCGATCGCGGCCGAGCGCGACCTGCACGCTGCGCTCCTGGCCGACCTGGGCACCACGGTCGCGGCCGCCGCCGCGGAGCCGGTCGCCCCGACGACCCGGGCGTACGTCAGCTACCTCATGGCGACGGTCCTTTCCGGCTCGTTCGCCGAGGCGGTCGGGGCGGTCCTGCCCTGCTACTGGATCTACGCAAGGGTCGGCGCCGAGCTGGTGGCCGCCGGCTCGCCCGACCCGCTCTACGCGCGCTGGATCGCGATGTACGGCGGGGACGAGTTCCAGGCCGTGGTCGACGCCGTGCTCGCCGTCACCGACCGCGTCGGCGCCGGACTCGCGCCGGGCGAGCTGGCCCGCGTGCGCGAGCACTTCGCGACGACGAGCCGGTACGAGTGGATGTTCTGGGACGCCGGGTGGCGCCGCGAGACCTGGCCCGTCTGACCGGGCGTCGCCAGGGACCGTGCCCGCTCAGTACCGGTAGCGGTCGTCGTAGCGGTCGTAGCGGCGGGGCTCGTCGATGCGGTCGGGAATGAGGATGTGCAGCGCCCAGCTCACGACCGCCACGACGATCGCGCCCCAGAACGCCGGCCAGAACCCCGCGACCGTGAACGGCAGCCCCAGCCCCCTCGCCAGCCAGCCGACGAACAGGAACAACAGCGCGTTGACGACCAGGCCGATCAGGCCGAGCGTCAGGACGTAGAACGCGCAGCCCAGCGTCTTGATCAGGGGCTTGAGGGTGGCGTTGACCAACCCGAAGATCAGCGCGACACCGATGAGGGTGACGACCCGGGTGCTGGTGGTCCCGGCGCTCTCGTCGATGCCGGGCACGAACAGGGTCGCCACCCACAGCGCGACCGCGACCACCGCGACGCGGACGAAGAACGCGACGGCGGTGGGCATCAGTCCACCAGCGCCGCGGCGACCATGGTGCGCAGCTGCGGGCGCAGCGGCAGTACCTCACCGCCCGGCAGCACCTGGGTGAAGAACAGCACGGTGACCTCCTCGACGGGGTCGACGTAGAAGGCGGTGCGGGCCAGGCCGCCCCACGCGAACTCGCCCGCGCTCGACAGGCGCTTGCCGGGGACCGGGTCCAGCACGACGGAGAAGCCCAGCCCGAAGCCGATGCCGCGGAACTCGGACTCCGCGTAGAGCGGGCGGCCGAACGCGTCCAGGTCGGCGCCGCCCGGCAGGTGGTTGCGGGTCATGAACCCGACCGTGCGCGGACCGAGCAGCCGCACCCCGTCGAGCTCGCCGCCGTTCGACAGCATCTGCGTGAAGCGGTGGTAGTCGGCCGCCGTCGAGACCAGCCCGCCGCCGCCGGACAGGTAGACGGGCGGGGTACGCACGACGTCACCCATCCGGGAGTGCGGCCGCAGCCCGCCGGCCGGGGTCGGCACGTAGAGCTCCGCGAGCCGGCCCAGCTCGGACTCCGGCACGCTGAACCCGGTGTCGACCATGCCGAGCGGACCCAGGATCTCCTCGGAGAGGAAGGCGTCCAGCGGGCGCCCGGAGACGACCTCGACCACACGACCGAGAACGTCCGTCGCGACCGAGTAGTTCCACTCGGCGCCGGGGTCGAACAGCAGCGGCAGCTCCGCCCAGGTCGCGCACGCTGCGGCGAGGTCGGTGCCGGCCGGTGGCCCGAACTCGTGGCCGCTGGCCCGGTACATCTCGTCGACGGCGTGGGCGTGGTGGAAGCCGTAGGTGAGCCCGGCGGTGTGCGTGAGCAGGTGCCAGACGCGCATCACCTCCGCGGCGGGCCGCGTGCCGGGCGCGGCCGCCGAGCCGCCGACGTAGACGCGCTGGTCGGCGAACTCGGGGAGGAAGCGGGCGACCGGGTCGGTCAGCTCGAGCAGGCCGCGCTCGTAGAGCAGCATCGCCGCGACCGACGTGATCGGCTTCGTCATGGAGTAGATGCGCCAGATCGTGTCGTCGCCGACCGGCCGGGCGGCGTCGATGTCGGCCAGGCCGTAGTGGCTCAGGTGCGCGACGCGCCCGCGGCGCGTGACCGCGACCGTCCACCCGGGGAGCAGCCCGTCGTCGACGTAACGACCCAGCGCGTCGTCGAGGCGCCGCAGGCGCCCCGCGTCGAGTCCGACCTCGGCCGGGTCGGCGTCCAGCTTCAGGGCGGTCACGATCACGACACTACCGGGCTTCACCTCGGTCGCGATCGCCTGAACCGTGCCCGGGATCACTAACGCCGGGGGCCGGTCCGGCGACGAGCCGGCATGAGCGTGCGCACCTGCCCGGCGGCCCACTGGCTGTCCGACGTGTACCGGACGCAGGTACCCGGGTCCCCGCCCGCGGCGGACGCCGGCCTCCTGCGGCACGTCGCGGGCCTGGTCGCCTGCTTCCTCGGGCTGCTCGCGGTGCTCGCGGTCGCGGGGATCACCCTGGCCCGCTGAGGGTCGCGTCGCGGCCGGCGACGCCGTTCGCGTAAGACTGGTCGCGTGCGCGCCGATCCTGATCTCGTGCGCGGGGACCGGTGCCCCGACACCGGTCCCCGCGCACGACCCGGGCTCCCGGGCCCCCACCTCCCGGGTGACGACGCCGTGCTGCGGGCGCTGCTGCGGCGCCGGGACAGCGGGTCGCGCGACGACGGCCACCGCATCGCGGTCGTCGTCAGCGGCGGCGGGATGCGCGGGGCCTACGCGGGCGGGATGGCCCGTGCGCTGTCGGACGCGGGCCTCGACGGCTGGGCCGACGCGTACTACGGCAGCTCGGCGGGCGCGTACGTGGCGGCGGCGCTGCTGCTCGGCGACGGCCGGGGCGCCTCGCTGATCTTCCACGAGGACATGGCGTGCCGCGCGTTCGTCGACCCGCGGCGGCTCGGGACGCGGCGGCCGATGGTGTCGCTGGACCACCTGCTCGGCGACGTCATGGTCTCCTCGAAGCCGATGCCGTGGGAGCGGCTGCCGGGCGCGCCGCTGCACGTCGTCGCGACGGCGGCCGACGACCTCACGCCGCACGTCCTCGCGCCGGGCACGCCGGCGGAGTGGAAGGTGGCCATGCGTGCCACCGCGGCGATCCCGGTGCTCGCGGGCCCGCCCGTCGCCCTGCACGGCCGACGCTTCGTCGACGGCTCGGTCAGCGACCCGCTCCCGGTCCTGCGGGCGCTCGCGGACGGCGCGACGCACGTCCTCGCGCTGCTCACGCGAACCGTCCCGGAGCTGCGGCGGGTCGGGACGGCCGCGGTCACCACCCGGTGGGCCCGCGCGCTCGACCGGGTGGCGCCGGGGCTCGGCGCGCTCGCGCAGGAGGGACCGCGGCTGGGTCCGGTGCTGGCCGTCCTGTCCGACGCGGCGCACCCGGGCCGGGCGGGCCGGCACGTCCACGCGGTGGCGCCGCTCGCCGACGCCGGCGTGCGTGGCCTGACGACCGACGTCGGACGGGTGCGTCGGGCGTCGGAGCTCGGGCGCGCCGCGATGGCGGCCGAGCTCGCGCGGTGCGGCGGCTGATCAGCGGACGAGCTGGAGCGTCGGCCGGCCGCCGCGGACATGCCGGTAGATCCGGAAGGCGTCGACGAGCGTGGACGTGTCGTGGCGCATCGTCGCCGGCGACCCGTCGACGACCAGCCACCCGCCCTGGGCGCCGACGCGCCGCCGCTCCCGGTCGAGGTAGACCGTCAGCGCTGGGTCGCAGCTCTCCGCGCCGGCCAGGTCGACGACCAGCTGCCGCGCGCCGGCCTCCAGGAGCGCCCTGACCAGCGTGACGACGCGGGACGCCTCCTCGCGGCGGACCGGACCGATCACCTGCACGTGCGCCTCGTCCGCCTCGCGGAAGGTCACGCCGATCCGGAAACCCGTCGACCTGCCCACGCTCGACCTCCTCGCCACCGTCCTCCGTGGACGATCACCTGAGGTCGCGCACCGTGTCCGACACGTTACTCGATCTTCTAGCGACACGCGCCGTCAGTCGGTCGGGTCGAGGCTCGGCAGCGGGGCCACGCCGAGGACGAGCTTGCTCGCGTGGAACGCCTCGGCGTACCGGGCGTGGCACTGCACGCCGCGGATGCGGGCCAGGCCGCTGAACGTCTCGGCGTCGAACCAGGTGCGGTCGCGCTGGCTGCCGTAGTGCTCGCGCAGCTTCGCCACCTTCTCCCGCAGCACGGGCTCGGCGAGAGGGAGGTAGACGGTCGGCTGCGCGAGGTCGCTCTCCCACTTGAGGATCTCGTACCCGAGCGTGAGGTGGTCGCGGAAGACGGTCGGCACGAGCTTCGCGAGCGTCCGGTGGTCCTGGTGGGCGTCGTGGACCGACGGCGCGAGGATGAGGTCGGGCTCGCCGTGGCCGCGCAGCTCCTCCAGGACGCCCTTGGCCCGCTCCCAGCGGCTGGGGACGCGCCCGTCGGGCAGGTCGAGCACGCCGACCTCCAGCTGCGCGCCCGGGCAGAACGCCGCGAGCGCGGCCCGCTCCTCCTCCTCGCGCAGGGACCCGCCGCCGGTCAGCACGAGTGCGGATACCGACACACCGGGATGGGCCCGGCACAGCTCCAGCAGCGAGCCCCCGGCACCGATCGCGATGTCGTCGCAGTGGGCGCCGAGCAGCTGGATGCGGTCGAGCCGCTCGGGGAGCAGGCTCAGCACGGCATCGTGCGTGGGGCGTGATCCGGTCCGGGCACGGCGGAGAGTGTCGCACGGATCCACCCGGTCGGGGGGCGACGACGGTGCGTGTCAGGATGGGCCGCGATCCGCCGTGGTGTAATGGCAGCACCTCAGATTTTGGTTCTGATGGTCCAGGTTCGAATCCTGGCGGCGGAGCAACCGATCGCGGTGACAGCGTCAGCCGGCATTCGGGCGCGGGCGGCGGTCGCGGCGGTTCGCCGGTCCGGAGGCGGGTAGTCCGCGCGCATGGCATCCCCACACCGCACGTCCCGCTCGCGCCGCTCCGGCCGCGGGCTCCTCGGGCCCGCCGGCGTCGGCCTCGCCGCCGCGGCTGCGGCAGCCGCAGGCGTCCTGGTCGGGCGCAAGGCGGCCACGACGGCCACGGTCGGCACGGGACACCCGTTCAAGCACCGCGCGCTCGACGCCGCGGCCGGCGTCATGCAGCAGATGTACCCGCTCGACGCCATGAGCACCTACCTCAACGGCTTCCACCTGTACGCCGACGAGATGGGTCGGCAGGTCGAGGCGACGCACTTCTGCATCCACCTGCGACCCGACCTGCACCAGTGCGTGATCTTCGACAGCAACAGCTCGGACGCCCGCCTGATCGGCATCGAGTACATCGTCACCGAGGAGCGCTTCCGCAGCCTGCCCGACGACGAGAAGCGGCTGTGGCACAGCCACCACTACGAGGTCAAGTCCGGCGTCCTCGTCGCACCGGGCGTCCCGGAGCTGGCCGAGCACGCCTACTTCGAGGACCTGGTGACGACGTACGGGAAGACGTTCCACACCTGGCAGTACGACCGTGACGACTTCCCGTACGGGATCCCCCAGCTCATGATGGCCTTCACCGAGGACGGGCAGGCCGACGAGGCGCAGATCCACGACCGCGACCGCAGGCTCGGCGTCTCCACGCCGTGGAGGCGGCAGAACCGGGCCGACATCCCGACGCCCGAGGTGGTCGCGGGCGCCAACTCCTGGCAGAGCGGCCGGACCGTCCAGACCCGCCTGGAGGAGATGGCGTTCCGGCGGTGAGGACCGTCCGGTGCCGTACGTCCTGCTCGGCATCAGCTCCGGCGACGACCTGACCGCGATCTGATGACGACGCGGACGGGGCGGGACCGTTGCCGGTCCCGCCCCGTCGTGTCCGCGCGCCACCTGGGCGGCGCTGTCTGGCTCCGCGGCGTCAGCGCCCGTTGGGCTTCGGCTGCGGCGGCTCGGGCGGCCGCCCGTTGCCCGTACACATCGTGATCTTCCCTCCCGTGGTTCCCTCCGAGGGCCGGCCTACTCGAGGCCGGCGTCCAGCGTGATCGTCGTGCCGGCGAGCGCCTTGCTGACCGGGCAGCCGGCCTTCGCCTTCTCGGCAGCGGCCAGGAAACCCGCCTCGTCCAGCCCCTCGACCTCACCGCGCACGGTGAGCGCGATGCCGCTGATCGCGAACCCGCCCTGTTCCTTGTCCGGCCCGAGGGTCACCTTCGCCGTGACGTCCAGCGACTGCGGCGTGCCGCCGGCCTCCGCGACGAACGCCGAGAGCTGCATGGCGTAGCACGCCGAGTGTGCCGCCGCGATGAGCTCCTCCGGGCTGGTGGTGCCGTCGGCGTCCTCGGCGGCACGCTTGGGGAAGCTGACGTCGTAGGTGCCGACCCCGCTGCTGGACAGCTCGACCTGGCCGGCCCCCTGCTCGAGGCTGCCGTTCCAGGCGGTGCGGGCGGTACGAGTGGGCATGACTCCTCCTGCGGGTCGGCGCGCATCCTGGTACACCGAGAACGTCGGGATGCGTCGATTCGGTCCCCCACTCGTACCCGATGAGGCAACCGGCGTCACATCGACGGCGAGTGGTCACGCTCCGCCGCAGCCTTCCTCCGGTCGAGTGAGCCGACCGCTCGGCGCGCCGCCCGGTCGGCCCAGCGTTTCCGGCCACCCGTGGCTGAACCGGTAGGCCCGGCCGGCCGCCGGCGTCACCGTTACGATGCTCCGGAACAAGCGCCGACCAACCAGGAGTGGGGTCCATGACCGACCGCCCCGGGCCGCGGCCGGCCGCCGCGCTCGTGCTCGCCGCGGGCGAGGGCACCCGGATGCGCTCCGCGCTCCCCAAGGTCCTGCACCCGATCGCCGGGCGCAGCCTGCTCGCCCACGCGGTGCACGCGGTGGCCGCGCTCGAGCCCGAGCACCTGGCCGTCGTCGTCGGGCACGGGTCCGAGCAGGTGAGCGGCGCGCTCGCCGACCTCGGTGACGAGCTGGCGCGGCCGCTGCTCACCGCCGTGCAGGAGCGGCGGCGGGGCACCGGCGACGCCGTCGCGCACGGGCTTGCCGCCCTGCCGTCCGGGATCGCCGGGCCGGTGCTCGTCACCTACGGCGACGTCCCGCTGCTCACGCCCGCGACGCTCGCGGCGCTGCTGGCGCAGCACGCGGCGGCGGGCGCGGCCGTCTCGTTCCTCACGACGGAGCTGCCCGACCCCACCGGCTACGGCCGCGTGCTGCGCGGGACCGACGGGACCGTCGCGCGGATCGTCGAGCAGGCGGACGCGACGGCCGGGGAGCGGGCCGTCACGGAGGTCAACTCCGGGGTCTACGCCTTCGACGGGGCGTTCCTGGCCGGGGCGCTCGGGCGCCTCTCCAACGCCAACACCCAGGGCGAGCTCTACCTCACCGACCTCGTCGGGATCGCGCGCGCGGACGGGCGGTCGGTGCTCGGGATCGCCTGCGCCGACGCGTGGGAGGTGCGCGGGGTCAACGACCGGGTGCAGCTCGCCGAGGTCCGCGCCGAGCTCAACCGGCGCCTGCTGACGGGCTGGATGTACGCGGGCGTCACCGTGGTCGACCCCGCGACGACCTGGGTCGACGTGCAGGTCGTCCTGGAGCCCGACGTCGTCCTGCATCCGGGCACGCAGCTGCACGGGCCCACGGTCGTGCGCGGAGGTGCCGAGATCGGCCCGGACACGACGCTGGCCGCGTGCGAGGTCGGCCCGGGCGCGACTGTCGTCCGCTCGCACGGGCGCGACTCGGTGATCGGGCCGGGGGCGAGCGTCGGGCCGTTCACCTACCTGCGACCCGGGGTCGACCTCGGCGCGGACGGCAAGCTGGGCGCGTTCGTCGAGGCCAAGAACGCGGCGATCGGCACGGGCAGCAAGGTCCCGCACCTGACCTACGTCGGCGACGCGACGATCGGCGAGCACAGCAACATCGGCGCGTCGTCGACGTTCGTCAACTACGACGGTGTCCGCAAGCACCGCACGACGATCGGCTCGCACGTGCGGACCGGTTCGGGCACCCGGTTCATCGCGCCGGTCCGGGTCGGGGACGGCGCGTACACGGGCGCGGGCACGGTGCTGCGCCAGGACGTCCCACCTGGTGCGTTGGCGGTGTCCGGCGGCCCGCAGCGGACCTTCGAGGGCTGGGTCGAGCAGAACCGCCCGGACACCCCGGCGGCGCACGCCGCCCGGGCGGCCACGACCGTGGAGGCGACGGACGCCGTGAGTGACCTGTGAGCGCGATGTCGGCCACGCCGAAGAAGAGCCTCATGCTCTTCTCCGGGCGGGCCCATCCGGAGCTGGCCGAGCAGGTCGCCAAGGCCCTGGACGTGACGATCACGCCGCAGTCGGCGTACTCGTTCGCGAACGGGGAGATCTTCGTCCGGTTCGAGGAGTCGGTGCGCGGCTGCGACGCGTTCGTGCTGCAGAGCCACTCGGCGCCGATCAACGACCAGATCATGGAGCAGCTGATCATGGTGGACGCGCTGAAACGCGCGTCGGCCAAGCGCATCACCGTGGTGATGCCGTTCTGGGGGTACGCGAGGCAGGACAAGAAGCACCGCGGCCGGGAGCCGATCTCGGCCCGGCTGATCGCCGACATGTTCACCGTCGCGGGCGCCGACCGGATCATGACGGTCGACCTGCACACCGCGCAGATCCAGGGCTTCTTCGACGGGCCGGTGGACCACCTGTTCGCCCTGCCGGTGCTGGCCGAGCACATCCGGCGGACGTACGCGGGGCAGCCCCTCGCCGTCGTCTCGCCGGACTCGGGCCGGGTCCGGCTCGCCGAGCGGTGGGCGGAGGCGCTGGGCGGCACGCCGTTGGCGTTCATCCACAAGACCCGCGACCCGCGCCGGCCCAACGAGGCGGTCGCGAACCGGGTGGTCGGTGAGATCCACGGCCGGCTGTGCGTGGTGATCGACGACATGATCGACACGGGCGGGACGGTGGCCAACGCCGTCCAGGCGCTGCTGGCCCAGGGCGCGAAGGACGTCGTCGTGGCGGCGACGCACGCGGTGCTGTCGGGGCCGGCGACCGAGCGGCTCGCGAACTGCGGCGCCCGCGAGGTGATCTTCACCGACACGCTGCCGATCCCGGACGACAAGCGGTTCCCCGGGATGAGCGTGCTGTCGATCGCGCCGCTGCTGGCGGAGGCGATCCGCCAGGTCTTCGACGACGGCTCGGTGACGAGCCTGTTCGACGGCAACGCCTGACGCGAGTCGGGGTCTGAGCCAGCGCGAGTCGGGCTCTCGACCAGACCGCGAGTCGGGGTCTGAGCCAGCCCGAGTCGGGCTCTCGACCAGACCGCGAGTCGGGGTCTGGGCCAGCCCGAGTCGGGCTCTCGACAGACCGAGTCGGGATGCTCGGCCCGCGCGAGTCGCGCTCCGGTCGTGCCGAGGTCGCGCGGGTCTGGTCCAGGCCGCGACTCGGCCCGGCCCAGACCCCGACTCGCGGAGGAGACCGGCCCACCGCGTACCCTGGGTGTCAGTTTCGCGGCGAGGGTGGGCGTCCTGCGTCCGCCGTCATCGACGCGGCCGGCCCGCCGGTCACTCGCCGCGCCCCGTGACGAGTGATGAGGAGTACCACCGTGGCCGAGGCCCGCATCGCCGCCGAGACGCGCACCGAGTTCGGCAAGGGCGCCGCCCGCCGCGCCCGGCGCGCCGGCAAGATCCCCGCCGTCCTGTACGGGCACGGCACCGACCCGCAGCACCTGGCCCTGCCCGAGCTGGAGTTCAAGCGCGTCGTCCGCGAGCAGGGCCGCAACGCCGTCCTCACCCTGGACATCGGCGGCACCCCGCAGCTCGCGCTGACCAAGACGGTCGTGCACCACCCCATCCGGCCCTACATCGAGCACGTCGACCTGCTCGTCATCCGCCGCGGCGAGAAGGTCGTCGTCGAGGTCCAGATCGTCGTCACCGGCGACGCGGCCCCCGGCTCGCTGGTCACCCAGGAACTGAACACGCTGGAGGTCGAGGCGGACGTCTCGTCCATCCCGGAGCAGATCGAGGTCTCGGTCGAGGACGCGGAGATCGGCACGCAGATCCTCGCCGGCTCGATCACCCTGCCGGCCAACACGACGCTGCGCGGTGACGCCGAGCAGCTCATCGTCAACGTCGTCACCGCGCCGAGCGAGGCCGCGCTCGAGGCCGAGGTCGACACCGCGGGCGCCGGCGTCGTCGAGGAGGCCCCGCAGACGAGCGAGGCCGCTTCGACCGAGAGCAGCGAGGACTGACCGCCGTGCCGGGCCCCGCCCTGGTGGTCGGGCTCGGCAACCCCGGGCCCGACTATGCCGACACCCGCCACAACATCGGCCAGCACGTCGTCGACCTGCTGGCCGAGCGCGCGGGTGGCGGCCGCTTCGCCAAGCACCGCTCGAATGCCGACGTGCTCGAGGGCCGGCTCGCCGGACGCAAGGTCGTGCTGGCCAAGCCACGCACGTACATGAACGTCTCCGGTGGGCCGGTCGCCGGGCTGGTCCGCTACTTCCACGTCGAGCCGACCGAGCTCGTCGTCGTGCACGACGATCTCGACCTGCCCTTCGGCGTCGTGCGGCTCAAACGCGGCGGGGGCGAGGGCGGCCACAACGGCCTGCGCGCGGTCAGCCAGTCCCTCGGCACGAAGGACTACCTGCGCGTGCGCTTCGGCATCGGCCGTCCGCCCGGCCGGCAGGACCCGGCCGACTTCGTGCTCAAGCGGTTCTCCGCGGCCGAGCGCAAGGAGCTCGTCCTGGCCGTCGACCTCGCGGCCGACGCGGCCGAGGCGCTGCTGCAGGACGGGCTGGAGGCGACCCAGAACCGGTTCCACGCGCTGTCCGGCTGATCCACCGACGTCCGACCGCGCTCGGACAACCCGGGGCTCCGTGATCATGGATGCGGTGCTCTCCCGACGGTGACGCCCGCCTGCTCGCGACACCGCCCGATCGCAGCTGGGCGATTCGGTCGGCACCGGGCCCCGCGCGACGGTCCCGCTCACGTGGCCACGGGCTGCGCCAACCGACAGGACCGGCCGCGATGCCCCGGAGCCGCGCGGCCGCCGCGCGCCGCACTCACGTTCCGGCGAGCAGGTCCCCGGTCGCGGCGCGCCGCAGCTTGCCCGAGGGCGTCTTGGGCAGCCCACCGGGCCCCAGCACGACGACCTGTCCCGGCCGGGCGCCGATCGCCGAGACGACGTGGCGGGTGACGTCGGCCCGGATCGCGTGCTCGGCGTCGGGGTCACCGGCCCGGCGGGACTCGACGACGACGGCGAACGACTCGCGGTGCCTTCCCTGCCCGGCGGGCAGCCGCACGGCGACCACGTTGCCCGCGCGCACGTCGGGGGCCTCGGCCGCGGCCCGCTCGATGTCGGTCGGGTAGATGTTCCGGCCGCCCATGATGATCACGTCCTTGCGCCGGCCGCAGACGACGACCTGCCCGTCGACCAGGTAGCCCTCGTCGCCGGTGTCGAGCCAGCCGTCGGCGTCCTGTGCCGCCACGGGACCGTCGGCGGTCAGGTAGCCGGGCGTCACCGACTCCCCGCGCAACTGCAGGATCCCGACCTCGCGCTCGCCGCGGGGCGTCCCGGCTTCGTCGACGACGCGCACCTCGATGCCCGGCAGCGGCGGTCCGAGCCGGGGGAACGTCCGGCCGGTTCCGGGGACCGCCCGCCGCTCCTGCTCCAGCGCGGCGGCGTCGATCTCGTCGACGGCCAGCCCGGTCTCGACGGGCGCGAACGACACCCCGAGCGCCGTTTCCGCCATGCCGTACGCGCACAGCACCGCCTCCGGCCGCAGCCCGAAGCGGGCTCCGGCGGCCGTGAAGGCCGCGACGGCGGCCGGGTCGACCGGTTCGGCGCCGTTCAGGGCGATGCGCAGGGACGACAGGTCGAGCGGTCCGTCGGCGCGGGCGAGCTGGCGGCCGAGCACCGCGTAGGCGAAGTTGGGCGCGGCGGTGACCGTCCCGTGATGGCGGGAGATCAGCTCGGCCCACAGCAGGGGACGGGTCAGGAAGTCGAGCGGCGTGACCGTGACCAGCTCCAGGCCGACCGTCATCGGCACGGTCAGGAAACCGACCATGCCCATGTCGTGGAAGAGCGGTAGCCACGAGACCATGACGTCGCGCTCGTAGTCGAGGTGCGAGACCGTGACCATCGCCGTGATGTTGGCGTACAGGTTGGCATGGGTGATCCGGACGGCCTTGGGCTCGGCCGTGGAGCCGCTCGTCAGCTGCAGCAGCGCGGTGTCGTTCTCGCCGGCGACGTCCGCGTCGGCGGTGACGGGCGCCCCGTCGAGGTCGTCGACCGTGCGGAACGGGATGCCGCGCTCGGCGAGGACGGGAGCGAGCGCGTCGAACGGGGCGCCGAGGACGACCAGCGCCGCGTCGATCATCTTCAGGATCGAGACGGTGTCCTCGGCCCAGGTGGCGATGTCGGTGCGGGCCGTCGGCTGGTGCAGCATCGTCACGCTCCCGCCGCAGAGCCAGACGGCCTGGGCCAGCGGGGCGATCGCGACCGGCTCGCCGGCGAGGACGCCGACGGACGCGCCGGGAGCCAGACCGGGCTGCCCGTCAGCGCCGGCGGCGAGGGCGCCGGCGATGCGCAGGGCCCGCTCGTGGACCTGGGGCCAGGTGCGGCGGACCGGCTCCTTCGGCTCGCCTGTCGTCATGCCGCGGGTGGAGCGGGAGGCGTTGTCCAGCAGCGTGGCGAGGAACCGGGACATGACGGTGAGCCTACGGTCCCGGCCGCCGGGGTCGCAGAACGCGATCCGGACCGGCGACGACCCGAGCACGACGGCCCGGCGCGCGACTCCGCCCGGTCGATGCGCCGACTCGAGGGTCTCAGACCCCCACCCACGGAGTGGCCCAGCCCGACTCGACCTGGTCGAGACCCCGACTCGCAAGTCTCAGACCCCGACTCGCGCGACCTCAGACCCCGACTCGCGGCCTGGCCAGCGCGCGACTCGGCGTGGCCCAGCGCGCGACGCGGCGTGGCCCAGACCCCGACTCGCGGCGGCCCAGGCCCCGACTCGCGGCCTGGCCCAGCGCGCGACTCGGCCTGGCCCAGACCCCGACTCGCGTCAGGTCGGGGGCCAGTGCCGGCGCCACGTCTCGGCGTCGAGCGCGTGGACGTCCTGTCCGGACCCGGCCGCCTTCCGTTCCGCCGCCCGCACCCGACCGGCGAACCGCAGCGCGGCCGCGCGCAGCTCCGCCTCCGGGTCGACGCCCGCCAGCCGCGCCCGCGCGGCCAGCGCGAACAGCTGCTCCCCCACCCCCGGCCCCCCGGGCAGCAGATCCGCCGGCAGGCCCGCCCGCGCGGTCCGGCTCGTCAGCTTGGCGGCCAGCGCGACCGCCGGCTGCCCGGTCGGCACGCCGTCCACGCTGGAGTCGCGGCCCTTCTCTTCCCGCTTGAGCTCCTCCCACCGGTGCTCCTGCCGCGCGGCGGTGTCGATCCGCTCGGAGCCGGCGAACACGTGCGGGTGCCGCCCGACCAGCTTGGCGACGAGGTCGCCCGCCACGTCGTCGATGTCGAACCCGGCCGGCTCCTCCGCCGCGATCCGCGCGTGGAACAGCACCTGGAGCAGGACGTCACCCAGCTCCTCGCGCATCGCGACCGGATCCCCGGACTCGACGGCGTCGTAGAGCTCGTAGCACTCCTCGACCAGGTACTGCAGCAGCGAGGCGTGCGTCTGCTCGGCGTCCCACGGGCAGCCCCCCGGCGAGCGGAGCCGGTCCATCACCGCGACCGCGTCCACCAGCGCCGCCCCCGCGGGTCCGGGCTCGCCGTCGCCATCGAGGGTGACGAGCACGGCGCCGTCCGGCACCGGCCCGTCCAGCGGCGTCGCCCCGAGCGCCGCGGCGACCTCGCCGGGCACCGACGCGTCCGCCACGACCTGCGACGCCGCCCGCAGCAGGGGCACGACCTCGGCGGGGACGGCGGCGGGCCACCGCCGCGACAGCCGGACGACGCGCGGCGCGCGCTCGGCCACGCTCAGCCCGCGGGCAGCACGACGCCCGCGGTCTGGTCCGCGGGCACGACGTTCAGCGCGATCGGGTCCCACACCCCGTAGCGCGGGTTGATCCGCACGCCGAGCTGGTCGGCCAGCGGCTGGATCATGCGCTGCCCCAGCAGCAGCAGGGTCGACTGGTCGAGCTTGTCCGCGGCACCCGGCGCCGCCGGGGCGTCGGTGCGCCGCTGCGTCACCCGGAACACGCTCCACGCGCCCTGCTGCGGGTCGGGCTGGTAGGCGACGGTCTCGCCGACCGACGTCCCGAAGACCACCGTCCGCTGGGCGGCACCGGGGGCGCTCGGGTTCAGCGGGTAGTCGGTCGCGGTGAACTGCTTGCCCTTCTGCGCGTTCGGGCCGGAGAGCAGCGCGTCGGCCGCGGACCCGCCCGCGGCGAGGGTGCGGGCCTTGGCCTCGGCGTCCGCCCGGTTCGCCGCGGGGACGACGTCGGCCGTGACGACCAGGCCCGGCGCGAGGCGGCGGCCCAGCTCGATCGCGGTCACGAGGTTGCGCCCCTGGGTGCGGATGTCGGCCTCGGTGAGCCCGGTCTGCTGCTCGATGAGCGTGAGGCCGCCCTGCTGCTGGATGAAGTCGTCGACGTCCTTGTCGCTGACGGTGACGCCCGCGGCGGCGCTGCGGCGCGCCAGCAGTCCGCGGGTGACGTCGTCGGCGACGACCGAGCGCGCGTACCTGACGTCCTGGGCCGACGTGCGCTGGCCGGCGGGCACGGCCGCCTGCGCGGCGGCGATCTGGTCCTGGACGAGGCTCAGGGGCACCGACGTGTCCCCCACGATCGCGGCCGACCCGGCCTGCACCGGCCCCCCGCACCCGCTCACGACCGCGCCCATGACGACCACGGCGCCCGCAGCGCCGAGCCGGACCGCGGCGCGCCTCATCCCGCTCTGCACGCCGCCACCCTCTCACGGCCGGTGACGGCGGCGGCGAGAGGCTCGGCGAGGGAGCCCAGACCCGACGAACGGCACTTTCGTTCGAACCTATGTAACGACAGTGCCGTTCGTTGCGTGCCGGGGGCCAGCGCCGGGCAGCGCCGCGCCGGCGCCGGGCTAGGCCGTGTCCCGTGGATCACGGGCGACGGGATCGTGATCCAGATGGCTGCTCGCAAGGCGGAGGGCGGCTCTCGTACCGGGCGTACTCGAGCCGTCCGACAACGCAGCGAGCGGCCCTGGGCGGGATACCGCGTCGCTGATCCACGGGACACGGCCTAGCGCGGTCCGAGCAGGTCGGTCAGCAGCGTCGTCGCCCAGTCCAGGAGCGCCGTGTCCCGCAGCGCCGCGCCCCCGATCCGGCCGCCCTCGACCGGCCGCGGCGCGACGACCGTCCGCGAGGCGGCCTTGTACTGCGACCGCGGGTAGAGCCGCTGCAGGCGCAGCTGGCCGGAGTCGGGCAGCGCGACCGGTGTCACCCGGATGCCGTTGCCCGCGACCGCCACCTCCGTCACGCCGTACGCGCGGCACCCGTGCCGGAACGCCGCGACCGCCAGCAGGTTGCGCACCGGCGTCGGCGGGTCGCCGTACCGGTCGGTCAGCTCCTCGACGATCGCGTCGAGCGCGGCGCCGTCCGGCGCGGCCGCGATCTTGCGGTAGACCTCCAGCCGCAGCCGCTCGCCGTCGACGTAGTCGTGCGGCACGTGCGCGTCGACCGGCAGGTCGACCCGGACCTCGGCGAGCGACTCGTCGACGTCCTCTCCGAGCCCGTCGACGCCCTCCGACCCGGCCTGCCGGCGGAACGCGGCGACGGCCTCGCCGACGAGGCGGATGTAGAGGTCGAACCCGACGCCCGCGATGTGCCCGGACTGCTCGGCGCCCAGGATGTTGCCCGCCCCGCGGATCTCCAGGTCCTTCATCGCGACGGCCGTGCCCGCGCCCAGCTCGGAGTGCTGCGCGATCGTCGCGAGCCGGTCGTGCGCCATCTCGGTCAGCGGGTGCTCCGGCGGGTAGAGGAAGTAGGCGTACCCGCGCTCGCGCCCGCGCCCCACCCGCCCGCGCAGCTGGTGCAGCTGCGAGAGGCCCAGCGCGTCGGACCGCTCGACGATCAGCGTGTTGGCGTTGGAGATGTCCAGGCCGTTCTCGACGATCGTGGTGCAGACCAGCACGTCGTGCTCGCGGTGCCAGAACCCGCCGACGGTCCGCTCCAGCAGGTCCTCGTTCATCTGCCCGTGCGCGACCGCGACCCGCGCCTCGGGGACCAGCTCGCGGACCTTCCGCGCGGCCCGGTCGATGCTCGAGACCCGGTTGTGCACGTAGAAGACCTGCCCGTCCCGCAGCAGCTCGCGGCGGATGGCGGCGGCGACCTGCTTGTCGTCGTAGCTGCCGACGTAGGTCAGCGTCGGGTGGCGGTCCTCGGGCGGGGTCGTGATCGTCGACATCTCGCGGATGCCGGCCAGGCTCATCTCCAGCGTGCGCGGGATCGGGGTCGCCGACAGGGTCAGCACGTCGACGTGCGTGCGCAGCGCCGTGATGTGCTCCTTGTGCTCGACGCCGAAGCGCTGCTCCTCGTCGACGATCACCAGGCCGAGGTCCTTCCAGCGGACCCCGGCCTGCAGCAGCCGGTGCGTGCCGATGACGACGTCGACGGTGCCCTCGGCCAGGCCCTCGATCGTCGCGCGCGCCTCGGCCGCGTCGGTGAACCGCGACAGCCCCTTGACCGTGACCGGGAACGGGCGCATCCGCTCGGAGAACGTGTCCAGGTGCTGGGTCGCGAGCAGCGTCGTCGGGACGAGCACGGCGACCTGCTTGCCGTCCTGCACGGCCTTGAACGCCGCCCGCACCGCGATCTCGGTCTTGCCGAACCCGACGTCGCCGGAGACCACCCGGTCCATCGGGACCGGGCGCTGCATGTCGGCCTTGACCTCCTCGATCGCCGCGAGCTGGTCGGGCGTCTCGGTGTAGGGGAAGGCGTCCTCCAGCTCGCGCTGCCATGGCGTGTCGGCGCCGAACGCGTGGCCGGGCGCGGCCTGGCGCGCGGCGTAGAGCTGGACGAGCTGCGCCGCGATCTGCCGGACGGCCTTGCGCGCGCGGCCCTTGGTCTTCGCCCAGTCGGCGCCGCCGAGCTTGTTGAGCGTCGGAACCTCGCCGCCGACGTACCGGGAGATCTCGTCGAGCGCGTCGGACGGGACGAACAGGCGGTCCGGCGGCTGGCCCCGCTTGGACGAGGCGTACTCGACGACCAGGTACTCGCGCGTCGCGCCCTGGACCTCGCGCTGGCGCATCTCGACGAACCGGCCGATCCCGTGCTGGGCGTGCACGATGTAGTCGCCGGGCTTGAGGCTGACGAGGTCGACGGCGTTGCGCCGGCGCGTCGCGAGCTTGCGGGTCTCGGTGGCCGCGGTCCGGTCGCCAGTGAGGTCGGCCTCGGTGACGACGACGAGCAGCCCCGCGGTGAGTCCCTCGACCAGGCGCCCGCAGGCGACCGTGACCAGGCCCTTCTCCGGCTCCTCCGCCAGGGAGTCGACGAGCGTGGCCGGCACGTCGGCCTCCCGCAGCTGTTCCAGGCTGCGCTGCGCGGTGCCGTGGCCGCCGACGAGGAGGACCGCCGCGCCCCCGGTGACGGCGTGCGCGCGCAGGTCGATGAGCGCCCGGTCGGTGTCGCCGCGGTAGGACTCCATCTCGTGGACGGCGGGGGCGAGGACGTCGTCGCGGCCGGACAGCAGGGGGCTGAGCGTCACGACCGGGTGGCCGGTGGCGGTCGCGTGCTCCAGGACCTCGCCGAGGCCGCGGTACGCCGAGGCGCCGACGTCGATCGGGGCGTCGCCCCCGGTCCCCGCTCTGCCGTCTGCGCGGCTCGGCAGGCTCGCCGCGGCGAACCACGACGCTTCCAGGAACTCCCGCCCCGTCCGGACGAGGTCCGCGCTGCGCGTGCGGACGCGCTCGGGGTCGGCGACCAGTACGAGCGCCCCGGGCGGCAGCAGGTCGGTCAGCAGCTGCAGCTCCCCCGCGACCAGCGCCGGGACCAGCGACTCCATGCCCTCGCTCGGGATGCCCTCCGCCAGGTGCTCCAGGAGCTCGCGCAGCGGCGGGTTGTTCTCGTGCGTGCGGGCCAGCTCCGCGGCCCTGGCGCGGACCGGCTCGGTGAGCAGCAGCTCGCGGCAGCCGGGCGCCGACAGCTCGGCGACGGCGTGGGTCGAGCGCTGGTCGGCGACGTTGAACGCGCGCAGCTCGCTGACCTCGTCGCCCCAGAACTCGACGCGGACGGGATGCTCCGCGGTCGGCGGGAAGACGTCGACGATGCCGCCGCGGACGGCGAACTCGCCGCGCGCGGTGACCATCTCGACGCGGGTGTAGGCGAGCTCGACGAGCCGCACGAGCAGTCCGTCGAAGTCGTGGGTCTCGCCGACGTGCAGCAGGACCGGGTCGAGCGTCCCCAGACCGGGGGCGACCGGCTGGATCAGGCTGCGGGCGGCCGCGACGACCAGCCGCGGCGGCGCGCCTCCCCCGAGCCTGCGGAAGATCTCCAGGCGCCGCCCGACCGTGTCCGGCCGGGGCGAGAGGCGCTCGTGCGGCAGGGTCTCCCAGCTGGGGAGGACCGCGACGGCGTCGGGCCCCATCAGCTCGCCCGCCGCGACGCCGAGGTCCTCGGCCTCGCGGTCGGTCGCGGTGACGGCCAGGACCGTGCGCTCGTCGGCGAGACCGGCGGCAAGGAACGGGCGCAGCGCCGAGGGGCCCTCGACCGCCATGGCGGGGGTCGCGGCGGGCCGGCCGGCGGAGGCGGGGAGGCGCGCCGCGTCGAGCACGGCGGCGAGGTCGGGCTGGGACAGGATGGAACGGAGCAGGCCGGAGAGCTGGGCCACGGTCAGGGAACCTCTCGGTCGGAGGTCGGAGCGCACGCGGAACAGACCCCTACCCGGGACCTGGTGCCCGGACGGGGCCTCGGGAACCAATCTACGCCGGGGGTCCGACCGGGTTCGCGCGGCGCGGTCGCGGCGGCGGCGGGCCGGCCGCGCCCGCCGCCGTCACGGGCGGCACGGCGCGTGCGGATCGCCCGCGGTCCCGCCGGTGACGGAGTCGACGACCGACTGCACGGCGTCGCCGGAGGCCGACGCCACCCGGGCGACGCCCTCGGCCCCGACGAGGACCGCACCGTCGCGGTGGGAGGACCAGCGCGACCGGGCCAGCTCGGCGCGGGTGAACGGGACGAGCTCAGCGAGGCGCCCCGTGCCGCCCCGCTGCAGGCAGGCGTCGAGTCCCTCGGCCGCAGCCGCGTCGGGCGCCTGCACCCACGACACGGCGACCTCGACCGGGCCGGCCGGCGAGCCGGTCACCTCCACCATGGCGCGGTCGACGGCGACGCACGGCCGGTGGGCGGCCACGTAGCGGTCCAGCACGCCGCCGGCCGGCAGCACGGGGCAGGCCGTGCCCTGCTCGCTGTCGCGGACGGAGCGCACCTGCATGCCGGCGGCGGTCACCCGCGCCAGCGCGGCGTCGAGCTCGCGGCGGCCGTCGGGCGCGGACGACGGGGCCGGCGAGCCAGGCACGGACGACGGGGCCGACGGGGCCGACGGGGCCGACGCCGCCGCGACGGTGGTCGGGGCGGGCGGGGGCGCAGCCGTGGTGGCCGGCGTCGGATGCCGGGAGGCCAGCAACGCGACGGCGCCGAGGACCCCCAGCACCGCGATGACGGCCGCCGCGCCCACCGCGATCGCGGAGCTCCGGCGGCGACGCCGCCGCTGCGGGAGGAGCCGTGTCCGTTCCCGCTCACCGGCGGCCTCCGCCTCGGAGATCGCGAGCAGCCGCAGCGCGACGTGGTCGGCCAGCTCGTCCAGCTTCTGCCGCAGCTGAGGCGCGTCGGGGGGCGCCTCGGCGACCGGCCGCCAGTCGACGTGCTCACGCTCCGCCAGCAGCCGCAGGATCTCCTCGCCCCGGCGGCGCTCCGCCGCGCGCATCATCTCGGTCCCGACGTACCGGACGAGGACGATGCGTTCCAGCCGCGGTCGCGCGCGCTCGCGCTCGACGAACGCCGACACCTCCCGCCGCGCGACATCGCTGTCGAGCAGGCTCGGAGTGACGAACACGAGCAGGACGTCGGCGGCCCGCAACGCGTGCTCGATCTCACCGCGCCAGGACACCCCGACCGGGATGTTGCGCGTGTCGCGGAAGATCCGCAGATCGCGCCGCCCGGTCCGGCGCACGAGCCGTCGCTCGAGCTGCGCATGGACCCAGGTCAGCCGGCCGTCGACGTCGTCGGCGCGGGCATGGCTCATGAACACCGTCGGCTTGCGGTCCATGGCCACGGTCATCGGTCCACCCGCCTCGTCCCGAGGGCCCCTCCTCGTGGGTCGCTCCCATCCCAACCCACGGCGCGCCGGCAGGGAAGCCCCACCCGGACGTCGCGGGACGGCGTCACCCGCGCCCGAGCGGCGGGCCTCCCCGACGGCCGGGGAGGCCCGCCGGGGCCCCGCGGACCGCGCCCCGCTCAGGCGTCCCGCGACTGGGTCACCAGCAGCGCCGCCCAGACGAGCCCCACCGCGATCGCGAGGACGTACACCAGCGAGCCCCACGCGCCCAGCGGCATGGCCGGGTCGGTGACCACCACGTTGTCGAGGTTGACGAACGGCAGCCAGCCCGCCACCTTCGGGCCCACGACCGGGATGGCCGAGATCGGCAGCTCCGCGACGTACCAGGCCAGCACGATCGTCAGGGCACCCGCCGTGTGGCGGACGAGGACGCCGACGGCGAGCGCCGCGACCGCCGCGACCGCGAAGGTCAGCCCCGGCGCCAGCAGGGACCGCCAGCCGTCGGCCGTCCCCAGTCCGATGCCCCCGGACCGCAGCGCCCACGCCGTTACGCGGCCGAGCAGCGACGCCACCAGCCCGAGCAGCCCCGCGAACCCCGCGACGACCACCGTCTTGGCGAGCAGCGCGGCCGTCCGGTTCGGCACGGCCAGCAGCGTCGTCCGCACGGTGCCGAAGCGGTACTCGGTCGTGGCCGCGAGGACGGCAGAGACCATCGTGATCATCAAGGCCAGCAGGAGCGGGAAGGCCTCGATCGCCGCGAGGTCGGCCCCGGCGGGCGCCAGGGCGGCCGTGACCGCCGTCAGGCCGACGACCAGCGCCAGCGACACCCCTGCACACCACCACGGCGAGCGGACGGACGTCAGCTTCATCCGCTCCGCGGCCAGCAACGCGATCATGCCGCCACCTCCGTCCGGTAGTCGACGACCCCTTCGGTCGCCGCGAAGAACGCCTGCTCCAGCGACGGGCGGGAGAGGCTCAGCTCGTGCAGGACGACGCCGTGCGCGCAGGCGAGGTCCCCGATCCGCTCGGTCGTGACGCCCGGGATGCGCAGGCCGGAGCGGTCACCCTCGAACCGCAGGCCCGCCCGCTGCAGCACGACGGCCATGACGTCCATGCGCGGCCCGCGGACGTGGACGGTCGGGGCGCCGCTGAACGAGGCGAGCGGGCCCTGGGCGATCAGCCGGCCGCGGCCGATGACGACCAGCTCGGACGCCGTGTGCTCCATCTCCGACAGCAGGTGGCTCGAGACGAGGACCGTGCGCCCCTGCCGGGCGAGGCTCTGCAGGAACGTCCGCATCCACAGCACGCCCTCCGGGTCGAGCCCGTTCACCGGCTCGTCCAGCAGCAGGATCGGCGGGTCGCCGAGCATCGCCGCGGCGATGCCGAGCCGCTGGGACATGCCCAGCGAGTAGCCGCCGACCCGGCGCCCGGCGACGGCGGTCAGCCCGACCAGCTCGAGCGTCTCGTCGACGCGCGAGAGCGGCAGGCGGTTGCTCCGCGCGAGCCAGCGCAGGTGCGCGTGCGCGGAGCGGTTGGGGTGCACCCAGCGCGCGTCGAGCAGGGCCCCGACGGCGCGCAGCGGCTCGCGCAGCTGCGCGTAGCGGCGCGCGTCGAGCCACGCCTCGCCGGCGTCGGGCCGGTCGAGACCGACGAGCATGCGCAGCGTCGTCGACTTGCCGGCGCCGTTCGGCCCCAGGAAGCCCGTGACGGCTCCCGGACGGACGTCGAACGACAGGTCGTCGACGGCCGTGCGCGAGCCGTACCGCTTGGTGAGTCCACGTGCCTGGATCATGCCTCCCCCTCTGGTCGCTCGCGGTGCATACCAGGGAGAGCCGCCGGGTGGACCGTTTCGTACTCGCCAGTAGCATCAGCTACGTGACCTCGCTCACACCCGCGAGTCGGGGCCTGAGCCAGCGCGAGTCGGGGCGCAGTCGGCCAGCCAGCGCGAGTCGGGGCCTGAGCCAGCGCGAGTCGGGGCCTGAGCCAGCGCGAGTCGGGGCCTGGACCAGGATCAGGGCCGGGGCGGCAGGGCCGGACGCGTGCGGTCCGGGCGCGTCGCGGGGTCGGGCGGGCGCGCTGCCGGGCGCTGCGCGAGCGCCTCGAGCGCGAGGTCGACGGCCCGCTCCAGCTGCGGGTCCCGCCCGGCCACCCAGTCCTGCGGGGTGACGACGACCTCGACGTCCGGGTCGACGCCGTGGTTCTCGACGCCCCAGCCCAGGTCGTCGAACCAGAACGAGTACCGCGGCTGCGTCACGCGCGTGCCGTCGACCAACCCGTACCGGCCGTCGATGCCGATCACGCCGCCCCAGGTCCGGGTGCCCACGACCGGCCCGAGTCCCATCCGCTTGATCGCGGCCGTGACGATGTCGCCGTCGGAGCCGGCGAACTCGTCGGCCACCGCCACGATCGGCCCGCGCGGCGCGTCCTGCGGGTACGACCGGGCCGGCCGGTGCCGCACGGTGTCCCAGCCGATCACCTTCCGCGCGAGCTTCTCGATCACCAGCTCGGACGTGTGCCCGCCGCCGTTGTCGCGCACGTCCAGGATCAGCCCGTCGCGCGCGGTCTCCCGCGCGAAGTCCCGGTGCAGCTGCGCCCACCCGGTCGCGGCCATGTCCGGCACGTGCAGGTAGCCCAGCCGCCCTCCGGAGCGCTCGACCACAGCGGCCCGCCGGCCCGCGACCCAGTCCTGGTAGCGCAGCGCCTCCTCCGACGCCAGCGGCCGCACGGCGACACGGCGCACCTCGCCGGCGCCGTCGCGGTCCGGCCCGGTCCGCACGGTCAGCTCGACCAGCTCCCCCGCCCGCCCGACCAGCAGCGGCGCCGGTCCGAGCGCCGCCTCGACCGGCTGGCCGCCGACCTCCAGGATCACGTCGCCGGCCCGCACGTCGACGCCCGGGCTCGACAGCGGGCTGCGCGCGGCCGGGTCGGACGTCTCCGGCGGCAGGACGCGGACGACGCGCCACCCGTCCGCGGCCGCCTCGAGGTCCGCACCGAGGAAGCCGGGCCGGCCCCGGGTGTCGCCACGGCCGGCGATGACGTAGGCGTGCGAGGTCGCGAGCTCCCCCTGCACCTCCCATAGCAGGTCGACGAGGTCGTCGTGGCTCCCGACGGCGTCGACGAGCGGGCGGTAGCGGGCCAGCTCGCCCGCCCAGTCGACGCCGGCCATGTCCGCGACCCAGAAGTGGTCGCGCATGAGCCGCCCGGCCTCGTCGTACATCTGGCGCCACTCGGCGGAGGGGTCGACGGTGACGACGATGCGCTTGGTGTCGATCTCGAACTCGTCGGCGCCCGCGTCGGACTCCTCCGGCGGTCCCGACGACGAGCGGTCCGACCGCAGCAGGCGCAGTGCGTCCCCGTCGCGCACGACGAGCCGGGTGCCGTCGCCGCTGACCGCGTAGGACGTGACGGGGTCGGCGACGACGTCGACCTTGCGCCGGGCGAGGTCGAACCGCTCCAGCACCGGCTTGGGCGCTTTGGCGTCGGTGCCCGCCCGCCCGTCGCCGAGCACGCCGCCGATCGGGAAGCGGACCCACAGCAGGCAGTCCTTCGCCGCGGACATGCCGCTGTAGCGGGCCTCGACGACCGGGATCGGGACGACGCGGGCGGCCAGGCCCTCGACGTCGACGACGACCTCCGGCGGTGCGTCCTTGCGCGGTTTCCCGACCTGCTTGCCGCCCTCCCCCGCGGCCCCGTCGACAGCCGGCCCGTCGGCAGCGTCCGCGCCCTCTTCCACCACCCCGTCGGCTCCGTCGGCGGCCCCGTCCCCCGCGGCCGGGCTCGCGCCGTCGCCGCCGTCGTCGATCGCCGGCGGGTCCTCGGGTCCCTCCTCCTCCGCCGTGACGGGCCGCCCGTCCGCGCTGGCGCCGAACGGCGAGGGCGTCCGCGCCGCCAGCGGCACCAGGAACGGCCGCCACGACGCCGGGAACGTCAGGTCGAACGCGTGCTCGTCGTAGACCGGGTCGAAGCTGCGCCGCGACAGGAACGCGAGGTGCTTGCCGTCGAGGGTGAACGCCGGCGACGCGTCGGTGAACCGGCCGTCGGTCACCGGGACCAGCGTGCCGTCGGCGAGGTCGGCCAGCACGATCCGGGACAGGCCGGAACCCTGCGGCTCGCAGAACGCCAGCCACGCGCCGTCCGGGGAGAACGTGACGTCGACGGGCTCGCCCTCGGTGCTGCGCAGCAGCTCGCGGACGTCGCCGGTGGCCGGGTCGAGGACGAGCAGCCGGCCGTCGTGGGTGGTCAGCGCGATCGCGGAACCGTCGGGGGACGCCTCCAGCTCCAGGACCCGGCCCAGCTCGCCCGCGCCGAAGCGCTGCTCGGCGGCCGCGCCCTCGGCCCGCGGGTCGAGCGGCGCGACGCAGACGGCGTCCTCGCCCAGCGCGTCGTCGACCCAGACGGCGCGGTCGTCGCCGAGCGGTCCGGCGAGCCGAGCGCGGGCGCCGGGGCGGGCGAAGAGCGTGCGCGCCGGGCCGTCGCGGTGGGTCAGCCGGTGCACGGTCCCCCGGACCAGCGCGACCGACGAGCGCCCGGTCCGGTCGGGCGCCACGGCGCGCAGCCAGTCGGCCGTCCGGATGCGGTACGGCTCGCGCGCCGACCGCGGGCCGCCCAGCCGGACGTCGATCCGCTCCGGGACGGCGTCGGGAGCCGGCGAGGGCAGGAGCCGCAGCTCGCCGGCGGACTCGTAGACGACCCGCTCGCCGTCGGTCGCGGCGTGGCGCGCGTAGAACGCCGGGCTGCCCTCGGCGCCGTGGTCGGTGTGGCGGCGCAGGCCGGTGCCGTCGGGACCGAGCGAGTAGACGTTGCCCCAGCCCTCGTGGTCGGACAGGAAGGCGATCCGGTCGCCGACGAGCATCGGCGCGTCGAGGTTGCCGTCCAGCTCGGCGGCCAGCCGGACGAAGTCGCCGGAGCCCGCGGCGTCCCACCAGAGCTTGCCCGTCGTGCCGCCGCGGTAGCGCTTCTGCCACGCCATCTCGCGCGACAGCGTCGGCGTCAGCAGCACGGTCGGGCCCTCCGGGCGCCGCGCGAGGTCACCGACCGGGCCCAGCGGCAGCCGTTCGGGCGTGCCGCCCGCGGCCGGGACGCGGTACGGCCACCGGTAGCGCGCGGCGGGCTGGCCGGTCGCGCTCGACGCGACGACGGCGTCGGGGCCGTCCCAGCCCAGTAGGCGCGTGGTCGGGTCGCCCCACCAGGTCAGCCGCAGCACGCCGCCGCCGTCGAGGTCGGTGACGAACACCTCCGGCGCGCCCTCCCGCCGCGACGTCCACGCCACGCGGGTGCCGTCCGGCGACAGGCGGGGGCGCGAGGCCGGCTCGCCGTCCGCGGTGAGGCGCCACGCGCGGCCCCCGGCCACCGGCGCGATCCAGACGTCGTCCTCGGCGACGAGGACGAGCGTGTCGCCCTGCAGGTGCGGGTGTCGCAGGTAGGCGGGGGGCATGACGGAGAACCTAATGGTCGCGGCGGCGGGCTCGGCCCGGACGCCGGCCCGCGTCGAACGGTCGGGCCCGACCCAACGAACGGCACTTTCGTTCAAACCTATTAAACGAAAGTGCCGTTCGTTGGGTCGGCGGAGAGGGTCAGGCCCGGCCGTAGCGGACCGCGGCGCGGGCGCGGGCCTTGGCCGCCTCGACCTCGCGGTCACGCGGCGCCGCCGTCGTCACGAGCTCGTCGAGCAGGTGCTGCGTCACCCGCGTGACCTCGGCGACCGCCCGCTCGAAGGCGGCCGTGTTGGCCTGCGACGGCGCGCTCGACCCGCTCACCTTCCGCACGTACTGCAGCGCTGCGGCGCGCACCTCGTCGGTCGTGGCGGGCGGGTCGAAGTTGTGCAGGGTCCGGATGTTGCGGCACACATCCGGCACGCTACGCGCGCCCGCGTAGCGTCTGCCCGTGCTCGAGCCCGTCGTCGCCCGGTTGCGGGCGGCCGGCTGCGTGTTCGCCGAGGACGAGGCCCGGCTGCTGGCGCAGGCCCCCGGCGACCTCGACGCGCTGGTCGCCCGGCGCGTCGCGGGCGAGCCGCTGGAGGCGTTGCTGGGCTGGGCGGAGTTCCGCGGGCTGCGCATCGTCGTCGAGCCCGGCGTGTTCGTGCCGCGGCGGCGCACGGCGTTCCTGGTCGAGCAGGCGCTGGCGTTCGCACGGCCGGGCGGCGTGGCCGTCGACCTGTGCTGCGGGACGGGCGCCGTCGGCGCCGCGCTCGCCGCCGCCGTCCCCGGGCTGGTCGTGCACGCCGCCGACGTCGAGCCCGCCGCCGTCGCGTGCGCGCGGCGCAACCTGCCGCCCGACCGCGTCCACGCGGGCGACCTCTACGCCGCGCTGCCGGCCGAGCTGCGCGGGCGGGTCGGCGTGCTCGCCGTCAACGCGCCGTACGTCCCGACCGCCGCGATCGCCACCATGCCGCCCGAGGCCCGCGACCACGAGCCGCGCGTGGCGCTCGACGGCGGTCCCGACGGCCTCGACGTGCACCGGCGGGTCGCGGCCGGCGCCCCGGACTGGCTCGCACCCGGCGGCGCGCTGGTGGTCGAGACGAGCGAGCGGCAGGCCGCCGGGACGGCGGCGGCCATCGGCGCGGCGGGACTCGCGGCGCACGTGGCCCGCGACGACGACCTCGACGCGACCGTCGTCGTCGGCAGGGCTCCGATGAGTCCGCGGGGAGCGCCCGGTCGATCCTCCTGACGTCCCGACCCGAGAGAGGAACCCCGATGCAGATCATCCTGGCCGACTTCATGAGCCTCGACGGCGTCGTCCAGGCCCCCGGTGGCGAGCAGGAGGACACCGACGGCGGCTTCGCCCACGGCGGCTGGTCGCATCCCTACTTCGACGTGCCGACGATGGGCGCCGCGATCGGCGAGGTGATGGGGTCAACCGACGCCCTGCTCTTCGGCCGGCGGACCTGGCAGGGCATGGCCGCCGCGTGGCCCGACCGGGCGGGCGACCCGTTCGCCGACAGCATGAACGCCATCCCCAAGTACGTCGCCTCGCGCACGCTGACGCAGGCCGACCTGACGTGGGCCAACTCGACGCTGCTTCCCGCCGGCGACGCGCTCGGCGCGGTCCGGGAGCTCCGCGCCCGCGACGGCCGGGGCCTCCAGGTCATGGGCAGCCCGTCGCTCGCCGCGCAGCTGGTCGAGCACGACCTCGTCGACGAGTACCGGCTGATGATCGAGCCGATCCTGCTCGGCGGCGGCAAGCGGCTCTTCCCCGAGGCCGGGGCGGCGCGGCCGCTGGAGCTCGTCTCCGTGACGCAGGCAGCGACGGGCGTGCTGGTCTGCGTCTACCGGCCGCGGCGCTGAGCTCGGCCCGCGAGCCGGGCTGCGCGGAATCGGTGGTGGTGGCGGAGTCGGCGGTGGCGGACGAGCCGCGGCCGGCTCGGCGCGGGCGCCGGACGGTATCGGGGAACGGTTCTCCCGCCAGTATCAACGTATAGCGCGACCCGGGTCTTGCGGCAAGACCCGGGTCGTCCCGCAGAATCGCCGGCCGGAGCCGGACCGGCTCCACGACCAGGCCCTCTCCGAATAGGCGGTTCATGTTCGACGTGATCATTGCCGGTGGCGGACCCACCGGTCTGATGCTGGCCGGCGAGTTGCGACTGCACGACGTCTCCGTCCTGGTGCTGGAGAAGGAGCCGGCGCCGCCGCCGTACGTGCGGTCGCTCGGCCTGCACGTGCGCAGCATCGAGGTGATGGACCAGCGCGGTCTCCTCGAGCGGTTCCTCGCGGACGGGCAGCAGCACCCGCTCCGGGGCTTCTTCGCGGCCATCCCGGCGCCGGCGGCCGACCGGCTGGACTCGGCGCACGCCTACGTCCTCGGCATCCCGCAGCCCGTCACCGAGCGGCTGCTGGCCGAGCGCGCCGCCGAGCTCGGCGTCGAGCTCCGCCGCGGCTGCGAGGTCGCCGGCTTCCGCCAGGACGGCGGCGGGGTGGCCGTCGAGCTGGCCGACGGCACCGAGCTGCGCTCGCGCTACCTCGTCGGCTGCGACGGCGGCCGCAGCACGGTGCGGAAGCTGTGCGGCATCGGCTTCCCCGGCGAGCCGAGCCGGGTCGAGACCCTGCTGGGCGAGATGGAGGTGACCGCGCCGCCGGAGACCGTGGCCGCCGTCGTCGGCGAGGTCCGCAGGACCCAGCTCCGGTTCGGGCTCGGGCCGGTGGTGGACGGGGTGTACCGCGTCGTGGTGCCGGCCGACGGGTTGGCAGAGGACCGCGCGGTGCCACCGACCCTCGACGACGTGCGCCGGCAGCTCCGCGCGTACGCCGGCACGGACTTCGGGGTGCACTCCCCGCGCTGGCTCTCCCGCTTCGGCGACGCCACGCGGCTGGCCGAGCGCTACCGGAGCGGTCGCGTGCTGCTGGCGGGCGACGCGGCGCACATCCACCCGCCGACCGGCGGCCAGGGCCTCAACCTCGGCATCCAGGACGCGTTCAACCTCGGCTGGAAGCTCGCGGCCGAGGTCGCCGGCTGGGCTCCGGAGGGCCTGCTGGACAGCTACGAGGCCGAACGGCACCCGGTGGCCGCCGAGGTGCTGACCAACACCCGCGCGCAGATGGAGCTGATGTCGACCGAGCCCGGCGCCCGGGCGGTGCGCGCGCTGATGTCCGAGCTGATGGAGTTCGAGGAGGTCAACCGGTACCTCATCGAGAAGATCACGGCGATCTCGGTCCGCTACGACCTCGGCGACGAGCATCCGCTGGTCGGCCGCAGGCTCCGGGACGTCGGCCTCAAGCAGGGCCACCTCTACGGCCTCATGCACGCCGGTCGCGGGCTGCTGCTCGACCAGACCGGCCGGCTGTCGGCGGCGGGCTGGGCCGACCGCGTCGACCACGTCGTCGACGTCAGCGAGGAGCTGGACGTGCCGGCGGCGCTGCTGCGCCCGGACGGTCACGTCGCCTGGGTCGGCGAGGACCAGCGGGAGCTGCTCGACCGGCTGGCGAGGTGGTTCGGCCCGGCCGCAGCCTGAGCGCGGTCGGGGTTCTCCGGAGTGCCGCGGGACAGGTCGGCGACGACGTGCCGGGGCAGCGCGCCGGGCGCGGGGCCTGCGAGGTCACCGTGGACACCCGCGGCAGCCGGGTCGAGCCGGACCGGCACACGAGCGGCCCCTGACCGCGTCTCCGCAGTTCAGGGGCCGCTTGCGGCTGGTGTGGCAGGTGCTGGATTCGAACCAGCGTAGGCTGAGCCGACGGTTTTACAGACCGCTCCCTTTGGCCGCTCGGGCAACCTGCCGGGTGCGCCGTGGCGCAGGAGAAAGCTTACGACAAGCGGGAACCGGGTCCGCGGCGGGCCCGCCCGAGGAGGAACGCATGGCCGACCCGTCCTTCGACGTGGTGAGCAAGGTCGACCGGCAGGAAGTCGACAACGCCCTCAACCAGGCCGCGAAGGAGCTGTCCCAGCGGTTCGACTTCCGCGGCACCGCCACCTCGATCGCGTGGGCCGGCGAGGAGGCGTTGACGATCGAGTCGAGCACCGAGGAGCGGGCCAAGGCGGCCGTCGACGTCTTCCGCGACAAGCTCGTCAAGCGCGGCATCTCGCTCAAGGCCTTCGAGGCCGGCGACCCGGCGGTGTCCGGCAAGGTCTACAAGGTCAACGGCAAGATCCTGCAGGGCATCGCGTCGGACAAGGCCAAGGAGATCTCCAAGGCCATCCGGGACGAGAAGCTCAAGGGGGTCCAGGCGCAGATCCAGGGCGACCAGCTCCGCGTGAGCGGGAAGAAGAAGGACGACCTGCAGGCCGTGATCGCGCTGCTGAAGGGCAAGGACTTCGGGATCGCGCTGCAGTTCACCAACTACCGCTGACGTGCCGCGGGGGTCGGCGCCCGGCGCGGTGCCGGACGCCGACCCCGGCGGCTCAGGCCGGCGCCGCGCCGACGCCCCCGAGGTGCCGCGCCAGGAAGCCGCCGTCGACCCCGACCCAGCGGATGGTGCGATGGTCGCCGGGGTTGGCGTGCAACGTCTTCTCCTCGGAGGCGAAGGCGTCGAACAGCGCGAGCGACGACTGCCGGTCGACGTGCTCGTCGTCCCACGGGAGCAGGAACTGGACCGGGACGGTGATCCGCCTGGCCGCCTCGAGCAGTGCGTCGTACACGAAGAACCCGCCGCCGAAGACAGCCGCGGCGATGCGCGGTTCGACGGTCGTCAGCGGTATCCCGATCGCGGTGCCCAGCGAGATGCCGCCGCCGTACCCGATCGACGCCTCGGCGCCGATCTCGGGCAGGGCCTGCAGGGCGTCCAGCGTCGCCCGCCATTCCGGGACGGCGCGCTCGGCCACGGACGTGACGTAGCGGATGCTGACCGAGCGGAACCGCTCGGTGTCGCCGGCCGCGGCCCGGAACTCTGCGCGGGCCTGCTCGTCCGCCGCCGAGCGCGGGCGGTCGCCGTGCCCGGGGGCGTCGATCGCGACCACGTGGAAACCCAGCGTCGTGACGGTGTCGCGGGCCCGGGCCGCGAGCGCCGGCGTCTTCTTGTGGAGGCCGCCGCCGTGGCCCATCAGCACGACGGGCGCGTGATCGGGGCCGGAGGCGGGCGACCAGAGCACGCCGGGAACGTCGCCGACGAGGAAGTCGCGTTCCACGACCCCGCCCGAGGACGTCTCGGCGGTGAAGCTCGGAGGATGCATGTGCGGTGCCTTTCGGAGTGCCGTCTGGATGAGGCGCTCCCGGCGACCGCTCGGTCAGCCGCCCGGCCGTGACGACGGGGGGAGCACCCACGTGCGCAGTGCGTTCACGGGTCTCACCTCCTCGCGTGGTGCCACGGACGCCGGCAACCTACCAGCGGGGGCGTCATCCCCCGCCAGTCGTTTTCCGCCCGCACGCCCGCACGCGCGCCGCGGCCGCGGCCAGCCCGCGCCGGGCGCCGAGGCGCTCGACGGCGGCGAGGGCGTAGGCGCTGCAGCTCGGCGTCGCCGGGCACACCGGCGTGAACCGGGTGAGGACGCGCTGGTAGAGCCGGATCGCGGCGTGCACCGGTCCGGCCGCCGCAGGGGGCACGAGCAGCGCGGCCATCGCCAGGACGAGCGACACCCGCAGGAGCGGGAACCCGTCGCAACCGTCACAGAAGTCGCAGCCATTACCGAAGTCGCAGCCGTCACAACCGTAGAAGGCGCCGGCGGCCGCCGCGTCGCCGATGCCGCCCCGGTCGCTGCCACCCTCCGTCGGCTCCCGCGGCGGGAGTGGTCGCTCGTCGGGCTCGTCGGGCTCGGTCACGTCGTGCTCCTGACGTCGCAGCTGGCCGGGGACGGCTGGCGCACCGCGGGGCCCGCGGCCGTCAGGTATCGCCGGGTCGGGGGCCGGTGTTGCGCAGCGACCCCAGCTTCGACAGCGCGTCGAACCAGAACGGCGCGCCGAACGACACCGCGAAGGCGGTGATGACCCAGCCGAGGAGCTTGAGCGCCAGGTCGCCGACGCTGCGGACGGACGCGTCGGGCCAGCCGACGGGCACGCCGCCCGCCTCCAGCGCCGTGAGCTCCGCGAGCGCGCAGCGGGCGCGCGCGTCCGGGTCCGTGGTGGCCGGGCAGAGGCTCCCGGCGTTCGCGGTCGCCGTCACGACCGCCTGCTGGACGGGGACGTCGACGGTGAGGACGTGCGCGACGTGCAGCGTGTCGAGGTTCGCCGCGACCGCGACGGCGAACCCCACGATCCCCAGCGCGACCCGCGACCAGCGCTTGTACCAGCCGGAGATCGTGGCCATCTGCTCGTCGTACCACTGCTCCAGCGCCCGCATGAACGCGTCGACGTCGGCGCCGGCCGTCCCGAGGAACGCCAGCAGCTGCCGGCGGAGCGGCAGCTGGGCCGGCAGGCTCTCGACGGCGGCGCGGATCCGGTCGGTGTCGACGGCGAGCGGCGCCTGGGCGTCCGGGTCCGACCCGTCGGTCGGGACGAGCAGGTCGACCAGCGCCCTCGCGAACGCCTGGCCCGAGATGTACTGCGGGTTCCGGGTCGAGCCGCGGCCGCCCGGCCAGACCCGGCGGCTCTGCAGGGAGCTGATCAGCGGGCTGTCGAAGAGCGCCTTCGTCACGACGGCCGGGTCGGACGGGCGGGAGTCCGGATCCCAGGTCCGGACCTCGCCGGCGGCGACGTGGACCTCGCCCGGCTGTTTGACGGCGTCGTGGACGGGATCGGTCGCCCGGACCGCGGCCCGGACCTTCGTGCCGAGGCCCGGGCCCGCCGGTCCGGCCGCGGTCGACGGGTCGCCGTCGGCCCGACCGAGCGCCGTGCTGCGGGGCCAGGCCGGCGCCGACGGAGCGGGCGTGAGGGTCGGCTGCGCGGAGTCGAGCATCGCGCGCAGCCCGGTGAGCAGGTACTTCGCCCTCAGCTGCAGGAGGTTGGAGAGGGCCTCGACGAGGCCGGAGCACAGCACGGCGGTGGCCCCGAACAGCGCGACCAGTCCGACGGCGGTGCCGAGCACGGTGGATCCCGGCATCACGGCACCCCGGGGGCGGCGGCGTGCGGGGCGCGGCCCCTCGCACGTGCGGACATCGGATTCCTCCCGGGCGCAGAGTAGAGGCAACGGCGCGCTCGCCGCGCAGCGTTCCAGGCTTCCTCGGTGCCGCGACCGCGACCTCGCAGATCGGACGCGGCTCGCGGACGTCCGGCCGGGCCGGCGTGCGTCCCCACGTGGTCACGTCCGGCGCGCTCGCGGAGGTTGCCGACGTCGCAGATGTCGGACACTGTCGGCGCGGTCGCGGCAGTCGCTCGCGTTCCGGCGCCGTCGGGGGTCCTCCGTTCCGGCGCCGACGGGGGTCCTCCGTTCCGGCGCCGACGGGGGTCCCCCGTTCCGGCGCCGTCGGGGAGGTCGGGCGCCTTCGACACCGGAGTGACGGACGCTCTCCCCGGCTGGCCCTTGGCACCTCCCGGCCGGGGGCGTCGCACGCCGGTACGGGCTCCGGCGCCGTCCGGAACCGGTGGCGCCTGCGGCCTCCGCATGACGACAGCGGGCCGGGCTGCGTTCCGCGGTCGACGAGGTGGGTCGAGGCGGGCGGGACGTGACGGCGGCTGGCCGGCCCGTCGACGTTCTCGTCCAGGCAGGACCGGCAGCGCTCGGGACGGCGCGGGCGGGTGACAGGGCGACCGAAGCAGACGGCCTGCAACGGCGATCATCACGAAATTGGCCGAGATCAATGATTGCCTCAAGCCTGTCCATTGGCATATTATGGAACGTATGTTCGATACGCTCGGCATGGCCGGAGACCGGCGGGACGCCCGCCGTCTCGGCTATGCCCGCGTGTCCGCGGGCTGCTGGAGCAGCGTCGAGGAACCCGTCCGCCGACCGCTCGCGGGAGCGCCGCCCGGGCCGCGCACCGCCGCCGCTGCCGCCGCGGTCGTGCGCCGGCTGGAGCCGCTCGCCGCCCCCTCGGCCTCCCGGAGGGAGGCGGGATCGCCCAACACAGGATCGCCCAACACAGGATCGCCCAACACAGGATCGCCCAGCACAGGGTCGGCCGGTGCCGGGTCGGCCGGTGTGCCGTCGGATGGGGACCTGCTCGACGCGATCACCGCCCTGGACCGGCTCGCCGCCTGGACCCACGCCCAACAAGCCCGCCTGCTGGCCGCGTTCGCCGCCCGCCGACCCGGCGACGACCCGATGCTCGCCACCGGCGACACCCCGAACAGCGGCAGCCGCTGGGCCCCCGACGAACTCGGCCTCGCCCTGGGCCGCAGCCGCCACACCGCCCGCGCCCTGCTGGCCGAAGCCACCATCCTCACCGACACCCTCCCCGACGTCCTCACCGCCCTGGAGACCGGCCAGATCGACCCCGGCAAGGCCCGGGTCCTGTGCGAACTGGTCCCGCTGCTGGGCGCCGGCCGCGCCGCCGCGGTCACCGCCCACGTCCTGGCCCGCGCCGGCACCCAACCCTGGAGCCGCTTCCGCGCCGCCGTGCGCCGCGCGATCCTGCGCGTCGACCCCGACGGAGCCCGTCGACGCCACACCCGCGCCCGCGCCGACCGGCGCGTCAGCGTCCGCCCCGACGAGGACGGCATGGCCACCCTGTGGGCCCTGCTCCCCGCCGAGGAAGCCACCGCGTCATGGCAGATGCTCACCCGCCTCGCCCGCGGCCTGGACCGGCCCGGCGACCCCGACCCCCGCACCCTCGACGCCCGCCGCGCCGACCTGCTGGTCGACCTGCTGACCGGCCGTCTCACCCTCACGACCGACACCGACCCCGACAGCAGCGACTCCGACCCCCACCCCCACCCCGACCCCCACGCCGACGTCGGCGACGTCGGCGACGGCGACGTCGGCGACCCCGATGATGGCGGCGAGCGCCTCGGCAGCACCGGCGCCGGCAGCCCGGCCGGCAGGGCCGGCTCAGGCACCCCGTCCCACCCCGCCAAGCCCACCCACCCCGGGCCGAGCCCCGCCCCGGCCCGCGCCCCCGTCGTGCACATCGGCCCCACCACCGCCCTCGTACACGTCGTCGTCGGCCTCGACACCCTCCTGGGCGCCTGCGACCACCCCGCCGAACTCGTCGGCCACGGACCCCTTCCCGCCACCACCGCTCGCGCCATCGCCGCCGGCGGCACCTGGAAACGCCTGGTCACCGACCCCCTCTCCGGAGTCCTGCTCGACCACGGCCGCACCACTTACCGACCACCCACGGCCCTGCGCGAGTTCGTCATGGCCCGCGACCACACCTGCCGCTTCCCCGGCTGCACCCGCCGCGCCCGCGACGGCGACCTCGACCATCTCGACCCCTGGGCCGCAGGCGGCACCACCGACGCCACCAACCTCCACGACCTGTGCCCCCACCACCACCGACTCAAAGACCAGCCCGGCTGGCAGGTCCTCGCCCTCCACGACGGCCGCCTGCTCTGGACCACCCCCACCGGCACGCAACACCTCAGCGCCCCCTACGACCACCGGGAACACCTCCCCGACACCGACGAACCCGCAGGAGAACCCCCGGCAGCGTGACCGGCCGGCGACCCGACAGGCCCGACCCGACAGCCCCGACGACCCGACAGCCCCGACCCGGCTGTGCCGCGCGCCGCCGCGTCCGGCTGCCCGACGTCGACCGTCACGCCGGCGGAGCGACGGGCCGCACCGGTCATCGGTATGAAACCGGTCAGGCCGGGTAACCGTTTCCGTTCGATCGTGGACCGAGGAGGTGCCGATGCCGACTCCGGTGTGGTCGACGTCCGACCAGTGGGCGATCCTGCTGCCGGTCGTACTGGCCCTCGCCCTGTCCACCGCGATCGGGCTGGAGCGCGAGGCCGGCGCGAAGGCGGCGGGGCTGCGGACCCACGCGCTCGTCGGCCTCGCCGCCGCCGTCATCATGATCGTCTCGAAGTACGGCTTCGCCGACATGCTCGGCCGCGACGGCGTCGCGCTCGACCCGTCCCGGATCGCGGCACAGATCGTCTCCGGCATCGGGTTCATCGGCGGCGGCCTCATCTTCGTCCGCCAGGACGTCGTGCGCGGGCTGACGACGGCGGCGACCGTCTGGCTGGTCGCCGCCGTCGGCATGGCCTGCGGCGCGGGCCTGCCCGTCCTGGCGGTGGCCACGACCGCGGGACACTTCGTCGTCACCCGCGGCCTGCCCCCGCTGGCGGCGGCCGTCGCCGCCCGCCGGTCCGAGCCGCCGTTGCTGAGCCTGCGCTACGCCGACGGCCGCGGCGTCCTGCGCAGCGCGCTGAGCACGTGCACCGAACGGGGCTTCGTCGTGCGCGACCTCGACGTCACCCACGAGGTCCTCGACGAGGACGGCGGGCGCGTCGCCGCGGTCACCCTGCGCCTCGACGGCCGCGGCAGCCTCGGCGAGCTGGCGGGCGATCTGGCCGAGCTGCCGGGCGTCCGCGCGGCCCACACGGGACCCACCGAGCACGAGTGACGGTCAGCCGTCCCCGACGGCGCGCAGGGCGGGCAGGCGCTGCGCCACCTTCTCCGCCCGCGCGACCGGGCCGTCGCGCACGATGAGGATGATCTCGCTGACGCCGACCGCCACGAACCCGGCGACCCGCGCCTCCAGCGCGTCGAGGTCGTCCCCCACGGGCATCTGCACGGAACGGCGGATCTCGGCGGGATCCCTGCCGATGTCGGCGCAGTGCCGGTCGAGCACGGCCGACAGCTCGGCCACCTCCTCCGGGGAGCCGCCGGGCGCGTTCCAGACCGCGGCGTGCTCGGCCGCCATCCGCAGCGTCCGGCGCTTCCCGGTGCCCCCGATCCAGATCGGCGGGTGCGGCGACTGGACGGGCTTCGGCTCGGCGACCGCGTCCTGCAGCGTGTAGTGCTTCCCGGCGAACGTCGTGGACGGCTGCGTCCACAGCGACCGGATGATCGGCAGGGCCTCCTCGAGCCGGTCGGCGCGGTCGCCCGCGGTGCCGAACTCCAGGCCGAGCATCGTGTGCTCGCGCTCCGCCCAGCCCGCGCCGATGCCGAACTCCAGGCGGCCGCCCGACAGGTGGTCGACGGTCACGGCGGCCTTCGCGAGCACGGCCGGATGGCGGTAGGTGTTGCCGGTGACAGCGCAGCCGATCCGCGTGCGGGTCGTCAGGGCGGCCATGCCGGCCAGCGCGGCCCAGGCGTCGAAGATGTCGCTTCGCCCGTCGTCGCCGAGGCTCGCGAAGTGGTCCATGTTCCAGCAGTGGTCGAAACCGGCGTCGTCGGCGATCCGCCAGACGGCGGTGAGCTCGTCGATCGTCGCGGCCTGGCTCAGCTTGAGCCCGAAGCGCAGCGGGTGCATGTCCCCGTCCTACCGGACCGCGCCGGACCCTGCCCCCTCGCCTCGGGCGGGCCGGCCGGCCCGGTGCGACCGGCCGTTACCAGATACACAACGTACGGACTACGAATGCCGACCACACGGGTCATCCTGAGCTGGACTCGCCGACCGGCACGCTCGGCCTGCTTCCGGCCCAATGCCACTCTCCGTAGCGTCTGCCGCTCGGCTCCCCGCCGGCGATCTCGAGGAGTGGAAAAGCAGGCGTTCGGGGCGGCGCCGGCGCCGGGTCAGCGGCGGGCCATGCCCTCCAGCCGCCGGACCCGGTCGGCGATCGGCGGGTGCGTCGAGAACAGCCGGGTCAGCTGCTCGCCGGTCCGGAACGGGCTGGCGATCATCAGGTGCGACTGCGACACCAGCTGCGGCTCCGGCGGCAGCGGCGCGAGCTGCGTGCCCCGTTCCAGCTTGCGCAGCGCCGACGCCAGTGCCAGCGGGTCGCCGGTCAGCCGGGCGCCGCTCGCGTCGGCCTGGTACTCCCGCGACCGGCTCACGGCCATCTGGACCAGGCCGGCGGCGACCGGGCCGAGCAGCGCGACCAGCAGGGTCGCGAACGGGTTGGGCCCGTCGTCGTCCTCGCCGCCGAAGAGCCCGGCGAACACGGCCAGGTTGGCGAGGAAGCCGACCATGGTCGCCAGCGCGCCCGCGACCGACGAGATGAGGATGTCGCGGTTGTAGACGTGCGACAGCTCGTGCCCGAGCACGGCACGCAGCTCGCGCTCGTCGAGCAGGTGCAGCAGCCCGGTGGTCGCGCACACCGCGGCGTGCCGCGGGCCGCGGCCCGTGGCGAAGGCGTTCGGCGCCTCGGTCGGGCTGAGGTAGAGGCGGGGCATCGGCCGGCGCGCGGCGCGGGACAGCTCGCGGACGATGCGGAACATCGCCGGCGCCTCCGGCTCGGTGACCGGACGGGCGTGCATGGCGCGCAGGGCGAGCGTGTCGGAACGGAAGTACGCGTAGCCGTTCATGGCCAGCGCCGCGAACAGCGCGACCACGAGCCCCGTCCGGCCGAACAGGGAGCCGACCAGCAGCACGAGCGCGGAGAGCCCTCCCAGCAGCACCGCCGTCTTGAGCCCGTTCCTGTACACGTCCGGAAAACGAGTGACCGCGCTTCCGTGTTCCGCGACCATGTCGCGCGTGACCGATCCCGCAGACGCGCTGGCCGCCGACGGCTACGCCGTCCTGCCCGCGGTGCTCGACGCCGCGGGCCTGGACGCGCTGCGCGCGGCGGCCGCGCAGGGCGAGGTCCGCCGGCCCGGCGGCACCGTCCACGTCGACCTCTCCGGGCCGGCCGTCGAGGCGGTGTGGGGTGCGCCCGCGCTGGTCGAGGCCGTGACGGCGATCCTGGGGCCGGACCCGCAGCGCGGCGAGCTGCACCTGCGGGCGCCGCAGCCCGGGTTCGGCTCGCAGGCGTTGCACGCCGACTTCGGCGGCCCGCCCCCGCAGCGGCCCCAGGTCGCGGTCGCGATCGTGGCGCTCGTCGACGTCACCCCCGACGGCGGCGCGACCCGGGTCGTGCCCGGCACCCACCGCCTGCGCACGCCGCCACCCCGGGACACGATCGACAGGACCTACCCCGGCGAGGTCCGGCTCGCGCTGCGCGCCGGCGACGCCGCGGTGCTGAACGGGCACCTCTGGCACTCCGGGACGCGCAACCGGGGCGCCCACCGGCGGGACGCCCTGCAGGTGACCTGGCGGCGGCGGGCGTGACAGCCGTGAACGACTGCCCGGGCTGCGGCAGCGGGACGGGACCCCTCGTGCCGTCCCCGGCCTGCCGGGCGCGGTTCGAGGAGGTGCTGCGCCGGGAGTTCTCGGACCCGGCGTGGTTCGCGCCGCACCACCTCACGGTCGCGGCGTACCGGCTGCAGCACCCCGACGACGGCAACGACCGCACGCTCGCGCTCACCGTCGCGACGCTGGGCGCGATGCTGCGCGCCGACGCCCCGGCCCGGCTGCGCGGCCACGTCCGCCGGACCGCGGAGGCCATGCGCCGGGACCCGCCGGCGCGACCGCGCGTGCCCGAGCACCGGGGCACCCTGACGGTCGCCGACGTCCTGCCCGCGACGACCCCCACCGAGCACGAGCGGCTCGTCCGGGCGTGGGCGGCGGACGTAGCGGCGTCCTGGGACCGGTAGCTCACCAGCCGCGCAGGTCGACCGGCCAGGTCTCCAGCACGTCCTCGCCCCGCACGACGTGCATCCGCTCGTGCAGCGCGACCGTCGGGTCGACATGCGCCGGCAGCACGGTCACCCGGTCCCCGACCCGCACGGCCTCCTCTGGCGCGAACGTGACGTGCTCGTCGGAGCAGAACCAGACCTGCGCGCCCGGGATCGTCGGGTTGCCGTGGTCCATGCCCAGCGCCTTGAGCCCGACGTCGGCGACGGCCCAGCCGGGGCTCACCGAGATCACCGTGCCGAGCACGGACAGTGCCTGGCGGAACGGCAGCCCGGCCGCCGCGTAGGCCGTGTCCATCAGCGCGTACGACCCGGCCTGGATCTCGGTGACCCACGGGTTCATCGCGTACGTGCCGGTGCCGCCGCCGGACACGAGCTCGCCGCCGACGTCGGCGTGCGCCGCAGCCAGCTTCGCCATGCACTCCTGCACGAGCTTCGCGCGCTCGGCGGCGTCCGGCAGCATCTGCAGGTGGCCCTCGTAGCCCATCACGCCGCGGACGGTCAGGCCCGCGCCGCGGGCGGCGTCGGCCAGGCGCCCGGCGTCGGCCGGGTCGATCCCGCAGCGCGGCAGCCCGACGTTGACGTCGACCACGACCTCGCGGATCCCGCCGCTCGACCGCGGCGGCCGGAGCGTCTGCGCCGAGTCGACCGCCACCGTCACGCGCCGCATCCGCCAGCGCCCCCAGCCGCCGGGTGTCGAGGACCTCGTTGGCCAGCAGCAGGTCGCCGCCGAGCCCGGCTGCCGCCATGCCCTCGACCTCGCGCACGGTCGCGCACGTGAAGCCCGGGTGCCGGGCGGCCTGCAGCCGGGCCAGCGCCGTCGTCTTGTGCGCCTTGACGTGCGGGCGCAGCGCCGGACCGGGCAGCGCTGCCGCCATGTCGTCGAGGTTGGCCGTCGAGCGCGTCGGCGTCGACGAGCAGAGCCGGGGTCGTCAGGTCGGTGACTCTCATCTGGCTACTTCATCCGAGCACCCGTTCCAGGTAGGGGTTGCCGAACCGGCGCTCGGGGTCGAGCCGGTCGCGCAGCGCGACGAACGCGTCGAAGCCGGGGTAGGCGGGCCGCAGGTCCGCGGCCGTGCGCGTGTGCAGCTTGCCCCAGTGCGGCCGCCCGTCGAGGGCGACCATGACGCGCTCGACGGCCTCGAAGTACGCCGCGTGCGGACGCCCGCGGTGCACGTGCACGGCCAGGTACGCGGCGTCGCGCCCGGACGCCGTCGACAGCGGGACGTCGTCGGCGGCGGCGACCCGGACCTCGACGGGGAAGGTGACGTCGCGGCCGAAGCGCTCGACGGCCGCGCGCAGCCCCGCGAACGCGTCCGGCAGCGCGGCGCGCGGCACGGCGTACTCCATCTCCAGGAACCGCACGCGGCGCGGGCTGCAGAACACGCGGTAGGAGCGGTCGACGTACTCGGCGGCGGCGAACTGGCCGGCGGCGAGCCGGTTGAGGCCGGGGACGAGCCGCGGCGCCGCCTCGCCCAGCCGGCAGGCCAGCGCGAAGGCCCCGTTGCCCAGCAGCTCGTCGCCGACGAAGCCGGCGACGCGGCCGCGCGCGGGCCCGTCGGCCTCGGTGCGGTCGTTGCACTTGGTCGCGGCGACCTCGGTGTGCGGGAACCAGTAGAACTCGACGTGGTCGTGGGCGGCGGCGAGCTCGTCGAACCGCCCGAGCACCTCGGCGAGCGGGCGGGCGGCCTCCCGCGCGTGCAGCCGGAACGCGGGCACGGTCGCCAGTGTCACGCTGACGAGAACCCCGAGCGCGCCCAGCCCGACGCGGGCCGCGGCGAAGAGCTCCGGACGTTCCGTCGCCGAGCAGCTGACGAGCGAACCGTCGGCGAGCACCAGCTCGAGCGCCCGGACCTGCGCGGCGATCCCGCGGTGCGCCGCGCCGGTGCCGTGGGTGCCGGTGGCGATCGCGCCGGCGACGGTCTGGGCGTCGATGTCGCCGAGGTTCGGCAGCGCCCGCCCGCGCTCCCAGAGCGCAGCGTTGAGCGCGCGCAGGGTCGTGCCGGCGGCGACGGTCGCGAGGCCGTCGGCGTCGACGCGCGGGTCGCCAGCCGGGACCGTCAGCGCGACCCCGTCGGTGACGGCGGCGCCGGTGAACGAGTGGCCGGAGCCGACCGCCTTGACGCGCAGCCCGTCGCGGGCCGCGGCCTTGACGGCGGCCACGACCTCGCCGGCTCGCGCGCGGCGACCGAGCGCACCGGGCGACCACCGCTGGTTGCCCGCCCAGTTGCGGTGGTCAGCCACGCACGACCTCCCCGTCGTCGACCTCGGCATTGAGCGCGGCCTCGCCGGTGACCAGGCGCCTGCGCAGCACGGCCGCGTACCAGACGCCGGCCAGCACCAGCGCGCCGAGCACGACGTAGTCGGCCGCGCGGAAGGCGTCCGGCAGGGCCAGCACCGCGACGACGGCGAGCAGCCACAGCAGCGCGAGCACGGCGACCGGCAGTGCCGCGCGGCCCAGCTCGAACCCGCCGGCGGCCAGCGCCCTGCGGCGGGCCAGGTAGCCCGCGACCGTCAGCAGGTAGACCAGGTACGGCACGAGCGCGGTCGCCCCGACCAGCACGGCGAACGCGTCGCCGTCGGCCACGCCGAACGCGAGCAGCACCAGGCAGACGGCGAGCGAGGTGAGGAGCGCGGCCACCGGCGTCCCCCGCCTGGCGTCGACGCGGCGCAGCACCCCCGACGCGGGGAGCATGCCGTCGCGGGCCATCGCGAAGATCAGCCGGGAGCCCGCGGCCGCGCCAACGACCGTGAGGGCGAACATCGAGAACACGACCAGCGCGAGGAACAACCGCGTGACGACCGGGCCGAGCCAGTACTGCGCGATCGCGGCCAGCGGCACCGGGGACGCCTCGACCGTCCGCAGGTCCGGGATCGCCGCGGTGAACCCGACCAGCGCGACCATGCCCAGCACGCCCGACACGACGACGGACGCGAGCATGGCCCGCGGGACGACCCGGCGCGGGTCGACGGCCTCCTCGGCCAGGTCGGCCGCGGCCTCGAACCCGACGAGCGTGAAGATGCCGACGAGCGCGCCGCCGGCGAGCGCGGCCGCGAGCGGCTGGTCGGAGGTGACCGTCGACAGGAAGCCCAGGCCGTGCCCGTCCGGTGGGCCGCCGCGGACCCACGCGACGAACACGACGACCGACAGCACGACGGTTCCGGCGATCTCGGTGAACACCGCGACGTTGTTGACCCGCGCCGCCAGCTGCACGCGCACGATGTTGAGCAGGTAGGCGACCACGAGCGCGACGACGGCGATGAAGACGAGCAGGCGCCCGTCGGAGGCGTCGAGGCCGAGCGCCGTCGCGGTGAGCGGGGCCAGGCCCAGCAGCATGATCCCGGGCAGGCCGACGGCGGTGTAGAGCACGCCGAGCGCGCCCACGACGTAGCCGAAGCGCGGCCCGACGAGGCGGGCCGCCCACTGGTAGTTCGCCCCGGCCAGCGGGACGCGCCCGGCCAGCTCGGCGAGGACGAGCGCGACGAGCAGCTGCCCGACCACCGCGACCGGCCACAGCCACACCGACGCCGGGCCCAGCTGGGTCAGGCCGTACGCGTAGTTGAGGAAGATCCCGGTGGTGATCGAGATGATCGAGAACGCCACCGCGAACAGGGCGAATCGCCGCAGCACCCGCGGGAACCGGTCCACCACCGGAGGATGGGCCGCCGCCCGCTCATGGTCAACCGCGGGCGGCGGTCAGGTCAGGCGGCGGTCAGGTCAGACGGCGGGGCCCTCCAGCATCTCCGTCACGAGCGCCGCGATGGGGCTGCGCTCGCTGCGGGTCAGGGTCACGTGCGCGAACAGCGGGTGGCCCTTCAGCTTCTCGATCACCGCCGCGACGCCGTCGTGCCGGCCGACCCGCAGGTTGTCGCGCTGGGCGACGTCATGGGTCAGCACGACCCGCGAGGCCGTGCCCAGCCGCGAGAGCACGGTGAGCAGCACGTTGCGCTCCAGCGACTGCGCCTCGTCGACGATCACGAAGCTGTCGTGCAGCGAGCGGCCGCGGATGTGGGTGAGCGGCAGGACCTCGAGCATCCCGCGCGCGACGACCTCCTCCAGGACGTTCTGGCTGACGAGCGCGCCGAGGGTGTCGAAGACGGCCTGCGCCCAAGGCGCCATCTTCTCGCTCTCGCTGCCCGGCAGGTACCCCAGCTCCTGCCCGCCGACGGCGTAGAGCGGGCGGAACACGACGACCTTGCGGTGCTGCTGGCGCTCCATCACCGCCTCGAGGCCCGCACACAGCGCCAGCGCGGACTTGCCGGTGCCGGCCCGCCCGCCGAGGGAGACGATGCCGACCTCGGGGTCGAGCAGCAGGTCCAGCGCCACGCGCTGCTCCGCGGAGCGCCCGTGCAGCCCGAACGCCTCGCGGTCGCCGCGGACGAGCCGCACCCGCTTGTCGGCCGTGACCCGGGCCAGCGCCGCCGACCCGCCGCCGGTCAGCCGCAGGCCCGTGTGGCAGGGCAGGTCGCGGGCGGCGTCGAGGTCGATCGTGCCGTCGCGGAAGAGGGCGTCGACGTCGGCCGAGGTGACCGCGACGTCGGCCATGCCCGTCCAGCCGGACGGGACGACGTCCAGCGCGTGGTACTCGTCGGCCGCGAGGCCGACCGCGGCGGCCTTGACGCGCAGCGGCATGTCCTTGGTGACGAGGACGACGTCACCGCGGCCGGCGGCCGCGCGCTCGGCGGCCAGGTTCAGCGCGCAGGCCAGGATGCGCGAGTCGTTCGAGTCCGTGCGGAAACCGTGCGGGAGCACCTCGGGGTCGGTGTGGTTCAGCTCCACGTGCAGCGTCCCGCCCACGTCGCCGATCGGGACCGGCGCGTCCAGGCGGCCGTGCTCGATGCGCAGCTCGTCGAGCATGCGCAGAGCCGTACGAGCGAACCACCCGAGCTCGGGGTGGTGCCGCTTGCCCTCCAGTTCGGAGATCACCACCAGCGGCAGGACGACCTCGTGCTCGTCGAACCGGGTCAGCGACCACGGGTCGGCGAGCAGGACGGAGGTGTCGAGCACGTAGCAGCGCGTACGACGTGAGTCGGTCACGTGTTCTCCTCGCTTGCGCTCGTCGACGCGTGCCCGCGGTGCTCCGCCCATGGCGGACCCGCAAGCTCGTCCGACGAATGCTCCCTCGCGGGCGCGGCACCGCGCCCACTGATCGGCGGGCCGGCCGACCCAGGTCCGGGCTCACGCGGCAGCTGCTCCGCGGTCGCCCGCGAGGGCCGGGTGCCGGCCCCCTCGGGTGCTAACACCACGACCAGGGCCTCCCCGGACGGTCCGCATCGGGTACGGGCCGCCGACCCGAACGCTACCGGCGGTCACCCGGGTGCGGTCAACAGCAACTCGCGGTCATCACGTGGTCGCGCAGCGAGATTTAACAGAACGGCGCACCGCTCGGCGCACCACGGACACCGCCCGTCGTCGGACGGTTGCTGGCGTCGACTGAACGGCGGTCCCGCGCGTCCCTGTATCCGGATCGGTCGGCACGCCCGGCCACGCACCGGTCCCCGCCGCCGGCGACGGACCGCGTCCGGCGTGGAGCGGCGACGGAAAAGGATACGGTCCCGAGCAGGTGACGTGCGCTCACGCAGCGTCCGCCTCCGCCGCCTCCGCGCCGTCCGCACCCGTCGGCGGGACCATCGAAAGTGGGCGTATCCGAACCGCACGTATTGTGCTCACCTGATGGTGGGATGCGGATTGTTTTCCCCTGTGCTATCGGGCTAGCTTTGTTCTCGGTCAGCGAGGGCTCCCCACTCGTGACGCTGACATCGGAAGGAATCGGCTCCGGCCGGATCCACGTACGCAACAGGAGAGAACTGTGCTGAAGAAGGCTGGAATTGTCGTGGCCGCCGCCGCTGCCGGTCTGCTCGCCGTGAGCCCGCTTGCCTTCGCCGGCGAGGGCCACCACCACGGCGACGGCCACGGCCACGGCCACTCCACGGTCAACGTCGACAAGAACGCCGGTTCGCAGGGCATCGTCAACGTCTCGGGCAACTCGCTCAACGCGCCGATCCAGGCCTGCAACAACGATGTCCCGGTGCAGGTCCTGAGCATCGCCCAGGTCCCGGTGAAGGACCTGACCGGTGCGCTGACGGGTGCCGTGGGCATCCTCGGCAAGGCGGACGCCACCAGCGTGGTCAAGGCCGACAACTCGCGTCACTGCGGCGACAACAGCGGCTCGGTCAACAACCGCGCCAAGGTTGGCTGATCTGCGGCCACCGCTATGGGAAAGGGGCGTCGGACCTGGTCCGGCGCCCCTTTTCCGTGCCATTTTTCCGTCCGTTCCTTCAGGAGCCGAAACGGCGGTGGCGGGCCGAGTAGTCGCGGAGGGCACGCAGGAAGTCGACCTTGCGGAACTCCGGCCAGTACGCCTCGCAGAACCAGAACTCCGAATGCGCCGACTGCCACAGCAGGAATCCGGACAGGCGCTGCTCGCCCGAGGTCCGGATGATGAGGTCCGGATCGGGCTGGCCGGACGTGTAGAGGTTCTCGGCGATGTGGTCGACGTCGAGCACCTCGGCGAGCTCCTCGATCGACGTGCCGGACTCGGCGTGCTGCAGGAGCAGCTTGCGGACGGCGTCGGCGATCTCTTGCCGCCCGCCGTAGCCGACGGCGACGTTGACCTCCAGTCCGGTCCGGCCGGACGTCCGCTCCGCCGCGGCGGCGAGCCGGTCCGCGATCCGACGCGGGAGCAGCTCCAGCGCGCCGACGACGCGCAGGCGCCACCGCGTGTCGGGGGCCGCCAGCTCGTCGACGACGTCGGCGATGATCCCCAGGAGCGGGTCCAGCTCGGCGGCGGGGCGGCCCAGGTTGTCCGTCGAGAGCAGGAAGAGCGTCACGACGGCGACGCCCTGCTCCTCGCACCACGCGAGCAGCTCCCCGATCTTCGCCGCGCCGACGCGGTGGCCGTCGTTGACGTCGACGAACCCGGCGTCGCGGGCCCAGCGGCGGTTGCCGTCCAGCATGAGCGCGACGTGCCGCGGCCGGACCTCGGCGGACGCGAGGTGGCGGCTGAGCCTGCGCTCGTACGCCGAGTAGAGCAGGTCGCGGACGCCCACGGCGGGTGAGCCTACGCCCGGCCGCCGCAGCTGTGGCCTTCGTCCGCGGGACGCCCGGGCGGCGTCCGCGCTCCCGTAACCTCGGGTGCGTGACCGCCGGGACCCCTGCCCCGACCGCCCCACCGGTCAAGCCGAGGATGCGCGGCTGGCTGCACTTCTGGTCGTTCGTCGTGTCGATCGCGTCCGGAGCCGCGCTGGTCGGGGTGACCGCGGCGGTCGCCGGGCCGTCCGCGGCGACCGCCACGGCGATCTATGCCGTCACGATCCTGGGGCTGTTCGGGGTCAGCGCGCTCTACCACCGGCGCAGGTGGCGCACGCAGCGCGCGCGGGCCGTGATGCGCAGGCTCGACCATTCGATGATCTTCGTGTTCATCGCCGGCACGTACACGCCGGTGGCGGCGCTGGCTCTCGCCCCCGGCACCGCCCGCTGGGTGCTGACGGTCGTGTGGGTCGGCGCGCTGGCCGGCGTCGCGCTCAAGGTCGCCTGGCCGCACGCGCCGCCATGGCTCGCCGTCCCGATCTACGTCGCGCTGGGCTGGGTCGCCGTGTTCGTGTTCCCGCAGCTGCTCGCGAGCGGCGGGGTGGCGGCGTTCGTCCTGCTGCTCGCCGGCGGCCTGCTCTACACCGCCGGCGCGGTGTTCTACGCGACGAGGCGGCCGAACCCGTGGCCCGCCACCTTCGGCTTCCACGAGTTCTTCCACGCGGCCACCGTGCTCGCCGCGCTCTGCCACCTCGTCGCGATCTGGCTGATCGTGCTCTAGCTCTCGCCCTCGGCCGTGCCGGTCGGGCCCTTCGCACGCAGCTCGTCGACCTTGGCCATGGCCGCGCGCAGCTCCCCGAGCCAGTCGTCGGCGTGCTGGCCGACGAGCTTGACGGCCCAGGCCAGCGCGTCCGACCGGGACCGGGCGACGCCCGAGTCGACCAGCGTGTCGAGCACGATCCGCTCCGGCTGGCGCAGCCGCGTCATGACCGGGACCGAGGCGTTGGTGAACAGCTCCTCGGTGTCGCCGACCCGGGCACCCCACGCGACCTTGCGCTGGTAGCGGTGCTCGGCCTGGCGGGCGATCTCGATGCGCTCTTCGCGCGTCGACTCCCGGAACCGGGAGATCCGGCCCGCCTCGGCGGCGGCCTTCTCGGCGTCGCCGCCCTCACCCGCCTCCGGCGCCGGCAGCGTGCCGACGATGACGATCTCCTCGCGGTCGATCGTCACGTCCGGCGTGCCGGTGAACCAGTCGTCGGGCAGCCGGCCGCGCAGCCACGCCGCCGCGTCGTCCGCACTGGGCAGGTCGGCCTGCTGCCATCCCCCACGGCCGTGGCTGTGGCCCCGCCATCCACGATGCATCCGTCCGGGCATCCCGCACCTCCACCTTCGTTGTGCTTACGAGATTACACCGCAACACACCACCCGTCGAACCGCGAGTCGGGGTGTGAACCAGCCCGAGTTGGGCGCTCACCCAGAAACGGACCAGCCGCGAGTCGGGGTCTGGCCCAGTCCGAGTTGCGCGATCGCCCCGGACCCAGAACGCGACTCGGGCCGGGCGCCGACTCGCGGACCGGCCCAGAACGCGACTCGGGCCGGGCCAGACCCCGACTCGCGGACCGGCGCAGAGCGCGACTCGGGCCGGGCCAGACCCCGACTCGCGGACCGGCGCAGAGCGCGACTCGGGCCGGGCCAGACCCCGACTCGCGTCAGGGGTGGAGGGCGGCGGCGAGGGCGTCGGGGGTGGTCACCGGGCGGTCGCAGACGTAGCCGCGGCAGACGTACGCCGCGGGCGCGCCGTCGACGAGGGGTCGCGCGGCCAGCAGCGGGACGCCCGGGGCGTCCGGGTCGCCGCCGACGATCACCGTCCCGCCGGGCGCCGCCTGCCGGGCCAGCGCCAGCAGCGCGGCACCCGGCCCGGCGACGGCGACCTGCAGCGGCCCGGCCAGCGCCGCCTCCGCGGCGGTCAGCCAGTGGCCCGCGAAGCGCGGGTGCCGCCGCGCGAGCGTGCCGGCGGCGGCCAGCGCGCCCGCCGCCGCGTCGGCGTACCGCGCGCCGTCCCCGACCAGCACCGACGCCGTGAGCAGCGCAGAGGCCAGCGCCGAGCTCCCGCACGGCGACGCGTTGTCGGTGAGCTCGCGCGGGCGGTGCAGGAGGGACTCGGCGTCGTCCGCGGTGTCGTAGAACCCGCCGTCCGGGCCGGCGAAGTGGTCGAGCGCCACGTCGAGCAGCCCGCGCGCCGCCTCCAGCCAGCGCGGCGCGCCGGTGGCCTGGTGCAGCGCGAGGAGCCCGTCGGCCAGTGCCGCGTGGTCCTCCAGGACGCCGGCGGCGGCGCCGACGGCGCCGTCGCGCGAGGAGCGGCGCAGCCGGCCGTCCACGACGTGCCGGGTGAGCAGCAGGTCGGCCGCCGCCGCCGCGGCGGCCACCCAGTCCGGCCGGTCGAGCGCCGCGCCGCCCTCGGCGAGCGCGACGACCGCCAGCCCGTTCCAGGCAGTCACGACCTTGTCGTCGCGGGCGGGCTGCGGGCGCGCGGCCCGCGCGGCGACCAGCACGGCGCGCACCCGCTCCCAGCGCTGCGGGTCGGGCGGGTCGGCGGGCAGCTGCAGCGTCGAGGAGCCGTGCTCGAACGTCCCCCGCTCGGTCACGACCAGCAGCTCGGCCGCGAAGGAGCCGTCGTCGGCGCCGAGGACCTCGCGCAGCTGCGCGGGGGTCCAGGCGTAGGTGAGCCCCTCGACGCCGTCGGCGTCGGCGTCCAGCGCCGAGGCGAATCCGCCCTCGGGCGTGCGCAGGTCGCGCAGCAGGAACGCCGCGGTCTCCGCGGCCACCCGCAGGGCGAGCGCGGAGCCGGTCCGCCGGCCCAGGTGCGCGTAGACGCGCAGCAGCAGCGCGTTGTCGTAGAGCATCTTCTCGAAGTGCGGCACGACCCACCGGTCGTCGACGCTGTAGCGCGCGAACCCGCCCGCCAGCTGGTCGTACATCCCGCCGCGGGCCATCCGCTCCGCCGTGACCCCGACCATCGTCAGCGCGTCGGACGACCCGGTGCGCTCGTGGTGGCGCAGCAGGAACTCCAGCGCCATCGACGGCGGGAACTTGGGCGCGCCGCCGAACCCGCCGTGGGTGGCGTCGAAGTCCGACCGCAGGCCCTCGGCCGCGGCGGCCAGCGCGTCCGCGTCGAGCGTGCCGGGCGGCAGGGCCGCGGCGGCGTTGTCGGCGAGGCGGCCGGCGATCTCGCCGGCGGCGCTGCGGACGCGGTCGCCGTCCTCGCGCCAGGCGCGGGCGACCGCGTCGAGCAGCTGCCGGAACGAGGGCATGCCCAGCCGCGGGACCGCCGGGTAGTAGGTGCCGCAGTGGAACGGCTCGCCGGCCGGGGTGAGGAAGCACGTCATCGGCCAGCCGCCCTGGCCGGTCAGCGCCTGCGTCGCGGCCATGTAGACCGCGTCGACGTCCGGCCGCTCCTCACGGTCGACCTTGACCGGGACGAACCCGGCGTTGATCACCTCGGCGGTCGCGTCGTCCTCGAACGACTCGTGCGCCATGACGTGGCACCAGTGGCAGGCCGCGTAGCCGACCGAGAGCAGCACGGGCACGTCGCGCCGGGCGGCCTCGGCGAACGCGTCGTCGCCCCACTCCCGCCAGTCGACCGGGTTGTCGGCGTGCTGGCGCAGGTAGGGGCTGGTGGCCGCGGCAAGGCGGTTGGCCATGCGCCTGCTACTCCGTCGGGCGCCGGTCGGGGGTCGTCGAGTCGGCGCCGGGCGACTCACGGGGCTGCCGCTCTCCGGCCCGGTGCCCGTCGGCCTGCGCCTGCGGCGGCTGGTCCGGCGGCGGGTCGAAGCTCGGCGGCACCCGGCGCAGGTGCTTGGTCATCGACCGGATCAGCACGACCAGCGCCGCCGCGAGCACCAACACGACGACCAGCGCGATCGGCGACGCCTCGCCGAACTCGGGGCCCTGGCCCGGCGGCGGCGTGGGGTTCTGCGCGAGCACGCCGACGCCCGTCACGGGCACCGCCAGGTCGACCACCACGCCTGCGACCCTACGTCAGCCGGCCCGCTCCGCGACGACCGGAGCCTGCAGACCCGCGAACAGGTCGTCCTCCGGCAGCTCGGTGTCGACCAGGCTCTTGACCAGCTCGTAGTCCTCGGTCGGCCAGATCTCGCGCTGCACGTCGCGCGGGACGAGGAACCAGCGGCTGGTCGGGTCGATCTGGGTCTCGTGGGCCAGCAGCGCGCGGTCGCGGACGTCGAACCAGTCGGCGCACCAGACGCGCGTGGTCACGCGCTCGCCGGGGTCGGGCCGATCGGCCGACCAGTTCTTCAGCCACTCGTCGTAAGGTGACTCGAGGCCCCGCGCGAGCAGCGCTTCGTGGAAGGCGACGATGCGCTTGCGGGAGAAACCGTGCGAGTAGTACAGCTTCGAGGGCTGCCACGGCGCCCCGGCGTCCGGGTAGCGGGTGGGGTCGCCCGCCGCGTCCCACGCGGCGATCGTGATGACGTGGGTCTTGATGTGGTCCGGATGCGGGTAGCCGCCGTTCTCGTCGTAGGTCACGAGCACGTGCGGGCGGAACTCGCGGACCGCCCGCACCAGGGGCGCGGCCGCCGCGTCGTCGTCGACGAGCGCGAAGCAGCCCTCCGGCAGCGGCGGCTTCGGGTCGCCCTCCGGCAAGCCCGAGTCGACGAAGCCCAGCCAGCGGTGCCGGACGCCGAGGATCTCGGCGGCCCTCGCCATCTCGGCGCGGCGGATCGCCGGCATGTCGGCCAGCACGTCCGGGCGGTCCATGGCGGGGTTGAGGATGCTGCCCGCCTCGCCGCCGGTGCAGGTCACGACCATGACGTCGTGACCCTCCGAGACGTAGCGGGCGGTGGTCGCGGCGCCCTTGCTCGACTCGTCGTCGGGGTGGGCGTGCACGGTCATCAGCCGGAGGGGGCCGTCGTGCGGGTCGGGAGCGGACATGGGTGCCGTCTCGGTCCTTTCATGCATCTGCCCTCGGGGTCGATTCAGGTCGATCGTCCCAGAGAGCACCGACATTCTCGCGTTGACCACAGCAACGCCGCAGGGTCGCGAGCCCTTCCCGAGCGGCCATGACCTGCGAGGACGAGCCTGCCGGGAACTCCACAGACCCATCGACCGTTCGTCGAATGCCGGCGACGAGTGGCGCACACCGTGTTACCGTGACCGGCACACGGCCCGCAGGCGGGTCGTGTTTTTCCTTACTCGGGGCTCATGCGCCACGAGATCGGGTGCGTCCCGGGGCGGGACGATCCCGTCCGTGGGGCGCCGGGTGGCCCGCTGGGCTGCGACTGGCAGGAGGAGTGATGACCGTGACGGATGCGCAGGTGACCTGGCTGACCCAGGAGGCCTACGACCGGCTCAAGGGCGAGCTGGACAAGCTCATCGACAACCGCCCGGTCATCGCCGCCGAGATCAACGCGCGCCGCGAGGAGGGCGACCTCAAGGAGAACGGCGGCTACCACGCCGCGCGCGAGGAGCAGGGCCAGCAGGAGGCGCGCATCCGCCAGCTGCAGGAGCTGCTGCGGACCGCCCAGGTCGGCACGGCCCCGGTCAGCACCGACTCCGCCTCGCCCGGCACCGTGCTCAAGATCCGCTACGACGGCGACGACGAGACCGAGACCGTCCTGCTCGGGTCCCGCGAGGAGGGCGCCCACGGCAGCCTCGAGGTCGTCTCCCCCAGCTCCCCCCTCGGCGCGGCCCTGATGGGCGCCCGCGCGGGCGACACCCGCGAGTACCAGCTGCCCGACGGCGGCACGATGAAGGTCACGCTGGTGTCCGTGGAGCCGTTCCGGGCCTGACGCGCTCAGGCCGGGTCCGCCGGATCCACGGTGTGCCCGGCCGCCCGCAGGGCGGCGACGATCTCGGCGCAGTGGTCGGGGCCGCGGGTCTCCAGCGACAGGTCCACGTCGACGGCACCGAGCGGCATCGCGGAGTAGCGGCTGTGCGCGACGTCGACGACGTTCGCGCCCAGCCCGCCGACCAGCGCCAGCAGCTGGGCGAGCGCGCCGGGCCGGTCGTCGGTGCGCACCCGCAACGCGAGGTAGCGGCGCGCGGCCGCCATGCCGTGCTGGATCACGTGCAGCAGGACGAGCGGGTCGACGTTGCCCCCGGACAGCACGGCCACGACCGGCGGCGTGAACCTGCGCGGCTCCTCGAGGAGCGCGGCCACCGTCGCCGCCCCGGCCGGCTCGACGACCAGCTTGGCCCGCTCGAGGCAGTGCAGCAGGGCCCGCGACAGCGCGTCCTCCCCGACGGTCACGAACGCGTCGACCAGCGACTCGACCTGCGGGAACGTGACATCGCCCGGCCGCCCGACGGCGATCCCATCGGCGATCGTGCGCATCCGCGGCAGCGTGACCGGACCACCGGCGGCCAGTGACGGCGGCCAGGCGGCTGCCCCCTCGGCCTGCACCCCCACGACCGCGACCTCCGGCCGGACGGCCTTGACCGCGGCCGCCACCCCGCCCAGCAGCCCGCCGCCGCCCGCGCCGACCAGCACAGTGCGCACGTCCGGCACCTGGTCGAGGATCTCCAGCCCGACCGTGCCCTGCCCGGCGATCACGTCCGGGTGGTCGAACGGGTGCACGAACACCGCCCCGGTCTCCCGCGCGCACTCCCGCGCCGCCTCGATGCTGCCCTCGACGGTCTCGCCCACGAGCCGGACCGCCGCCCCGTACCCCCGCGTCGCGGCCACCTTCGGCAGCGCCGCACCCACCGGCATGAACACCGTGGCCGCGATGCCGAGCAGGTGGGCGGCCAGCGCGACGCCCTGCGCGTGGTTGCCGGCGCTGGCCGCGACGACCCCGGCGGCGCGCTGGGCGGCGTCGAGGCGCGCCAGCCGCGTGTACGCGCCGCGGATCTTGAACGACCCGGTGCGCTGCAGGTTCTCGCACTTCAGCCACACCGGTCCGGCGCAGCGCTCCGACAGGTCCCGCGCTCCGGCCACCGGCGTCACGGCCGCCACGCCGGCCAGCAGCTCTCGGGCGCTGCGCACCTGCGCGATACCGACCGGCGGCGTGGCGGGCATGCGACGCATCCTCGCAGGGCCCCGGGTAACCTCGGCGGGGAACCGGTCGGGAGGGCAGCAATGACGCGTGTGCGCACGATCGCACCGCTGCTCGTCGCGGTCGTGCTGGCGGCCGTGGCCGTCCTCACCGTCGTCCGCGCCGGCTGCCCCGACCCCGGCCGCTTCGAGGCCGTCGCCGGGGGCTACCAGCTGGTCGGCGGGTGCCTGCGCGCCGACGACCTGGTCGTCCCCGCTCCGGCGGCCCCGCAGACCCCGCCCTCCTCCGGCATGGACGCCGCGCGCAGCTAGTGCACTAGGCCGTCGCCAGTGCGCGGCGCAGGTCGTCGAGCAGGTCGTCGGCGTCCTCGATGCCGACCGAGAGGCGCACGAGGTCGGCGGGCACCTGCAACGGCGAGCCCGCAACGGACAGGTGCGTCATCCGGCCGGGGTGCTCGATCAGCGACTCGACCCCGCCCAGCGACTCGGCCAGCGTGAACAGCTCCGTGGCCGCGCAGACGCGCAGCGCCGCCTCCTCACCGCCCGCCACGCGGAAGGACACCATCCCGCCGAAGCGGCGCATCTGCTTGGCCGCGACCTCGTGACCGGGGTCGTCGGGCAGGCCGGGGTAATGGACGGCGGTGACCGCCGGGTGCGCGCGGAGCATCTCCGCGACCCGCTCGGCGTTGTCGCAGTGCCGCTCCATGCGCACGGCCAGCGTCCGCACTCCGCGCAGGGTCAGCCAGGCGTCGAACGGCCCCGGCACGGACCCGACCGCGTTCTGGGTGAACGCCAGCCGCTCGGCGAGCGCGTCGTCGGAGGTGACGAGCGCGCCGCCCACCACGTCCGAGTGCCCGCCGACGTACTTCGTCGTGGAGTGCAGGACGACGTCGGCGCCCAGCGCGAGCGGCTGCTGCAGGTACGGCGAGGCGAACGTGTTGTCGACGACCAGCCGCGCGCCCACCTCGCGCGCGACCCCGGCGACACCCGCGATGTCGGCGACACCCAGCAGCGGGTTGGTCGGCGTCTCCACCCACACCGCGCGGGTGGCCGGGGTCAGCGCGGCGGCCAGCGCGTCGAGGTCGGCCATGTCGACGGGGGTGTAGGTGACGCCGAAGCCGGTCAGCACCTTGTCGACCAGCCGGAACGTGCCGCCGTACGCGTCGTGCGGGATGACCAGGTGGTCACCGGGGCGCAGCAGCACCCGCAGCAGGACGTCGGCGGCGCCCATGCCGGACCCGAACGCCAGCGCGTGCCGCCCGCCCTCCAGCGCGGCGAGGCACTCCTGCAACGCCGTGCGGGTCGGGTTCGCGCTGCGGGAGTACTCGTAGCCGGACCGCGTGCCGCCCACGCCGTCCTGGGCGAACGTCGACGAGGCGTGGATGGGCGGGACGACCGCGCCGGTGGTCGGGTCGGGCTCCTGGCCCGCGTGGATGGCGTTGGTCGAGAAGCCGCGCATGTCCCGACGCTACGCGCCCGGCGGGGGCGGGCGCCGGGCGGTCAGCTGCCGAGGAAGGCCAGCACGTCGGAGCGGGTGACGACGCCGGCGGGCTTGCCGTCGACCAGCACCAGCGCGGCGTCGGCCGTGGCGAACGCGGCGATCGCCGTCTGCAGCGACTCGCCGGCGCCGATGGTCGGCAGCGGCGGCGACATGTGGGACTCGAGCCGGTCGTGGAGCTGGGCGCGGCCGGTGAACAGGGCGTCGAGCAGGTCGCGCTCGACGACCGCGCCCGCCACCTCGGCCGCCATCACCGGCGGCTCGGCCCGCACCACCGGCATCTGCGAGACGTGGAACTCGCGCAGGTAGGCGACGGCGTCGGCGACGGTCTCGTTGGGGTGGGCGTGCACCAGGTCCGGCAGCGACCCGTCCTTGCGCCGCAGGACGTCGCCGACCGTCGCCCCGGGTGCCGGCGGCAGGAACCCGTAGCTCGCCATCCAGTGGTCGTCGAAGACCTTGCCGAGGTAGCCGCGCCCGCCGTCCGGGAGCAGGACGACGACGACCGCCTCGGGCGGCAGCTCGGCCGCGACGCGCAGCGCCGCGACCGCGGCCATCCCGCACGAGCCCCCGACCAGCAGCGCCTCCTCGCGGGCGAGCCGGCGGGTCATGTGGAACGAGTCGGAGTCGGAGACCGCGACGACCCGGTCGCAGATGTCCTTGTCGTAGGTCGCCGGCCAGAAGTCCTCGCCGACGCCCTCGACGAGGTAGGGCCGGCCCGAGCCGCCCGAGTAGACCGAGCCCTCGGGGTCGGCGCCGACGACCTGCACGCGCCCGCCGGAGACCTCCTTGAGGTAGCGGCCGGTGCCGCTGATCGTCCCGCCGGTCCCGATGCCCGCGACGAAGTGGGTGATCCGCCCGCCGGTCTGCTCCCACAGCTCGGGGCCGGTCGACGCGTAGTGCGACGCGGGGTTCTCCGGGTTCGCGTACTGGTCCGGCTTCCAGGCGCCCTCGATCTCCGTGACGAGCCGGTCCGACACCTGGTAGTAGGAGTCGGGGTGCTCGGGCGGCACGGCCGTCGGGCACACCACGACGCGGGCCCCGTAGGCCCGCAGCACGTTGCGCTTGTCCTCGCTGACCTTGTCGGGGCAGACGAACACGCAGGAGTAGCCGCGCCGTTGGGCGATCATCGCCAGCCCGACGCCGGTGTTGCCCGACGTCGGCTCGACGATCGTCCCGCCGGGACGCAGCGCGCCGGACGCCTCGGCCGCCTCGACCATGCGCGCCGCGATGCGGTCCTTCACGCTGCCGCCGGGGTTGAGGTACTCGAGCTTGGCCAGCACCGGGACGGCGATGCCGTCGGCGACCCGGTGCAGCCGCACGAGCGGCGTGTCGCCGACCAGGTCGCTGACGTGCTCTGCGTAGCGCATGGCGCCATCCTCGCACCGGAACCGGGGGCGGCGTCCTCGCGTTGAACCGACCGTGGCCGGCCGATCCCTCAAGCGCGCTGCGGCGCTCGTGCTGGGCGTGGTCGTGCTCGCCGTGGGGGTCGCGCTGCTGGTGCTGCCCGGACCGGGCCTGCTCCTCGTGCTGGGCGGGCTGCTGATACTGGCCAACCAGTTCCCGGCGGTCGAGCGCTACGTCGACCCCGTGCAGGACCGCGCGCTGCGTGCCGCGCGGGAGAGCGTCTCGTCGCCGTGGCGGATCGCGGGTTCGGTGCTCGCCGGTGCGGCGCTCATCGCGGCCGGGGTGGTCTGGTGGGCGGTGCCGGACCTGCCCTTCGGCGGGTGGCCGACGGGCTCGGGCCTCATCCTGTCGGGTGTCGTCCTGCTCGGGCTGCTCGCGTACAGCCACTGGCGGCTGCGCCCGCCAGAACGTCCCTGACCTGCGCCTCAGCCGCGCACGACATAGCCCTCCGTGTACGGATTAGTACGGACAGCCCCGAAAGTGGCGCCTCGACGGAGCCGGGTCGACACGCACCGTCTACCCTTCGCCACCACGGAGGCACCTCTCCGGTCGACGGGCACATCGACCGGGTGGGGGAATCCCGACCCTGGCACGAAGCGCCGCACGAGCGAGCCACACCCGGTCCGCGTCGGCGGCGCACCCCGCTCCCCTCGGGCCGATCGCCGCGCGTGGAGCTTGCACGTGGTCGATCGCGGGAGGGGCGAACTCGGTGAACATCGCCGGGCACGAGCAGGTGGACAACAGCAGTACGACGGGTGAGGCGCGGGACGATCCGCCACCCGGCGCGGGCGAGTGCACCGGCCTGGCCGGCCTCGACCGCGAGCTCGACGCGCTGGCGGCGCGCGCGGGCGGCGGCGACGCCGCGGCCGTGGCCGAGCTCCTGGACCGCATCCGCGGGCCGGTGGTGCGGCTGTGCCGCGCCAGGATGAGCGGGCGCAGCGTCGCCGGTCAGGCGCCGGAGGACGTCGCGCAGGAGGTCCTCATCGCGGTGCTGGGGGCGCTCGGTCGCTTCCGGCCAGGGGACACGCGCTGGATGGCGTTCGTCAACGGCATCGTCCGCAACAAGGTCACGGACGTGTTCCGGGCCGCGGGGCGCGACCGGTCGGAGCCGGTGGAGACCGTGCCCGAGGAGGGCGCCGACGAGCGCGACGGGCCCGAGATGGCGGCGCTGCGCCAGGCCGACCGGGCGCTCCTGGCCGAGCTACTGGCCGAGCTCAACGACCAGCAACGCGACGTACTCGTCTACCGGATCGCCATGGGCTACTCGGCGGAGGAGACGGCGCAGCTGCTGGGCTCGACGGCCGGGGCTGTGCGGGTCAGCCAGCACCGCGCGCTGAGCAGGCTGCGTGCCCTCGTCGCGCGGCGGGACGGCGGACGGCCCGAGTAGCGCCGGTCACGCGGAGGCGGTCCACCGGCCTTACCACGCAGTAGGGTCGTCCTCGTCCGACTGTCCCGCGGACGAGGAGGCGAGAGACGATGCCCGAAGCCGTGATCGTCGCGGCGGCCCGGTCCCCGATCGGGCGCGCGTTCAAGGGGTCGCTGGTCGACATCCGGCCCGACGACCTCACCGTGCAGGTGGTCCGTGCCGCGCTCGCGCAGGTGCCCCAGCTGGACCCGGCGCAGATCGACGACCTCATGTTGGGCTGCGGCCTTCCCGGCGGTGAGCAGGGCTTCAACCTGGCCCGGGTCGTCGCCGTGCTGCTCGGCCATGACACGCTGCCGGGCACGACCGTGACGCGCTACTGCTCGTCGTCGGTCCAGACCACGCGGATGGCGTTCCACGCGATCAGGGCGGGCGAGGGCGACGTCTTCGTGTCGGCGGGCGTCGAGACCGTGTCGCGGTTCGCCAAGGGCAGCTCCGACTCCTGGCCCGACACCCACAACCCGCTCTTCGCCGACGCCGAGGACCGCACGCGCCACGTCGCGGAGAACGGCGCTCCCGACTGGTCCGACCCGCGCGCCGACGAGCACCTGCCCGACGTCTACATCGCGATGGGCCAGACGGCGGAGAACGTCGCCCGGATCAAGGGCGTCAGCCGCGAGGAGATGGACCGCTTCGGCGTCCGGTCGCAGAACCTGGCCGAGAAGGCGATCGCCGACGGCTTCTTCGCCCGCGAGATCACCCCGGTGACGCTGCCCGACGGCCGGGTCGTGAGCACCGACGACGGGCCGCGCCCCGGCGTCACCTACGAGGGCGTCGCGGGCCTGAAGCCGGTGTTCCGGCCGGACGGGCGGGTCACGGCGGCCAACTGCTGCCCGCTGAACGACGGCGCCGCCGCGCTGGTCGTCATGTCCGACACCAAGGCCGCCGAGCTGGGCATCACACCGCTGGCGCGGGTCGTCGCGACCGGGGTGTCCGCCCTCTCGCCGGAGATCATGGGCCTGGGCCCGGTCGAGGCGTCGAAGCAGGCGCTCGCGCGGGCCGGGATGACGATCGGCGACGTCGACCTCGTCGAGATCAACGAGGCCTTCGCGGCGCAGGTGCTGCCCTCGGCGTGGGACCTGGGCGTCGACGAGGACAAGCTGAACGTGCACGGCGGCGCGATCGCGCTCGGCCACCCGTTCGGCATGACCGGGGCGCGCATCAGCACGACGCTGCTCAACGGCCTTCGCGCGCGCGACAAGACGATCGGCCTGGAGACGATGTGCGTCGGCGGCGGGCAGGGCATGGCCCTGGTCGTCGAGCGGCTCAGCTGACGCCGGCCACCGCCCCACCTGCCGGCGACCTGACGGAACGACGTCGGCCGATAACGATCGGGCACCCGCGACAGAGGAACGGGTGTGATCGAGGACGTCCGGGTCGCCAACCCGGGCCACGGCCTGGCCCTGCTCGCCGCCGAGCACGAGGTCGTGGTCACGCGCGAGGAGGACCACCAGGACGTCCTCGTCCCGTGGGCGCCCGGCGCGGGCGGCAGGCCGCGGTGGGTCGCCGTCGAGCTGGTCCCGGCCCCGATCGGTCGGGGCCGGCACGCGGGTCGGGACGGGATCGAGGTCCGCCTCGACGGGCGGCGGGTCGGCGAGCTCACCGCGCTGATGGCCGGCCGGTACGGCCCGCTGGTCGCCGCCGGCCGGCGCGGCGGTCGGCGCGTCGGGGCGCTGGCGCAGGTCCGGCCCGACGCCCGCGGGCTGCAGGTGGAGCTGCGCCTGCCCGACCCGGCGAGCGCCGCGGCCACCGGCGCGGCCCCGGCCGGCGAGCCGCCGACCGTGCCGCTGCAGGTGGCGGCGGGAGCGTCGTCCGGCGTCCACCGCGACACGCCGGTCGGCCATGCTCGGAACCCGGTCGCCACACCCCGGCGGCGGCACCCGGCCTGGCTGGTCGGCGGCGGAGCCGTGCTGGTGCTGCTCTTCGCACTGGCCGGCCTCGGACACCGCGACGGCGACCCCCGGGACGCCTCCGCGGCCGCGCCCCTGTCCGGGTCCACACCCGCACCGACGACGCCCCCGCCGGCCGCGTCGTCGGCGGCATCGTCGGCGGCATCGTCGGCGGCATCGTCGGCGGCATCGTCGGCGGCATCGTCGGCCGCGGCGCCGCCGACGCGGTCCGACCCGGCCACCGCGCAGGCCAGGGCGCCCGCCGCGGCCGGGCCCGCTTCGCCGGCCCGGGCCGCTCCCCGGCCGGCGCCGGCCCCCTCGACGCCGGCCCGGGTGGCGCCGCGCCAGCCGACGGCGGCCGCGCGGGCGCCGGCGGCGTCCGGCAGCGGGTGCGACACCAACTACACGCCCTGCGTGCCCATCGCGTCCGACGTCGACTGCGCGGGCGGGAGCGGCAACGGCCCGGCCTACGTGCAGGGGCCCGTCCGCGTGATCGGGCGCGACATCTACAAGCTCGACGCGAACGGCGACGGCATCGGCTGCGAGTAGCCGCCCGCCCGCCGTCCTCAGGTCGGGGCGAGGCGCTGGGTCCCGATCACGCGCAGCAGGGCCAGCGCCTCGGCGGCCGGGGAGCCGGGCTCTGCGGAGTAGACGACGACGGACTGGTCGGCGTCGGGGAGGGTCATCGTGTCGCACTCGAGCGTGATCGGGCCCAGCTCGGGATGCAGCACCGTCTTGGTGTTGCTGAGCCACACGCCCGCGGGCGCCTGGTCCCACAGGAGCCGGAACTCCGCGCTCGCGCGCAGGTCGGCGAGCAGCTGGCGGAGCCCGGGGTCGTCGGGGTAGCGGGCGAGGGCCCGGCGCAGGTTGCCCACGGTGTGGGCGGCGAACCGCTCCGACTCCCCGCCCTCGCGCGCCACCCGGCTGGGGCCGCCGAGGAAGCGGAACCGCGCGACGTTGCGGTCGACGGCGGGCAGCCGGGAGAAGTCGCCCAGCAGCGCAGCGGCCATGGGGTTCCAGGCGAGGACGTCACCCTTGGCGCTCGTGACCATCGCGGGCGTGTCGAGCCGGTCGAGCAGGCGCAGCACGCTCGAGCGCACGAGCATCCGGATCTCGCCCGCCCGCGGCGGCGCGACCTCGGCCAGCTCGAACAGCTCGCGGCGCTCGTCGTCGCCCATCCGCAGCGCCCGGGCCAGCGCGGCCAGCACCTGGGCGCTGGGCCGTGGCCCGCGCCCCTGCTCCAGGCGCACGACGTAGTCGACGCTCACCCCGGCGAGGGTCGCGACCTCCTCGCGCCGCAGGCCGCTGACGCGCCTGCGGCTGCCCGCCGGCAGGCCGACGTCCTCCGGGGAGAGCCGGGCGCGCGCCCGCCGCAGGGCCCTGGCCAGCTCGGGACGGTTCACCCGACCAGTGTCCCTCGCCCGGCCGCCGCGAGCATGGGACCGCTGGTCCCACCCCGCGGACGCGTCGACGGCCCGACCGCGCGGTGCGGCCGGGCCGTCGGACTCGGGGAGTGGTCTAGGCCGCGTCCCGTGGATCACGGGCGACGGGATTCGTGATCCAGATGGCTGCTCGCAAGGCGGAGGGCGGCTCTCGTACCGGGCGTACTCGAGCCGTCCGACAACGCAGCGAGCGGCCATCTGGGCGCGAATACCGCGTTCGCTGATCCACGGGACACGGCCTAGTTGCGCTGCAGGTACGACAGCAGGCGCAGGATCTCGATGTACAGCCAGACGAGCGTCGTCATCAGGCCGAACGCCACGTACCACGCGAAGCTGGCCGGGGCGCCGCCGCGGACCGCGCGGTCGGCCTGGTCGAAGTCGAGCAGCAGGCTGAACGCCGCGACGCCGATCACGACGAGGCTGAACAGGATGCCGAGCGGGCCGCCGCTGCGCAGCCCGGTCTCGACCCCGAAGAAGCCGAGGACCAGGTTGAACAACATCAGCACGATCACGCCGACCATCGCGCCGAGCAGCCACTTCGTGAACCGCGGCGTGACCTTGACGGCGCCGGTCTTGTAGACGACCAGCATCCCGACGAACACGCCCGCGGTGCCGACGACGGCCTGCAGGGCGATGCCGGGGTAGATGTTGTTGAACACGCCGGTGATGCCACCGAGCGCCGCGCCCATCGCCGCGGAGTACAGCAGCACGAGCGGCGCCTTCGCCCACTGCGGCTTGAAGATCAGCACCAGCGAGACGACGAAACCGACGAGGAAGGCGGGAAGCGCCAGTCCGTAGAGCCCGGACACGGCCGTGAGCGTGCCGGTGACCAGCGCGGTGCCCGCGGAAAGCGCGGTCTTGACGACGATGTCGTCGATCGTGATGGGGCGCTCGACCGCACCCGTCCCGGCGGGCCCGAGCGGGCCGCCGCGGGGGTCGGCGTAGGCGGCGCCGCCCGCCGCGCCGAAGCTCGCGTACCCGCCCTGCCCCTGCGGCAGGTTGCGGAACGCCGGGTTGCTGCTGGTGCGCACCTGGTCCTCCTCGTCGAACACGACTCACGCGACGGTCAGCCTGGCATGGTCACGGCGTCGTCGTCACCCGTCGAACGGCCGAGTGCGACAGATCGTTCCCGGCTCGGTAAAGAGAACTTTACCCGATCTCAGGCGGCCCTGGCGCTGTCGGGGGGATCGAGCGCGATCCCCGCCTGCTCGAGCTGCGCCTCGGTCATGAGGCGGGCGAGGTGCCGGTCCTCCTGCGGCGCGTCGGCGAGCGGGGCGTCGACGCCGACGATGCCGCACAGCTGCAGCAGCGTCGCGTCGTAGGCGGCGAGGACGGCCAGCCGGCGGGTCTGCGTCGGCGGGCGGCTGCGGACCTCGCGGCGCAGCCGGCGCAGGTCGGCGACGACGGACTCCAGGCAGGGCCGCGGCTGCGGACGACGGCGCGCCTTCGCATCCATGATCCACTCGAACGCAGCCGGCAGCCACCGGACGGCCGCCCACACCAGGAGGGTCGGTGTGGCGGCGACCAGGAGATACAGCATGAGGCCCAGGAAGACCTGGGAGTCTCCCGCCACGCCTCTCAGGGTACGCCCGCGGTGGCGGGGCCCACCGGGGTGGTGCGGATTCCGTCACCGGTCCGGGCGGGCGCGGTCCGGCGGCGAGGCCCGTCGGCGGCTAGGGTCGCGCGCATGTGGGCGCTCCTTTCTCGGCGGCTGCGGGTGTGGCTGATACTGGCGATCGGCACGCCGGTGCTCGGGTGGCTGATGGGCCGGATCGGCGACGCCATCGAGGCCCGCCGGGGGCCGGGGACGGCCAGCCGGACCCTGCAGCGGGGTCGGGACTTCCTCCTGCGCCGTTCCCGTGGCCCGCTGGCCCGCCGCGAGTCGGGGTCTGCGCCGGACCGAGTCGGGCGCTGAACCAGCCCCGCGAGTCGGGGCCTGCGCCCGCGAGTCGAGGCGCTGCGCCCCCGCGTCGGGGCCTGCGCCCGCGAGTCGGGGTCTCGGCCGGCGCGTGTCGCGCCTCGGACCGGACGCCACTTCGGGCGACCGACCACCTTCCCTGTGATCACGAGAGCCGCGCCGCCGACGAGAGGACCGGAGCGCTCATCTCGTGGGCGCAGCCGCTGGCACCAGACCCCTGAATCCGGCTCAGGCCGCAACTCGGTCCGGCGCAGACCGCGACTCGCGGGCTGGGTCAGGGCGCGACTCAGCCTGGCGCGGGCCCCGACTCGCGGTGGGTGGGCTCTCGTCCGGGCCGGGCCTCGACCGTTGTGACCGGCAGCACGCGCTCCTAGGGTCGAGGCATGGCGGAGCTGGAGAAGTTCTCGATGCTGATCGGCGGCAAGCCCGTCGGCGCACTCTCGGGCAAGACGTTCCTGTCCCAGAACCCCTACACCGGGCAGCCCTGGGCGGAGATCCCCGACGGCGGCCCCGAGGACGTCGACGCAGCGGTCTCGGCCGCGCGCGCCGCGCTGGACGGCGAGTGGGGCGCCACGACGGGGTTCGCCCGGGCGGCGCTCATGCGCCGGCTCGGCGACCTCATCGGGGAGAACGCCGAGCGGCTCGCCCGGCTGGAGGTCAACGACTCCGGCAAGCTGCTGCGCGAGATGCTCGGCCAGCTGAACGGCCTGGGCGGCTGGTACCACTACTACGCGGGCCTGGCGACCACGCTGGAGGGCCGTCAGATCCCGACGCCCAACCCGAACTACCTCGTCTACACCCGCCGCGAGCCGGTCGGAGTCGTCGGCGCGATCACGCCGTGGAACTCGCCGCTGCTGCTCATGACGTGGAAGCTCGCCCCCGCTCTCGCGGCGGGCTGCACGATCGTGATCAAGCCGTCCGAGCACTGCCCGGCGTCCACGCTGGGCTTCGCCGAGCTGGTCGAGCGGGCCGGCTTCCCGCCCGGCGTCGTCAACGTCGTCACCGGCCTTTCCCGCGAGACGGGTGCGGCACTGGCCGCCCACCCGGGCGTCGACAAGATCGCGTTCACCGGCTCGACGGCGACCGGCCGGTCGGTCGCGCACGCGGCCGCGGAGAACCTCAACAAGGTCACCCTCGAGCTGGGCGGCAAGTCCCCCCAGGTCGTGTTCGCCGACGCCGACCTGCAGGCCGCGGCGAACGGCCTCGTCGCGGGCGTGTTCGCCGCGACCGGCCAGACCTGCATGGCGGGCTCGCGCCTGATCGCCCACGCCGACGTGCACGACGAGCTGGTCCGGCTCGTCGCCGAGCGCGCCGCGCAGATCAAGCTCGGCGACCCGACCGACCCCGCGACGGAGATGGGCCCGGTCGCCAACCAGCCCCAGTACGAGAAGGTCATGGGGTACCTGCGTACGGCCCAGGAGGAGGGCGCGACGGTCGCGTACGGCGGCGCGGCCGAGGAGAGCCTCGGCGGGTTCTTCGTCCAGCCCACCGTGCTGTCGGTGAAGCCGACCGACACCGTCTTCCGCGAGGAGGTGTTCGGGCCGGTGCTCTCGGCGGTGACGTTCACCGAGGAGGACGAGGCCGTCAAGCTCGCCAACGACACCCCGTACGGCCTGGCCGGCGCGGTCTGGACGAAGGACGTGCACCGCGCGCACCGCGTCGCCGGCCGCATCCGGGCCGGCACGGTGTGGATCAACGCGTACCGGGTCGTCGCGCCGTCGGTGCCGTTCGGCGGCTTCGGCGCGAGCGGCCTGGGCCGGGAGAACGGCATGGCCTCCGTCGACGAGTACACCGAGAACAAGTCGGTCTGGGTCGAGCTGACCGGCGGGACGCGCGACCCGTTCACGCTCGGCTGACGGTCAGCCCGCGGCGCGCTTGTACGGGTCGGGCGGGAACCAGCCCGCCTCGACGAGCTGCGCCGCCCACCCGTCCAGCGTCGTGACGAGGGACGGCAGGGCGTCGCCGAGCGCGTCGACGACCGGGGCCATCATCCGGTCGGTGACCGCCTCGATCTCGTCGCGCAGGGCGGCGCCCTTCCCGGTGAGGGCGCCGTCCGCGACGAGCCCGCGGGCGGTCAGCGCGTCCGTCGCCGCCTCCATCGCCTCGATCGGCCAGCCGCGCGTCGAGGTGTAGGCGAGCGGCTCGAAGCCGATCCGCAGCTCGGTGAGGATGTTGGCCTCCAGGCCGGTGACGCCGGCGGCGACCATCGCGGCCAGGTGCCCGTCGCCGCGCAGCTCGCGCAGCATCGTCGTGGCGTGCCAGAGCTTCGCCATCGGCGTCTGCGGCCACGACAGGCCGGACAGCCCGGCGAACAGCGGCCGGGCGGTGTCGTCGGCCGCGTCGAGGCCGTGGCGGAGCTTCTTGACGACCTCGACGAGCCCGTCGGGCCGCCCCAGCACCTGCTCCAGCGTCGCGGCGGCGCCCTCCTCGGTCGCCGCGCGGATGTCGGCGAGCGGGACGGCCGCCCGCGCGGCGTCGTAGAGCGTCGCGATCAGCGTCGGCTCGAACACGCCGAACGCCGCGGCGACGACCGAGCCGCGCGGCTCGCCCATGGCGCTCGCGCGGCCCCACACGTAGCCGTGCAGGAAGTCGAGGCCGCGCGCGGCGTAGGCGTCGTGGACGTGCTTCGACCAGAAGGAGACGGCGGCGATCGGCTCGATGGCGTCGCGCAGCGCGCGGGCCGGGGTGGCGGGCTCGGGAGTGGGGGCTGCGCCGGTGCGGGGCCGGAAGAACGTGGCGCGGGCCTCTGCGTAGTCCATACGCCGCATCATGCCGGGATCGCGGCGCGCGAGTTAGGGTCCGGCCGTGCCCGACTCCCCCTCCGAGCTCTTCGATCCCGATGCCTGGCGCCCGGTCCCCGGCTTCGACCTCGTCGACCTCACCTACCACCGCGCGGTCGACACCGGCGCCGTGCGCATCGCGTTCGACCGCCCCGAGGTCCGCAACGCGTTCCGGCCGGGCACCGTGGACGAGCTGTACCGCGTCCTCGACCACGCCCGCCAGACCCCCGACGTCGGCTGCGTGCTGCTCACCGGCAACGGACCCTCGCCGCGCGACGGCGGGTGGGCGTTCTGCTCGGGCGGCGACCAGCGCATCCGGGGCCGCACCGGGTACCAGTACGCCAGCGGCGAGACCGCGGACACGGTCGACCCGGCGCGGGCCGGGCGGCTGCACATCCTGGAGTGCCAGCGGCTGATCCGGTTCATGCCCAAGGTCGTCATCGCCGTCGTCAACGGCTGGGCGGCCGGCGGCGGCCACTCGCTGCACGCGGTCGCGGACCTGACCCTGGCCAGCGCCGAGCACGCGCGGTTCAAGCAGACCGACGCCGACGTCGGCTCGTTCGACGGCGGGTACGGCTCGGCGTACCTTGCGCGCCAGGTCGGCCAGAAGTTCGCGCGGGAGATCTTCTTCCTCGGGCAGGCCTACACCGCCGAGGAGATGCACCGGATGGGCGCGGTCAACCGGGTCGTGCCGCACGCGGAGCTCGAGCGGGTGGCGCTGGAGTGGGCGAGGCTGGTCAACGGCAAGTCGCCGCAGGCGCAGCGGATGCTCAAGTACGCGTTCAACCTGGCCGACGACGGGCTGGTCGGCCAGCAGCTGTTCGCCGGCGAGGCGACGCGCCTGGCGTACATGACCGACGAGGCGGTCGAGGGCCGCGACGCGTTCCTGGAGAAGCGCGCCCCGGACTGGAGCCCGTTCCCCTGGCACTACTGACGGATCGGCCCGCGGACGGCGGCGGGGCGCGCCGCGGAGGCCGCGCGCCCCGTCCGGGCGGGATCTCCTCAGCGGTGGAAGCGCGCCCAGTTCGTCGCGTCGCCCCAGCTCACCCCGCGCGGGTGCCACCGCAGCCGGTTGCACAGGTCCTGGAACGAGGCGCCGTTCAGCCGGTGCTGGTGGCCGTAGAGCATCAGCTGCTGGACGAACGCGGCGGGGGCGCCGTGTGCATGGCAGTAGTCGATCATTTGCTTCAGAGTGGGCACGATGGTCCTCCTCCGGGCTGCGAGCGCGGTGTGCGCCCGATCGGAACACTGGAGGAGCTCCCGATGAGGACGGTGTGCAGACCATGGGCAGTCGATGAGAGTCGACGGGTGGCCCGGTGATCACGGTCCGCCTCGACGGGTCGCCCGGCGCGGTCGCCCGGCTCGCCGGCGCGCTGGCCGACGCCCTCGACGGCGGCCCGCCCGTCCTGCCCCTGCCGGCGGATGCGCCGGTCCCGGCGGATGCCGGCACGCCGCCGCCGGCCGGGACCGCCGTCGTCATCGCCACCTCGGGCTCCACCGGCGACGCCAAGCTCGTCGCGCTGCCGGGCGCCGCGCTGCGGGCGTCGGCCGCAGCGAGCGCGGCCCGGCTGGGCGGCCCCGCGCGGTGGGTGCTCGCCCTGCCGGCCGAGCACGTCGCGGGCGTGCAGGTCGTCGTTCGGGCCCTGCTGGCCGGCGCGCCGCCGCTCGCGCTGGACCTGCGCGGCGGCTTCCGCCCGGACTCCTTCGCCGCCGCGACCGGCGCGCTGGGGCCGGGCCGGCGCGTCACCAGCCTCGTCCCGACGCAGCTGCACCGGCTGCTGGACGCCGGCGCGCTCGCCCCGCTGACCGGCTACGACGCCGTGCTGGTGGGCGGCGCGGCACTCGACCCGGCGCTGGCCGAGCGGGCCGGCGCGGCCGGCGTCCGCGTCGTCACGACGTACGGCATGAGCGAGACCGCGGGCGGCTGCGTCTACGACGGGGTGCCGCTGGACGGCGTCCGGGTCCGACTGGACGGGGACGGGCGCATCCACCTCGGCGGCCCGACGCTGGCCGCGGGCTACCTCGGCCGCCCGGACGAGACGGCGGCCGCGTTCACCGACGGGTGGTTCCGGACCGGCGATCTCGGCCGGTGGCACGACGGGCGGCTGGAGGTGCTCGGCCGCGCCGACGACGTGATCGTCACGGGCGGCGAGAAGGTGGCGCCGGCCGCGGTCGAGCGAGTTCTGGCGGGCCAGCCGGGCGTGCGGGCCGCCTGCGTCACGGGGCTGCCCGACCCGGAGTGGGGCCAGCAGGTCGTGGCCGTGGTGGTCGCGGAGCCGCCCGGCGCCGTCCCGGACGGCGAAGCCCTGCGGGCCGCGGTCCGGGCCCGGCTCGGCCGGGCGGCGGTCCCGCGCCGCATCGTGGCGGTGCCCGAGATCCCCCTGCTCGGCATCGGCAAGCCCGACCGGCGCGCCGTCGCGCGGGTCGTCGCGTCGTCCTCCCGGTAACGCCCCCGAACGGGGTGATCACACTCCGCTGATTGACCGCTACAAGTTCATCCGATCTGCTGCGCACCCGACGGCACACCCGTCACAGAAGTCACATGAGCCACAACGGGGAGCGGCAGATGCGGATCATGGGGAAGGTGACGCTGCCGGTGGCGGCGGCACTGACGCTGGCCGGGGTGCTGGCGTCGACACCGGCCGTGGCCGCCCCGCGCGAGCCCGGCCGGCCGGCCGCGCCCGGGACCGTCACCTGGAGCCCCGCCCTGGCGCGCGGCCAGGCCGCCGGCGTCGACGTGCGCAACGGGCGGGCCCGGCTCGACGCCGCCGCGGCGCCCCGCGAGGCCGGTGTGGCCACCGGCCTGCTCACCCTGCCCGTCCAGACGCTGCCGGCCGCAACCGACCAGGTGGACACCGCCCTCGACGCCGACGTGCCGGCGGGCTCCGTCGCGACCGTCGACGTGCGGGGGCTGCGGGCGTCGGGCGCCTGGACCGAGTGGGTCCCGGCGCAGGGCCGGACGGCCGCGCTGCCGGAGCCGGTCACCCGGGTGCAGGCCCGGCTCGTCCTCAGCGGGGCGAGCGGCGCCGTCGTGCGCGCGCTGACCCTCACGGCCCACCCGGCCACGCGGGCCGAGGGCGGCAAGGACGCCCCCGTGGTGCCCCTGCGCTACAGCGTCTTCGCCACCCGCGAGGGCCTCGTCGGCGGGACGACCGCGAACGGTCACGTGATCACCCCGAACGACCACTTCGTCGCGCTCCCGTCGCGAAGGGCGCTGTCGCCGCGGGACAGCAGCGACTACACGGTCAAGGTCTGCGCCGGCAACGGCCGCTGCGCGTTCGCGCCGGTGTGGGACGTCGGGCCGTGGAACATCCAGGACGACTACTGGAACCCCGGCCCCGCGCGCGAGAAGTTCGGCGACCTGCCGCAGGGCACGCCCGAGGCCCAGGCCGCGTTCCGCACGAACTACCGCGGCGGCAAGGACGGCTACGACCGGAAGGTCGCCAACCCGGCGGGCATCGACCTCGGCGACGGCGTCTTCTCGGGCGACCTCGCGCTGCGCGACAACTCCATGGTGACCGTCGACTACCTGTGGACCGGCAACGTCCGGCTGGCCAAGGTCGTCTCCAGGGACCCGGTGAACGTGTTCGCGGCGCCGCAGGCCGGGTCGCCGATCGTCGGGGCTGCCGCCGCGGGGGCCGGGGTGCCGGTGACGTGCGCGGTGCCGGGCCCGACGGCGTTCCTGCAGATCGGGGTGGGACAGTTCGTGCTGGCGTCGGCTGTGCCGGATGCGGGTGCGGTGCCGCAGTGCCCGGGTGCGGGGACAGGGACTGCCGCGGGTGCGGGTGGCGTGGGAGCGGCGGGTGCGGCGGCGTGCGCGGCGGCGGCGCGCGCCGCGGGTGTGCCGGGCGCGGTCGGTCAGCCGGGCGGCGGTCGGTCAGCCGGGCGCGGTCGGTCAGCCGGGCGCGGTCGGTCAGCCGGGCGCGGTCGGTCAGCCGGGGCCGGCGGGTCCGGCCGGAGCGCAGGATCCGGTGGGGGCGACGGGTCTGGTGGGGGCGACGGGTCGGGTGGGGGCGCAGGCTCCGGCAGGACCGCAGGGTTCGGCAGGAGCGCCGGCTCCGGCAGGACCGCAGGGTTCGGCAGGAGCGCCGGCTCCGGCAGGACCGCAGGGTTCGGCAGGAGCGCCGGCTCCGACCGGCACGCAGGCTCCGACCGGCACGCAGGCTCCGGCGGGGTCGCAGGCTCCCGCGGGGGTGCAAGCTCCGGCCGGACACTCGAGTCGCGCGGGCACGCAGGGTCCCCCGGGCACGCAGGATCCCGCGGGCACACAGGGTCCGGCCGCTCGGTCGGGTCGGGCGGGCACGCAGGGTCCGGCGAGCACGCCGGCTGCCGCCGGCGCCCTGGTCACGGTGGGCGCCCGGGCGACGGTGAGCACGGCCGGCACGCGGCCGACCGCCGCGGCAGCGGGGGCCCGGCCCGGGGCCGGCACCCCGGCCGCAGCCGGCACGACGGACGCCGCGCAGGCGACCGGGGGGATCCGGCACGTACGCCGGCCGCGACCGGTCCGCAGGGCGCCGCGTCCGCGCGCGACGCCACGGGAACGCCGGCCGAGGCGCCCGTGACACCGGGACCGACCACCACCGTCGCTCCACCCGCCCCGAGAACGCCGACGGCCGCGACGCCCGGTCCGGCCGTGAGCACAACAGGTCGCGTCGTGACCGCTCCTGCGGGAGGTGCAGCGGCCCCCGAGTGCCCGGGCGTGGCCGCGTCCGCCCCCGCCGTCGCGGCGGCAGGCGCCACGACGCAGGCCGGAACGCAGCCGCTCCCGGCGGCCGGGCCGGACGTCCCGGCCCGCACCCTGGTCGACGGCCCGGCCTCCCGCCACTGACGCCGCCGGCCACGACCGGCCGCGCCCGGCGACCCGTTCCGGCGCGGGGCGCTGCCAGGTGTGCCGCGTGATCGTCGCCAGGGGAAAGTGCAGGCCATCTGTGGCCCCCGCCCTCCCCACCCGACGATCTGGGCCGCGCCGGCGGAACGGCACACCCGGCGGTCGACGACCCTCGCGCCCGACCGGCGGCCGCGGTGGTCGCCGTTGCGGGAGAAGTGGGGCCAGGTGCGACCCGCACCCTCCCCTTGCGGCGATCAAGGCCCAGCGACGGCCCGGCGAGGCGACGACGAGCGGCCAGTCCACCGTGCACCCGGGGCCCGCACCACCTGATCACCGCTGCGGGACGACGGAGGCCGGATCCGGCCCGCAACCTCCCCAGACGGCGATCAAGGGCCCTCGACGGTCAACCCTCAGCGGCGCCCGCGAGGAGCAGCGGCCGCGGCCGCAATCTCGTACCCGACGGCGGACCGCATGATCACCGCCCGGGGACGACAGCGGCCACATACGGCCCCCGTCCTCCCCTCGCGGTGATCGAGGCCCGGCAACCGCAGGCAGCGGCCGGTGGGGCCGACCCTCTGCGCCGCCGGCCCCCGGCGGCCGAGGCGCTAGCGTGACCGCGTGGCCACTCCCGCACAGTGGGTCCAGGGCGCACGCCCGCGGACGCTGCCGACCGCGGTGTCCCCGGTGCTGGTCGGCACCGGCGCGGCCATCGGCAGCGGCACGATCGCACCCGTCCGGGCCGTCCTCGCCCTGGTCGTCGCGGTGGCGCTGGTCATCGGCGTCAACTTCGCCAACGACTACTCCGACGGCATCCGCGGCACGGACGACGAGCGCGTCGGCCCGCTGCGGCTCGTCGGGTCCCGGACGGCGTCGCCGGCCAGCGTCCGCGCCGCGGCGTTCGCGTGCTTCGCGGTCGCGGGCCTCGCCGGACTGGCACTGGTGTCGCTCGCCCAGGCCTGGTGGCTGATCGCGGTCGGCGCGGTGTGCGTCGCCGGAGCGTGGTTCTACACCGGCGGACGCCGCCCGTACGGCTACGCCGGGCTGGGCGAGGCCGCCGTCTTCGTGTTCTTCGGCCCGGTCGCGGTGCTCGGGACCGTGCTCACCCAGAGCGGGCCGCCCAGCGGGCTCGCCGTCACCGCCGCCGTCGCGGTCGGCATGCTCACGTGCGCGGTCCTCGTCGCGAACAACCTGCGCGACATCGGCGGGGACGCGGCCGTCGGCAAGCACACGCTCGCCGTCCGGCTCGGGAGCCGCGACACCCGGCGGTTCTATGCGACGCTGGTGCTCGTGCCGTTCCTGCTGTCCGCACTCGCGGGGCTGCGGGCGTGGCCGCTGCTCCTCGGGCTGGTCGCGCTGCCGCTCGCCGTCGGCCCGGTGCGGGCCGTCCTGACCGGCGCCGACGGCCGCGCCCTCATCCGCGTGCTGGGCCAGACGGGGATCGTGCTACTGGCCTGGTCGGTGCTCACCGCCGTGGGCCTCGGACTGACCGGCTCCCTCTGACCCGTCCCCGGCCGGCCAGGTCCCGGACTCCGGTACGCCGGTCTCCGGCACCGGAGCGGACGCGTCCCGGGCGTCCGACTCCGGATCGCCGGCCTCCTCCGCCGGGCCCGAGGGGGACGCGCCGGAGTCGGCACGGTCTTCGTCGCCCCGCAGGCGGGAGCGCAGGTCGTCGCGCGCAGCCGAGCGGCGGGCGCCCGTGCTCGCCAGCGCCGCGTCCAGCCGGGCGCGCGGGCCCCGCAGGAGGACCGCCGCCAGCGGCAGGGCGGCGATAACCCCGATGAGCAGGGCCAGCAGGAGCGGCACGCCGGCCACGACCAGCACTCCCGCCACGAGCACGACCAGGCCCAGCCGCCCGGCCGTGTACAGCAGCAGGGCGGGCCCCAGTGCGGGCGCAGGGCGCGTCATGCGCTCAGCCTACGGGCGACGGGACGGCCCTCGTCGGGCCCGGCGGGGCCTCACAGTCCTGTCCGGTTTGTCCTTTAGGAGCCCTTTACTCATTCACAACCGTTCGAGTACCCGGGGTCCCGGGTGTCACGATGGCGCAGAACCACCCCGGTACGGACGCCACAAGGCGGACGGACCGGGCGACTCGCAGCAGGACAGGAGATCGACCATGACGGTCACCAGCGGCGCCGCCGAGCGCCTCCTCACCCCCGGCGAGGTCGCAACCCTCTTCCGGGTGGACCCGAAGACCGTCACCCGGTGGGCGTCGGCGGGCCGGATCGGCTCCATCCGGACGCCGGGAGGCCACCGCCGGTTCCGCGAGTCGGAGGTCCGCCACCTGCTCGCCAACCTCACGAGCGAAGCCACCGCACCGCCCAGCCGCTGAGAGCCATCCGGTCGGCCCCCGCCTCGGCTACGCTCACAGGTGGAGGTGGTGTCCGGATGCTCTTCCTCATCGCGTTCGTGGGTGCCGCAGTGATTGCCCTGGTGCTCTGGCGGGCGATGAACACCACTGCGCCGGCCGATCCCTCCGAGCCGCCCGTCCGCGCCCCCGCCCGGCCGCGCGCCAGCGGTCCCGACGACGACCCCGAGTTCCTCCGCCAGCTCGGCGAGCGGGTCCGCCGCCGCGAGGACCCGCAGGCCTGACCGACGCGTTCGACCGGGTCCGGTCCGTCAGCGGACCGGGACCCGGTCGAACGCGTCGGCGACGTTCGCCGCCAGCTCCAGCAGCGCCAAGCGCGTCTTGGGCTCGAGGCGGTCGAGATCGATCTCGGCGCCCTCGTCGAGGTGCGCGTCGAACGGCACCCGGACGACGGCCCGGCACCGCGCCGCGAAGTGCTCCTCGACCCGGTTGAGATCGACGGTGCGGGACGAGCGGTGCACCGAGTTGATCACAGCGACGGCCCCCTTGACGAGGTCGCCGTGTCCGTGCGCGTCGAGCCAGTCCATGGTCGCCGAGGCGCTGCGCGCGCCGTCGATGGACCCGGACGACACGATGATCAGCTGGTCCGCGACCCCCAGCACGCCGTACATCGCCGAGTGCATGAGTCCGGTGCCGCAGTCGGTCAGGACGATGTTGTAGAAGTGCTCGAGCAGGTTGACCGTGCGGCGGTAGTCGTCCTCGCTGAACGCCTCCGAGACCGCCGGGTCCTGCTCGCTGGCCAGCACCTCCAGCCGGGACGGCCCCTGCGAGGTGTACGCGCGCACGTCGGTGTAGCGGCGCACGCGCTGCGCGTCCCGCAGCAGGTGCCGGACCGTGGCGCTGGTCTCCAGCGGGATCTTCTGCGACAGCGTGCCGCGGTCGGGGTTCGCGTCGACGGCCACCACGCGGTCGCCGCGCAGCGAGGCGAACGTCGCACCGAGCGTGGCGGTCATCGTGGTCTTGCCGACGCCGCCCTTCAGGCTCAGCATCGCGATCTTGTAGCAACCCAGCAGCGGCTGGTTGACCCGGGCCGTGAGCTCGCGGCGCCGGACGTCGACCGGGCTCTCCCCGGGGTTGATCATCCGACCGGACAACACGTAGACCATGCGGCGCCAGCCGCTCTGCGGAGGGCGCTTGCCCGGTCGCAGCAGCCGCGCGGACGACAGGTCGGTCGGCTCGGCCCGCGCCTGCTGGGCCTGCTGTGCCGCCACGGCGCCGGGGTCGGTCCAGCGCACGGAGCGCCGCGCCGAGGCCCGGTTCGCCCGTCTCCCCGCGGCGTCAGGGCCACCGCCGTCGGGAGCCGCGGCGGCCGGGGCGTCGCCCGTCGGGACACCGGAGCCGGGCCCGCGGCCCGGCGGGGGTGACGCAGCCGGGCGGGCCGCCGGGAACGGTCCGGTCGTGGCCGCCCGGCGCGGGCCGGGTGCCGCCGCACCGTTGCCGTCCGGCGCCGGTGCGGGGGGAGCTGGTCGGGCAGGGACGCGGCCTGGCTGGACGCCCGCCCCGCGACGCCGGCAGCGGCCGGGCCGGGTGACGCGGGCCCGGGCGAGCCGGCGGCGGTCGGGGTGGCCGGCCCCGGGGTCGCCGTGGTCCCCGACGCGCCGCCGGCCGACGCCTCGCCCGGCCGCGCACGGCCGAACGCTGCGCCGGCGGACGCCGGGTCGCCGGGCGCCGGACTGCCGGCTGCTGCGCCGCGGGCGGTGCCGTGTCCGGGGATCCCGTCACCGGGCGCCGGGCCGCCAGAGGGCGCTCCGTCGGCGGCCGCACCGGCCCCTCGCCCGGCGGACGCACGAGCAGCCGCACCGCTGTCGCCAGCGGCCGCGTCGGGATGGCCTGTGTCGCCCCGGGCGGTGTCGCCCCGGGCGGTGTCGCCCCGGGCTGTGTCGCCACGGGCTGTGTCGCCACGGGTCACGTCGCCGCGGGTCGCGTCGCCACGGGTCGCGGCACCACGGGTCGCGTCACCACGGGTCACGTCACCACGGGTCACGTCACCACGGGTCACGTCGCCACGGGTCACGTCGCCGCGGGTCACGTCGCCACGGGTCACGTCGCCACGGGTCACGTCGCCACGGGTCACGTCGCCACGGGTCACGTCGCCACGGGTCACGTCGCCACGGGTCACGTCGCCCGCGGGGGCCCGGTCGCCGTCACGGCGGTGCCGCGACCCCGCGTCATGGCCGAGGTCGGCACCGCGCTGCGGAGGGGCGGGGCGGCCGTTTCCGTTCGGCCGCGTGTCGGCCTCGCCGGACTCGGAGCCACCGGCCCGCGGGTGCCGGCCGCGCGGCCGTCCGCCGGCGCCGCGCTCGCGGTCCACGTCGGGCGCTGCGGCCTGCTCGTGCGCCGCGGTCCGGTCGTGCGCCGCGGTCCGGTGGCGCGCCGCCGCGTCCGTCCCGTCGGAGGGATCGGCCTCGTCACGGTCGCGCTCGACGACCGGCGGCGCGTACGGGCGCGTGGCCTTGGGCGCCGGGGCGTTGCCCCAGCGCTCGCGGACATACCGGCCGACCGACCCGTCAGGGTAGTCGCGACCGTCGCCGTTCTCACGCTCCGTCATGGGTACATCCCGCCGAACTCATTCACCTGACCGCTCGACCATTCCATCGACGCTGACGGTAGTCGCGCCACCACCAGCGGTCGAGCCGCGGTCGGGTGGCGTCAGTTCAACCCCGCGTAGGAGTGCAGGCCGGACACGACCATATTGATGAAGAAGAGGTTGAACACGACCGCCGCGAGGCCCAGCACGTTGATCCAGGCCGCCCGCCCGCTGCGCCACCCGGCGGTGGACCGGGCGTGCAGGTAGGCGGCGTAGATGACCCAGGTCACGAACGCGACCGTCTCCTTGGGGTCCCAGCCCCAGAACCGGCCCCACGCCGCCTCGGCCCAGATCGCGCCGGCGATGACCGCGAACGTGAACAGGGGGAACGCGATGATGGTCACGCGGTAGGCGAGCCGGTCCAGCGCGTCGGGTGCGGGCAGCTTCGCAGACAGGGCGGCAGGCAGCTTGCCAGCCGTGGCCAGGAGGTGCAGCGCGCTCGCGACGCCCGGCACGAAGAACAGGCCGGAGGCGAGGCTGACGGTCGTCACGTGGATGAGCAGCCAGTACGACTGCAGGGCCGGCATGACAGGTGCCGCCGGGACGTACAGGACGGTGCCGCCGAGGAACTGCAGGATCAGCGTCGGGACCAGGACGAACGTCCCCAGCGGCCGCAGGCCCGGGTAGCGCCGCAGCACCACCAACCAGGCGGCCAGCGCGGCGCAGGTGATCGCGGAGACGAACTCGTACATGTTGCCCAGCGGCCAACGACCCGCGGCGAGACCGCGCAGGACGATCGAGACGAACTGGAGCGCGACACCCAGTACGACCAGCGAGACACCCATCCGGCCCATCCGCTCGGACCGGGAACGGCCGACGGGGGCGCCGGCGTCGGGCTGCGCCTCCGGGCCCTCGCCCGCCGCGCCGACCAGCGCCGGCGCCGCGCTGCGGTCCCGCGCGAACTCCCACGCGTGCAGCACCATCGCCAGCACGTACACGCCGACGGCGGCCATGAAGAAGCGGTCGCTGTAGAGGGCGAACTGGCTCGACATGTCAGGCGGTGTCCTTCACAGACGGGTCCTTCGCAGAGGGGTCCTTCACAGAGGGGTCCTTCACAGCGGGGTCGTTCACAGCGGGGTCGTTCACAGCGGCGTCCTTCCCGAACAGATCCGCCCGCAGGCGGTCGAACTCCTCGCCGTACCCGGCCCGGTCGGTGCGGGCGAGACCGCCGATCTCCAGCAGCGTACGACCGTCTGGGCCGGGCGCCATCCGTGCCCAGAACCGGCGGCGCCGCACCGTCAACGAGCCCAGCAGGCCCGCGAGCAGCAGGATCGCGGACGCGAGGACGTACAGCTGCGCCGGGTCGTGGCTGATCTGGAGGTTGACCCACTGGCCGACGCCGTCGAAGCGGACGACGGTGCCGTCGTCGAGGCGCAGCGTCTGGCCGGGCACCAGGTTGGCCCGCGCGACCCGCTTCAGCGCGCCGGAGGAGACCTTGTCCTGCGGGACCGTGTAGATCGACTGTCCGCGGCCGTCGTCAAGGCCGAGGTCGCCGCGTAGGACGTCGACCGCGACCTCGGGGTCGTCCAGCCCCGGGAATACCGAGGTGACGACCGATCCGCCGGACGTCGTCGGGGCCAGCAGGCCGGTGATCGCCAGGCCCGTCGCCTTGCGCTGCGCCTCGCTGGTGACGCCGGGGCGTTGGAACTTGGTGGCGCCCTGGGACAGGAGCGTGGTGGCGTCGACCGGCACCCACTGCGTCTGCTCGGTGCGCTGCTGCCCGTCGGGGAAGGTGACGGTGAACCGCGGCGCGTAGCCGTGGCCCTGCAGGTAGACACGGACGCCGTCGATGCGCAGCGGGTCGTTGACGGCCAGCGCGAACGGCCGCCACGCCGGCGTGCCGGCGGCGAGGTCGGCGCTGGTCTGGTAGCCGATCGTGGCGCCGAAGCTGGCGGCCTGGCCGTCGGGCAGGTAGTGCGCCGTGAAGTCGTCGACCTTGACGCAGAACGGGGCGAGGTTGGTGCCGTCGACACGCAGGCCGGGGTTGAACGAGTCGTAGCCGAGGATGCCGGTGTTGCAGAACTGGCTGCCGTCGGCGGCGACGATGACCTGGCCCTCGTAGCCGAAGAGCTTGCCGGCGGCGAAGCCGAGCAGCAGGCCGACGAGCGAGAGATGGAAGACGAGGTTGCCGACCTCGCGCAGGTGGCCGCGCTCGGCGGAGAACGTGACGGTGTCGCCCTCGCGGCGCTCGGCGACGCGCCAGCGCCGCAGGAGCCGGCGGACGGCGGCCGCCGTGGCGTCGGGATCGGGGTCGACGGGGGCTGCGGCGTGGTGCGGCAGCCGGGCGAGGTTGCGCGGGACGGCGACCGGCTGAGCGCGCAGGCCGCGCAGGTGCTCGGCCATGCGCGGCAGCAGGCAGCCGACCAGCGAGATCATCAGCAGCAGGTAGACCGCGGCGAACCACGGCGCCGCGAAGACGCCGAAGAAGCCGAGCTTGTCGAGGGTGGGGGCGAGCCACGGGTAGTCGGTGAAGTACTGGTCGACGAGGCGCTGGTTGAGCGACCGCTGGGGCAGCAGCGCGCCGGGCAGGGCGGCCAGCGCGAGCAGGAACAGCAGGACGAGCGCCGTCCGCATGGAGGTGAGGGCGCGCCACGCGTTCAACCCCACGACCGCGAGTCGGGGTCTGGGCCTGCGCGAGTCGGGGTCTGGGACTGCGCGAGTCGGGGTCTCGGCCCCGCGGGTCGGGGTCCGGGCGCCGGGTGTCTGCGTGCTCATCTACAGCACCGGGACGAACGCGCCGACGGACGTCTGGAGCTGCGCGAGCAGGCCGTCCCACAGGCCGGTGAGCAGCAGCAGGCCGACGCCGGCGAGCAGGGCGCCGCCGCCGATCTGGATCGCGCGGGTGTGCCGGCGCAGCCAGCCCAGCGCACGGACGGCACGGCTGGCCGCGACCGCGACGAGGACGAACGGGAGGCCGAGCCCGGCACAGTACGCGACGGTCAGGACGACGCCGCGCACCGAGCCGCCGCCCGTCCCGGCGGCGACGGCGACGACGCCGGCGAGGGTCGGACCGATGCAGGGCACCCAGCCGAGCCCGAACACGGCCCCGAGCAGCGGCGCGCCCCATACGCCCGCGCGCGGAACCCAGTGCAGGCGGCGCTCGCGCTGCAGCGCGGGGACGAGCCCGACGAACGCCAGACCCATCGCGATCATGACGACGCCGCCGATCCGCTGCAGGGTGGCGGTGTTGTCGACGAGAGCGTCCGCCAGCCAGACAACGCCGGTCAGGATGGCGCCGAAGACGACGGTGAACCCCGCGACGAACAGGGCCGCGGCGCCGGCGACCCGCCACCGGTGGCGGCCGGCTCCCTCCAGGGGTGCCTCGACGCCGACCAGGCCGGCGAGGTACGCGAGGTAGCCCGGGACCAGGGGGACGACGCAGGGCGACGCGAAGCTGACCGCGCCTGCGAGCACCGCCACCGCCGCGGCGAGCAGCAGCGGTCCCGAGACCGCGAGGGTGGTCGGCGCGTCCATCGCTTGCCAGCGTAGGCCGGGTGTACCGACGCGCGCTCGGCGGGTTTCTACGGCGTGTAGACCACGGAGCCCGCACACCGCGAGTCGGGGCGTGCACCAGTCCGAGTTGCGGGCTGAGCCAGAAGCGCGGGAGCGGACTCGAGCGCACCGGACCCCTGCGTCGCGAGCTGGGCCGGCGCGCGACTCGGACCGGTCGAGAGCCCGACTCGCGGACCGCGCACCCCGCGCCGCGAGCTGGGCCAGGGCGCGACTCGGACCGGTCGAGAGCCCGACTCGCGATGGCTCAGAGCCCGACTCGCGGTCAGTCCGTGGGGGGTTCCGCGGCGAGCCGCTCCACCAGCGGGATGAGCGTGCCGACCTGGACCGGCACCAGCGACACGTACGCGACGCGGTGCTGCTTGTCGAGCACGACCGTCAGCGGCACGACGTTGCGCGGCACCCCGCCCAGCGCCGCCAGCGACCGGGCGGGCGGGTCGAAGATCGACGGGTAGGTCACCCCCGCCGACGTCAGGAAGTCCTGCGCGGCGGCCCGGTCGTCACGCACGTCGATCCCCAGCACGGCCACCCCGCGTGCCGCCGTCTGCCGCGCGGTCAGCTCCAGGCCCGGCGCCTCCGTCCGGCACGGCCCGCACCACGAGCCCCACACGTTGAGCACCACGACCTTGCCGGCGTCGTCGGCGAGCCCGATCGTGCGGCCGGGGTCGGTCAGCGCGGGCCCCGACACGTCCCCCACGGGCTTGCGGGACGAGGGCGGGTCGTAGGTGATCTGCGTCTTGCCGTCCGGCGCGACGAACTGGAACGTGTTGCCGCCGTTCGCGACGGCGTCCTTGCTCGTCGAGCAGCCCGCGAGGACGAGGAGCGCCAGCAGGAGGACCGGGAGCCGCGTCATGCCCCGGTCACCCTCGGGTCGCTCGCCCCCGCCGGCTCCGCGTAGGCCACTCCGACGAGCACGGTGCCGGAGAACGTCAGCGTCGTCAGCGAGGCGAGCCCGCACTGGCGGTGCCGCGGATCGTGCCAGAGCCGCTTCGCCTCGACGAACCGGCGCACCGTCCAGATGGGCAGCTGGTGCGACACGCACAGGGCCTCGTGGCCCTCCGCAAGCGCCCGCGCCCGGTACACCGCGCCGAGCATCCGCCGCGCGATCAGCAGGTAGGGCTCGCCCCACGACGGCGTGAACGGGTCGCGCAGCAGCGGCCAGTTCCGCGGGTCGCGCAGCGCCCCGTCCCCGACCGCCGCGCGCTTGCCCTCGAACCGGTTGCCCGCCTCGATCAGCCCGTCGTCGGTGACGACCGGCAGCCCGTGCGCGGACGCCGTCGGCTCGGCGGTCTCCTGCGCGCGCTGCAGCGGCGACGCGAGCACGGCGGCCAGGTCGGCCTCTGCCAGGTACTTCGCCACGACCTCGGCCTGGTGGCGGCCGGTGTCCGAGAGCCGGAACCCGGGCAGCCGCCCGTAGAGGATCCTGTCGGGGTTGTGGACCTCGCCGTGTCGCAGCAGGTGGACGAGGGTGCGCGTCACGCCGGACGCACCGCCCCGGCCGCGGCCTTCGCCGCGAACGGCAGCGCCTCGGCGATCGTCGCGAAGCAGTCCTCGTCGAGTGCCGCGGACACGAACCACGCCTCGAACGGGCTCGGCGGCGCGTAGACGCCCCGGTCGAGCAGGGCGTGGAAGAAAGCCGGGAACCGCCACGTCGCCGCGGCCTGCGCGCCCGCGTAGGCGCGCACCGGGCCGTCGGTGAAGAACACCGACAACAGGTTGCCCGCGTACTGCACGCGATGGGGGACGCCCTCCGCGGCCAGCGCGTCACCGAGCAGCCGGCCGAGGCGCTCGGCGTTGGCGTCGAGGGCGGCGTAGACCGCGTCGTCGGCGGCCCGCAGCGTGGCCAGCCCGGCGGCGACCGCGACCGGGTTCCCCGAGAGCGTCCCCGCCTGGTAGACGGGCCCGGCCGGCGCCAGGTACGCCATGTGCGCCGCGGGCCCGCCGAACGCCGCCGCGGGCAGGCCGCCGGACATCACCTTGCCGAACGTGTAGAGGTCGCCCGCGACGCCGTCGAGCCCGAACCAGCCCGATGCCGACACCCGGAAGCCCGTCATGACCTCGTCGACGACCAGCAGCGCGCCGTGCTCGTGGCAGACGTCGCGCAGGCCGGCGTTGAAGCCCGGCTCCGGCGGGACCGCGCCCATGTTCCCCGCCGCGGCCTCGGTGATCACGCACGCGATCTCCGGGCCGCGCTCGGCGAACGCCGCGCGGACGGCGTCGAGGTCGTTGTAGGGCAGCACGACCGTGTCGGCGGCCTGCGCCCCGGTCACGCCCGGGCTCGTCGGGAGCCCGAGCGTCGCGACGCCGGACCCGGCCTGGGCGAGCAGCGCGTCGACGTGGCCGTGGTAGCACCCGGCGAACTTGACGACCCCGCGGCGCCCGGTGATCCCGCGGGCGAGCCGGATCGCGCTCATCGTGGCCTCGGTGCCCGAGTTGACGAGCCGGACCTGCTCGACGGGAGCCACCCGGCCGATGATCGCCTCGGCCAGCTCGATCTCGGCCTCGGTCGGCGCCCCGAATGACAGCCCGCCTGCCGCCGCGCGCGCGACGGCCTCGACGACGGCCGGGTGCGCGTGCCCGAGGATCATCGGACCCCACGAGCTGACCAGGTCGACGTAGCGGTTGCCGTCGACGTCGGTCAGCCGGGGACCGGACGCCGACGCCATGAACCGCGGCGTGCCGCCGACGGCGGTGAACGCGCGGACGGGCGAGTTGACCCCGCCGGGTATCGCGGCGCACGCGCGGGTGAACAGCTGCGCGGACTGGGCGGGATCCACGGCCCCAGTCTGACAAACCCGCCGTCGTCAGCGGCGCCGGGAGTACCAGGCGTTGGCGGCGGGCAGGAACAGCAGCACGACCGCGACGGCCATGAGCACCAGCGGCGGCAGGATGACCACCAGGTTGTCGGTGCCCCCGCCGGCCCCCACGAGCCCGAACGCCAGCAACAGCACGAACCCGACCGACAGGACGGAGACGACCCACCGGGCCCAGCTGTGGCGCAGGAAGGCCAGCACGGCGAACAGCCCGTAGAGCAGCGCGGTGACGACGATGACCCCCGCCCCGACGCGCATCACCGTCACGAACTGCTCGGCGGTGATCCCGGCCTGGGTGAACTGCGGGTTGTTGGCCAGCTCGGGCGGCAGCGCCGTCGTCGAGAGCGGCGAGACCAGGAACAGCACGCCGACGCCCAGGAACAGCAGCGTCGGCAGCAGCATCAGGACCAGGGCCACCACGACCAGCCCGGGACGCCGCGGGGCGGGCTCCTGCGGGGGCGGCAGGGAGCCGTACGGATTGTAGGAGGGCATCCCCTGCGGGCCGCCCGGCAGCGCGACCGTGCGGTCGTCGTCGCCCCAGCCCGGTGCGCCGCCCTGGCCGGCCGGCTGGTTCCACCCGCCGCCCTGCTGCCCGTAGCCCGGGGCGGGCTGACCGTAGCCGCCGGGCGGCCCGTAACCGCCGGGCTGGCCGTACGCGCCCGGCTGCCCGTACCCGCCGGGCTGGCCGTACCCGGGCGGGGGCGGGCCCCAGCCGGGGGGCGCGGAGCCCTCACCGCCGGCCTGGCCGTACCCGCCCTGCTCCTCGCCGGGCGGGGGGACGCCGCGGCCCGGCGGCGGGTAGTACCGCGGCCCCGGCTCGCCGCCTGACCCACCGCGGGACTCCCACGGTTCGCGCGGGCCGCCCATGGCGCCCCCTTCCCCGACCGACTGCCTCCAGCGTAGCGGCCGGGTCAGACGAAGTAGGACTTCGCGGACGGCCGGTACATGAAGAAGATCCCGGCCGCCAGCAGCACGACCTGGACGAGCGTCAGCGCGGCCGAGATGAGCGGGAAGACGCTGTTCCCGTACATCTCCGCCATCAGGCCCATCGTGCCCAGCGTCCCGAGGATGCCGATGAGGCCGAACAGCAGCCCGATGCCGGCCAGGACGGTGAGGGTGATCCGTGCCCAGTTCCGGCCCGCGCGCATCTGGATCATGATGAAGAGCGCGATCGCGTCGACGATCAGGCCGAGGACCAGCCCGAACACGGCCCCGCCCACCCCGATGCCGGCCACGCCGCCGAGACCGGCCGAGAGGGACGAGATGAGGATCGACGTGAAGATGATCGAGACGATGCCCGCGACGATCGCGATCGCCATGTAGCCGACGAACGCCAGGAACGCCTGGTGGACCTCCTTGGGCGGGCGCGCCTCGGTGTAGGCGGCCTTGATCCCGGCGGGGCTCAGGTCCACGCCGGCCCGCGGCGGGGCGCCGCCGGCGCCGGGCGGCGGGTAGGCACCCTGCGGGTAGCCGGGTTGCTGGCCGTAGCCCGGTTGCTGGCCGTAGCCCGGTTGCTGGCCGTAGCCCGGTTGCTGGCCGTACCCGGGCTGCTGACCGTACGGAGGTTGCTGCCCGTAACCACCCGGTTGGCCGTACGGGGGTTGCTGCCCGTAGCCCGGCTGGGGCTGCTGGTAGCCGCCGTGCTGCGGCGGGGGCCCGTACCCGGGCGGGGGCCCGTAGCCTGGCTGCTGCCGCTGCGGGTCGGAAGGCGACGTCATGGGGCGCAACGTAGGACCGCCCGAAGTGTCGCGTCCAGCGGGTGAACCCAACCGTGACGTTCGGTCGCAAATAGTACGCCCGGTCAGTCCAATCGGGTGGCGACCTCGGTGGCCCAGTAGGTGAGGACGACGTCCGCGCCGGCCCGCCGGATGCCCGTCAGCGTCTCCAGGATCGCCCGGTCGCGGTCGATCCACCCGTTCGCCGCAGCGGCCTCGACCATCGCGTACTCCCCCGACACCTGGTAGGCCGCGACGGGCACGTCCGCGACGTCGGCGACCGCGCGCAGCACGTCGAGATAGCTCATCGCCGGCTTGACCATGACCAGGTCGGCGCCCTCGTCCAGGTCGAGGGCGAGCTCGCGAAGGGCCTCCCGGACGTTGGCGGGATCCTGCTGGTAGGTGCGCCGGTCGCCGCGCAGCTGCGAGTCGACGGCCTCCCGGAACGGCCCGTAGAACGCCGAGGCGTACTTCGCGGTGTAGGCCAGCATCCCGACGTCGGTGTGCCCGGCGTCGTCGAGGGCCGCGCGGATCGCGCCGACCTGCCCGTCCATCATCCCGCTGGGCCCGAGCAGGTGGGCGCCCGCCTCGGCCTGGGCGACCGCCATGCGCGCGTAGACGGCGAGCGTGGCGTCGTTGTCGACCCCGCCGTCGGCGTCGAGCACGCCGCAGTGGCCGTGGTCGGTGAACTCGTCGAGGCAGGTGTCGGCCATGACGACGGCGGCGTCCCCGACCTCGGCGCGCACGTCGCGCAGGGCGACGTTGAGGACGCCGTCGGGGTCGGTCCCGGCGGACCCGGTTGCGTCGCGGCGAGCCGGGACGCCGAAGAGCATCAGCCCACCGACCCCGGCCGAGACGGCCTCGGTGGCCGCCTTGCGCAGGGTGTCGCGCGTGTGCTGGACGACGCCGGGCATCGACGCGATCGGCGCGGGCTCCGCCAGCCCCTCGCGGACGAACAGGGGCAGGACGAGCTGGCGGGGCCGCAGGTCGGTCTCGGCGACGAGCCGGCGCAGGGCCGGCGTCGACCGCAGCCGACGGGGTCGATGGGTCGGGAAGGCCACGGGACCAGGCTAGTCCCGCGGCCCGGGGCGGGGAGCCACGGCGCCCCCACCCGCAACGAACGGCACTGTCGTTCAAACCTATCAATTGAACGAAAGTGCCGTTCGTTGCGGCGTGACGGGCCCGGGGTCGACCGGCGGGGCCGTGGCTCAGCGGCGACGGGCCTTGGCCTTGCGCGGCGGCGGCAGCGCGCCCTCGGCCCGCAGCCGCGCCGCGTGCGCCGCCAGCGCGTCGACCAGCGCGGGGACGCGGGCCTCCTCGGGCTGGACGTCCACGCGCAGGCCGAACTCGCGCGCGGTCTCCGCCGTCTGCGGGCCGATGCAGGCGACGATCGTGCGGGCGTGTGGCTTGCCGGCGATCCCGACGAGGTTGCGCACGGTCGACGACGAGGTGAAGCACACCGCGTCGAACCCACCGGTCTTGATCGCCTCCCGGATCGGCGCGGGCGGCGGGGCGGCGCGCACCGTCCGGTAGGCCGTCACGTCGTCGATCTCCCAGCCCCGGTCGCGCAGCCCGGCGGCGAGCGTCTCGGTGGCGATGTCGGCGCGCGGCAGCAGCACGCGGTCGACCGGGTCGAGCACGTCGTCGTGCGGCGGGAAGATCGACAGGAGGCCTTCTGACGAGGTCTCGGCCGGCTCGGTCTCGTTCGGCACGAGGTCGGGCATGATCCCGAACTCGCGGACCCGGTCGGCCGTCGCCGAGCCCACGCACGCGATCTTGACGCCGGAGAAGGCCCGCGCGTCCAGGCCGAACTCGGCGAACTTCTCCCACACCGCGCGCACCGCGTTGGTCGAGGTGAACACGACCCACTGGTAGCGCCCGTCGACGAGGCCCTTGACCGCGCGCTCCATCTGCGTGGGCGAGCGCGGCGGCTCGACGGCGATCGTGGGCACCTCCTCCGCGCTCGCGCCGTGCACGGCCAGCCGGTCGCTCATCGCCCCGGCCTGGTCCTTCGTCCGCGGCACGAGCACCCGCCAGCCGTAGAGCGCCCGCGACTCCCACCACGAGAGGCGGACCCGGTCGCCCACCGCGTCGCCCACGGTGATGACCAGCGGACCGTCCATCTCGACGGCCTCGGACGCGAGGGTCGCGAGCGTCGTCTGCAGGGTCCTCTGCGTCGTCGTCGTGCCGTGGCTGGTCACGGCGACCGGCGTGTCGACAGGGTGGCCGTACTCGGCCAGCGACGAGGCGACCTCGGCCAGGTGCGCCGCGGTCGCGTGCAGCACCAGCGTCCCCGGCGTCGCGGCCAGCCGCGCCCAGTCGACACCCTGCCGCACGTCGGCCTCGACGTGCGCGGACCCGAGCGGCACGCCCGCGTACGCCGGTACGGCCGTGCCGACCGGCACCCCGGGCACCACGTCGAACGGCACGTGCGACGCCGCGACGACCTCGGCCTCGCGGACGACGGCGTCGACGGTCAGCGGGTCGCCGCTGACCAGGCGGGTGACCGACCGGCCGGCGAGCGCCTCGTCGACGAGGTCGCGGGCCACGTCGTCGGGGCCGCCGACGGCGTGGCGGACCTCGGCCCCGTCGGCCAGCAACGCCAGCACGGTGTCGGGGACGTCGACGTCGGTGACCACCAGTGGGGCGGACACGAGCGCCTCGCGGGCCCGGACGGTGAGCAGGCCCGGGTCGCCGGGGCCGGTGCCGACGAAGGCGACGCGCCCGGTCGTCACAGGTGCTTGGTTCATCTCTCGGTACTCCCCATCAGGTCGAGCAGCTCCGCGGCCAGCGCCGCGCCGAGCTTCTCGGCATCGTCGATGTCTCCGGTGGCCGACGCGCGGACGAGCCCGCCGTCGGCCGTGCCCACCACGGCGCGCAGCGAGAGCCGCTCCACCAGGACGGCCTCGTCGGAATCCCGGGTCGCCGTCCCCCGGGTCCCAGTCGCTGACCACGTCGGCCAGCGCCCCGACGGGTGCGCGGCACCCGCCCTCGAGCGTCGCGAGCAGCGCCCGCTCGGCGGCCGCCGCCGCCCGGGTGCCCGGGTCGTCGAGGACGGTGGCCAGCACGTCCCGCAGCGGTTGGTCCCCTTGCGCCGACCGGCACTCGATCGCGAGCGCGCCCTGCGCGGGCGCCGGCAGCATGACGACCGGGTCGAGCAGCTCGCTCGCCTCGCCGATCCGGCCCAGCCGCCGCAGCCCCGCCGCCGCCACCACGACGGCGTCCAGCTCGCCGTCGCGGACCTTGCGCACGCGCGTGTCGACGTTGCCGCGGATCGGGACGACCGTGAGGCCGAGCCCGAGCGCCTCCAGCTGAGCGGCCCGCCGCGGCGAGCCGGTGCCGACACGCGAGCCGGCGGGCAGCTCGCCGAGCACGAGGCCGTCCCGCGCGACCAGCGCGTCCCGCGGGTCCTCTCGCACCGGGACGGCCGCGAGCACCAGCCGCGGGTCGGGCGCGGTCGGCAGGTCCTTCGCGGAGTGGACGGCGACGTCGACCTCGCCGGCGGCCAGCGCGTCGCGCACCGCCGAGACGAACACGCCCACGCCCAGCTCGGCCACGGGAGCGCCGCTGCGGTCGCCGACGGTCGAGATCGGCACGAGCTCGCACGGGTGCCCCGCGGCCGACAGCAGCTGCGCGACCTGCCCGGCCTGGGCCATCGCGAGCGTGGACGGACGCGTCCCGATCCTGATCACGGTGCCGGTCACGACTCCCCCTCCCGCGTCCGCGCCTCGAGCGCGCCCAGCACGTCGCCGCTGCGCTGCAGGGCGACGGCCGCCGGCGTCTGCGGGTCCAGCTCGAACAGCGTGGCAAGCGCGGCGGCGTAGCTGTCGCCGTCCGGCCCGGCCGCGAGCTTCTTGACCTGCACGGTCGGGGTGTGCAGCAGCTTGTCGACGACCCGGCGCACCGCGCGCTCGACCTCCGCGCGCACCTGCGGGGCCAGGTCGGGCAACCGCGCGTCGAGCCGCAGCAGCTCGGCGCCGATGACGTCCGCGGCGCGGCGGCGCAGCGCGGTGACGGTCGGGGTGACCTCGGCCGAGCGCTGCGCGGCCAGGTAGGCCTGCGCCTCCTCGGCGACGATCTCCTGCGCCACCGCGACGGCCGCGCCGCGCTCGCCACCCGCGAGGCGCCGCTGCAGCGTGACGAGGTCGACCAGGCGCACGCCCGGCAGTCCGGCCACCGCCGGGTCGACGTCATGGGGCAGGCCAAGGTCGCAGACCGCGAGCGGGCGGCCGGTCGCGCGGAGCGCCCCGGCGACGTCCGCGATCCCGACGACCGTGCCGACCGCCCCGGTGCACGCCACGAGCAGGTCGGCGCGGGCCAGCACGGCGGGCAGGTCGTCGAGGGTGCCGGACCGGGCCGGGGTGCCCGCGTCGACGGTGATCGCCGCGAGCCGGGCGGCCCGGTCGGGGCTGCGGTTGAGCACGACGATCTCGGCCGCGCCAGCCCGGCGCAGGTGCGCGGCGGCCAGCGAGCCCATCGCGCCGGCGCCGACCAGCACCGCCCGCCGCCCGGCCAGCCCGCCGCCGAGCGCGGCGGCCGCGTCGGCGAGCGCCTCGGACACGACCGAGGCGCCCTCGGCGTCGATGCCGGTGCGCGTGTGGACGGCCTTGCCGACCCGCAGCGCGTTCTGCGTCAGCTCGTGCAGCCCGCGCCCGACGGTGCCGGCCTCGTCGGCCAGCGCGTACGCCGTGCGGAGCTGGCCGAGGATCTGCGCCTCGCCGACGACCATCGAGTCCAGCCCGGCCGCCACCGCGAACAGGTGCTGCACGGCCGAGCCCGCGTAGTGGACGTAGGCGTGTTCGGTCAGCTCGGCGAGCGTCAGCCCGGCGTGGCGGCCCAGCACGGCCGAGACGTCGGCCAGGCCGCCGTGGAACGCGTCGACGACGGCGTAGACCTCGACGCGGTTGCAGGTCGAGAGCAGCAGCGCCTCCGAGACGTGCTCGCCGCGCAGCATCTCGTCGGCCAGTTTCGGCACCTCGGTGGCGCCGACGGCCACGCGCTCGAGCACGCCGACGGGCGCGCTGCGGTGGGAGAGCCCCACGACGAGAACACTCACGACAGCATCTCCTTCGCCGCGATCCCGTCGACCAGGGTCTCGTCCGTCGCGCGACGCGCCACGCCGAAGGCGAGGATCTGCAGCTCGACGGCCAGGTCGACCTTCCGCACCTCGACCTCGACCGGCACCTGCAGCACGACGGGGGCGAAGTTGAGGATGCTGCGCACGCCGGCCGCGACCAGTTGGTCGCAGACGGCCTGCGCTGCCTGTCCAGGAGTCGCGATGACCCCGATCGTGATACCGCGCTCGGCGCAGATCGCCGGAATGGACCGCACGTGCTCGACGACGATGCCGTTGATGGGGATGCCGACGAGGTCCGGGTCGACGTCGAACAGGGCGGTCATCGGGAACCCGCGCCCGGCGAAACCGCCGTAGCCGGCCAGCGCGTGCCCGAGGTTGCCGACGCCGACCAGCGCGACGGCCTGGGGCCGGTCGAGCCCCAGCGCCTGATCCAGCTGGCGGCGCAGTGCCCGCACCTCGTAACCGACGCCTCGGATGCCGTACGACCCGATGTGCGAGAGGTCCTTGCGCAGCTTCGCCGAGTTGACGCCGGTGGCGACGGCGAGCTCCTCGCTGGAGACGGTCTCGGCACCCTGCTCGTCGAGCTCCCCGAGCATGCGGAGGTAGACGGCGAGCCGGGCGACGCTCGCCTCGGGGATCACCCGCGGCCGGTCCGCCCCATCGGCGAGGTCGGTGGCGACCGGGCCCTGCGGGCCCGTGTGCCGGTTCACCGGCGGAACGGTCACGAACTACCCCTTGAACGGCTTGCGGCAACACACGGAACTGCACGACGGACAGGCACTGCGACGAGGAGCCGTCGGCACCGGATCCGGGTCTTGACGGCGACTGGAAACCACGGTAGCGGCTTGTGAACGCAGGCACAAAGTTGCGATCTTGGGCCGGATCGTGCTCATGCGCGGCCGACCGGCCGGCGCTCCGGACGGCCCGCTCACCGCGGGATCCGGACATTCACGACGCTCCGGACACGGGCCCCTGGTCGACGATGAACGTCACGCTCGGCCAGCCCGACGCGCCGTTGGGGATCGGGTCGGCGGTCTCCTCGGTCTGCACGACGCCGCGCCGGTCGATCGCCCGGACCTCGACGCCGTGGCTGCCCGGCGCCAGCGCGAACGTCGTGCGCCACATCCGCCAGGCGTCCACGGAGACCTCGTCGCCGAGCTGGGCGCGCTGCCACGGGCCGCCGTCGGCCCGCGCCTCGACGGCGGCGATGCCGGTGTGCTGCGCCCACGCGATCCCGGCGACGGTGACCGTGCCGGCGGGGACGTGCCCGAACGGCCGCGGCGCGTCGATGCGGCTCTCGGTCTTGATCGGCGCCTGCTGCGCCCAGCCGCGCTCGAACCAGAAGCCCTGCCGGCCCGGCGCGTCGAAGGTCGTGGCCTCGATGTCGACGAGCCACTTGGTGGCCGACACGTAGCCGTAGAGGCCCGGCACCACCATCCGCACCGGGAAGCCGTGCTCGGGCGGCAGCGGCTCGCCGTTCATCCCCACCGCGAGGAGCGCGCCTCGGTCGGGTTCGAGCAGCACCGACGTCGGGGTGGCGGTGTACCAGTTGTCGGCGCTGGTGGAGAAGATCGAGTTCGCCCGGGGCGAGACCCCGGCCTCCAGCAGGACGGCGCGCAGGTCGACGCCGAGGAACGCGGCCGTCGAGATGAGGTTGCCGCCGACCGGGTTCGACACGCACGTCAGCGTGACCAGGCGCTCGACCAGCGGGCGCGCGAGCAGGTCGTCGAAGGACAGCGACAGCTCGCGCTCGACCATCCCGTGCACGCGCAGCCGCCACGTCGCCGGGTCGGGCGTCGGGATCCGCAGGGCGGTGTCGATGCGGTAGAAGTCAGCGTTCGACGTCACGTACGTCGGGGTGCCCGCCGCGGGGAACGCCGCGCCCTGACCGACGGCGGGGGCGCGCTTGGCGACCGTGACGCCCCGCAGGCGCGCGGCGACGGCCGCCCGGGACGTGCCCGCGCCGCGGGCGAGGGCCTGCCCGGCACCGGCCGCGGCCAGCGAGGCGAGCCCGACGGCAACGGAAGCTCCCGCGAGCACGCGCCGTCGCGACACCGCGTCGGCCGCCTCGCCCGCCGCCGGCCGGGCGCCGCCCGGCGCCCCGGCCGCGGCGCGCGGACCGGCAGCGGGCGGACCGGCAGCGGGCTGACCGGCAGCGGGCTGGTCGACGCCAGGCGGATCGACGCCGGGCCGGCCGGCGGCCCGCGGACCGTCGGCGTCCGGACCGTCGGCGTCCGGACCGTCGGCTCCGGACCGTCGGCTCCGGACCATCGGCGGGCGCACCGGCGGCGGCCGCAGTCCGCCGGCAGGCGACGGGCCGGCGGCCGCAGGCCGGTCGGCGGTCGGACTCCCGCCGTCCCCCTGCGCCGGGCCCGCGCCGCCGACGGGTCCGCCCGCCATCGCGGCGCGCCGGGCCAGGGCGTGCAGGCCGGAGAAGGTGCCGAGGCCGGCCGCGACGGCCGCCGCGGGGGCCACCAGGTCGAGCAGCGTGAAGGCCGGCGAGGCGAGCACCGCCGCCGCGCCGAGCGCCCCGAGCACGACGACGACCACGACGCCGGGCCGCTCGCGGCGCCGGGACGCGAGGCCGGCGGCGACTGCGACCACGGCGAGCACCACAAGGACGCCGGAGAGCAGGACGGTCTTGTCGGAGGTGCCGAAGGTGTCCTTGGCGAACTCGGTCAGCGCCGGCGGCGACAGCCGCACGACCGCGTTGCCGACCGCGAGGTACGGCGAGGAAGCCGGGTTGATCAGCCCGCCCACGAGGTGGCCGGCCGCCAGTGCCGCGCCCACCGCGAGCAGCCCGATCAGCGCCGCCACCGCCGCACCCAGCCGCGGCGGGGATCCGCCGAGGGCCGGGCGCCGGATCCGCCGAAAGAGGCGGCGTCCGCCGGCGTCGAGACCGTGCTCACGGCCCGGCTCGCCGCGCGGCGACGCCGGTTCGTTCCATGCGGGGGACGCTACGCGCACCGCCCGGCCGGAGGTCCTTACGAAGCGGTGGCGGCCGGCCGCGCGGTCGGGGTCGGCCGACCCGGGCGTCCGGCTACGGGGCGGAGAGCGCTGCCCGCAGCCGGGGCTCCTCGACGCGCCAGAACCCGTGCTCCCGCCCGTCCACCATGATCACCGGGACCCGGTCGCCGTACTCGGCGCGCAGCTCGGGATCGGTGTCGACGTCGACGGCGTCCCAGCCGACCGCGAGCTCCCCGCAGATCCGCGCGACCTCGGACTCGGCCGTGCTGCACAACGAGCAGGCGGCCCGGGTGTAGACGGTGACGTGGTGGCTCATGCCGGCTTCGCCAGCCGGGCGCGGGCGATCTTGCCGGTCGGCGTCCGCGGGAGCGCGCCGGTGAAGACGATCTCGGCGGGGACCTTGAACCGGGCGAGCCGGGTGGCGCAGTGCACGCGGACCTCCTCCTCGGTGACGGTCGAGTCCGGCTCGCGGACCAGCACCGCCTTCACGGCCTCGCCGCTGCGGTCGTCCGGCACGCCCACGACGGCCGCCTCGGCCACACCCGGCAGCGCGACGAGCACCTGCTCGACCTCGCGCGGGAAGACGTTGAAGCCGTTGACGATGACGAGGTCGGACGAGCGGCCGACGAGGTGCAGGTCGCCCTCGGCGTCCAGGAACCCGACGTCGGCCGTGCGGAACCAGCCCTCGTCGTCCGGGCCGCCGTCGCGGTCGGGCCAGTAACCCGAGAACAGGTTGGGCCCGCGCACCGCGACGAACCCGGTGCCGTCGGCCTCGTCCGGGTAGTCGTCGGGGTCGTCCGGGTCGACCTCCGGCGGGGTGTCGACCGGCCGCCCGTCGGCGTCGACGAGGCGCAGCTCGACGCCGGGCAGCGGCCGGCCGACCGAGCCGGGCTTCGGCGGGGCGTCGAAGCGGTTGGTCGTGAGGATCGGGCCGCCCTCGGTCAGGCCGTAGTCCTCGACGACGGCGAGCCCGGTCGCGTCGCGGAACGCCGCGAGCCACGCGGGCGGCAGCGGCGCACCGCCCGCGGTGCAGACCCGCACGCCGGCCGTCGCCGTGCGCAGGGCGTCGGGGGGCAGGTCGAGCAGGGCCCGGTACAGCGAGGGCACCCCGGCGACGACGCTCACGCGCTGGTGGGTGAGGAGGCGCGCGACCGCGTCCGGGTCGAGCTGCTCGGCGAGCACCACCGTCGCGCCCGCCCAGCAGACCTGCAGCAGCCCGGCCGCGAACCCGCGCACGTGGAACAGCGGCTGCGCGAGCAGCACCCGGTCGACCGGCGTCACCGGGGCCGGGCGCAGCGCGCCGGCCTGGGCCCGGTTGGCCAGTAACGCCCGGTGCGGCAGGCAGACGCCGCGCGGCGACCCCGCCGTCGAGGGGTAGACGAGCAGCGCGAGGTCCTCGCCGCCACCCGCCCCTGGCCGCCCCGGCGCCCGGGCGGCGAGGTCCGGCGGCCTCAGCAGCCGAGCACCGACCGTGCCCGCGGCGGCCCCGGCCTCGTCGTCGCCGTCCGCTGTCACGACGGCGGCCGCGCCGCAGTCGGCGAGCACGGCGTCCAGCTCCCGGCGGACGGCGATGGGGCCGTAGGGGACGACGACCGCGCCGGCGCGCAGGGCCCCCAGCACCGCGACGCAGAACAGGGCGCCGCCGCCGAGCCGCACCACGACCCGGTCGCCGGCCGCGACCCCCGCGGCCGCGAGCCGGTCCGCCTCGGCCGACGCCACGGCGTCCAGCTCCGCCCATGTCAACGTCCATCCGCTCGTCACGTCGACGACCGCGGGATGGTCGGAGACGCGTGCGGCGGCGCGGGCGACGAGGTCGGCCACGTGCGCGACGGGCGGGTCGGGGGTGGCCGGAGAGCTCGGGCCGTCCACGGTTCTCCTCGTCTGCTCGGGTGGTTCGGTCGCCGGGCGGGGGTCGGGGTCGGTCGCTGCGGTCGGGTCGTCGGCCGAGTCTGACACGCGGCCGGCGGGCGGTACGACACGGCGCGGGCGGTGCCGCGCCGACGACACACGGGGAGAAGATGACGTTGACCGCGCGTAGCCGTCCGCTCACCTCCAGCGCGCGCCGCCTGCCGGTGCTGCCGGCCGTCGGCGCCGGACCCGCCGGTATGGTCCGCCGCTACAGCCAGGACAACGCCCCGACGCACGGTTCGTCGCGAGACTCACCCGAGGGAGTGGCATGCAGTCTGTCGTACGCGGCACACCGCGGAGGTCCCGGCAGCGGGCCCCGCGGCGTCCTGTCCGGCACGCGGGCAGGGCGAACCGGGAGTCATGACCGGCCCGATGCGCCAGCCGCGCCTCCTGCGCGCCGACACGGCCCCCGCCCCGGCGCCCGGCACGGTCGCGCCGCTCCCCGCTCCCCGGCCGTGGAACCCGGAGCACTCCGGTCCCCTCAGCTCCGGACCACTCACCGTTCCCGCGCCGCCGACCCCCCATCACGACGACCGCCGCGCCCCGGCCGGGGGCGGCCGGGACGAGGCCGTGACCGCACTTCCGCAGCAGTCCCCCGACGAGCCCGACGGTGAACGGGACAGCGGCGCCTGGGCTCTGGTCCGCGCCGCACAGGCCGGCGACATGGCCGCGTACGGCCAGCTGTTCGAGCAGTACATGGACGTCGTGTTCAAGTTCGTCCTGTTCCGCACGGGCGACCGCGCGCTGGCCGAGGACCTGACGTCCGAGACGTTCGCCAGGGCGCTGCGCCGCATCGGCTCGGTGAGCTACCAGGGCCGCGACATCGGGGCGTGGTTCGTGACCATCGCCCGCAACCTGATCTTCGACCACGTCAAGTCGAGCCGCTACCGGCTGGAGCAGACGACGGCCGACATGGTCGACCACGCTCCCAGCACCGGTGGCCCCGAGCAGCAGGTGATCGACGGCGCGATCACCGGGGAGCTGCTGAAGTGCGTCGCGAAACTGAATCCCGACCAGCAGGAATGCATCCAGCTCCGGTTCCTGCAGGGCCTGTCGGTCGCCGAGACGGCGCGCATCATGGACCGCAACGAGGGAGCCGTCAAGGCCTTGCAGCACCGCGCCGTCCGCCGTCTCGCCCAGCTGCTGCCGGAGGGACTGCGATGAGCCTGCCTGCTGATCACCGTGTGGACGGGCGCTCTATCGCTCCTCGAGACCCGCGCGTTACCCGAGCGGCGAATGTACGACTCGAAGCGGTGAACGGTCTCACACCCGTAACCCCGGCCGCCGGTGCTCGTTGTACGGGCGTCAGGATGGACCCGCACGGGGCAGGTGTGCAGTGAGGACGGCAAGGATGCCCGCCGAACAGGGCGACGCAGAGCGGTTCGCCGCCGCCGAGGAACGCGGGGTCGACCCCCGCTCCGTCGGCGACCCCGGACTCGCCCGGGACCTGCAGATCGCCGCGCTCCTGCGCGGTGCAGGCGCGTCGGACGCGCTGGCGCCGCGCGAGGACGAGCGCGCGCGGATGCGGGCCCGGATGAAGGCCGAGCTGGCCGGGGCCGCTGGTCCGGCCGGCGCGCAGCCGGCCGGCCCGGACCCGGTGGCCGAGCCCGACACCGCGCCGATCGAGCAGGTGCCGCTCCGGCTCGCTCCCGGGGACGCGGGCCATGGCGGCCGCCACGACCTCGAGCGCCTGACCGGCGGCCGGCCGGACACGGCCGTGCTCGACGCGGCCGAGCTGCCCGGCGACGCCGAAGAGGGCCCGGGGCCGGTCGAGGGCGGCGCGAGCGTGACGTCGCTGGCCGGGCGCCGCGGACGCCGCGGGCGCCACACCCTGCCCGGGACGGCCGGCGGGCGGTCGTCCGCCCGGCGCAGCTCGCTGCCCGGACGAGTCGTCCTCGTCGCGGCCGCCGCGGCGGCCGCCGTGCTCGCCGTCGCCGGCGGCGGCGTGCTGGCCAGCCGCAACGCGCTGCCCGGCGACACCCTCTACCCCGTCAAGCGGGTCGCGGAGTCGATCGGCGACGTGCTGACGGTCGGCGACACGGCCCGCGCGCAGCGCCGCTTCGACAACGCGACGACCCGCCTGGACGAGGTCTCGACCCTCGTCTCCCAGCAGCCGGACGCCGCGAACCCCCAGCTCGTCGAGTCCGGGTTCCAGGACTTCGACTCCGCGACCGGCGCCGGGGCGCGCGCGATGCTGGCCGGCCACGACGCCGGCGGGACCGCGACGCAGACGCAGCTGCACGGCTGGGCGGTCGACCAGGCCCGGCGCCTGTCGGCCCTGCGCCAGGAGCTGCCGGCCTCGGCCCGGCCGGACGCGGACTCGGCGATCGCGCTGCTCGAACGCCTCGCGGCGCGGACGGCGGCGCTCGCCGCGCGCGCGTCGTGCCCCCAGGTGACCTCGGGCGTCTCCGACGACCTCGGCCTGCTGCCGGCGACGGGGGCCTGCCCGGCCCGCTCCGGCGAGCGGGCCATACCGGACGGCCGCACGTCCACCGACCCGTCCCGGCAGGCCGGGACCGAGCCGCAGACCGGGACGGACGACACGAGCCCTGCCGACCAGCCGGGCCAGACCGGCGGGTCGGGCTCCGACGGGGGCATCCTGCCCGCGATCCCCGGTGTCACCGGCGGCAACGGCTCGTCCGGCTCGTCCGGGTCGTCGGAGTCGTCCGGCTCCGGCTCGTCCGGGTCCAGCTCCGGCACGCCCACCAGCTCCGCCAAGCTGCCGCTGCCGCTCCCGACGATCCAGGTGCCGCTGCCCGGCGGCGGTATCAAGATCGGCTGAGTCCCTCGGCGGCGTCCCGCAGGCCGCCACCCGCCCAGTACGCTGGGGAAGGTTCTCGGGCAGCACGGCGGAGGGCGGCAGGTGAGCGCAGGGCAGGCGGCGGAGGACCCGGCCGTCCGCGCCGGCAAGGCGTCGGCGGAGGCCGCCGTGGCGGCCGCCCACGCGGAGCAGGCCGGCACGGGGCCGGCCGACGTCCCGCAGGCCGACCTGACGGCGGCGGCGTTCTTCGACGTCGACAACACGATGATGGTCGGCGCGTCGATCTTCCACTTCGCCCGGGGCCTGGCCGCCCGCAAGTTCTTCACCACGGCCGACCTGCTCGGGTTCGTCTGGCAGCAGGTCAAGTTCCGCGTCGGCGGGCGGGAGACCGACGTCACCGGACACCGGGACATGGCCTTGTCGTTCGTCGCGGGCCGCCCGGTCGCCGAGTTCGTCGGGATGGGCGAGGAGATCTACGACGAGCTGATGGCCGACCGGATCTGGGCGGGCACCCGCGCGCTCGCCCAGATGCACCTGGAGGCGGGGCAGCGCGTGTGGCTGGTCACCGCGACGCCGGTCGAGCTGGCGCAGATCATCGCCCGGCGGCTGGGGCTGACCGGTGCGCTGGGCACGGTCGCCGAGAGCGTCGACGGTGTCTACACCGGGCGGTTGGTCGGCGAGATCCTGCACGGCCCGGCCAAGGCCCACGCCGTACGGGCGCTGGCCGCGACCGAGGGGCTGAACCTGCGCCGGTGCACGGCGTACTCGGACTCGGTCAACGACGTGCCGATGCTGTCGGCCGTCGGGACGGCGGTGGCCGTCAACCCGGACTCGGCGCTGCGGGACGTGGCGAAGGCGCGCGGCTGGCAGATCCGTGACTTCCGGACGGGCCGCAAGGCCGCCCGCATCGGCGTGCCGTCGGTGCTGGGGGCGGGTGCGCTCGCGGGCGCGGTGGCCGCGGGCGTGGCCTACCGCCGCCGCTGACGCGAGTCGGGCTCTGGACCAGCCCGAGTCGCGCGCTCCACCAGACCGCGAGTCGGGCTCTCGACCAGCCCGAGTCGCGCGCTCCACCAGACCGCGAGTCGGGGTCTCCACCAGCCCGAGTCGCGCTCTCCGCCCGGCCGAGTTGTGCGCTCGCCCCTACCGGCCCAGGGCGCGACCTGGCGCCGAGGCGGTCGGTCCTGGCTCAGCCCGCAACTCGGGCTGGTCCAGGCCCCGACTCGCGGTCTGGTTGAGCCCGCAACTCGGGCTGGTCCAGGCCCCGACTCGCGTCAGCCGAGGAAGGGGTTGCGGCGCTGCGCCAGCAGCCGGTACAGCGTGTGCTGGATCGTCTCGCGGACCTGGTCGGTCAGGTTGAAGACCGTCATCGGGTCGTCCGCCTCGCCGGCGCCGAGCTCGTCGGTGCGGATCGGCTCGCCGAACTCGATGTACCACTTGGACGGCAGCGGCACCAGCCCCAGCGGCCCCAGCAGCGGGAACGTCGGCGTCACGGGGAAGTACGGCGCCCCGAACAGCCGGGCAAGCGGCTTGATGTCGCCGATCTTGGGATAGGTCTCCTCCGCCCCGACGATCGAGCACGGCACGATCGGCACGCCGGTCCGCAGCGCCGCCGACACGAACCCGCCCCGCCCGAAGCGCTGCAGCTTGTACCGGTCGCGGAACGGCTTGCCGATGCCCTTGAAGCCCTCCGGCCACACGCCGACGACCTCGCCCGCGCGCAGCAGCCGCTCCGCGTCCGGGTTGCACGCCAGCGTCGAGCCGCCCTTGCGCGCCAGCGGGCCGATACCGGGCATGCGGAACATCAGGTCGGCGCCGAGGAGGCGCAGGTGCCGCTGCGCGGGGTGGTCGTCGTGCACGGCCACGGCCGTCATCAGCGCGTCCAGCGGCAGCGTGCCCGAGTGGTTCGCGACGAGCAGCGCCCCGCTGTCGGACGGCACGTGGTGCATGCCGATGGTCTCGACCCGGAACCACGTCCGGTACAGCGGCCGCAGCGCCGGGAGGATGACGTTGTCGGTGAGGTCGGGGTCGAAGCCGAACTCGTCGACCCGGTAGTCGCCCTCCAGCCGCCGCCGCAGGAACGCCAGCGCCTCCTCGAGGGCCTCCTCCCAGCCCGGCTCCGGCTCCGGCGCGACCGGTTCCGGCTCGGGTTCTGGTGCCGGCGGCGGCACGGCCGACGACGGCCGCGGCGGGCCGAGCCGCCAGCGCGTGCGCGCGCCGGACTCGTCCGCGTGCAGCGGGATGACGCGGGCCTCGGTCACGGTGGCTCCCCTTCGGCTGCTGCGGCGCTGCGGCGGCTCGCCGCCGGTCCGCGCGGTCACAGGACGGTCCTGGCGGCCGCGAGCACGCCCCGCTCGACGGACGCGATCCGCTCCGGCGACACGACCGGGTGCAGTGCCCGCCCGCGGACGTAGTCGTCGAAGGCCTGCATGGTCGTCCAGCGCGGCGTGAACCCGAACTGGTTCCCCAGCCGGGTCGTGTCGACGACGCGCCCGAAGTTGAGCACGCGCATCTGCTCGGGCGAGAAGTCGACGAGCCGGGCCTGCCGCAGCAGCCGGCCCATCGGCCCGACGGCGGGGCGCGGCACCGGCAGCGCGATCCGCCCGGCGCGGCGGATCGCCTGCGACAGCAGCAGCACCCCGTCGGCGGCCACGTTGAACGTGCCCGGCAGCTCGGTGTTCGTCGCGCGCTCCAGCACCGCCAGCGCGTCCTCCTCGTGCAGCAGCTGCACCCGGGCGTCGAACCCGAGCACGGTCGGCACGACCGGCAGCGCGAAGTACCGGGTGAAGACGGTGTCGATCCGCGGCCCGATGAAGTTCGAGAACCGCAGGACGGTCACCGAGACGTCGGGCCGGCGGCGGGCGAACCCGCGCAGGTATCCCTCGATCTCCGCCGCGTCCTTCGCGTAGCCGCCGGACGGGAGGTCCTTGGGCGTCATCGTCTCGTCGAACAGCGCCGGGTCGCGCGGGCTCGAGCCGTACACCGCCGTGGTCGACTTCAGCACCATGCGCCGCACGGTGGGTGCCTTCTGGCACGCCGCGAGCAGCTGCATCGTGCCGATGACGTTCATCTCCTTCATCATCGACCGCCCGCCGGACGCGCCAGGGTTCGACGACAGCGACGCGTGCACGACGGTGTCGACGCCCGCGGTGGAGATGACCTTGGAGATCAGCGGGTTGCGGATGTCGGCGCGGACGAACTCGGCGCGGCCCATCCGGCGCAGCAGGTCGCGCGGCGGGGGCACGGTGTCGACCCCGAGAACGCGGTCGATCTCGGGGTCGGCGGCCAGCCGGGCGGCGAGATGACCCCCGAGAAAGTGGCTGACGCCGGTGACGAGGACGACGGACGGCGGCACGGCAGAGCCCTCACGGATCGGCGGGAACGCGACGGAAGACGACGCTGGACCGGCCCGATGCTAGACCGGACCCGGCGATGACGGGGACGGCCGTGGCAGAACCCACGAACGGCCGGCGGGACGCTCGCCCGCCGGCCGTCCCGTGGTCAGCCCTGCGTCACTTGCCGAGCTTGCGGCGCTGCACGCGGGTCTTGCGCAGCAACTTGCGGTGCTTCTTCTTCGACATCCGCTTGCGGCGCTTCTTGATGACGGAGCCCATGCAGCAGCCTTCCTGGTCCTACTCGGTGATCTACGGCCGAGTCTACCCGCCGGACGCAGCCGGGGATCGGCGCGGTGTGTTCGCCCGCAAGCTCCGCTCAGCCCACGTCGAAGTACGCGCTGCGCAGGTACTCCTCGACCGCGTGGCGGGGCACGCGGAACGACCGCCCGACCCGGGCCGCCGGCAGCTCGCCGCCGTGCACCAGCCGGTACACGGTCATCTTGGAGACGCGCATCATCGCCGCGACCTCCGCCACCGTCAGGAACTGAACAGCAGCGAGAGGGATATCGGGCTGCTCGCCGGCCATCCGGTCACCGCCTTCCCCGGGCGTCCGCCCGGTTGTTCCGCGCGAGTCTAGCGGTGCGGATGTGACCGGGCAGACGCAGGCGCCCCCCGTGCGGGTGACGGGCCCAGCGCGTCCGGGTGGCCGCCGTGGTCCGTTCGGGGAAACCCCTTGTCACGGCCCCGGCAGCCGCGTCAGAGGGCCGCGCGGCCCAGCTCCACCGAACGGTCGCGGGCCGCCTCGATGGCGTCGAGCAGGGCCGCCCGCACCCCGTGGCGCTCCAGCTCGCGGATGGCGGCGATCGTCGTCCCCGCCGGGGAGGTGACGGCCTCGCGCAGCAGCACCGGATGGTCGGTCGAGGACCGCAGCATGCTGGCCGCGCCGTACGCCGACTGCACGATCAGGTCGGCGGCCACCGCGCGCGGGAGCCCCAGCAGGATCCCGGCGTCGATCATCGCCTCGACGAGGAAGAAGAAGTAGGCGGGCCCGGAGCCCGAGAGCGCCGTGACGGCGTCCTGCTGCGACTCCGGCAGGACCACGACCCGCCCGACGGCCCCGAGCATCTCCTCGACGACCGCGAGCTGCTCGGGCGTGGCGTGCGTCCCCGGCGACACCGCGCTCATGGCCTCCCCCACGAGCATCGGGGTGTTCGGCATGACCCGCACCACCGGCGTGCCGGCCGGCAGCGCGCCCTCGAACAGGGCCGTCGGCAGGCCCGCGCACAGCGACACCACCAGGGTGCCCGGCCGCAGCGCACCCTTCAGCTCGTCCAGGACCGGCGCGATGTCCTGCGGCTTCACCGCCACGACGAGGACGTCGCAGCGCGCCGCCGCGGTGGCCACGTCCACCGCCTCGACGCCGTGCCGCGCCGTCAGCTCGGCGGCGCGCTCGGCGTGCCGCTCGGTGAAGACCAGCTCGCCGGCCGGCCGGCCCGCGCCGAGCAACCCCGCCAGCAACGCCTCGCCGATCTTGCCTGCTCCGATGACCGCGATCCGGCCCGCACGCTCGCTCACGCCCCGACCGTAGCGGCCGGAACTCCCCGCCCGCCGCCCAGTTCCGGGCCGGGTCTCATGGCGTCTTCGGGGCGAGCGCGAGCTGGCGCGCCTGGCAGACGACGCGGCCCGCGGCGTCGACGACGAGGGCGTCCGAGTCGAACCAGCCGCCGCCGACGACGGTCGCGCGCGCCCGGATGCGCAGCCAGCCGGGAGCGGGGCGGCCGCGCAGCAGGGCCGTCAGCTGGACGGTCGGCGCCCACGCGACGTGCCCGCCGAGGTTGAACACCACCGGCGGCAGCAGGTCGCCCGCGAGCAGCGCGAACCAGACGTCCGGCTCCTCGTCGCGGGGCCGGACCCAGCCGTGCAGCTCCGGCGGGCCGGTCTCCCGGCGGGCGAACGCCGTCGCGGTGGCGTCCATCCGCAGGTCGCAGGCACCGGCGACGCCCCGCGCGTCGCTGGCTCGGCCGAGCGCGTCGGGCGGTGGCTCGGCCGGCTGCCCGGGCAGGTCGGCGTGCTCGGGCTCGGTGTCGGGCAGCCGGCCGGCCGTCACGCTCGCGGTGAGCATCACCCGTCCGCCCTGCGTCATCCGGACCGCCACGACCGACGCCGTCCGGCCGGCTTTGACGACCTCCGTCGCCAGCTCGACGGGCCCGGGGTCCGGGGCGCGCAGGAAGTCGGCCGCGACGACGAGCGGGTCGGGTGTGTCCGGGCCCGCCGCGGCGACGCCGGCGCGGCCGAGCAGCACCATGAGCAGGCCGCCGTGGGCCTTCGGCCCGACGGTCCAGCGCTCGCCCAGCTCGGCGGCGTACCGGCCGGCGTCCAGCGGCGTCAGGCCGACCGCGCCGGAGAACGGGGGTGCGACGGGAACCCGCATGAAGGACAGATCTACACGGTCGGCAGCGCCGCCGGGGCCGGATCGGGTGTGATCTTCCCCGGAGGCAGGTGCAGGCGGGCGAACAGCAGCGACTCGGCGAGCAGCGCGGCCCGCTCGTAGCGCGTCCGGCAGCGGCGCGTACTCACCTCGAGCACGACCGACCGCGCGTGGCCGTCCGCTGCGACCCGGTCGAGCACCTCGCTGCACGGCTGCGTGCCCCGGCCAGGGACCAGGTGCTCGTCGCGGGGCGCGCCGCTGCCGTCGGCGAGGTGCACGTGGCGCAGCCCGGCGCCCATGCGGTCGAGCAGGGCGAGCGCGTCGGTCCCGGCCGCCGCGGTGTGCGACAGGTCGAGCGTGTAGTGGCGGTGGCCGGCCTCGGTCGGGTCGAACCCCGGCCGGTACGGCACGGTCCGCACGCCCGCGCGGACCAGCGGGAACATGTTCTCGACGGCCAGGGCGACCCCGGCGTCCTCGCCCGCCCTCGCGACCTCGTCGGCGAACACGGCGGCGTAGCGGCGCTGCCAGCGGAACGGTGGGTGCAGCACGACGGTCTCCGCCCCGAGCCGCGCCGCGGCGTCGACCGAGCGGCGGATCCGCTCGACCGGGTCGGCACCCCAGACGCGCTGGGTGACGGCCAGGCAGGGCGCGTGCACGGCCACGACCGGCATGGCGTGCCGCTGCGCCAGCCGGGCGACCCCGGCGACGTCCTGGCTGGCCGCGTCGTTCCACACCATGAGCTCGACCCCGTCGTAGCCCAGCTCGGCGGCGAGCTCGAACCCGGCGCCGACCGGCTCGGGGTAGACCGAGGCCGTCGAGAGGGCGACCGGGACCGCGCTCATCGCTGCAGGAACACGAGCACGGCCGGCGACACCGTCAGCAGCAGCCCGACGAGCACCGCGAACACCGTCGTCCGGCGGTCGTGGTTGTGCAGCAGGTGGCGCACGACGAGCACGAGCCCGACGGTGACGACCAGCGCCGCCGCGATCGCCACGACCGGCAGGAACTGCCAGAGGTAGCGGAAGCCGACCCACAGCGCCGCGCCGCCGAGGGCGCCCAGGATCCACTGCGCGACGACGGCGAGCCAGGCCCGCCCCGGCGATCCCGACGACGCCGCCCGGGCGCGGCGGCCGGCCGGCTCGGCGAGGTCGTCCCCGTCGTCGAGGCCGGCCGGATGGTCCTCGTCGAGGTCGTCGAGCTCGAACGGGTCGAAGGGCGCGGACGCCTGCGTCGGCGGACCGCCGTCGCCGTGGACGGGCCGGACGGCGGTCGGGTCGTCCGGTGCGGCGGTGCCACCGCGGCGCCGGCCGCGGCCCGGCGCGGGGGCGGTCGCCGTCGTCGGCGCGTCGGTCCCGGTGTCGCGGTCGAACATCGACGTGCGGTCGTCGCGCAGGCGCGGGATCTGCTCGGTCGGCCGCTCGATGCCCGGACGGCGGCCGGCGGGCCGGGAGGGGTCGTCGGACCGCTGCGGGTCGGGGCCGGAGGGCCGCCCGAGACCGGGGCCGCCGCGGTAGGCGTCGGGCGCCGGGCCGCCGGACCCGGATGGCGCCTGCGGTCCGACCCCGTCGGGGAGCCGGTTGGCGCCGGTGTCGGAGCGGGGGCCGCCGGCGTCGGGACGGCGGAACATGCCGGTGCCGCCCTGGCCGGGAGCGCCGGCGTCGGGACGGCGGTAGGCGCCGGTGGCGCCCGGCTGGTCGGGGAGCCGGTAGGTCCCGGTGCCGCCCTGCGTCCCGTTGACGTAGCCGGGGCCGGCGGGGTCAGGGGAGCGGTAGCCGCCGGGAGCGCCGTTCGCCGGGCCCTGGCCTGCGGGGTCGGGTGGCCGGTAGCCGGTGGGGGCGCCGTTCGCGGAGGCCGCGTCGGCGGCGGGCCGGTAGCCGGTGGAGGCGCCGTTCGCGGAGCCCGCACCGGCGTCGTCGGGGAGCCGGTAGGTCCCGGTGCCGCCCTGCGTCCCGTTGCCGCCCTGCGTCCCGGTGCCGTAGCCCGGGTCGGGCGGCCGGTAGCCGCCGGGCGCGCCGTTCGCGGGGCCCGGACCGGCGGGGTCGGTAGACCGGTAGCCCCCGTAGCCGGGGGCACCGCCGGGAGCAGGCGCACCGGCCTGCGGTCCGTCGGTCTCCGCCGCGGCCGCACCGCCGTCGACGAAGGACGAGTGGTCGACCTCGTCACCCTCGGCCGCCCGGCGACGCCGCCGACGCCCGGAGGCGGCACCGCCGTCCCCGTGCTCGGCCAGCAGCTCCGCTACCGTGCGCTGCCGGGTCTGATCGATCTCACTGCTCATCCCGTACACCGTGCCTCGTAGGTCGTCAAGCGTCCAGGCCCGCGTGCCGGATCCTGCGCCGAGCGGTCGCCGCGGGCCGTGCCATCGAGCGTGTCGAGCCTGCGGAGGATCACCCCCTCGCGCAGCGCCCACGGGCAGATCTCCAGCTGGGAGACGCCGAGGGCCCGCATGGCGGCCTCGGCGACCAGCGCTCCCGCCGCGAGCTGGCGGGACCGCCCCGCGCTCACGCCCTCCAGCTCCGCGAGGTCGCCGGCCGACATCCGGGTGACGAACGCGGACAGCTGCCGCAGGCCGACGTCGGTCAGCCGGCGCGGCGCGCGCGGGCCCGCGCTCGACGGCGCGGCGCCCGTCAGCCGGGCCAGCGACCGGAACGTCTTGGACGTGCCGACGGCGAGGTCGGGCGTCCCGACCCGGCGCAACGTGCGGGCGGCGGGCTCCAACAGCTCGTCGACGTGCGCCCGCAGCGCCGCGATGTCGCGGCGGCTCGGCGGGTCGTCGAGGAACCAGGTGCGGGTGAGCCGGCCGGCGCCCAGCGCCAGCGAGACGGCCGCGGCGGGCTGCTCGTCGCGGCCGGCGGCCAGCTCCAGCGACCCGCCGCCGATGTCGAGGACGTGCAGCAGCCCGGCCGACCAGCCGTACCAGCGCCGGACGGCGAGGAACGTGTAGCGGGCCTCGTCCTCGCCGGGCAGGGCGGTCAGGTCGACCCCGGTCTCGGCGCGCACCCGGTCGAGGACCTGACCGGCGTTGCCGGCGTCGCGCAACGCGGACGTGGCGAAGGCGAGCAGGTCGCGGCAGCCGGCGGCCTCCGCGGCGTCGCGGGCCCTGGTGACGGTCCTGACCAGCGCGTCGGCCCCCGCCGCCGACAGCTCCCCGGCCGCCGTCAGGTGCTCGGCCAGGCGCAGCTCGTCCTTCTCCGAGGTCATCGGCGTGGGGTGGCCGCCGCGCTGCGCGTCCACCACGAGGAGGTGGACGGTGTTGGAGCCGACGTCGAGCACACCCAGGCGCACCCGGTCAGGCTACCGGCGCCCGTGACCGGGCCGTGACAAGGCCGTGACGGGACAGTTGTCCACAGCGTCCACAGGTTGTCCACAGCCCGCGGCCGGACTGCACCGCCACGACAACGAGCGGGAGGCCGTCCCCGATACGCCCCCGACCTCACGAACGGCCCGTTCGTGAGGTCCTCTGTTCCGGACGTGCCGTTCGTGAGGTTCAGAGGGAACGGCGCAGCAGCCGCACCCACGCCGACCAGCGGGCCGGCCGTGCGGGACCGGTGCCGACCAGCACCTCGGCCCGGTCGAGCAGGTCCTCCAGCAGCGCGTCGTGCAGCCACCGGACCGCGAGCGCCCAGCGCAGGCGCCAACCCCGCCGGAACGACCGCAGCTCGATGACGTGCCGGAGCACCGCCGCGTCCTCCCCCGCCGGCTCGACGCTGAACGTGTGCGTCCCGCTCACGCCCATCTGCGGCTCGAACGCGCATTCCACCTCCCGGCCCGGCCGGTAGCCGGTCACGCGGTAGCGGATCGGGCCGTGCCCGCCGTGCGCGCCGACCCCCAGCGCGCGGTCGAACGCGATGCGCGGCCAGGCCGGCGCGGGCCAGAGCCGGTCCTGCGGACCCGCGAGCCCGTCGAGCAGGGCGCCGAGCCGGTCGGCGGGCACCGGGATCCGCCGCTCGTGGACGTTCGTGACCATCACGCCTCCATACGCATCCGTATGTTATGACCGTACGGTAGCGTATGGAGATGCCCGCACGGAAGCGGCTGAGCGTCCGCGACTGGACGGCGGCCGCCCTCGACGCGCTCGCCGCCGGCGGGGTGGGCGCCGTCGCCGTCGAGCCGCTCGCCACCCGCCTCTGCACGACGAAGGGCAGCTTCTACTGGCACTTCGCCAACCGGGACGCGCTGCTGGAGGCGGCGCTGCGGGAGTGGGAACGGGTCGCGACGGAGGTCGTCATCGCCACCGTCGACGCCGAGCCGGACGTCCGCAGGCGGCTGCGGCTGCTGCTCGCGACGGCCCTGCGCGGCCACCGCGTCGCCGGGATCGAGCTCGCGCTGAGGCAGCGGCCGACCACGCGCTCGTCGGGCCGGCGCTGCAGCGCGTCACCGCGCGCCGAATGGCGTACCTCGACGCCTGCTTCGCCGCGCTCGGGTTCGACCCGCCAGCGGCCCGCGCCCGCAGCCTGCTGGCCTACTCGGCGTTCCTGGGCCACGCACAGCTACGACGCGCGGCGCCCGCGGCCACGCCGGACGGGCCCGAGCTCGCGGCCTACGTCGACGCCGCGGTCGCGCTGCTGTGCCGTCAGGACTCGAACTTGTAGCCGAGGCCGCGGACGGTCACCAGGTGGCGCGGGGTGCTCGGATCGGCCTCGACCTTCCCCCGCAGGCGCTTGACGTGCACGTCCAGCGTCTTGGTGTCACCGACGTAGTCCGCGCCCCACACCCGGTCGATCAGCTGGCCGCGGGTCAGGACCCGGCCGACGTTGCGCAGCAGGTACTCCAGCAGGTCGAACTCCTTGAGCGGCAGCGCGACGTCCCGGCCGTTGACGCTCACGACGTGCCGCTCGACGTCCATCCGCACCGGCCCGGCCTCCAGGACCGAGCCGCCCCAGCCGCCCGCGCCGTCCGCCTCGCCCTCGCCGCCGCGGCGCAGCACCGCACGCACCCGCGCGATGAGCTCGCGCGCCGAGTAGGGCTTCGTGACGTAGTCGTCGGCGCCCAGCTCGAGCCCGACGACCTTGTCGATCTCGCTGTCCCGGGCCGTCACCATGATCACGGGAACGCTGGTGCGGGTGCGCAGGGCCTTGCAGACGTCCGTGCCGCTCATCCCGGGGAGCATGAGGTCGAGCAGCACGATGTCGGCGCCGTTGCGGTCGAACTCCTCCAGAGCGTCCTGGCCGGTCGCGGCCACCGCGGTGGTGAAGCCCTCCTTGCGCAGGAGGAAGGCGAGCGGGTCGGCGAAGGACTCCTCGTCCTCGACGATCAGCACCCTGGTCATGTCGCTCCTTCGAGTTGCCCGGCGCCGACCGGCGCCCCGTCCGGCTCGACCCGCACGGGCAGCCGCATGGTGAACGTCGATCCGGTGCCCAGCCGGCTCCACAGGCGGACCTCGCCGCCGTGGTTGGCCAGCACGTGCTTGACGATGGCCAGCCCCAGCCCGGTGCCGCCGGTCGCGCGCGAGCGGGCGGGGTCGACGCGGAAGAACCGCTCGAACACCCGTTGCTGGTGCTCGGGGGCGATGCCGATGCCGCGGTCGGTCACCGCGACCTCGACGGCGTCGCCGACGCGCCGACGCGACACCGAAACGGAGGCCTCGGCCGGCGAGTACGCGATCGCGTTCTCGATGAGGTTGGACAGCGCCGTGACCAGCAGGGTGAGGTCGCCCTCCACCTCGAGGCCGCTCGGGGCGTCCACCATGATCTCGATGCGCGCGGCCTCGGCGGACAGGCGCGCGCGGGCCAGTGCCTCGCGGACGACCTCGTCGACGTCGACGATCGCCAGCTCCGGCAGGCGCTCGGCGCCGGTGAGTCGGGAGAGCGCTATCAGCTCGTTGACGAGGTTGCCCAGCCGGGTGGCCTCGCGGAGGATCTTGGTGCCGAAGCGGCGGACCTCCTCGGCGTCGTCGGCGGCGTCGAGCACGGCCTCGGCGAGCAGGGCGACGGCCCCGACCGGCGTCTTGAGCTCGTGGCTGACGTTGGCGACGAAGTCGCGCCGGGTCGCCTCGAGCCGCACGGCCTCGGACGTGTCGCCGGCCTCGACCATGACGTAGCCGTCGCCGAGGGGCCGGACGTGACCCAGCACGGCGGCCGGCTGGCGGCCGCGGTGGTCGAACGGGGACAGGTCGACGGCGACCGCGGTGCCGGTCGACAGGACCTGGCTGCACGCGGCGGCGGCGCGGGCGTCGGCCCGGCCGGAGCGCACGACGCCCAGCTCGCGGGCGCGGGCGTTGTGGAGGACGACGTCGCCGCCGCGGTCGAGCACGGCGAGGCCCTCCTCGGTCGCCCGGAACAGGCGCTGGAGCAGGTCGGCGACGGGCGGCTCCCGCGCCGGCGCGGGCCCCGCGGGCGCGGGCGTCGCGGGGCGGCGGCCCCAGCGGATGCCGGCCGCGGCGCCGACGCCGAGGGCGAGCACCGCGACCAGGACGCAGACCAGGACGGTCACGCCGCCATGGTAGGCAGCCCGACCAGCCCGGACACCAGCTCGACGGCCCGGTCGTGATCCCCGTGACGCCGTCGCGGCCGAGTGTTCGGCGCCGGTTCACGCGCCGTTCACGATCGGGCGAGCCGGCGACGCGCGGGGCGCAGACCCCGACTCGGGCTGGCCCAGGCCCCGACTCGGGCTGGCCCAGGCCCCGACTCGCGGAGCGCTCCGCGAGTCGGGGTCTGGGCCAGCGCGAGTTGCGGGCTCAGCCAGCCCTGGCGCGGGTCAGCGGCCCTGCGCGGCCACGGCGGCCGCGGCCTCCTTCGCCGCCTCCGGGTCGAGATAGGTACCCCCGGGGACGGTCGGGCGCAGGTCGTCGTCCAGCTCGTAGCGCAACGGGATGCCGGTCGGGATGTTCAGCGCGGCGATGTCGGCGTCGGAGATCCCGTCGAGGTGCTTGACGAGCGCGCGCAGCGAGTTGCCGTGCGCGGCCAGCAGCACGACCTTGCCCGCCCGCAGGTCGGGCACGACCGCGTCCTCCCAGTACGGCAGGAACCGCGCGACGACGTCGGCGAGGCACTCGGTCGCGGGCATCGCGTCGCCGAGGTCGGCGTAGCGGGGGTCGCCGGTCTGCGCGAACTCCGTGCCCGGCTCGATCGGCGGCGGCGGCACGTCGTAGCTGCGCCGCCAGAGCATGAACTGCTCCTCGCCGAACGCCTCGAGGGTCTGCTTCTTGTTCTTGCCCTGCAGCGCCCCGTAGTGCCGCTCGTTCAGCCGCCAGTTCCGACGCACGGGGATCCAGTGCCGGTCGCAGGCGTCCAGCGAGAGGTTCGCGGTCGCGATCGCGCGGCGTAGCAGCGAGGTGTGGACGATGTCGGGCAGCAGTCCCTCGCGGCGCAGCAGCTCGCCGCCGCGGCGGGCCTCCTGCTCGCCGGTCTCCGAAAGCGGTACGTCGACCCAGCCGGTGAACAGGTTCTCGGCGTTCCAGACGCTCTGGCCGTGACGCAGCAGCACCAGGGTTCCCATGGGCGCAAGGATGCCAGCTCTAGCGGCCGCACTCCGGGCCGCCCAGGCCGCAGAGCACGGTCGTCATGATCTCCCGCAGCTGCCGCACCTGCTCGTCGGTCAGCTTGTCGAACAGGTGCGTCCGCACGGCGTTGACGTGACCGGGCGCCGCGGCCGCCAGCGCGGCGAAGCCCTCGTCCGTCAGGTGGGCGAGCGTGCTGCGCCGGTCGCTGGGACACGGCCGGCGCGCGACCCACCCCCGCGCCTCCAGCCGGGCGACGGCGTGCGAGAGCCTGCTCTGGCTGCTCTGCGTCATCGCGGCGAGGTCGCTCATCCGCAGCGTGCGGCCCGGGGCGTCGGACAGCATCGCCAGCACCAGGTAGTACGCGAGCGGCAGGTTGGAGTCCCGCTGGAGCTGGCGGTCGAGCGCGGCGTCGAGGAGCGTGGTGACGGCCACGTACGACAACCAGGTCTCGCGCTCCTCGGCGTCGAGCCAGCGGGCTTCGGTGGCCTCCACGCCGTCCAGCTTACGGGACGACGATTGAACATTCATGTGTTCTGCCCTACGCTTGAAGTTGAACCTTCAACCACCTGGAGTCACCGTGCCCGTGCATCGCCTCAACCACGCCGTGCTGTACGTCCGGGACGTCGAGCGCAGCCTCACCCACTACCGCGACGCCCTCGGCTTCCGAATTGTCCACTCGGTACCGGGCCGCGCGGCGTTTCTCCAGGCACCCGGATCGACCAACGACCACGACCTGGGCCTGTTCGCCATCGGCACCGGAGCGGGTGACTCCCCGGCCGGGCGTACGACCGTCGGGCTCTACCACCTGGCGTGGGAGGTCGACACCCTGGGCGAGCTCGCGCGGCTGCGCGAGGTGCTGGCCGGCACCGGCGCGCTGGTCGGGCAGTCCGACCACGGCACGACCAAGTCGCTCTACACCGCCGACCCGGACGGCATCGAGTCGGAGATCTGCTGGATCGTGCCGGCCGACCGGCTCACGCCCGACATCCCGTTCGGGACGTTCCCGCTCGACCTCGACGCCGCGATCGCGCGCTACGGGGCCGAGACGCGCGGCGGCGTCGGGATCTCCGTCCCGGCCTGAGGTCGAGCGGCCGTTCGGGGGATGGGCAGCGCCTGATCGTCACGGTACGTTCCTGCCGCCGACTCCGAGGAGGGGAACGACAGCCTGCACCACCAGCCTGACCGCGACGCTGCGGCACGATGCGCTCTTCTACCCCGACAACGCCTCCTGGCGCACCGCCGTGCTGCGCTTCGTCCGCGGCGGGCTCGCGCGTGACGAGCCGGTGCTGGTGGCGGTACCGGAGCCGGGTCTGACCCTCGTCCGCACGGACCTGTCCGCCGCCGAGGCGGCCCGCGTGCGCACGACCGACCTCGCCGTCGCCGGCCGCAACCCCGGCCGGATCCTGGGCCTGTACTCCGCCTTCGTCCGCGAGCACGGGGGGCGGCGCGTGCGGCTCGTCGGCGAGGCGGTCTGGCCGGGCCGGACGGCCGAGGAGTACCCGGCCTGCGCCGAGCACGAGGCGCTCGTGAACGTCGCGCTCGCCGACCGGCCCGCCCACGTCCTGTGCCTCTACGACGCCCGGCGCCTGCGACCGCGCTGGGTCGCCGACGCCGCGCGGACGCACCCGACCGTCACGTCCGGCCTCACCCGCCGCGACAGCCCGCACTACACCGACCCGGTCACCCTCGCCGCGTCGTTCGCGGGCGAGCTGGCGCCGGCGCCGGCCGACGCCGACCTGCTCGTGCTCTCGGCGGCGACGGGGCCCGCGGCGGCCCGGCGGCTCGCGCACGAGGTCGGCGCGCGGGCCGGCATGGCCGCCCACCGCCTGGCCGACCTGCGCCTGGCCGTGCAGGAGCTGGTCGTCAACACCCTGCAGCACGCCGGCGGCACCGGCCTGCTGACGGTCTGGACCCGGCCGGGGGAGGTCGTCTGCCAGGTCCAGGACGGGGGGCGCATCCCGGACCCGCTGGCGGGGCGGCGCCCGCCTGCGCCCTCGGCCGCCGGGCACGGGCTGGCGGCCGTGCACGAGGTGTGCGACCTGGTGCGGGTCCAGCCGCGCTGCGACGGGACGCTGGTGCGGATCCACGTCGCCTTGACCTAACGAACGGCACCTTCGTCACATAGGTGCTCACGAAAGTGCCGTTCGTTAGCAACGGGGCAACGGGGAGGGGGCCGCCGGGGCCGCGGAGGGCGTCAGACCGCCGTCGCCCGCAGGCTGTCCGCGAGGGAGGCCAGCGTCGTGCGCAGGGCCTCGACGGCAGCCGCCGACAGGCCCGTCGCCGTCGCGACCCGGTCCTGCACGGCGGCGGCCCGCCGCTCCAGCAACCGCCCCGCCGGCGCGAGCCCGACGACGACGGTCCGCTCGTCGCCCTTCTGCCGCGTCCGGGTGATCAGGCCGGCCGCCTCGAGCCGCTTGAGCAGCGGGGAGAGCGTCCCGGTCTCCAGCGCGAGCGCGTGCCCGATCCCGGTCACGGGCAGGTCCCCGTGCTCCCACAGCACGAGCATGACGAGGAACTGCGGGTAGGTGAGGCCCAGCTCGTCGAGCAGGGGCCGGTAGGCGCCCGTCATCGCCCGGGACGCCGCGTAGAGAGCGAAGCAGAGCTGCTCATCGAGGGGGCGGGCGTGCTCGCCTTCCGCAGGCATGGACGACACCGTAGGCCGTCCGATGATCTACCGGCAGACCTGAAGGCGGCGAATCGGCGGACGGACCAGCGTCCCAGTGCGTCAGCGCTGCGACGTCCGGCCCGTCGCGGCGTCCAGGTAGCGGGCGGTCCAGCCGTCGACGGCGCGGGCGCTCCACAGCGCGACCGCGCGGGCATCCTCGGCCTCGGCGTGCGCGTCCATCAGGGCGAGCGCCTCGCGGCGCAGCTGGGTCTTCGTCTGCGCGAAGGTGTCCGGCGGCGTGCCAGCCGCGAGGGCGCGCGCCGCGGCGACCGCCTGGGCCGCCAGCGCGTCGGGCTCCACGAGCCGGTCGACCAGTCCCAGCGTGACGGCCTCCGCGCCCTCGACGAGCCGCGCGGACAGCATCAGCCGCCGCGCCACCGCGTCCCCGACCGCGTAGCGGACGATCTCCAGCGGGACGGCGGGGAACGGCACGCCGACGGCGAGCTCCGGCACCCCGATCCGCCCGCCCGCCATCAGGACGGTGTCGGCGCAGCAGGCGAGCACGCACCCGCCCGCGATCGCGTGCCCGTTGACGGCGGCGACGACGGGCTTGGGCAGCGTGAACACCGCGCGGAACATGCGCGAGAGGCTCGGCAGGAACCGCGCCACCCAGTCCGCGCCACCGGCCAGGAAGCTGCGCAGGTCGACGCCGGCCGAGAAGGAGCGCCCCGACCCGGTCAGCACGACGGCGCGGGCCGGGTCGTGCGCGAGCGCGTCGAAGATGTCGGAGATCGCGTCGCACAGCGCGGCGTCCAGGGCGTTCACCGGCCCGTGCGCCATGGTCAGCACGGCGACCTCGCCGTCGTCGGTCCGCTCGATCACGCCTCGGGACGCTACTCGTGGCAAGGTGGGGCGCGAATCTCCGCGATCCCGATGCCGATCGCAGGTCTCCACGATCTCAACGCCGAGGGGAGCAGCCCGATGCCACAGCAGGTCCGCGGGGTCGTCGCGCACAAGAAGGGCGCGCCGGTCACCGTCGAGACGATCACCGTGCCGGACCCGGGTCCTGGCGAGGCCGTCGTCGCCGTCCAGGCCTGCGGGGTCTGCCACACCGACCTGCACTACCGCGAGGGCGGGATCAACGACGAGTTCCCGTTCCTGCTCGGGCACGAGGCGGCCGGGCTCGTCGAGAGCGTCGGCGAGGGCGTCACGGACGTCGCGCCCGGCGACTTCGTCGTCCTCAACTGGCGCGCCGTCGACGGCACCTGCCGGGCCTGCCGGCGCGGCCAGCCCTGGTACTGCTTCTCGACCCACAACGCCGCGCAGAAGATGACGCTCGACTCCGGCCAGGAGCTGACGCCCGCGCTGGGCATCGGCGCGTTCGCCGAGAAGACGCTCGTCCACGCCGGGCAGTGCACCAAGGTCAACCCGGCGGCGAAGCCGGAGGTCGCCGGCCTGCTCGGCTGCGGCGTCATGGCCGGCATCGGCGCGGCGATCAACACCGGCGGGGTCGGCCGCGGCGACTCGGTCGCCGTCATCGGCTGCGGCGGCGTCGGCGACGGGGCGATCGCGGGCGCGAAGCTCGCGGGCGCCACCACGATCATCGCGATCGACACCGACGAGCGGAAGCTCGCGTGGGCCAAGGAGTTCGGCGCGACCCACACCGTCAACGCCAAGGAGCGGGACGTCGTCGAGGCCGTCCAGGAGCTGACCGACGGCAACGGCGCCAACGTCGTGGTCGACGCCGTCGCCCGGCCCGAGACGTTCAAGCAGGCCTTCTACGCCCGCGACCTCGCCGGCACGGTCGTGCTCGTCGGCGTGCCGACCCCGGACATGACGGTCGAGCTGCCGCTGATCGACGTCTTCGGCCGCGGCGGCGCCACCAAGTCGTCCTGGTACGGCGACTGCCTCCCCAGCCGCGACTTCCCGATGCTCGTCGACCTGCACCTGCAGGGCCGGCTGCCGCTGGAGAAGTTCGTCTCCGAGACCATCCCGCTCGACGGCGTCGAGGAGGCCTTCGACAAGATGCACCGCGGCGAGGTGCTGCGCTCGGTGGTCCTGCTCTGATGGCACCCATCGACCATCTCGTCACCTCCGGCACGTTCTCGCTCGACGGCGGCACCTGGGACGTCGACATACATCGATCACCTCGTCACCGAGGCCGTTCTCCTTGGACGGAGGCACGTGGCCGGTGGACGACGTCGGCGACGAGAACGAGGTCATCGTCGTCGACGCCGCGCACGACGCCGAGGCGATCGCCGCGGCCGTCGGGGACCGGCGGGTCGTCGCGGTCGTGTGCACCCACGCGCACGACGACCACGTCAACCAGGCCCCCGCGCTGGCGGACCGGTTCGGCGCGCCGATCCTCCTCGACCCCGCCGAGGCCCCGCTGTGGGAGATGACCTGGCCCGACCGCAAGCCGGACGGGGAGATCCCGCCGTCGCTCACGGCCGGCGGGATCACGCTGCACGCGCTGGTGACACCGGGCCACTCCCCCGGCTCGACCTGCCTGTACGTCCCGGAGCTGTCCACGGTGTTCACCGGCGACACGCTGTTCGCCGGGGGCCCGGGAGCCACCGGCCGGTCGTACTCGTCGTTCGACCAGATCATCGACTCGATCCGGGACACGCTGCTGCCGCTGCCAGGGGAGACGACGGTCCGGACCGGGCACGGCGACGCCACCACCATCGGCGGAGAGGCCCCGCACCTGCAGGAGTGGATCGAACGCGGCCACTGACTAAAGCCGCTCATCGGCCGGTCGCCGACCTCCGGTCGACGCCCGGCGGCGGAGCGCACCGCTGCCTGCGGGAGTCGAGCCCGCATCCCCGAGCGAGCACCACGGCCGGGCGGTGTTGGCGAAAATCGACCGGCGAGACGGTCGAGCATCCCGGCGCGACCGGGAAGCGTGACGCTCACGCGGCCCGAGGAGGCTCGCAGGTCGTCCCTGGCCACCGACGGACGCGGCCACCGTGACTGCACCTCGGCGCTACCTTGGGCGCGTGGCCGAACCCGAGACCATCGGCATCCGCGAGAGTCCGGCCCGCCCGACGCCATCCGCCTCGCGACCGCCCTGCTCGTCCGCGAGGACGTGGAGGCCGCGCTGACCGACGACGACCGGCCGGCGGCCGCCGCGGACGGTCTGGCCGTGACCGCCCCGGCCTGACGGCCGTGTGGTACGACGCGGACTTCCCCGCCGACCCCTACCCCGGGGCCGTCCCGCCCGGGTCGTTCGTGCACGCCGACGGCGTCGCGCACCCGCTCCCGGACGAGCTCGACGCCGTCCTGCGCGACTGGGGCGACGGCCGGCTGCCGGTGCTGGCCTACGGGTCGAACCGGTGCCCTTCGAAGATCAGCTGGCTGCGGCTGGTGCACGGGCTCGGCGACGAGCCGGCCGTCGTGCTGCGGGCCAGGACCGAGGGCGTCGCGGCGGTGTGGGCGGCCGGCCTGCGGGTGCGGGACGGGCAGCGGCCCGCGGTGCTGGCGGACGCGCCCGGCGCCGTCGAGGAGCACGCCGTGTGGCTGGCGACGCCCGGGCAGGTCGCGGCGCTGGACCGGTGCGAGGGCCGCGGCGCAGGTGGCCGGCACGTGCTGGCCCGGCTGGACGGCACGACGGTCACGGTGGCGGGGGTGCCCGTCGAGCGGCCGTGGGCCTACCTCGGTGCGGTGCCGGCGCGGCGGCCGCTGCTGGTGGACGGGCGGCCCGTGCGCTGCGCCGACGTCCCGCAGGCCGCCGCGCTGGCGCTGGAGGGCGTCCCTGCGCCGGACGACGGGCTGGCCTCGACGACCGAGGAGGGCGCGCCGCACCCGGACGCGTGGCCGGCCGGCCTGTTCGTCTACGGCACGCTGCGGCCCGGCGAGCGGGCGTGGTGGCGGCTCGCGCCGCACGCCGCGGGCCGGGCCGTGCCCGCGACCGTCACCGGCCGGGTCGTCGACACCGGCCTCGGCTACCCCGCGTGGCTGCGGGACGGCCCGGGGCGCGCGGCCGGCGTCGTCGTCCCGCTGCGCGACCCGGCCGTACTGGACGGCCTCGACGCGTACGAGGGGCCGGGGTACGCGCGGGTCCGGACCGTCGCGCGGGGACCGGACGGGCCTCTCGTCTGCTGGGCCTACGCCTGGCGGGGCCACCCGCTCGCCGACGCACGGTGACCGCGACGCGCCGAGCGCCCGCCCGAACCTGCCGGGCCGCTGTCGATGCCCGCCCCGTTCTGCACGAATCGCCCGACCTGCTTGACGCCGAACGCTGATGTCACGCCGCCCGGGCGGGAAAGGACGCCACGACGGAGCAGGTGACCCGGGCGCAACGAACGGCACTTTCGTTCAAACCTAGTGAACGAAAGTGCCGTTCGTTAGGTCCGGAGCTGCGTCAGGCGCCCGCCGCCGCCGTCGTCGGCGCGGCCGCCCGGGGCGCGATGCGGTAGAGCTTCGCGGCGTTGCCGCCCAGCACCGCGCGGGCCGCTGCGGCGTCGAAGCGCGGGTAGCGGCGCCCGAGCTCGGCCGGGAAGCGGTAGTCGGCCAGCGCCCGCGCCAGCGGGCCGGGGCGCATCATCGGGTAGCCGCTGCCGAACAGCAGCCGCTGCGGCCCGAACGTCGCGAGCAGCGTCCCGAACGCGTGCGCGAAGTCCAGCGACCCCATCCACGGCAGGATCTCGGTCAGCATCACGTGCACGTTGGGCAGGTCGGCCAGGCGGGCCAGCGCGTCCGTCGGCAGGCATCCCGCCCCGAGGACGAACCGGATCTGCGGCAGCGCGACCGCGAGGTCGCGGAACTGCCGGGCGTCGAACCCTGGCGGCGCCACCCGGGCCGCGGCGCCGGCGCGCACCGGCTGGGCGGAACCGGCCTGGACGGGCTCCGCCCAGGCCGGCACGCGGGGCACCCGCCGGGCGGGCCGGGATCCGGGCAGGCCGCCCGGCGGGGGATCGGGGAGCCGGCCCTCCAGGCCGGCCGGGAGGCGGGCCCACGGCGCCGCGCGCGTCGAGGGGCCCACCGCGATGTGCACGACGTCGGCCCCGGCCGTGCCCGACCGGGTCAGCGTGCGGCGCAGCCACGGGTCGGCGAGCTCGACGCGCCGGGCCGGGCGGGCGCGCTCGCACAGCGTCAGCCCGCGCAGGTCGAACCGCCGCACGCGCGGGGTCAGGCCCCGCGCGCCGGGCTGGCCGCCGTTGGGGTCCAGCTCGCCGGACAGCACGAACCTGTCCGGCATGAGCCCGGCGATCTCGGCGTGCCACTCCAGCGGCGAGAAGCCCAGCACGAACAGCTCGCCGAGCACGACCGGCTGCAGCACGGCCCGGTCGACGCCGTCGTCGAGGACGTCCCGGCGCAGCGACCGCTCGGTGACGCGCTCGACCTCGTGCGCCGGCACCGAGCCGCCGTCCAGCTCGCGGTGGCGGCGCAGGAGGTCCAGCGCGTACACCTCACCGTCGGGGATGGCCTGGTTGTGCGGGCTGGCGTCCCAGACGTGCACCTGGGCGTCGACCAGCGGGCACGGCGCACCCCCGACGCGGATCATCGGCCGACCCGCGTCTCGAGCCTCGGCGCCGCCGGGACCGGCACCGGATCGTCGTCGCGGGTCATGATGAGGTCAGCCTCCCTGTTCGCTCCGCCGCCAGCCCGCTCAGCCCATCGACGGGCCGAGCCCCAGCGACTGCGGAGTGCTGGAGTCCGGCGACGGCTGCGGGATGCCCTCGTCGAGCGGGCCGTACTCGGTCATGAGGGCCTTGTTCCACGGCGTCTGCTCCTCGGCCACCAGCGAGTTGGTGGTGAGGATCAGGCCGGCCACCGAGGCGCCGTTCTGCAGCGCCGACCGCACGACGCGCAGCGGGTCGATGATGCCCAGCTCGACCATGTTGCCGTAGCGGCCCTCCAGCGCGTCGAAGCCCTCGTCGACGCCCAGTGCGGTGACCTGCTTGACGACGTCGTCGCCGTCGTAGCCGGCGTTGAACGCGATGAGGTGCACCGGCTCGGTCAGCGCGGCCCGCACGATCTCGACGCCGATCCGGTAGTCGCCCGCGACGTCCAGTTGGTCGAGCGCGGGCTCCGCGTGCAGCAGCGCGGCGCCGCCGCCCGCGACGATGCCCTCGGCCATCGCGGCCCGCGTCGCCTGCAGCGAGTCGTCGACGCGGTGGCGGATCTCCTTGAGCTCTGCGTTCGTCGGCGCGCCCACCGAGATGATCGCGGCCTTGCCCGACAGCCGGGCGATGCGCTCGCTCAGCCAGTCCTCGTCGGTGCCGATCGTCGCCCGCGCCATCTCGGCGCGCAGCTGCGACAGGCGCTGCTCGACGGCCGAGCGGTCGCCACCGCCGCCGATGATCACGGTCTGCTCGTTGGTGGCCCGCACCTGCGAGGCGCGGCCCAGGTGCTCCAGCCCGATCTGCTCGAACGCGAACGACGACGCCCTCGAGTGGACCTTGCCGCCGCACAGCGCCGCCATGTCCTCCAGCAGGTGGACGCGCTTCTCGCCGAAGCCGGGCGCCTGGATCGCGGTGGCCTTGATGTGCCCGTTGACGTGGTTGTGCACGAGCATCTGCAGCGCCGTGCCCTCGACCTTCTCCGCGACGATCACCAGCGGCTTCGGGTCGCGCATGATCCGCTCGAGCACCGGCATCAGCGACCGCACGTCGGTGATCTTCTCGGCGGTGAACAGCAGGTACGGGTCGTCGAGAACGGCCGTCATGCTGCCAGGGTCGGTGACCAGGTACGGCGAGACGTAGCCGTTGTCGAACTCGAAGTCCTCGACGAAGTTGACCGAAAGACCCGGGAGCGGGCCGTCGTCCACGGAGATCACGCCGTCGTCGCCGACCGCGTGCAGTGTCTGCGCGACGATCGAGCCGATCGCCTCGTCGTCGTTCGCGGAGATCGCGGCGACCCGGGAGAGGTGCTCCAGCGAGTCGACCGGGTGCGCGACCGAGGCCAGGTGCTCGACGATCTTGCCGACGGCGAGGTCGATTCCCCGCTTGACCAGCACCGGGTTGCCGCCGTCCGCGATCGCCTTCATGCCGGCGCGCACGATGGCCTGGGCGACAACGGTGGCCGTCGTGGTGCCGTCGCCGACGGTGTCGTTGGTCTTGACCGCGGCTTCCTTCAGGATCTGCGCGCCCATGTTCTCGAAGGGGTCGCGCAGGTGGATCTCGCGGGCGATCGTCACACCGTCGTTGGTGACCTCCGGCGTGCCGGTGATCTTCTCGAGGACCACGTTGCGGCCCTTGGGACCCAGCGTCGACTTGACGGCCTCGGCGAGCTGGTCGACGCCGGCCTTGAGCAGCTCTCGGGCTTCCTGTCCGAACTTCAGTTCCTTGGCCACGGCGGGTCTCCTGGTGCGCGGGTGTCTCGATGAGGATGGAGCGGAACCGACTGCGGGGCCCGCACCGGCTTGCGCGGGCCCCGCGGTCGGGACGTGCTGGCTAGGACTTGCTGACCTCGGGCGGGAGCATGTCGCCGATGAACTCGGCCGCCTCCTCGAGGTTCCCGAACATGACGGTCCGGTCGTCCATGTGAACCATCTTCCCGTAGTGGGTCGACATGTTCTCCTCGAACTCCGCGGCGTCGTAGAAGCCGGGCTCCTCGCCGAGCGCCTCGGAGATCTCGTCGTAGACGAAGTCCATCCGGCCCACGCAGTCCACGCGGATCATGGACGGCAGGTGCGTCACCGTGACGTTGTCCTGGCGGTCCATGACCTCGGCCACCACGACGCCGACCTGGTTGTTCATCAGCGTCACGCCGGCCTTGCCGGACGCGGTGTTGTCCGCCTTGTACGGGCTCTCGGCGGTCTTGAACGCAGGCCTGGTCACTGGTTCAGCTCCTTCGGGGTCGACAGGCCGAGATCGGAGACGATCCCGGCGAACCGGCTCTTGGCCCGGTCGAGGGAGTCCTCGAAACGCGGGGGCTTGGCGTCGGGCTGGCTCCACAGCGGCTGCAGCTTCCGCGCCGCGTCCAGGCACTGGGGCACCCAGTCGGACAGCCAGCCCTGCATCAGCTGCTTGTTGTGGTCCGCGAACTCGCGGTCGGTCGTCAGCGGGCCGAAGCAGGCCTGCGTCCAGCGCAGGTCGCGTTGGGCGTAGTCGTACTCGCCGGCACCCATGACGGTCGGGGTCACGAAGTCGCCGTTGCCGGCCGCGATCTGCTGGACCAGGTTGGACCGGAACAGCTCGCCGATCAGCGGCTCGAACACCACGTTGGTGGCAAACATCGACTCGCCCCAGTCGTCGTCGACCGCCGTGAGCTTCTCGGTGACCTTGCGGACGCCCTGCCAGATCGGGTCGTTGTTCCACGCGTCGAGGTGCGCGGCGCCGTCGAAGCCCTCGATCTCCTCCGACAGCGTGAGGTTGTACAGCGCCAGGTCCTGCGCGAAGCGGATCTTGTGCGCGCTGTTCACCGCCATGGCGGTGTTGTGCATGTTGGTCGGGCCGGAGCGGTTGCAGGCGGCGAACACGTAGAGGCCGAGGATGTGCTCGACGTGCATCCAAGCGCCGACGTTGCGGGCCACGAAGGAGACCCAGTTGTCGGTCCACTGCTCGAACGCCTTCGCGTTGCGGGCGTTCTCGATGTTCTGGTTGACCTGCCGGACGACGTTCGCGTTGTAGCGGTAGAGCGTCATCTCCCATTCTTCGTTGGGGTCCCGGAACTCGTGCCAGCCGTGGGCGGGCCAGTCCTCGACGTGCTGGCTGCCGGTACCGACCCCGTTCTGCGGCTCGGGCTTGTCGACGCCCCACGCCTTGAGCTTCGTCCAGGTGAGCGGGTAGCCCGCGGTGCCGTCGGCGAACCCGTAGATCCAGCCCTGGGACAGGTAGTGCCGGGGGTCGGGCTGGACGTCGACCGTGACGTCCTCGTAGTGGGTCTGCTTGCGCTTGGCCGGCTTGAAGTAGTTGTACCGACGGGCGGAGGCGCTGGAGTCGGGGAACTCACGCGCGCCCGCCTCGGCGTCGGTGAACTGGGGTTTCGGGACGCTGCGCTCGGGGCGTTCGGTGGTGGTCATCAGTCCTCTCCCTGTTCACCGGTGGTGGTGAACTTGTCGTAGAAGATGTTCTGCTCGGGTATCCCGAGGGACTCCAGCAACGGGATCGCCGCCTCGACCATCGGCGGCGGCCCGCACACGTAGGCGTCCCTCCCGGAGAGGTCCGGCTCGCACCGCTTCACGACCTCGGTGATGAGCCCGACCTCGCCTGCCCACTCGCCGTCCCCTTGCTCGTCCGAGCCGGGCTCGGAGAGCGCAGGGACGTACCGGAAACCGGGAATCTTCGACTCCAGGCTCCGGAGCTCTTCTTCGAAGCAGAGGTCCCGCTGCCCTCGGGCCCCGTAGTAGAAGACGGCCTCCCGCTCGACGCCCCGGTCCGCCATGGACCGGAGCAGGCCGAGCACGGGGGCCATCCCCGCGCCGCCACCGACGAAGATGATCGGCGACTGGTGGCTCTCCCGGAGGGTGAAGGTGCCGAAGGGCCCCTCCACCTCCAGGCGGTCCCCCACGGCCAGCCTCGTGGCCAGGTACTCGGAGAACAGCCCGTCGGGATACACCTTGATCACGAACTCGAACACGCCCTCGCGTCCGGGCACGTTCGCCATGGAGAACGACCGCGACTCTCCGTCGGTGTCCGGGACCGTGATGTCCAGGTACTGCCCGGGGAAGAACTTGATCTCCTCGGGCTCGACGAGCTTGAGCACCAGGTGCCGCATGTCGTGGGTGACGGGGTCGTTCGAGACGACCTCTGCCACCCCCTTCCTCAGCGGCAGGCCGTTGCGGATGATCTCCTCGTCGTACTGGAGGAGCTCGATCACGAGGTCCGCGTAGGCGTGTGCCCGGCACAGCAGCGTCTGGCCCTCGTCCTTCTCGTAGTCCGGCAGAGCGAAGGTCGAGTAGCGGTCGAGCTCGATGTCGTCCATGTCGCCCTCGAGGACGAAGGACTTGCACGCCGCGCACTGGCCTTCCTTGCAGCCGTGCATGAGCTGGACGCCGTGCTCGGCGGCCGCGCGCAGGATCGTCTGGCCCTCGTCGACCTCGATCTCGATGCCGACGGGCTCGAACCGGACGACGTGCTTCTCGCCCATGACTACCTTTCCTGCTGGGTTTGCGCGAAGGGGAGATCGGGGGCCCGGCAGGGAGAGGGCCGGCGGTGGCTCCGCCGGCCCTCCCCCCTCACCTGACCCGCGCTCAGGCGTCCGCGGGTGCCGGTCGCCCGGCGGGACCCTGCTTCCTGTAGTCCTCGATGAAGGCGGCGCGCCCGGCGTCGTCCATCTCGTTGAACAGGACGTTCGGGCTGGCCAGCGGCGGGCAACGACGCATGTGGTCCAGCGTCCACATCTTCTTGGGGTCCAAGTCGAGATGCGGCTGAGCCGTCATGGTCTTGCCGTCGTCGCGCACGAAGCCCATGTCGGAGACGACGTCGGCCCAGTTCCAGCCGTGGTACAGCGTCTCCCACTCGCGGTGGCCGACCAGCTTGCCCATGTTCGGGGTCTCGCGACCCTGGAACGTCGGCCGGAAGGCCTCGACGTCGGTCCAGCGGCACACCTCGTGGCAGTAGGTGCGGTGCACGCCGTCGACCTCGGCCGTGACGATGTCCTCACGGACCAGGCACGGGACCATGCAGGTCCAGCACCGGTTCGGGTAGACGTAGTCCACGTCCTCGAACACGATCGGGTTGTGGCCGTTGGGCACGGCGAGGCGGTTGTAGTTCTCCCACCACTTGCCGTACTTGTCGTACCAGCCCGGGTACTTGTACTCGAACCACTCGAAGTCCTCGTCGGTCATGCCGTCGATGCGCCAGTAGTTGGCGAGCCAACCGGTGGCGAAGAACTGCGCGACCTCGTGGACGTAGCCCTTCTCCCAGATCTGCTTCCACGACTCTTCGATCAGGTCGTGCGGGATGACCAGGCCGTACTTCTCGAGCGGGACCAGGTAGGCGCGGTAGTAGTCGTCGTAGATCCAGCGACGCCACATCTCCGCGTAGGACTCGCGGTCCTTGCGGCGGTCCTTCGTGCCGTACTCGATGAACGTGCCGATGGCGGCGTCCACCACGCGGTGGTTGTTCCACCACGCGTAGCGCAGGTCGCGCTCGAGCAGCTGGCGGTTGTCCTCGTCCGACAGCGCCATGAGCAGGGTGGCGTAGCCGTTGGAGATGTGCCGCGACTCGTCGGACTGCACGGAGTGGAACACCGTCGGCAGCAGGTAGTCGCCGTTGGCCGCGGCCTCGGCCGGCATGGCCACGAACAGGGTGTTCGTGAACGCCGTCTCGGCGACGATCGTCAGGTAGATGCTGGCGGCGGTGATCGCGTCACCGGTGATGAAGCCCTCGGCGAACTGGCGGCCGATGGTGCCGCAGTAGTCCGATTGGAAGTTCCGGAGGCTGTTGTTGAAGCCCGCCGGGTCGATGTAGTTGTTCATGTACAGGCGCTTCAGGTTCTGCTGGATCGTCGAGTGACGGACCTCGTCGATCATCTGAATGGCCTGGCCGTTGTGCAGCTCCGGGTTCGGGACCGCGTGGAACAGCATCGGCATGGAGCGCGCCGCCGAGATCTCGGGCAGCGGGATGATGGACAGGAACAGCTTCTGCCACTCCAGCCAGCGCTCCTGCACCTGGCGGAACATGTTGCCGCGGATCGCGCCGTCGGACGCGCCGTAGACGCGGTGGTCCTTCTCCTCCTGCATGGGGAAGTAGGACCGCAGGACCTGCTTGAGCGGGTCCTTCTTGGCGGCCTTGCGGAACGTGTAGTCGGTTCCGTACTTCATGTACGGCTCGTGGTACTGCGGCTCCCAGGACAGCTCCTGGATCTTCTGATGAGCCTTGGCCAGACTCTGCCGACTCACTGCATCTCCTCACTGGTGATGGACTCGAGGTGGCGATCGACACCGCGCGGGGGCGTCTCCTGCTCCCTCTGGTCAGCCCCCGTCCGCGGTGCCGGTGCTGGTGCGCGGGTGGCTCCGGCGGCGGAGGAGACCCGAGTCCGCCTCCCCCGGCACCGGTGCGCGGGCCGCTGCCGGGAGCGAAGGGCTCGTGCCGGGAATCACACCCCCCACGGCCAGATGCCGAGGTCTCAATATGAGAATATCCACGTTTGTGCTGGCCACTGGCGCATCTCGGCTGACGCGGTACCGTCTCGGGTGACGCGTTCCGCACTGAGGCGGAAGCGGACGCTAGGCCGAGGAGGGCCATGCCGGTGGGCCGAACGCATGAGCAGCTTCCGCCGTCAGACGGAGCCGTACTCCGCGCTCGCACGTCCTTCCTGGTGGCCGACCGCGTGGAGGACGGCGACGTCCGCGACACCATCCTCGCCTCCTGGACCCGGTCCCGCGAGTGGAACATCGACGTCGAGGACGTCGAGCTGTCCGACGCCTTCGACCCCGAGCCGGACTCCCCGCTCGTGCGGGCCGCGAAGCCGGTGCTGGACTCGGTCACCGACGAGCTGGCGGGCGAGCCGGTCAGCGTGATCCTCACCGACGCCGACGGCGTCGTGCTGGAACGGCGCACCGGCGACAGCGCCCTGCAGCAGGCGCTCGACCGGATCTGGCTCGCGCCCGGGTTCTCCTACGCCGAGAAGTTCGTCGGCACCAACGGCATCGGCACCGCGCTGGAGGGCCGCGGCCCCGCCGAGGTGTTCGGCCACGAGCACTACTGCGAGCCGCTCGCGCAGTTCGCCTGCGCCGGCGCGCCGATCTGGCACCCGACCAGCGGGAAGCTGCTCGGCGTCGTCGACCTCACCTGCTGGCGTCCCGACGCCGGGCGGTTCATGTCGACGGCCGTCGACCGCATCGCGCGCCAGATCGAGGGCGCGCTCCTCGACCAGTCCGGCCCGCGCGAGCTCGCCGTCCTGCACGACTACCTGGCGGCCTGCCGGCGCGGCACCTCTGCCGTCTTCGCCGTGAGCCCCGACCTGGTCATGAGCAACGACCGGGCCCGGGAGCTGGTGTCCCCGCTCGACCAGCCCGCGCTGATCGCCGGGGCGATCGAGGCCATGACGTCGGGCCAGCGGCTGCTGATGATGGACCTCCCGAGCGGGGCGGTGGCGCGCGTGCAGGTGCGTCCGAGCTGGGTCGACCGCGGGCTCGCCGGCGGGGTGCTGCAGGTGCAGCTCGCCGCGGCCGAGGTCGCGCCGCGGCACCGGCAGGTGTCCACCCCGCCGGTCACGGCGCTCCCGGCCGCCGTGGGGTCGGGGCTGCTGTGGGTCAAGTGCTGCCAGGCCGTCGACCGGCACTTCCACAGTCGCGAGTGGACGGTGCTGCAGGGCGAGGCCGGCACCGGCAAGGCGACCGTCGCCCGCGCGACCCATCAGCTGCGCACGCCGGCGGGGCACCTGCGGATGCTCGACGCCGAGGACTACAGCAGCCGGTGGATCACCGAGATCGTCGACGAGCTGGAGAACCCCAGCGGCGGCACGCTCGTGCTCACCCACCTCGACCGGCTCGCCGAGGACGGCCGCCAGGCGCTGGCCGACGCGCTTGAGCCGCATCGCGAGTCGACGGACCCCGACCGGCCGTGGGTCGTGGCCACCGTCGGCCCGAACGGCCTCAGCCGCGCCGACGACCCCGTCGACCTGCTGAAGTTCTTCCCGCGCACGGTCGAGGTGCCACCGCTGCGCCACCACATCGAGGACGTCGGCGAGCTCGTGCCGCACCTCATCGCGCGGCTCACCCGCGGCCGCGAGCTGACCTGCTCGCCGGAGGCCATGCGGCTGCTCATGCGCAACCGGTGGCCCGGCAACGTCGAGCAGCTCTACCAGGTGCTGCGCAAGACGGTGGCGCGGCGGCGGGCGGGCGTGCTCACACCCGACGACCTGCCGCCGGAGACGCGCGCGATCACCCGCCGGGTGCTCACGCCGCTGGAGGCCATCGAGTGCGACGCGATCGTCGACGCGCTGCTGGACGCGGGCGGCAGCAAGGCCGAGGCCGCGCGGCGGCTGGGCATGAGCCGGGCGACGATCTACCGCAAGATCCGCGGCTACGGCATCTCCACGCCGACGTCCTGAGGTGGCCCGGGCGATGATCGGTCGCTGCGGCGTCCCAGGCTCGGATCCGCGACCCGGACGCCGCTACCGCTGATCTTCCCGGGCGGTCCGCGCCGTGTCGCGCAGCAGCACCGCCACGACCTCGTCGTACAGGCCGACGAGGAAGGCCTCGTCACCCGCGGCGAACGTCGTGCCGCGCCGGGGTGGGAACTCCACGCTGCCGTCGGCGCGCCGGATCGCGACCACCCGCGCGCGCTCGGACAGCTCCCCCATCGCCAGCCCGTCGAGCCCGCCGCCGGCCGCGACGGACAGGCCGCCGACGACGAACGGCGTCCCGTCGACGTAGAACGTGCCCAGCACCTCCAGGCCCAGCGCGGCGCCGACGAACCAGGGCGCGGCGAGCGCCGCCGTCGAGCGGACGTTGTGGAAGCCGAAGCCGTCCTCGACGCCGCGCGCCAGCTCGCGGTCGAACACCCGCAGCACGACCGGCACCGAGCGCCACCGGTCGCCGAGGAGCTCCCGTACGACCAGCCCCGTCTCGACGTTGACCAGGTCGTCGCTGGTCAGCGCGGCCACCGCGGTCGCCTCGCCGACCCCGGCCGCGTCCAGGACGGCCGTGTCCGTCGCGTCGCCGGTGACGAAGGGGACGCCCAGCGCGCGCAGGCGCGGCAGGTGCCGCCCGCTCTCCTCGCGGTCGATCACGACGACCCGCCGGCCGGCGGCGACCAGCTCGTCGACGACCGCCATCCCGACGGTGCCCAGCCCGGTCACCACGACGTGCCCGCGCATCGCCCCGACGCGGCGCTCACCGAAGGAGCGCTCGATGCGCTGGCTGACCAGCAGCTGCGTGACCAGCGCGAACGCCACAGCCGTCAGGACCGCGCCGAAGCCCATCAGCCCGATCGCGTACACCCGCAGCCAGGTCTCCTGCTCGGCGAAGGAGAAGTCGCCGTAGCCGACGGTCGCGATCGTCTCGACGACGAAGTACGCGGCGTCGACGATCGTCATCCGCGAGCCGTCCGGCTTGACGTAGGCCGCCATGAGCACGCCGACGGACACGAGCACGACCAGCACGAGCACCCCGATCACCACGCGCAGCGGCCGGTCGGCCTCGGCGGCCAGCGACCGCAGCAGCGCGAGCAGGCCCGGTCCCGAGCCGCGCTCGCCGCGCTCCTCCGCCCGTCGCGCGGCGCGTTCCGCCCCCGCCGCGCGGGCCCCTGCGACCGGCCGCACGGGCGCCTGCGGCCGCAGGTGCTCGATCACCTCCCCTGCGCCGTGGCGCGCGAACTGCTCCGGCGTGCCCACGGCCGTCACCCGGTCGCCGATGCGCACGGCGTGGTCGCGGCCCGGGCAGACCACCGGCGGCGCCGAGCCGGACGCCACGGTGAGCGGCGCGAGGTCGCCCCACCGCTCGCGCAGGGTCGTGTCGCGGTCGGCGACGAGGTCGGCGACCAGCACGTCCCGGCCGCCGAGCGTCAGCTCGTGGGTCCGTCGGCCCAGGCACGCCTCGACGACCGCCGGGGCGGCCAGGGACGCGACGTCGAGCACACGCCCGTCCCCGACGACCTCCGCGAGCGCCCTGCCGACCTCGCCGTTGCCCATGCGGACGACGAGCCGCGCGTCCGGTCGCAGCCTGCGGACCAGCAGCGCGGCCTCCAGCGCCGGCAGGTCGTCGTCGGCGAGGCACACGACGGCGGCCGCGTGGGCCAGCCCCGCCTCGGCGAGCGCCTCCCGCAGCCGGCCGCGCACGACCGGCACCGACCACTGGGCCAGCAACCGCTCGGTCGCCGCGGCGGCCTCGCCGGTCACGTCGACGACGACGACCGGGGCGCCGACCGCCCAGAGCTGCTCGACGGTCCGCACGGCCGTGTCGTTGGCGCCGCAGACGATCACGTGTGACTGTCGGTCCATGGCGTTAGGGTCGCCCACGTGTTGGACATCGGGGGTATTTCGAAGCGTTTCGGCACGTTAGCTGCGCTGGACGGGGTGAGCTTCGAGGTCGGTGCCGGCGAGGTGTTCGGGTTCGTCGGCTCGAACGGGGCCGGCAAGACCACCGCGATGCGTGTCGTGCTGGGCGTACTGGAACCCGACGCGGGGCAGGTGCGCTGGCGGGGCGCGCCGGTCGACGCCGCCGTGCGCAGGCGCATCGGGTACATGCCCGAGGAGCGCGGGCTCTACCCCAAGATGAGGGTGGGCGACCAGCTGCGCTACCTCGCGCGGTTGCACGGGCTGTCCGTCGCCGACGCGACGGCGGCCGTCGCTCGCTGGACCGACCGGCTCGGTGTCGGCTCGCGGCTCGGCGACGAGGTCCAGAAGCTGTCGCTCGGCAACCAGCAGCGCGTCCAGCTCGCGGCGGCGCTCGTGCACGATCCCGAGGTGCTCGTGCTCGACGAGCCGTTCTCCGGGCTCGACCCGACGGCCGTCGAGGTGATGAGCGGCGTGTTGCGCGAGAAGGCCGCGGAGGGCGTCCCGGTGATCTTCTCCAGCCATCAGCTCGAGCTCGTCGAGCGCCTCTGCGATCGCATCGGGATCATCGCGGCCGGGCGGATGGTCGCCGTCGGCACGGTCGCCCAGCTGCGCGAGCGCGACGGCAGCAGGCTCCTCGACGTCGAGGGCCCCGCGGCCGGCTGGGCGGCGCAGCTGGCCGGCGTGGAGGTCGTCGACCAGTCGGGGGCCCGGACCCGCCTGCGGATGGGCGAGGGCGTCGACGACCAGGTCGTCCTGCGCGCGGCGCTCGCGGCCGGGCCCGTGCACGAGTTCCGGCGCGTCCGCCCGCCGCTGACCGAGCTGTACCGCACGGTCGTGTCCGAGGCGGTGGCCGCGTGACGCGGTCCGCGCCGCTCGCGGTGCCGACCTGGCGCGCGGTGCTGCTGGTCGCGCGCCGGGAGTTCGTGACGCAGGTGCGCTCGCGGACGTTCCTCGTCGGGCTGCTCGTCACGATCGTGCTGTTCGCGGTGATCGGCGGGATCGCCACGTTCGTCGCCACCAAGGCGTCGTCGCACACGCTGGGGCTCACGCCGACCGCGGCGACGCTGGCGCAGCCGCTGCAGGCCGCGGCCGCCGCCGACGGCTCAACGCTGACGCTGCGTCCGGTGGACGAGCCCGTGGGACGCGCGCAGGTGCGGTCGGGCGACCTCGACGCGCTGCTCCTCGGCGGCCCGGGCGACTACCGGCTCGTCGGGCGCGACTCGGTGCCGGGCGAACTGCAGACGCTCGTGTCGACGGCGGCCCGCACGCAGGCGCTGGACGCCGCGCTGGCGTCCTCCGGCGTGACCCTGGCGCAGATCGACGCCCGGACCACGGTCGGGGTGACGACGCTCGAACCGGCCGCGGCCGACCGCGGCCAGCAGCTCGGCATCGCACTGGTGGGGACGTTCCTGCTGTTCTTCTCGTTCAGCGCGTACGGGCAGCTGGTCGCGACCGGCGTGGTGGAGGAGAAGCAGAGCCGGGTCGTCGAGCTGCTGCTCTCGACGATCAAGCCGTGGCAGCTGCTGACGGGGAAGATCGCGGGGCTGGGCGCGGTCGGGCTGCTCCAGCTGGTGATCCTGTCCGCGCTGGGCCTGGGCGCGGGCGCGGTCACCGGGACGCTGACCGTCCCGGGCGCTGCGGCCGGGATGGTCCTGGTGGTCGTGGTCTGGTACCTGCTCGGGTTCACGCTGTTCGCGGCGCTGTACGCGGCGGTCGGGTCCACGGTCTCGCGGCAGGAGGAGCTGAACTCCGTCATCGCCCCGATGATCTTCGTGGTGATCATCCCGTTCATCCTGACCGTGAACCTGCTGCCCAACGACCCGCACAACGGGCTCGCCGCGGTGCTGTCCTACGTCCCGTTCTTCGCGCAGACGGTGATGCCGGCGCGCTACGCGCTGGGCGTCGCCTCGGGGTGGGAGGTGGCGCTCTCGGCGCTGATCACGCTGGCGGCGATCGTCGTGGTGGTGCGCGTCGCCAGCCGGGTGTACCGCAACTCGATCCTGCGGACGGGCGGCCGTATCCGGCTGCGGGACGCCCTGCGCGGCTGAGCCGGGGCCGAGCGGGGCCGTCCGGGGCCGTCCGGGGCGCTATCCACGCAACGAACGGCACTTTCGTTCAAACCTATGGAACGAAAGTGCCGTTCGTTGCGTCGGCCCCTCCGGAGCCGGCGCCCGATCAGGCCGGGACGAACCCCGCGGCGAGCGCCTCCTCGGTGCTGCGGAACCAGACCTCGGCCCGCGTGCGGGCGTAGCCCGGGCTCGCCGGGGTGTGGAACACCATCGAGTCGACGCGACCCTTGACGGTGTACTCGGGACCGGGCGACTCGCCGCCGGGGCCCGGCCGAGCGCCCGACCGCGGCGCTTCCGGAGCGCTCGGCGACGGGGTGAAGAGGGCGTGGGGCTCGTGGGGGGTCGCCGCCCCCGTCGGGCCGAAGCCCGCCGGCTCCGCGGGCGGGGGCGGCAGCTCGGCGGGCCTTCCGTTCTCCGGTCCGGCCGGCTGCATCGGCGGGAGGGGCCGGGCCGCCGGATGCCGCAGGACGCGCGGTGGCTCCGGGCTGCTCGCCGGGCGGGGCCGCGGCCGCGGTCGCGGCGTGGGGGTCGTCGGCCGGGAGCCGGGCGAGGGCGGCATGAGGGGACCGGGGGCCATCGCCGGGACCGGGACGGCCGAGCCGGCGCCCGCCGCACCGGACGTGGACCGGGACGGTGCGGGCTGGCCGGTCGGACCGCCCGGCGCCGGCGGAGCCGGGGGCCGTCCGGCCCGTGGAGGCAGGCCGGTCCTCGGGGCCGCATCGCGCGGGGCCGACGATCCCGACTCGTCCGGTGTACCGGAGTACGGGGATCCTGCCGACGAGGGCCCTGCCGACGAGGGCGCCGCCGACGAGGGCGCCGTCGGCATGCTGGTCGGCGCGGGGCCGGACGCGGTGGGCGGGGTCGGCGACGCGGACACGGCCGGCGATCCGGTCGTGCCGGATGTGGCCTTCGGACCGGAGGGAGCTGAGCCGACCTGGGGCGCCGGGTTGACCTGGGGGGCCGGGCTGACCTGCGGCGCCGAACCGACCTGCGGAGCCGAACCGACCTGCGGAGCCGAACCGACCTGCGGAGCCGAACCGACCTGCGGAGCCGAACCGACCTGCGGAGCCGAACCGACCTGCGGAGCCGAACCGACCTGCGGAGCCGGGCCGGACGAGGCAGTCGACGCCCGCGAAGCGGGCGCTGCCGGCGAGCCGGCCCGTTCCGCCGGGCTGCTCGGCGCCGCGTCCGCCCAGCGACCGTGCGCCGCCGGGCCGTCCTGCACCGGAGGACCGGCCGAGACCGGCGCACCCGCCGTCCCCGGCGGTGCCGGCGGCACGGACGGCGACTGTCGAGCTGGAGTCGCCGACGGCGAGGTCTCCCGGCTGGTCGCGCTCGAGCCGGTCGATGCAGTCGGGCCGGCGACGGCCGGACGGTCAGCTGTCGCGCGACGGGCCGATCCGACCGGCTCTGCCGGCGCATCCCGACCGGCGTCCGCCGCACGGCCCGAGAGGTGTGTCGACGTCCCGGGTCGCGCCGAGGCCGGACGCGCCGGGCCCCCGCCCGCGACGCTCGGACGCGCCGTCCGGCCCGGATCGTCGGAGCCCGGCTGTGTGGGCGGAGCGCCGGACGCTGCCGCAGCGGCCGGCACCGACGAGTCCTCCGGCGCCGCAGCGGGAGTGGACGGACCAGCCGGCACAGCAGGCCCGACCGACAGTGGCGAGCTCGCCGGCGCGGACGGCGGAGTCGAGACCGACGGGACGCGGGGCGCGGCACGCCCGGCTGCCGGCGTCGGACGGCTCGGCGCCTCGCTGCCGGCTGGCGGCGTCGGGCCGGTCGAGGTCGCCGGGCCGGTCGCGGCTCCGGAACGGCTGGGGATGACCGCATCGCTCGGCGCGGTCCGGGCCGCTGGCCGGGACGGTGTCGCGGCGTCGCCGCTCGCGATGCCCGGCACGGCCGGCCTGGAGCGGTCCTCGCCACCCGAGGCCGCCTCGGGCGTGACGTGCGGACCCGACGGCGGGGGATGGCCGGAAGCGTCGCGCGCGCTCGGACCGCCGATGCGGCGGGTCGACGGGAGCGGGTCCGCCGCCGGCGCACCCGCTGCGATGTGCTGCGCCGCAGAGCCGTCCGTCGCCGGGACCGCGAGTCGACCTTGCTCGTGGGTGAGCGATGCGGCGGGCGCCGTCGCATCGGCGGGGACCGAGGCGCGAGCGGAGGTCGGCGAGTCGGCCCGCGCCGCGGAGTGAGCCGGCGCCGCCGCGCTACCAGAGGTCGCCGAGCCCGCCGACAGCGCCGAGCCAGCAGAGGCCGCCGACTCAGCCGGCGTCGCGGAGTGAGCCGGCGCCGCCGCGCTACCAGAGGTCGCCGAGCCCGCCGACAGCGCCGAGCCAGCGGGGGCCGCCGAGTCGACTGTCGTCGCCGAGTCGGTGGAGGTCGCGCGATCGGCCGAAGCCGCCGAGTCGGCCGGGGTCGCCGTGTCACGCGTCGGCGAATCGCCCCGGACCGGCGTGTCGGCCGAGGGAGTCGGATGGCCCGGGGCCACCGAGTCGGCGGGGGACGCCAGGCCCATCGGAGACGCTGAGCCGGCCGGCGTCGGCGACCCAGCGGACGTCTCCGGGTCCGCCGACGCCCCCGAGTCCGCTGACGCCGCCGGGTCGACCGTCACCGCCGGGTCGGCCGCCGGCGTCCGGTCGCTCTGCGCCGGACCGGGAACGGTCGGAGTCGGGGTCGGGCGGGCAGTCGCCCACGCGCCCGCCGTCGCGGCCTCCGCCCGCTCGGGTGACGCCTGCGGAGTCTCGGCGACCAGGCTCCCATCGGCCGAAGGCTGGGCCGAACCCTGGGGCGGCGGCGCCTCGTGCCGGCCGTGGCGGGAGGTCGCGGGGTCGGACCCGGCAACCGCGGGCTCCGAGGCCTGCGCGGCCACGTCGGTACGCACGTCCGCGTCTCCGGGGTGCGCCCCTGCGGCCGGGTCGGGCGGGTCGGCCGAGCCGGCGCGGTCCGCGACCAGCGCATGCCGGCCCGACGGCTCGGCTGCGACTTCATGATCCGCTCTCGCGGCGCCCGCGTCCGGCCGACCGGCCGACTCGGAAGGGGCGCCCGCGGACGAGGACGCCGCACCCGCCAGGCCCGGGGTCGCGGCCCCGGACGACGACACTGCGTCGGCAGCCGACGACTCCGCGCCCGCCGACGACTCCGCGCCCGCCGACAGTTCCGTGTCCGCCGCCGGCTCCGCGCCCGCCGACGACTCCGTGCCCGCCGACGGCGCCGTGACCGCCGACGACTCCGCGCCGCCGAGGAAGCGCTGGCGGCGGCCCCGTCCGTGCTCTCCGGTCGGTCGGCCTCACCGGGTGTCCCATCGGCACCCGCGGCGTCGGCGGGCACCGACGCCCCCGCGCGGGCCACCGCGTCCGCGACGCCCGTCGTACCCGACGGCGGGCCCTCGACAGGCGCTCCCTCGTCGCTGCCCCGGACGGGCCGGCCGGCCGGAGTCCGGCGAGCCGGGACCGGGGCCGGGTTCTGCCGCGGCGCTCCCGGGACGGGGGTCGGGATCCGCTGCAGGTCCGGCTGCGGCGCCGCCGGTTCGAGGAGGGGAACGGGCCGGATCGCCGATCGACGCCGCACGTACCAGCCGCCCGCACCGACCAGGACGGCCAGCACGACCCAACGAACCCGGCGCCGGGGCGCCTTCTCCTCGGCCATGCAGAAAGAGTAGGAGGCACCCGAACGGACGAAGACGCGGGCCCCGCGGGTGTCAGCGCCGAGCGGCCTTGACCTGGTCGTAGCGGGCCAGCGCCTCGACTCGTTCGGTCTTGTGGTCGACGATCGGGTCGGGGTAGCCCGCCGGTGGGCCGCCGGGGAGCCGCCACGGCTGGTGCACGGCCTTGCCCGGCACGTCCCGCAGCTCGGGCACGAAACGACGAACGTAGGCGCCGTCAGGATCGAACTTCTCACCCTGCGTAACCGGGTTGAACACCCGGAAGTAGGGCGAGGCGTCCGTGCCGCTCCCGGCCGTCCACTGCCAGCCGTGCTGGTTGGACGCGAGGTCGCCGTCGACGAGCAGCTCCATGAAGTGCCGCGCGCCCCACCACCACGGCAGGTGCAGGTCCTTCACCAGGAAGCTCGCGACGATCATCCTCACCCGGTTGTGCATCCACGCCTGCTCGCGCAGCTGTCGCATGCCGGCGTCCACGATCGGGAAGCCGGTCCGGCCCTCCCGCCACGCGTCGAACGCCGCCCGCGCGGCCGCGCCGGTCTCGATCGGCAGGGCGTCGAACGAGCGGTCCCAGTTCCTCCGGGCCGAGTCGGGCCGCTGGTGGAGGATGTCGGCGTAGAACTCGCGCCACGCGATCTCGGTGCGGTACACCTCAGCTGACTCGGAGCGCCGCGACGCGAGGTCCGCCAGCATCGTCCGCGGGTGGATCGCCCCGTACTTGAGGTAGGGGGACATCCGCGACGTGCCGGGCCGGTCGGGCCGGTCGCGGTCGCCGGCGTACGCGCCGACCGGTCCGTCGAGGAACTCCTGCCAGCGCGCGAGCGCAGCCTGCTCCCCCGCCGCCGGCAGCTGCGCGTCGACCGGGTCGTCGTCGGGGATCCGGACCGCGCGCGGCCCGCCGTCCTTGTCCTTCGGGTCGAGCCAGTCGACGCTGCCGGCCGAGGTGTCGGCCGGCCGCCGCCAGCCGTGCTCGGCCCACGCCCTGCGGAACGGCGTGAAGACGCGGAACGGGGTGCCGTCGGACTTGCGCACGCGGCCCGGCGCGACGGCGTAGGGCGATCCGGTGCGTGCCAGCTCGCGGCCGTCGTCGGCGAGGGCCTTCTCGACGGCCTCGTCCCGGGCGGTGCCGTAGGGCCCGTAGTCGGCCGCGACGTGCACGGTGCCGGCGTCGACGGCCCGCGCGACCCGCGCGACGACATCGGCCGGGTCGCCCGGCACGACGAGCAGCCGCCCGTCGAGGGCCTCGTCGAGGGCGCGCAGCGTCCGGTAGAGGAAGGTGCGCCGAGCCGCGCCGGACGGCCCGAGCAGCGCCGGATCCAGCACGAACAGGGCGAGCGCCCGTGGCCCGGCCTCCAGGAACGTCGGCTGGTCGCGCACCCGCAGGTCGCGGCGGAACCAGACGACGGACGTGTCGTTCCCGTCACTCACCGCGCCGACGCTAGCGGCAGGTACCGGCGCTCGCGCGGCGGTCGGTTCAGGGCGCCGGCCGGGGTGGGCGGGCCGTCAGCGCTCGTCGATCGGGACGTAGTTGCGCTCGGTCGCTCCGATGTACAGCTGCCGCGGCCGGCCGATCTTCGTGGTCGGGTCGTTGATCATCTCGCGCCAGTGCGCGATCCAGCCCGGCAGCCGGCCCAGCGCGAACAGGACGGTGAACATCCGCGTCGGGAAGCCCATCGACCGGTAGATGACGCCCGTGTAGAAGTCGACGTTCGGGTACAGCTTGCGCTCGATGAAGTAGTCGTCGGCGAGGGCGGTCTCCTCCAGCGCCATCGCGATGTCCAGGAGGGGGTCGGTGACGCCGAGCTTCTTGAGGATCTCGTCGGCGTTCCGCTTGACGATCTTCGCGCGCGGGTCGTAGTTCTTGTAGACGCGGTGCCCGAAGCCCATCAGCCGCGCGCCCTTGTCCTCCTTGTTCTTGACCCGCTTGACGAACTCGGCGACGTCGCCGTCGTGCTCGCTCTGGATCTTCTGCAGCATCTCGAGCACAGCCTGGTTGGCGCCGCCGTGCAGCGGCCCGAACAGGGCGTTGATCCCCGCCGAGACCGACGCGAACAGGTTGGCGTGCGACGAGCCGACCATCCGGACGGTGGACGTCGAGCAGTTCTGCTCGTGGTCGGCGTGCAGGATCAGCAGCGTGTCCAGCGCCTTGACGAACGCCGGGTCGACCTCGTAGGGCTCGGCCGGGAAGCCGAAGGTCATCCGCAGGAAGTTCGAGACCAGGTCCAGCGAGTTGTCCGGGTAGAGGAACGGCTGGCCGATCGACTTCTTGTAGGCGTACGCCGCGATCGTGAAGACCTTCGCCAGCAGCCGGACGGTCGAGAGCTCGACGTCGTCGTGGTTGAACGGGTCGAGGCTGTCCTGGTAGAAGGTCGACAGCGCGCTGACCGCCGAGGACAGGACCGGCATCGGGTGCGCGTCGCGCGGGAACCCGTCGAAGAAGCGCTTGAGCTCCTCGTGCAGCAGCGTGTGGCGGCGGATCTTGTTGGTGAAGTCGTCGAGCTGGTCCTGGGTGGGCAGCTCGCCGTAGATCAGCAGGAAGCTGACCTCGAGGAACGACGAGGACTCCGCCAGCTCGTCGATCGGGTAGCCGCGGTAGCGCAGGACGCCGGCGTCGCCGTCGATGTAGGTGATCGCGGAGCTGCACGCGGCGGTGTTGCCGTACCCGGAGTCCAGGGTGGTCAGGCCCGTCCCGGACAGCAGCTTCGTGATGTCGAACGCAGAGGAGCCCTCGGTGGCGGGCTTGATCGGGAGTTCGTGGTCGCCGTCCTGGAGGTGCAGTACGGCGGTGGTGTCGTCAGCCATGGTGGAGGGTTCCTCACACTCGCGTCCGGGTCGTTACGGCAAAACTAGTGCTCCCGGAAAGGATCGCGCCCGCGCAGGCGCCGCAGGTGTGGCGCTGCGCACGCGCTACGGGCCCCACCCCGAGCGCAGGATCGCGAAGACGGCCTCGCGCAGAGCCACCGGATCGTCGTCGGGGCCCTGGACGAGGCCGGGCAGGCCGCAGACGATGTGCGCGAGCGCGCGGGTAGCGGGACTCGGCTGCGGCTCGCCGCGGTCGGCGGCGATGGCGGCGGCGAGCGCGCGCTCGTGCCGCTCCCACATCCGCCCGGCGTACTCCCGCAGCGCCGGGCTCCCGACGACCAGCCGCCGGAAGCTCAGGTGCCCCGGCTCCCGCATCGCCGTGGTGACGGCGGCGCTGTTTCGCACGGCGAACTCGTGCAGCGCGTCGACGAGCGACACCGCGGGGTCGCGGTCGCGGACGGCGGCGACCAGCGCCTCCTCCTGGTCGGCGTCGCGGTCGAAGAACAGTGCCTCCTTGCTGGGGAAGTGCTTGAACAGCGTCGTCACGGAGACGTCGGCGCGCTCGGCGATCTCCGCGACCGTGACGGCGTCGTAGCTGCCGCGGTCGAGCGCGAGCTCCAGTGCGGCGTCGGCCAGCGCCTGGTGGGTGGCGGCCTTCTTGCGCTCGCGGCGCCCCGGTGTGGTCACGGACATGAGCGTAGCGGCTTACAAAATTTAGTGACTTCACTTTCTGAGCGGATTCACCTACGGTGGACGCCGACCGGGGGGAGCAGCCATGACCACCACGCACGTCGCCGCCATCGGCGCGGGTCCGGGCGGGTTGACGCTCGCGCGGGTCCTGCAGCGCCACGGACGTTCCGTCACCGTCTACGAGCGCGACGCCGGCCCGCACGCCCGCGACCAGGGCGGCACGCTCGACATGCAGGTGGGGACCGGCCAGGACGCCCTCGCGGCAGCCGGCCTGCTGGAGGCGTTCTTCCCGCTGGCACGGCCGGAGGGCCAGTCGGGGCGCATCGCGGACAGCAGCGGAACGATCCTGTTCGACGAGGTCGCCCGCCCGGACGAGCTGTTCAACCCCGAGATCGACCGCGGCACCCTCCGCGAGCTGCTCCTGGGCTCGCTGGAGCCCGGGACGGTTCGCTGGGGCGCGACCCTGGAGTCCGTCGAGCCGCTGGGCGGCGGCCGGCACGGGCTGGCGTTCGCCGACGGTTCGAGCGCGACGGCGGACCTGCTGGTCGGCGCGGACGGCGCCTGGTCGCGGGTCCGCCCGCTGCTGTCGTCCGCGGTGCCGGCCTACTCCGGCATCAGCTTCGTCGAGCTACGGATCAGCGACGTCGACAGCGCGCACCCGGAGGTCGCCGCGCTCGTCGGGGACGGGGGGATGTTCGCCCTCGGCGACCGCAAGGGGCTGCTGTGCCAGCGCAACGGGTTCGGCGTCGTGCGGGTGTACGCGGCGTTCCCCGAGGAGCTCGACTGGCCACTGCGGTGCGGCCTGGGCGACCTCGCCGACGCCGGCGCCGTCCGCGCCGAGCTGCGCCGCCGGTTCTCGGGTTGGGGCGCGCCCCTGATGCGGCTGATCGACGAGTGCGACGACGCCATCGTCAACCGGCCGCTCTACGCGCTGCCGGTGCCCCACACCTGGCCGCACACGCCGGGCGTGACGCTGATCGGCGACGCCGCGCACCTCATGTCGCCGTTCTCCGGGCTGGGTGCGAACACGGCGATGCTGGACGGTGCCGACCTCGCGCGGTGCGTCGCCGAGGGCCCGGACCTGGCGACGGCCGTCCGGCGGTACGAGGAGCTGATGTTCCCGCGGGCAGCGCGCAACGCCGCCGGCGCCGCGGAGGGGCTCGCCGGCGCGTTCACCGACACCGCGCTGGAGGACGCGCTGGCGATGATGCGCGAGATCCGCGAGGCGACCGACGCGGCCCTGGCCCGCGAGACGTCCTGAGGCCCGGCGCGTCCTGCTGCGCCGGGCCTAGGGCAACGAACGGCACTTTCGTTCACACCTATTTGAACGAAAGCGCCGTTCGTTGCGACCGGGGTGTCTCTGTGGCCGGGGCGGCGGTGGCGCCCTCAGTCCCGCGGGCCCCGGTAGCGCCAGAACTCCCGGAAGCGGGTCACGACGACGACCGCGCCGACGATCACGGCGACGCCGCCGACCGACGCCGCCGGCCCCGGCCCGACCAGGGCGGCGGCCGGGCCGTGCCACAGGTCGGCCAGCCGCGGCCCGCCCGCGACGACGACGGTGAACAGGCCCTGCATCCGGCCGCGCATCTCGTCGGTGGCGACGGTCTGCAGCATGGCGGAGCGGTACACCGAGCTGACGAGGTCGCCGGCGCCGGCCACCGCGAGCGCCAGCACGGCCAGCCAGAGCGAGGACGTCAGCCCGAAGAACGCGACGCCGAGCCCCCACACGCAGACCGAGACGGTGACCGCCACGCCCTGCCGGCTCACCCGCGAGAGCCAGCCCGAGACGAGGCCGGCGGCGACCATGCCGATCGGGATCGCCGCGAAGAGCAGGCCCAGCGCCGGCCCGCCGCCGACCGGGTCGCCGAAGACCGTGTGCGAGATCTCCGGGAACACCACGCGCGGCATGCCGAAGCCCATCGCGACGACGTCCACGAGGAACGAGACGAGCAGCACCTTCTGCACGGCGGCGTACCGGACGCCCTCGGCGATGCTGCGCAACCCGCTGAGGCGCTTCGGCCCGGTCTCGGGCGGGACGGCGGGCAGCCGCCACGTCGCCCACAGCGTCGCGGTGAGGGCCATCGCGTCGAGGAGGTAGAGCGTCGACAGGCCCACGACGGGGATGAGCACGCCGGCCAGCAGCGGCCCGACGATCGCGCCGAACTGCATCACGGTCATGTTGAGCGCGTTCGCGGCGGGGAGCTCGGCCGCGGGCAGCAGGCGGGGGATGACGGCGCTGCGGGTGGGCTGGTTGATCGACAGGAATGCGGTCTGCACGGCGAAGAGCGTGAGGATGACCCAGACGTTCGCGACGCCGGACGCGGCGGTGACCCACAGGGCCAGCGAGCTCGCGGCGATGCCGGCGCCGGTGACGAGCAGCAGCACGCGCCGGTCGACGGCGTCCGCGATCGCGCCGCCCCACAGGCCGAACACGACGAGCGGGACGAGGCCGAACAGGCCCGTGAGCCCGACCCAGGCCGACGAGCCGGTGAGAGCGTAGATCTGTGTGGGGACGGCGACGACGGACAGCTGCGACCCGATCACCGTGACCGTGCCGGCGACCCAGAGGCGCCGGTAGGCCGGCGTCCGCAGCGGCTTCGTGTCGGCCAGGGTGCCCCGGACGGCCCCGGCGAGCCACCGCAACCGTGCAGTGGGTGCGTCGGGGCCGGCGGCGATCGGGCGAGTCGGATGCTCCGGCGTCACCTCCTGAGTGTGCGCGACGTGCGCGCGACGCCGCCACGGAGATCCCTTCCGCGAGTCGGGGTGTGGGCCAGACCGAGTCGGGGCCTGGGCCAGACCGCGAGTCGGGGTCTGGGCCAGCCCGAGTCGGGGCCTGGCCAGACCGCGAGTCGGGTGTGGGCCAGGCCGGGCCGCTGCGTGAGAACCCGACCGGGCGTCGGCCCCGACCGGTGGACCCGCGGACCGGGCGAGCGCCCATGTCGCGCTGGCTCAGACCCCGACTCGCGGCCAGGGGTCGCAACTCGCGCCGGCTCAGACCCCGACTCGCGCCTCAGGGGGCGACGCGGCGGACACTCCAGCTGCGGTCGACCGGGTCCAGCACGTAGCGGAGCCGGTCGTGCATCCGGTTGGTGCGGCCCTGCCAGAACTCGACCTGCTCCGGCCGGATCCGCCAGCCGCCCCAGTGGCCCGGCACCGGGACCTCGGCGTCGTCCTCGAACCGCCGGGTGACGCCCTCGAGCGCGTCGTCGAGCGTCCGCCGGTCGCGGACCACCGTCGACTGCGCCGACGCCCACGCCCCCAGCTGCGACCCCCGCGGGCGCTGTGACCAGTACTCCTGAGTCTCCTCGACCGCCACCAGCTCGACCGGCCCGCGTACGTGCGCCTGCCGCGACATCGCGAACCAGGGGAACGTCACCGACGCGTACCGGGTCGCCCGCAGGTCGTGGCTCTTGGCCGAGGTGTAGTTCGTGTAGAAGACGACGCCGCGCTCGTCGAGGCCCTTGCAGAGCACCGTCCGCGACGACGGCCGCCCTTCGCGGCCCGACGTCGCCAGGACCATGGCGTTGACCTCGGGCAGCCCGGCGGCCTCCGCGTCGGCCAGCCAGGCCGCGAGCTGTTCGTGCCAGGTCGGAGCCAGCGCTCCGACGTCCAGACCCGCGTCGCGGTAGTCCACCCGCATCCCGGCCAGCTCCGACACACGCTCCCCTTCCGACGACCCCACCCCGTGACCACCCGTCCGGTGACCGAGGCCACCCGCCCGCCCCGTTGCCACTCGACCCGGTGCCCGGCAGATTGACCGCAACCACGCTAGCCGCCCCCGGCCGCCGTGGGCACCACCCGACGGGCGGCGCCGCTCGGCACGGCTCGTCGGGTCCTGATCGACTCGGGACCACCGATGAGGAGAACGCAGTGACCGCTGCGACGACGCCGGCCGGCACGGACGTACCTCCGCCCCCGCCCGGCTTCAAGTCCGGCCTGGAGGGCCACGTCGCCTTCCGCACGGAGATCGCCGAGCCCGACAAGGACGGCGGCGCGCTGCGCTACCGGGGCGTCGACATCGAGGACCTCGTCGGCAAGGTGACCTTCGGCAACGTCTGGGCGCTGCTGGTCGACGGCCGGTTCGGGCCGGGGGTGCCCCCCGCCGAGCCGTTCCCGATCCCGGTGCACACCGGCGACGTGCGCGTCGACGTCCAGGCCGCGCTCGCCATGCTCGCCCCCTACTGGGGCTACCGCCCGCTGCTGGACATCAGCGAGGAGGAGGCCCGCGAGCAGCTCGCGCGGGCCTCCGTCATGGCCCTGTCCTACGTCGCGCAGTCGGCCCGCGGCATCGGCGTGCCGGCCGTGCCGCAGCGCCGGATCGACGAGTGCCGCACGATCACCGAGCGGTTCATGACGCGCTGGCGCGGCGAGCCCGACCCGGCGCACGTCAAGGCCGTCGACGCGTACTGGGTCTCGGCCTGCGAGCACGGCATGAACGCCTCGACGTTCACCGCCCGCGTCATCGCCTCGACCGGCGCCGACGTCGCGGCCGCGCTGTCCGGCGCGATCGGTGCGATGTCCGGACCGCTGCACGGCGGCGCGCCGGCGCGGGTCCTGCCGATGCTGGAGGAGGTCGAGCGGACCGACGACCCGCAGGGTCTGGTCAAGGGCATCCTCGACCGCCGGGAGAAGCTCATGGGCTTCGGCCACCGGGTCTACCGGGCCGAGGACCCGCGGGCCCGCGTGCTGCGCCGGACCTGCAAGGAGCTCAAGGCGCCGCGCTACGAGGTCGCCGTCGCGCTGGAGCAGGCGGCCCTGCAGGAGCTGCGCACCCGCCGGCCGGACCATCCGATCGAGACCAACGTCGAGTTCTGGGCCGCGGTGATCCTCGACTTCGCCGAGGTCCCGCCGCACATGATGCCCTCGATGTTCACCAGCGCCCGCACGGCTGGCTGGAGCGCGCACATCATGGAGCAGAAGCGCGAGTCCAAGCTGGTCCGCCCGTCCGCGCAGTACATCGGCCCGGCGCCGCGCCGGCCCGAGGACGTGCCCGGCTGGGACGAGATCCAGCACGACTGAGCCCCGCCGCCGGGGAGGACGGCCATCATGGCGGTCCTCCCCCGGCGCGAAGGTCAGCGCGCCTGCGCCGCCCAGGTCGCCAGCTGCAGGTCGTAGCGCTCGCGGCGGATGCGCCGGTCGACGTAGAGCAGCGTCGTCACGCCGGTCGCGATCGGCGTCACCAGCAGCGACGCGACCACGCTCGCGACCCGCGGCAGCACGGGCCCGAGCGGTACGCCGGCGAGCTGCGCGCCCCCCGTGACGAGGACGCCGACGATCGCCCACACGACGATCGTGCCGAGGGTCAGCAGCGCGACGACCCCGAAGACCCGCCACCACGCGCCGCGGACGAGGTGGGCCGAGCGGTGCAGGGCCGACCCGACACCGACGTCCTCCAGGACGTAGGCCGTCAGGGCCAACACGAGCAGCACGGACACGTAGACGACGACCGCGATCGTGGCCAGCGCGAACAAGGCGCCGAGCACGAGGCCCAGCCCGCCCCGGGCGGTCAGCGCGGCGCCGACCGTCACGAACACGCCGACGACGGCGATCACGACGAGCACCAGGCCGATCACCAGCGACACGCCGATCGCACCGGGCACCCGGCGCCCGGCACGGCGCCACGCCTCGCGCAGCGAGGTCCGCCGGCCGACCACCGCCCCGTGGACGACGACGACGATCACCGCCGCCAGCGCCCCGGCCAGCACCAGCCCGAGCAGCGCGCCCGGCACGGTCGCCGAGGTCACCTCGCCGAGGTAGCGGGTGGCGACCCGCAGGTTGGGCGGCATCGGCCGCGGCCGCATCCCGGCCCGGGTCAGGTACTGCGCCAGCTGCACCACCACGGCGACCAGCGCCGTCGGCAACAGCGTCGAGGCCGGGTTCCGCCGCACCGCGGCGAACGCCCCGCCGAACAGGTCGCCGAGGCCCAGCGGCCGCAGCGGGACGATCCCCGGCCGCGGCGCGGTGTCGAAGCCGGGCGGGTCGGTCCCGTACCCCGCGCCGGCCGAAGCGTCACCCGGCCCGCCGGGGCGTGGCCCGTAACCCCCGTAGCCGCCGTAGCCCGGGTAGCCGCCGTAGCCCGGGTAGCCGCCCGCGCCCGGGGCCCAGCTCGCCCGCGGGGGTCTGGGCCGGCACGGGCCACGAGCTCCCGCCGGGGATGGGCTCCTCGGCGGTCCGGTCGCCAGGAGGCAGGCCCGGCGCCGCGGCGCCGGCCCGGTCACCGGACCCGCCCGGCGCGGGCGGCGGCGTCCCCTCCGGCGGCCACGACGGGACCTCGTAGGCGGCCGTCCCGCCCGGGCCCGTCCCCGGGGGCCGCGCCGGTCCCGCCGACCCCTCCGTCGCCGACTCCACCGTGCCGCCCGACCCGACGGCCCGCTCGCCGGACGCGGCCGCGTCGCCCGCGGCTGGCCTGCCGTCCGGCGCCGCCCTGTCGACGGACGCCGTTCCCTCGCCGGACGCGCTCCTCCCGCCGGCACCCGACGCCCCCGCCGGACGCAGCCTGCTCGCCGGACGCGGCCCCCGCTCCGGACCCGGCCCCTTCGCCGGACGTCGTCGCCGTGCTGTCCGGCGTCGCACCCGGAGCCGCGCCCGCTCCGGTGCCCCCGGCGGCCCCCTCGCGACGAGCGTCGCCGCGCGGGTCGGGCTCCTGCCGCGGGCCCGGGCCCGGCGCACCGGCCCCCGCCGGACCCGGCCGCCCACCTCCCGGCGCACCCGACGGATCCCGACTCCCCGCTGTGTCGCTCATCGCCGCCTCCTCCCGAACTCACCCCCCATCCTGGCAGCCCGGGCCGACGGTTCGGGTGCGGCCACGGCGGGGGACACTGGACGGGTGACCGCTTCGACGTCCACCGACCTGCAGATTCCCGCCGACCTCAAGCCCGCCGACGGCCGCTTCGGCTGCGGCCCGTCGAAGGTGCGCCCGGAGCAGCTCGCGACGCTCGCCGCGTCCGGCGCCGTCATGGGCACGTCGCACCGCCAGAAGCCGGTGAAGTCGCTGGTCGGGCGCATCCGCGCCGGGCTGTCCGAGCTCTTCGCGCTGCCCGGTGGCTACGAGGTCGTCCTCGGCGACGGCGGTTCGACGGCGTTCTGGGACGTCGCGACGTTCTCCCTCGTCCGCGACCGCGCGCTGCACCTGACCTACGGCGAGTTCTCGGCCAAGTTCGCCGAGTCGACGAAGGGTGCGCCGTTCCTCGCCGACCCGGTGGTCGTCACGGCCGAGCCGGGCTCCGCGCCGGAGCCGCAGGCCGACGCGTCGTGCGACGTGCTGGCCTGGGCCCACAACGAGACGTCCACGGGCGTCGCGGTGCCCGTCGTCCGGCCGGCGGAGGCGATCGAGGGCCAGCTCGTGGTGATCGACGCGACGTCCGGCGCCGGCGGCCTCCCCGTCGACATCCGCCAGGCCGACGCCTACTACTTCGCGCCGCAGAAGGGGTTCGCGGCCGACGGCGGCCTGTACGCGGCGATCCTCTCGCCCGCCGCGCTGGAGCGGGTGGCCGAGCTCGCGGCGTCCGACCGGTGGATCCCGCCGTTCCTGTCGCTGGCCACGGCCGTCGACAACTCGCTGAAGGACCAGACCTACAACACGCCCGCCGTCGCCACGCTGATCCTCATGGTCGAGCAGATCGAGTGGATGCTCGGCCTCGGCGGGCTGGACGCGTGCGTCGCCCGGACCGCCGACTCGTCCTCGCGGCTCTACGGCTGGGCGCAGCGCTCGGAGTTCGCGACGCCGTTCGTCGCCGACCCGGCCCACCGGTCGCAGGTAGTGGGCACGATCGACTTCGTCGACGAGGTCGACGCCGCGGCCGTCGCGGCGATCCTGCGCGCGAACGGGATCGTCGACACCGAGCCGTACCGGAAGCTGGGTCGCAACCAGCTGCGGATCGGGATGTTCCCCGCCGTCGAGCCCGACGACGTGCAGGCGCTCACGGAGTGCGTCGACTGGGTCGTCGAGCGCCTGGGCTGAGCCGCCGCTGCCGTCGCCCGATCCGGTCACCGCGCGCGACCCGCCGTGACGCGCTCACCGGATCGGGCGATGCCGTGCGTCCGATCCGCACCCCCCGTGGCCACATCCGCACCACGCGCCTCAGCTTTACCAATAGCAATCGAGCTGGCACGCTGCGTGCACGGCACGGATTTTCCTCGTCAGCACGGCGGATCCCGGCCCGGCGCGCCTCCCCGGCGGGTTGCGGTTCGGCATCTACCGTCACTCGGACGGGGAGTGCGGACAGGGCGGGAGGCCGCGGATGCGGGCGCTGCGGGTCGTCGGGATCACCGAGGACGGCGGAGAGCCCTCCGTCGTGCTCGAGGATGCCGGGCGCCGCGAGCGCTTCGTCGTGCCGGCGGACGAGCAGCTGCGCGCGGCGGCCCGGGGCGACCTGACGCGGCTCGGACAGATCGCGATCGAGTTGGAGAGCCAGTTGCGTCCACGTGAGATCCAGGCCCGCATCCGAGCCGGGGCGTCCGTGGAGCAGGTCGCCTCGGCGGCGGGCGTGCCGGCCCAGAAGATCGAGCGCTTCGCCTACCCCGTGCTGCTGGAACGCTCGCGGACGGCCGAGGTCGCGCAGCGCGCGCACCCCGTCCGCGCCGACGGTCCCGACACGCGCACGCTCGCCGACGTCGTCGCCCACACGTTCGGCCTGCGCGGCCAGGAGTACCCGGCCGCCGAGTGGGACGCGTGGAAGGGCGAGGACGGGCGCTGGGTCGTCGCGCTGTCGTGGCGGGCGGGCCGCTCGGACAACCGGGCCCACTGGGCGTACCAGCCGGGAGCGCACGGCGGCACCGTCACCGCGGTCGACGAGCACGCCCACGACCTCGTCGAGGGCCTGCCTGCCCGGCCGCTGCGCACGGTCGGGCCGGTGATCGACATGGCGCGGCCGGACGAGCCGGAGCCGGCCCCCGAGCCGACCGACGAGCGCGCCCACGAGCTGCGCGCAGCGGCATCCGACATCGCCAGGGTGCCGTGGGCGGACGCGGGGCGGGTGGCCGTCGAACGCACGCCGGCCCGTACCGCTCCGGAGCCACGCCGCCCCGAGCCCCCCGCCCGCCGCCCGGCGCGGGTCGACGAGCCGGGCCCGGTCACGCCCGAGCGGGCGACCGCGCAGGCCCCCGAGCACGCGCGGCCGGAGACGTCCCCGCAGGCCGAGCCGCACGGTTCCGCGGCGAGCGAGGCGCAGCTCGCCAGGGCCGAGCTGGCGCGGGCCGCGCACGCGGCCGTGGAGCTGCGCGATCCCGAGACGGGGTCCCCGTTCGCGGACAGCCGTGGCGGCGGTGCGCCGGCGCCACGGCGGCCGGCGGCGGCGGACCGGCAGGTCGGCGACGGGCCCGACCGTGACAGGGCCGACCGTGACGCCGACCGTGACGGGGCCGACCGCACGCCGGCCGTGGACGGCGATCACCCGGCTGCGGGCCGCGGCGACACAGCAGGTCAGCGCCCCGCCGCTGGCGGGCGCGGCGACGGCGCAGGCGACGACCGGCCGGCGTCCGGCCAGGCGGCCGACGGTGCGACGGCCGGCGGCGCTGTGGGCACTCCCGCCGATGACGCCATCGCCACCGGTCCCTCGGCCGGCGATCCGGTCGCCGCCGACGACTCCGCCGCCGACCGCCCCGCCATCACCGACCGCCCCGCCATCACCGACCGCCCCGCCACCGCCGACCGCCCCGCCGCCGACCGCCCCGCCGCCGACGCGGCCGCGTCCCCGAGCGTGCCGCACGACCGGCGCGAAGCCGTCCCGGTGCCCGGCGCCCGACCCACCGACGGTGACGCCATGTCGGCGGCCACCGCCCCCGACCACCCCTCCGTCGACCACCCCTCCGTCGACCACCCCTCTGTCGACCACGGCTCGGCCGACCCGGCCGCCACACGAGCCGGATCCGAGCCCCCGGCCGGCGTGGCACCCGACCCTGCTCCCGGCGCGGCGGCAGAGTCCGCCGGCTCCGACGGGCCGGCGCCCGAGGTCACCGCGACGGGCCCGGCTGCGGCGCCTGAGCGGGACGAGCCGGCTGCGGACGCCACGTCCCGCCGCCGCCGCGGTGCCGGGAGCCGGGGCGGGAGTGCCTCCGTCCCGGCCGACGCGCCGTCCGACGCGGGCCCGGCGACGCCGTCGCGGCGGACGCGGAAGGGCAAGCCGGTCATGCCGTCGTGGGACGAGGTGCTGCTCGGCGTCCGCAGCCAGCGCTGAGCGGAGCTCGCGCAGCGAACAGACCGACGCCAAGCTACTGCGGCGCGAGCAGGTCCAGCAGCAGCACCACCCACCCGGCGGCCAACCCGGCCGCCGTCCCCAGCGCGACCCACCGCCACACCGACCTGCGCCTCAGCAACCACAGCGACGGGGCGAGTCCCAGCCCCACCAGCATGTTCGCCGGCACCCACACCCACCCGAGCGCCGCGGCGAAACCCCGCGCGAGCATCACGTCGGCCAGCACCACCACGACCGCGACGAACGCGGCGACCGGCAGCCCCGTCACCCACGGGGTCGGCCCGGACGCCTCGGCCGGCGAGAGCGGCCCGGCCGCGCCGACCCGCACCGACTCGACCTCGCCGGTGACCGGGTCGGCGTACTCGACCGGCCGGCCCAGCGCGTCGGCCAGCCGCGACGCCAGCTGGCGGGCCCGGCGGCGCAGCAGCGCCAGCTCGTCAGGCCGGCGGTCACGGCGCACCACGGTCGCGTAGGCCGACCACTCCCGCAGCGACTCCCGGAGGTCGGGCGGCAGTGGCGGATCACCGGGCCGCCGGTCCCCGAGCACGCCCACCCCCGTTCTGCCCCCTCAGCCTACGGCCGCGTGGAACGCGATCGCAGCCGCTGTCGCCACATTGAGCGAATCGACCCCGCCCGCCATGGGGATGCGCACCCGGACGTCGGCCGCGGCGAGCGCGGCGGCCGATAGCCCGGGGCCTTCGGCGCCGAGCAGCAGGCTCACCCGCCGTCCGGCCAGTCCCGCGGCCGCCAGCGGGACGGCGTCGGCGGCCGGTGTCAGCGCGACGAGCGCGTGCCCGGCCGCGCGCAGCCGCTCCAGCGCGTCCGGCCACGGCCCGGGCAGCGGCGCGAACGGCACGCGCAGCACGTGTCCCATCGACACCCGCACGCTGCGCCGGTACAGGGGGTCGGCGCAGCGCGGCCCGAGCACGATGCCGCCGACCCCCAGCGCCGCGGCGTTGCGGAACAGCGCACCGAGGTTCTCGTGGTCGTTCACCCCTTCGAGGACGGCGAGCACGCGCGCGGCGGCGGCCAGGGCGTCGACGTCCGTCGCCGCGGCCCGGTCGGCGACGGCCAGCACTCCCCGGTTGAGGTGGAAGCCGACGACCTGCGCCATCGTGTCGGCGTCGGTGGCGTAGGCGGGGACGTCGAGGCCGCGCAGGTCCCCGGCCAGCTCGTCGAGCCGCCGTGGCACCCCCAACAGCGACCGGACCGGGTACGGCGACGCGAGCAGCCGCCGCACCACCACGACGCCCTCGGCGACGACCAGGCCCCGGCCGCCGGGACGGTCGGGACGGCGGTCGGCGTGCGTGAGGTCGCGGAAGTCGTCGACGCGGGGGTCGGCCGGATCGGCCACCGGCGTGAGAACGGCCACGCGCCCATCGTCGCGCCCGGCCCCGCCGTCGGGGTGGGCGGCTCGTCATCCGGACAGCCGTAGCGATCCGATCACCGCTGTGCAACCGTGGACAACCGCGCCGCACGCCGGCCGGAGGCCGGGTCCGCGAGGCGAGGAGGCAGCGCACGCGATGGGCCAGGACGTCGACCGGACCACGTTCAGTCGACGGGATCGCCAGACCTACCGCGCGAAGGTGCTGCGCTGCCTCGACGCGCTGACCGTCATGCTGCGTGAGCACCCCTTCGCCGACGACGAGCCCATGACGGGCGTCGAGGTCGAGCTCAACCTGGTCGACGACGAGCTGGGGCCCGCCCGGCGCAGCATGGACGTGCTGGCCGCCATCGGCGGCGAGGAGTTCCAGACCGAGCTGGGCCTGTGGAACCTCGAGCTCAACCTGCCGCCGCGACTGCTGCCGGGCGACGGGTGGCAGCGGCTGGAGCGCCACCTCGTCGACGAGCTCGACCGCGCCCGCGCCGGCGCCCGCTCCTGCTCTGCGGAGCTCGCGGTGATCGGGATCCTGCCCACGCTGCGGGCCGAGCACCTCGTCGTGGAAGCGCTCTCACCCGAGTCGCGCTACATGGTCCTCAACGAGCAGATGCTGAACGCCCGCGGCGAGCCGATCCGGCTCGACATCACCGGTGACGACCCGTCGGGCCGCTCCCCCGTCACGCCGGGGCGCCTCGCGGCCGACTTCGACTCCATCGCTCCCGAGGCGGCCTGCACGTCGATGCAGCTGCACCTGCAGGTGCCGCCGGACGCGTTCGCGGGCTACTGGAACGCCGCGCAGTGCCTGGCGGGCGTCCAGCTCGCGGTCGGGGCGAACTCGCCGTTCCTGCTCGGCACGCGGCTGTGGGCGGAGACGCGGATCCCGCTGTTCGAGCAGTCGTGTGACGTCCGGTCGGTCGAGCTGCGCAACCAGGGCGTCCGTCCGCGGGTGTGGTTCGGCGAGCGCTGGATCTCCTCGGTGCTGGACCTGTTCGCCGAGAACGGGCGCTACTTCCCCGGCCTCATGCCGCTGCTGGGCGACGTCGACCCGATGGCGGAGCTCGCCGCGGGCCGGGTCCCCGAGCTCGACGAGCTGCGGTTGCACAACGGCACGATCTGGCGCTGGAACCGGCCGGTGTACGACGTGGCGAAGGGCGTGCCGCACGTCCGGGTCGAGAACCGGGTCCTGCCGGCCGGGCCGACGCCCGTCGACATGGTGGCCAACGCCCTGCTGTTCTACGGCCTGATACGCCGGCTCGTGGAGGCCGAGGGGCCGCTGTGGAGCCGGATGTCGTTCGAGGCTGCCGAGGAGAACTTCCGGACGGCCGCCCGGCACGGCCTGGAGGGCCCGCTGTACTGGCCGGGCGAGGGCTGGATCCGCCCGGACGAGCTCGTCCTGCGCAAGCTGCTGCCGCAGGCGGCGGACGGGCTCGCGAGCTGGGGTGTCGACGCGGGGATCGTCGACCGGTACCTGGCGGTGATCGAGCGCCGGTGCGTGAAGCGGCGGACCGGCGCCGCCTGGCAGCTCGCCACCGTCGGGGCGCTCGAGGAGGCCGGTGCGGACCGCCGCACGGCCCTGCGGGGCATGATGCGGCGCTACCTCGAACTGTCGGAGGGCAACGAGCCGGTGCACGCCTGGCCGGTGCCCTGACCCGACGCGCGCCGGCCGTCCGGCGGGCCGGACCGTTCGCAGTCGCAAACCGTTTTCACCGTTCGGCCACGGGATCGCGGCGCGCTCCCTAGCGTCCTCGCCGTCCGATGACACGCCCGGGACCTGCGGGTTCCGGGGCGATCGCCCACGCCAGCACACGGGGGACCCATGCCCGCTCGACGCCCGGAACCGCGGTGACCGCCGTGGCCCGCTTCCGCCTCTTCGGCCGGCCCGCCCTCGCGGTCGAGCCCGATCCGCCCGACCCCGCCGCCCCGGCCCGGCTCCCGACCGCGACGCAGGCGCCGCCGCCAGGCGGTCTGCCGGACGTCGGGCACGCCGGTCCGCCGACCCCCGCCCCGTCGCCGGCCGGGGGCCTGCCCCTCCCCCCGCCGGGGTGGGGAGCGCCCGGCACCGTGCCGCCGACGCCGGCCGCCCCGGCTCCCGCCGGCCTCCCGACGCGCTGGCCGGGGCCGGTCGCCCCACCCGCCGGCGGCTGCCCGGCGAACGGCCCGGGGTCCCCCGCCGATCCGGCACCCGGCCTCCCTCGCGGTGTCACCTTCCCGCGGCTCGACGCCCCGCTCACGGGCGCCGCCCCCTACGCCGACCCCGCCAGCTCCCCGCCCGGCGGCCTCCCCGCGGTCGGCGCGGCGTCGCGACCCGACACCTACCTCGTCCCCCACGGCGGCCCCCTCGCGAGCGGCGTCGCGTCCCGACCCGACCTCGCCCTCGTCCCGCCCGGCTACGGCTGCTCCCCGACCGGCCTCGCACCGCGACCCGGCGTCCCGCTCTCCCCGCCGGTGGGCGTTCCGATCGTCGGCCCGGCGTGGGGGCCGGAGACCGCGTCACCACCGGTCGGCATCCCGGTCGCCACGGCCCTGCCCCGAGCGGACCTCGGCCGCTCCGCTGCCGGCGGCGGCCCCGTGCAGCAGGGTCCCGGGCCGGACTGGGGCCCGGTCGCGCCGCCGGCAACCGGAACGCAGGCGCTCGCCGTCCGGGACGGGTTCTCGGCGGTCCGGCCCGACCTGGCCGACCCCGGTCGGTCCGGATCTGCTCCGGCCCGACCCTGCTCGGCACCCGTGGCGCTCGGCCACCTGAACGCCTCCGGGCAACCCGCCCGGATGCTGCCCGCCGACACGCCCCCGCTCCACGCGGCGCAGCCGGCCGGTCCGCAGCGCTGGACGCAGCCGCACGCGACCGGCTGGCCCACCCCCGTCCGGCTCGGGTCGGCGGCGGTGCCGTGCACGCCTTCGCCGACGGACATCCGGCCGGCCGCTGCGGGCCCGAACGCGGGTCGTTCGCCGCTGCAGGCCTGGACCGCCGCGGGTTCCGTCCCACCGGATCCCGGTGGGTCCCCGACGACCAGGGCCGCTGCATCCGGAGCGGTGGGAGTGCCGAGCCGACCCGCCGGGCCCGGTTCCCCCACGCCCGCGACCGCGGGGGCCGCGGCAGCCGGCCCGGTCGACGTGCGCGCCAGCGAGGCAGCCGCCTCCCTCGGGCGCCTCCACCCCGACCCGCCCACCGACCCGCGCGGCTTCCCCGCGGTCCGGCTGCCGGCATCCGACCCGGCTCCGGAGCCCGAGTTCGACCACGCCGATGCGTCCGCGCTCGCCGCCGCGTTCGCCGTCGACGTCCTGTCCTGGGACGAGGACGACCCGGACCGCCGCGACGGGGTCCTGCGCCGCTATCTGGGTGGGGGCGCCCTGCCGCGGGTGGCGGCCTGGTCGGGGCGGGGCCGGCAGCGGGCCGAGTTCGCGCTGCCCGGTGCGGTTCGCGCGGCCGGCCCCGGGCGGCTGCTGGTCGACGTGCGGGTGCGCGTCACGCCGTACGCGCCGACCGGTGCCCGCAGGTCCGCGACCGGGCTCCCGATCGGGGACGCGGCGGGTACGCCGACCCCGGCTTTCCCGGCCGTGGACGGCGACGCGGCCGGCACGACCACCACGGCCTTGCCTGCGGTCGACGTCGCGGCCGGCACGCCCGCCGTCCCGTCGCCGGTCGGCGACGACGTGGCGGGCACGCCCGCCGCCGCACCCGCTCCTGCCGCGCGCGGCTGGCGCAGCCTGGCATCGGTGTGGCGGCGCCTCGCCGTGCCGGTCGTGCTCGTCGGCGACCGCCTCGTCGTCGAGGCCGGCGAGGACCCGGGCGACGACCCGTCCGGTGACGAACGGCCGGTGGAGCCGGCGCCCGCCTCGAGCGGCGCACCCGGCCAGGGCCCCGGCGCCGAGGACGACCGATGACGGCGTCCGGGCCGCCGCGGCGGCTCGACGTCGAGCCGGCCGCCGGGAGGTGACGCGATGTGCCGCTCGTTCGGCCGTCCGGCGGTCCCCGTGGCGACGGTCCTCATCCCCGTGACGGTGCTGGTCGTCCTGGTCGGCACGGCGCTCTGTGCGCAGCCGGCCCGGGCCGCCGAGCGACCCGTGGCCGCCGCGGTCGTACTGCCCGGACTGGCTCGGGAGCTCCTGCCGCTGGTCAGCGACCTGACCGCCCGCCGCTGCCCGGACCTGCCCCCGCTCTGGGTCGTCGCGCAGGTGCAGGCCGACTCGGGCTGGGACCCGGGCCTGCACGCCGACCGACCGGGCGGTGCCGCCGGGCTCTACCAGCTCGACCAGCAAGGCTGGCTGGCGGCGGGCGGGCAGCCCTGGCCGTCCGACCCGCCCGGGCCCGGCTCCGCGGTGCTCGACGCGAGCACGAACCTGCGCGTCGCGGTCCCCTGGATGTGCACGACCCTGCATGCCGTCTCGGAGCACCTGCGCGCGACCGGGAAGCCGACGGCACCGCTCGACGCGCTCGTGGCCTGCCACGTCGCCGGCTGTGCCCGCGTCACCGGCAGCCGCAGCGGCCTGCCCTCCGCGGGCGAGGCGGGGTGTGACGACCGGTGCGCCCGGCTCGTGCGGCGGTCCGTCGACGCCGTGCGTGCCGACGTCGGCCGCTTCACCGGCGGCGGCGGCCTCGACCGGGGCGCGGCCGCGTCGCCTGCCGCCGGGCCCGAGCGGCCCGTCGCGGTGCCCCGAACCGCGACGCCGGCCCGCGGCGCCGGCCCCGACACCGCCACCGGCGCGAACGGCGGGTGCTGACGGCGCCACGGCCGGACCGGCGACGCGCAGGGTCCGGCCGGTTCCGGTGGGCCCGCCGGCGTCGGGTCCGGCCGCGCGGCGACAGCCCCGAACGGAACGGCCGGAGCCGTCCCCCCAGCCCCTGACGCCGCGGACGCCGCCTCGGCGAGCCCCGCCGCGCCCGCACCGTGGACGGGCGGCGCGACCGGCTGCCGGCTGCCCGACCCGACCAGCCAGGGCTGCCTCACCGGCGCCACCCTGCACGGCCTCCAGGCGGTGGCCGCGGCGTTCGGCGGCTACCGGAACGGGCCCGTCGTGCACGGCGCCGGGTGCTGGTCGGCGCGGCCGGCCAGCGAGCACAGCGACCACTCCGTCGGACGGGCGTGCGACCTCATGATGACCACGCTGGGCACCTTCGCCGGCGGCACCGACCTGGCCGGCGGCTGGAAGGTCGCGCGCTGGCTGCGAGCCAACGCGGCTGCCCTGCACGTCGAGTACCTCATCTGGCAGGGCAGGTTCTGGCAGGTCGGGACGGCCGACGCGCCCGGCGGCTGGGGTGTCCCCTACGACGGCGGCGGCCTCTACGACGTCCGGTCGGCGACGGGCGGGCACTTCGACCACGTCCACGTGAGCTTCGCGGAGTGACCGTGCGCCGCCACCCCGTCCTGGCCGCGACCGCCGTCGCGCTCGCGTCCGTGGCCGTCGTGTCCGGTGCCGCCCTCCCGGCGCTGCCCGCGCCGCCGCGCTAGCGCCCCCCGCCCCGACCGCTCCGCCCGCGGGCCGGCGAGGGAGTCCCCCAGCGGTAATAATAGGCTCGTTTTTGTAGGTGAGCACAAAGTCATGGTGGATCGCCCTGGGGAGCCCCGCCAGCACCCGCTTGACGTGATGGTTAATCGGTATCACCTTGGTCTTGCTTTCTTTCACCAGGTCCGCAGGTAGTCTAATAACTCCTTTCTCCCGGTCGATATGTGACCATCTCAGGGCTCGGAACTCCCCGGTCCTCATCCCAGTATTGAATGCCACGGTTAAGAATGCTTTGAGGTGATCCGGGGCCACGGCCATCAGTTTTAAAAATTCCTCTGAAATTGGCGATTCCTTGTCTGATCCGGGAATAAGGAAGAGAGTTTCTTGACCGGGCTTAAATCAAGGTACCACTCCGAAAGCTCTTGAAAGCTCATGCGCTCCGCCGGCACTTTTTCTAGAATGCCGGGGTTCTCTATTTTTTGAGACTTGCGCTTGCCCTCCGCGGCCCGGACCTTTTCAACAAGATACCCGGCAAATTCCTTGCGCTGCCTACCATCGGCCAGGCGATAAACTACCCAATATCAGACTTTCTTGAGGCGCTTCTCTTTCACCAGGTCCGCCCCACAATCGCAGACTCGATTTTTGACAGCCTGTTTATTGTGGCACCTTGGGCACCCAGCTAAGATCGCCATGGTCTTTCTCCTTGTGTCCGGCTTCCTTCGTTATCCGATGTTCCAGGGCCTCCAAAGCCAGATGGAGATATGGCGATATGCTTCTCATGCCACATTCCCACCGGTAAACGGCCATGTTACGAACCCCCAGCAGGTTCGCCAATTCCTTTTGCGTCAACCGATGCCGTTTACGCCAAGCCAATAAATCATCACCCTTCATAATTGTTAATATATTCCAATGGTATATTATTGTCAAGATATTTCATTCCAACTCCGAGACCCCTGCGAAAGTCTCATGTAAGATAGCCGCCCTCGGCTGTCTATACTTTATTTAGGCGCAGGCGAGGGCGCCTACGCTACATTTTGATGCGGAAGGATAGCGAAAGAGACTTCCGCAGAGGTCTCAACTCCAGAAAGGCGGGACGCACCTTCGCAAGATCCCCCTATATCTCCAGGAATCGGTCCTTTCGGTCCTGACGTAGATCCTGCGCGGGTTTCAGGACCTTTTTTCGGGACCGGTTTTCAAATGCCACCGCAATAGTGGTCCAGAGAATCGGTCCTCCCTGCGTCGCTTAGCTTGGATTGCCAGGCTGTTTTGAGCGCTGCTGGCTTCGGATGTTTTTTCTCAAAGGGAAGGTTGGGTTGCAGGCTATCTGGTCTACTGGTCTAGGGGATAGGGTAGCGCCCTACATCTGCGAGGGCCCTAAAAGGCTAAGGATGGGGATAGTTACCCGTTCTGGGGCCTTTCATGCCTCTCGTTGCGGCCCATGGCCTGCCGTCTGAAGGTTTATCCCGCCCTGCATCCTGGTCGCCTCTTTCCTGAGATGGTAAGACGAAGTGGGATTCCTTAATGGTAATCGCGTTCGGTGGCCTTCTAAGGGAAATTCTCCCTTGCATCCCTATCAGTACCTGTCTCCATCACGATTTCGCCACACCGACCACCCCCTCTCAGCCCCTGCCGCTTCATTCCTGGCCTCGCTTCCTAATCTTACCGGCCCGGAAAGTTGGGATGGGCGCCAGGCAAAAGCAGCCATCCTTCGCACCCCAGTCATCAGACCCGGGATCCCGGGTCGCAACCGGTAGTCCAAAAACAGAAGGGAGTCGACCAGTTGCTGGAGACCGTGGTCTACGGCTAACCCTGCGTGAACTTTTGGGCCTGTGGGCGAGTCCGGGGGGCGTGTGACTCCTCCCCCCTTCCAATGATACTATACCACCCATCCACCCCGAATGCCTTTTTCCCACCTGGCACTTTTGCCAATCCTCTTTAACCCGCGATTAATTCCCGCTCCATCTTTTATGGGGCCACTACCGTAAGGGGTAGCCCCCAGACCCCCAGTAAAAAGCGTACCACGCTTTCTGTAGGGGCATCGTAGCTTCGTGCCTGAGGGGTGTTTGGAGGAGGAGCACAGAGTACGAATTTGCGGCCGGGCCGTTCGGGCCAGAGAAGAGCCCCCCTGGCCCCCAAAAATTTCAAAACAAAAATCAAGCCTGGGTAGCGGGCGACGAGGGGCTGGGGCCGTGGCGGCTGGGGGAGGGTTCCGGCGACCCCTTGGCCGCGTGGCAAGGTTACCCTGCCCCCCTTTACCTTGGCTGCCCCCTTTGAGGGCCGTGGCTGCGCTGTGAGCGGCCCTCAGCGCCGTAGATTGATCTTTCTGGGTGGAGGGGCTGGGGGCGCAGTTCAGGGTGGGGCGGGCGCTCCCGGCTGCCAGTATCGGCCAGGAGAAGTGCGACGCTATCCTGAGCCGATTTCTTCTCGCATGCGCCTTCCGGTGTTAGCCCTACTTGCAAGGGTTTTGATAAACGAACGATATGGAAAAATTAACGAAAGGGCGTATAGTGGCAAGTGATCTAAACTCGAATAAATTTTTAACCGCACAGCCTTATACGTATTATGAGGAAAAATGTGGCGATGATGTCTCACCCCGAAAAGTCTGGTTATCAACTGACAGGGGGATACGCTCACTAAATATTCTTTTTAGCAGCCCAAACCTGGTGTGGGGAGAGGATGCGTGGCAGGGGCAGCGGAGAATCACGTCCGCTGCCCCCAAGAAATTTCTACTTCACCTTGAGGACGGTCAGGCCCTCACTCACCAGGTCCAATTCCAGCCCTTTCTTGACGGCCTTGAGATTGAGGACCACACCCTTGTCATTTTGCACCACCAGGCCGATATCCCCCTTCTTGATGAAGGTGATGCCGGCCTTGTCCGCCTTGTGATATTTGCCCTCCAAATCATCGATGGCCTTAAGATTGAACACCTGACCATTGGCTTGCAACTTCTGGATGCCCGCGGTGAGCACATTCAGACCTCTCACTTTGAAGGCGTAGGTTTTCGGTCCATAGGTTACCACCCCCCTGCCCCAGCTGGCGCCCAGGCCTGCGGCGGCAGTAGTTACGTCAATACTGATGGTGGCATCGGCTGTTTGGGCCAGGGCCGGGGTGACCGACAAGGCCAACACCAGGGCTACAGTTACTAGCAAGAGTTTCCGGTACATGCGTCGTTCTCCTTTTTTGCTTAATGGTGATTAACGTTCAGCCAAGCTTTGATGGCTGAATTATAACAAATTACCCTGGGAAGATTATATGCGTTTGGGTTGGTTAATTCGAGATTATGCCGCATCCTTGGCCACCACGGTCCTGCCATTCCCCCGGTCTTCTGGCCTTTTTCAGTGAGAGCACCTGAGATCATCCTCCCCACAAATGTCAGGAAAAGATGAGGAGATCATGTCGACAACTATATTATATTATTTAGAAAAACAAGGTCATGGCAAGTTAACCGCAGCGTGACGGCAAGGAGCAAAGGAGGGCTCAAGGCTCTTGATCAAATCTTCAAGCCTGCCAAACGCATGCCGTCCAGGAGACCCTCAACCAGGTAGGGGAATTTGGCATAGCAACCGATGAGAAAGCGACCCTGCGAGGGAAAATCAGGCTTTAGGGCCAGCAACTCCGCCACCGCTTGGGTGGCCTCTCGCTCTCGCCTCAACTGGCCCAAAGCCGCGGCGCGCAGGAGCGGGTCCCAGAAGAATTGGGGCATCTGGAATTGTTGGGCCTCCTGGAGGGCCTCAAGATGCCTACCTTGGTGGTAGAAATAAATATATGGCGCCATATGGAACCAGCCCGGGTAGTGGGGATTCAACTCGATGCCTTTCCCCATGATGGCCAGCCCCCGGTCCCACTCGCCATAGAGCGCCAGGAGCCAACCAAGATACCCGATGAGCATGGGGGAGTTGGGGTTGAGGGCCAGGGCCTTCTCAGCTTCCAGCAAAAATAAGTCTCGTTCATTGTTGCGAAAATGGAGATTGGCCAGGGTAGCCCGCACCTGTTGGTTCTGCGAATCCAGCGCTACCCCCTTCTTGGCAAAAATTAGGGCTTTTTCCAGGGGGGTCTTGAGGGGAGAGAATTGCAGCGTGTAATTCATGACATAAAGGTGCGCCAACAGGGACCAGGCGAGGCCGCATTCCGGCTCCCGAGACACGGCTTGTTCCAGAACGCGGAGGGTCTCATCGAAGGTCTCAGTGGTCAAGACGGCGACATGGTGGTAGAACCGGAGGAAGGCTTCATAGGTGTCGAGAGATTCAGGGGGCTTCTTCCGGGATTCTTTGGACAGGTTCCGGGGGATGATGCCGTACTCGCTGCCGATTTTTGCTGCGACTTTCTGGGCAATCTCCTCCTGCAAGGCGATGAGCTTGTCGGGTCTCAGTTGGCGCTGGTAGTGATCCCCCCACACTTGCATGCCGTTTAGCGTATCCACCAGGCGGACCGTGATTTTGATCAGCCGGGCTTCCTTGCGGATGCTGCCCTCCAGAAAAAATCGGATGTTAAGGTCCCGGCCCACTTCCCGGGCGTCAAGCTTCGCACCTTTCCACCGGAGAGTGGATTGAAAGGCGATAACCCGCAAATCCTGGTAGCGGGCCAGTTCGTTGGTTATTTCTTCGGCCAAGCCGTCGGCAAAAAACTCTTGCTTCCGGTCACCCGTCAGGTTGAGCAAGGGCAGCACCGCCACGGAGGGCCCTGAGGGTAATGTCAGGACAGCTTCATCAAGGGCCGCCGTCGCTGCCTCGATCCGGGCTTCCTCCCTGGCAGCCAGATGAAATGCAGGCACATAGGCGCCCTTAGGGATGTCGATCCGTATGGGGTCCTGTCTGCCGATGGTCAGATAGTAACGCTCCAGAGCCCGGCGCAGCCTGCCCCCCTGAATCCTCACGATGGTATCTTTACCTGCATCAAAGTCGGCTTTCCGCCCCATAACTTCGGTGGCCACGGTGTAGCCCTTAATCTCCTGGGCGCAGCCGGATAAGGTTTTTTCCACCACAAACCGGAGAAAGTCGCACAACCTAGGTGAGTTCTGAAACTCTGGGCTCGCCAGGATTTTCTCCAGTTGCTGCCTGATGTCATCGCCAGGAGGGCTATGGCAGTCAGAACCCGATGGTGATGGGCCGTTGGGCTTAGAAGGCATCGGCACTGCCCTTAGGAAGGATTAACCAATTAATATGATTGATAATACTAAAGACCAGAGTTCATGTCAATACCCGTGAGTCACCGTGAATTACTTGTTTTAATTTACCGTAATCTATTACAAATACGATTAAAGCATCTCTCAAGCCGATGATATGAACCCTGAGGACATACAACCAAAATCCGCTGGAGCCGGTCTTTCCTTGATCATGGAGCGATTTTTCGAGGAGAGACAAGCCTTGCACCGTCTCTTTCAGGAAAGTCTATCCTTCCAGTCCCTCTGCGACGACTATCAGGAGTGTCTTGCCGAGCTGCAAAACTGGCAGCAGTCAACCTCAGAGGAAGCTCCTGCCTGGCGCGATGAGTACGCTCATTTGCTGCTGGAACTGGAACAGGAGGTCAGGCAATACCTGGAAAGTGATGCCGCCTTCAGCACCGGCCCCCGGTGAAACCAGGGCGGACAGGAACTTATTCTGGCAGGATAAGCGGTCAGAGGATATCATAAACGACCATACAATGG
>CAVSJZ010000046.1:0-7637 GCA_963728105.1 uncultured Actinomycetota bacterium | reverse complement strand
GCCGACCGGACTCGGGACGCCTCGGGGATTCCAGCAAGGTGGCCCTGCTGCAACCGGATTGGAGCAGGGCCACCTTGCTGCACTCCTGCGAGCGCCCGCAACTCGCCCGCGAGCGCGCCCGCAACTCGCCCGCAACTCTCTCGCGAGCGCCAGCAACGCACGCCGCAGCGGTGCCACACGCACCACCGGCGAACTGCCGCTACCGTCCGCACCGTGCCCGGACTCGACGCCGACTCCCTGCGTGCCCGCCTCGCCGACGCGCGGCTCTACCTCTGCACCGACGCTCGCCGCAGTCGTGGCGACCTCGCCGAGTTCGCCGACGCCGCCCTCGCCGGTGGCGTCGACATCGTCCAGCTCCGCGACAAGGGGCCCGACGGGCCGCTCGAGGCGCGCGACGAGCTGGCGACCCTGGAGGTGCTGGCCGACGCCTGCGCCCGGCACGGTGCGCTGCTCGCGGTGAACGACCGCGCCGACGTCGCGCTCGCCTCCGGCGCGGACGTGCTGCACCTCGGCCAGGAGGACCTGCCGGTGGCGTGGGCGCGGAAGGTCGTCGGCGACGAGATGATCATCGGACGGTCCGCGCACAGCGCGGCCGAGACCGCGGGCGCCGCGGACGAGCCGGGCGTCGACTACTTCTGCGCGGGCCCCTGCTGGCCGACTCCGACGAAGCCGGGCCGCCCGGCCCCGGGGCTGGAGCTGGTCCGCACAGTGGCGGCCCGTGCACCGACGCGGCCGTGGTTCGCGATCGGTGGGATCGACGGAGACCGGCTCGGCGAGGTGGTGGCGGCGGGAGCCGAGCGGGTGGTCGTCGTGCGGGTGATCACGGAGGCGGACGATCCGCAGGCGGCGGCCGCGGCGCTGGCCGCCCGGTTGCGCGCCTGACGACCGGCCGCATCCAGGCCGCGAGTACGAACGTGGCTCGGGTGCACCGAGCGCACCCGAGCCACGTGTCGGTCGAGCCGGCGAGGGCCCGCTACTCCTGGTTGGCGGGGACGGACGCACCGCCACCCGCCTGCGGGGCCGCCCCGCCGTCGCTCTGGCCGTTCGCGCCGCTGCGGGGCGTCGGGGTCGGAGTCGCCTCGGTGCTGCGCGTGGACGTCGCCCCCTGCTCGTCCGTACCGAAGCCTGTGCCGGGCACCGCGGAGCTGTTCTCGTCCGTGGACTTCGTCGAGGTGGTCGCCTCGGTCGTCGGCTCCTCGGACGTCGTCTCCGACGTCGTCGTGCTCTTCGTCGACGTCTCCGTGCTCGCGCTGTTCGAGCCGCCGAGCACGCTGCCCAGCGACGTTCCGCCGGGGCGCTGCGACGTGGAACTGCTGCTCGTGTTCAGCGGCGAGCCCTTGAGCAGCTCGATCCCGGTGATCGCCAGCATGCCGATCGCGAACACGACGACGGTGAACCCGGTCATCACCAGCAGGCGGCGCCGGGACTTCGGCGGCCCCGCGTCGACCGCGGGCACCGCGGAGATGACCTCGGTCGCCTGATCACCGGGCGTGACGAACACCCGCGTCGTGGAGCCGTCCGCGGCCGCCCGCGGCGCCGGCACCTCGGCCGTGCTCGCCACCCTGACGGTGCGCTCACCGGGAAGCTTGACGCGGGCCTTCACCGTGTCGCGGGTCTTGTCGAGCGAGTGCTGGTACAGCCAGGTCACGACCGCGCTGAACACCGATCCCAGAGCCGCGCCGCCGACCGTGCCCGCCGCTCCGAAGAACGACCCCAGCACCGCGCTGGTGGCCGCCGCACCGGCGCCGGCAACGAGCTTGTTGACGGTCAGGTCGCGCTTCTTCGGCTCCGGCGCCGCGGCGACCGTGGTCGCCCCGGACATCGCCGCGGCCGCTGCAGGGGCCGCGAACGCCTGTGTCGGGTGAACCGGACCCGCCGATCGTCCGGGTGGTATCGGCGCGGTGCCGGCGCCCGGCGGGTATCCGGGCGGCGGGACCACCGGCCCGTACCCGGGAGCCGGCCACCCGCCCGGTGCACCGGGCGCGGGCGCCTGGCCCGAGCCAGGGGCCGCCGGCCCGAAGCCCCCCGACGTGGGCACCCGACTGTGTACCTGCGTCGGACCCGGGACATAGCCCGGGTGCGGCACGTAGCCGCGCTGTCCCGGGGCGCCTGCGGGCGGCGTCGAACGGCCCGTCTGCTGCGGCGGGCTCGCTTCCGTCGACTCTGGCGTCGACGAGGGCGGTGTGGGCTGGTCCGGCTGGGGGCTCTGCGGCGGTGGCTGCTGGGGCATGGCTCCTTGCACGTTCCTGGTCGCACGTTCCTGGCTGAGTTCTCGGCTGTCCTCCCTCTGGAACGTCCGAGCCTCCCGGACCGATCCAGATGATCACTCTTCGTGACCGGTCCCACTGTACGGTGGTCCCCCCGCTGCCACGGGCACCCGGGGGTGGAGTAGCCCGGGATGCCCCGGCGGGAGCGCCCGCCGCAGCACCGGCCACGACAGCGCGATGCACGCCACGACCAGCGGCCAGGTCAGCACCACCCGGGCGATCCCGAGCGCGTAGACGGCCCCGGCCAGGTACAGCGGCACGAAGACCGCGAGCCGCACCAGGTACTGCGCCACCCAGACCCCACTCGCACGCCGATAGCCGCGCAGCAGATCCGGGTCGCGCCGCCAGCGCGTCCGCTGGCCCAGCGCCGTGCCGACGACCAGGCCGAGCAACGGCCAGCGGACGACGATCGACACCGCCCAGGCCAGGGCGCTCGCGGCGTTCGAGGCGATCTGCAGGAGGAAGAAGTCGACCGCCCGGCCCGTGTAGAGGGCGACGACCACCGCGACCGCCACCCCGAGCAGCCCAGCCAGCACCGCGGCGGGGCGCTTGCCGCGCATGAGCCGGACGGCCCCGGTGGCCAGCGCGGCGCCGCCGGCCGCCGCCCCGCCCCAGAGCAGGGCGGACGGACTACCGGCGGCGTCGGCGATCCCGAACCCGGCGACGAAGGCGACGGGTGCGGCCGACGCGTCGAGCGCGCCGCCGCGACCGCCGAGGATCTCCGCGAGGGACGGTCCCGCAGCCGGGGGCGCGGGCTCGGGGCGCCGCGAGGACATGAGGCAAGGGTGCCCTATCCCCGTGCGGAACGCAGGCACCGGCCAGCACCCTGGAGCGAACGGGGCGTTCGGTGCGTCAGATGCACCCAACGCCGCGTTCGCTCACTCCGGCGCAGATCTCGCCGCACCGACCGCGCACTTCCGGGCACCTACCGGAACCGGTGTACTGAGCGCGTGGACGCCGTCCCCGGTCCGGCCGGTCCCGGCCGGGTGCCCCGCAGCCCCGTCCTGGTCGGCCGCGGGGCCGAGCTCGCGACCGCCCGCGGGCTGGTCGACGCCGTCGCCGCCGGGCGGGGTGGCGCGCTGCTCGTCGCCGGGGAGGCCGGGATCGGGAAGACCCGCCTGCTCGACGAGGTGGCCGGGCGGGCCGCGGAGCGCGGGCTGCCCGTGTTGTCCGGCCGGGCGGTGCAGGGCGGGGGGACGTTCCGGGCGGTCGCGGGCGCGGTGATCGGCCTCCTCGACGACCCGGCCCGGGCCCGGAACCCCGAGCTGCGCCCCTATCGCGCCGCGCTCGCCCGGCTGCTGCCCAGCTGGGCCGAAGCGGACGGCGGGATCGGCACGCCGCTGAGCGCGGACCCCGTCGTCGTCCTCGCCGAGGGCCTGCTCCGGCTGCTGCGCCTCGCGCTGGGCGACGCGGCCGGCTGCGTGCTGCGCCTGGAGGACCTGCACTGGGCCGACGACGACACGCTCGCCCTGGTCGAGCACCTCGCGAGTGCCGCCGCCGACTCTCCTGTCCTGCTGGCCTGCTCCGCGCGCGACGACGCCCCGACCCACGCCGCGCGCCGCCTCGCCGCCGCACCCGGAACGATCACCCTGCACCTGGGCCGACTGAACGGGCGGGACGTGGCGGCGTTGGCCGCGGCGTGCCGGGGCGGCCGGCCGGTCACCGACGCGGAGGCCGAGCGACTGCTACTGCGCTCGGACGGGCTGCCCTTCGCCGTCGAGGAGCTCGTCGCCGCTCCGGGCTCGGCGGTCCCGCCCACGCTCGCCGCGCTCGTCGCCGACCGGCTCGCGGCGCTCCCCGACCCGGCCCAGGCGATCCTGCACACCGCCGCCGTGCTGGGCCCCGAGCTCGACTGGCGCCTGCTCGGGTCCGCGGCCGGCACCTCCGAGCAGGAGGTGCTGCGCGCCCTGCGGGCCGCGGTCGGACAGGCGCTGCTGGTGACCGACGGGCCGGCGCTGCACTGGCCACACGCGCTCACACGGGACGCGGTGCTCGCGGTGCTGCTGCCACCGGAACGGGCGGCGCTGGCGGGACGGGTGGCCCGGGTGCTCGCCGAGCGCGCCGGCCCGGACGACGAGCCGCGCGCCGCCGAACTGTTCGTCGAGGCGGGCGAGGCGGACGCGGCGGTGGCGCTGCTGGTGCGGCTGGCCCGGCGCGACGCCGCCCGCGGCGCGCTGCGCAGCGCGGAGCACCTGCTGGCGACGGCGGCCGGGGCGGGGACAGCGCCTGCCCCCGCGGTGATCGCCGAGCAGGTCACGGTGCTGACCCTCGTCGGCCGGGCCGCCGACGCCCTCGCGCTGGGCGCCGCGGACCTGGACGGCCTGCACGGTGACGCCCACGCCGAGCTGTGCCTGCAGCTCGCCCGCACGGCGGTCACCGCCGGAGCCTGGGCCGATGCGGAGGCCTACGTCGCGCGCGCCGGCCGGCCGGGCGACCCGCGCTCGCTGGTCCTGCGCGCCGACGCCGCGTTCGGCGCGGGTCGGGCCACCGACGCCGGCGAGTTCGCCGCGGCGGCGATCGCCCGGGCCGAGGAGGCCGCCGACGAGCACCGGGCGCGCGGCACCGCCGAAGGGGCTGTCCAGGCCGCCGCAGCGCTGTGCGAGGCGCTCGGCGTCGCGGGACGGCTGGCGTGGCGCACCGACCTGGACGTCACCGAGGCCCTCGCCCGCCGGGCCGCCCAGGTCGCGGGCGAGCACGGACTGGTGCCGTGGCGGGTCACCGCGCTGTTCCAGCTCGGGATGATGGTCACGCTGCGCGCCCACGACACCGGTCCGCTCCTGCAGGCGCGGGAGCTGGCCCTCGACGCCGGCATGCTCGGGCAGGTCGCCGCCATCGACTACATCCGCGCCGACTACACCTGGTGGGTCGACGGACCGGCCGCGGCACGACCGGCGGCCCGCGCCTCCGTCGAGCTCACCCGCGCCCTGCGCCTGCCGGAGCGCGCCTTCAGCGCCCGCGCGCTGCTCGAGATGCTCGACGCCACCGCCCAGCTCGTCGCCGGCACCGCGACACCATCGGAGGTGCGCAGGCGGGCCGACGACGTCGCGTCGGAGGGGGGCAGCGGTCCCCGCCTCGAGCAGGTGATGCGCATCGTCGTCGCCCTGCTCGAGCACGACCTATCCCGTGCCGCCGACGAGCTGGACATCGGCGTGCGCGAGATGCTGCACGGTGTCGGGGCGACGCCGCCGATGCCCTACATGGGTGCGGCAGCCCTGGTCCACGCCGCGATCGAGCGGGGGGACAGCTCGATGACGCGCACCCACGCCCTCACTCAGGTGCCGGCCAACCGGGGCGCCTTCACCTGGGCCGACGCCGTCACCCGCGGTCGCGCGGGCCACCGCGACGAGGCCGCCACGCTGCTCGCCGACGGCGAGGAGGCGCTTGGCGGCCTGCCGTGGTGGCGCCGCCTGCTGCACACCGTCGTGCTGGACGCCGCGATCACCGACGGCTGGGGCGATCCGGTGCCGGCCCTGCGCGCCGACCTCGCCGTCCACGAGCAGGTGGGCGACGTCGTGCTCGCCCGCACCTGCCGCGACCTGCTCCGCCGGGCCGGGGCACCGGCCCCCCGCAACCGGGGCGGTACCGCGGTGTCCCCCCGGCTGCGCGCCCACGGGATCACGGCGCGGGAGGCCGAGGTGCTCGGGCTGGTCGCGGAGGGCCTGACCAACGTGCAGGTGGCCGAGCGGCTGTTCCTCTCCCCGCGAACCGTCGACACCCACGTCGCGAACCTGCTGGCCAAGGCGGGCGTCCCGTCCCGGACCCAGCTGCGTACCTGGGCGGGGGAACCTCGGTAGGTGACACGGATCCCCGGGCCTGCCGGCACCGCGATTCTCGTCGCCATGCCCATCACCCTCGGCGTCATCGGCGACGCCACCACCGCCGGCCACGGGACCTACGACGTCCTGGTCGTCGGCGCCGGTCCCGGCGGTCTGGCCACTGCCCTCTCCGCGGCCCGGCACGGCGCGCGCGTGCTCGTCGTCGACCGCAGGCCCGGGACCTCGGGCCTCCCCCGCGCCACCGGGATCAACGTGCGCACCGTGGAGATCCTCCGCACCTGGGGCGTCGCCCCGGCGGTGCGGGCCCGCCGGATCCGCGTCCTGCCCGAGGCCGCCTCGGCGGCCACCCTCCCCGCGTCCCCGCGTTCGAGCGGCCGCGCGGGCGGCTACCCGTCCCCCCGCGAGATCCTCGACGTCAGCCCCGTGCTGCCGCTGGCCTGCCCGCAGGACCTCCTCGAGCCGGTCCTCGTCGACGCCGTGCGCCGGGCGGGCGGGGAGGTCCGGTTCGACACGCCGCTCGTGGCGCTGGCCGCCGGTCCCGACGGTGTCCGTGCCGAACTCCACTCCGGGCGGGTCCACGCCCGCTTCGTGGTCGGTGCCGACGGCACCCGCAGCACCGTCCGCGCCGCGCTCGGCATCGCCACCACCCACCTGGACACCTGGGCACACGCCGTCCAGGTGCTGTTCCGACCCGGCGCGGCCCTGCCGCAGCCGCACCGCCTGCTCACGTTCGTCGACGAGCCGTCGTTCGCGGCGCTCTGCCCGATGGGCGAGGGCCGCTGGGCCTACGTCGGCCTGCGGTTCGACGGATCGCCGCCGGCCGTGCCCGCCGACTGGACGCCGACGTTGCGCGCCGCCACCGGGTTTCCCGACCTCAAAGCCGACGTCCTCGACGTGCAGCCGTTCACGCTGGCGGCCGAGGTCGCGACGGCCTATCGCGCCGGGCCCGGGTTCCTCGTCGGCGACGCCGCGCACCGGACCACCCCCGTCGCCGGGATCGGCCTGAACACCGCGATCCACGACGGCCACGAGCTGGGCTGGAAGCTCGCGTGGGCGGCCCGCGGCCTGGCCGGGGACGCGCTGCTCGCGAGCCACGACGCGGAACGCGGCCCCGTCGGGCTCGCCGCGGCCGCCCGCTCGCTCGACGTGGAGGGCCGCCCGACCGACGGCCTGCCGAGCAGCCTGGGCCACACGCACCGCTCGACGGTGATCGCCGGCACGGACCCGGCGCCGGACCTGCGCATCGACCTCGCCGCGCGGCCGGGCGAGCGCGCCCCACATGCCTGGGTCCGGCACGCGGGGCGCCACCGCTCGACACTCGACCTGTTCGACGGCGGCCTCACCCTGCTCACCGGCGCGGACGGCCGACCGTGGGCGCGGGCGGCCGCCGCCGTCGTAGGCGTACCGCTGCGGGTGCTGGTCGAGGGCCGGGACGTGCGCGGCGCGGCACTCGCGCCGCGGTACGGGTTCGGCCCTGGCTCCGCGGTGCTCGTGCGGCCCGACGGGCGCGTCGCCTGGCGGCACGACGGCGCCTGCGCCGACCGGACCAGCGCCCTGACGGGAGCGGTCGCCAGCGCACTCGGCACCGCCCCGT
>CAVSJZ010000045.1:0-25545 GCA_963728105.1 uncultured Actinomycetota bacterium | reverse complement strand
ACAATTGAGGTGGACAGCGTGCTCGGACCGCTGCAGGTGATCGCGGTGGATTTGCCTCCCGGCGGTCGACACCGGCGCGTGTCCTCTCCGAGGTCGATCAGCTCCGGGTGGCGGGCGGCTTCGTGTGTGGACGTGGCGCTGATGACCAGGGGCCCCGACGGCGGCATCGTGTTGTCCGCGTTCGGAACGGACGGGGGCGGCGGTGACGAGGACTTCGGTGACGAGGACTTCGGTCAACTCGTTTCGCGGCTGCTGCCCCACTGCTGCCCCTGTCGGGTTCCAGAACGTGGCCGCAGTGCCTGACCAGCGGGTTCAAGCTGCCGTCTCGTACTCGTTGAGGAGTCCGCCCAAGATCAGTCGACGCCGGATCCTGCCGTGAATTGGCTCGGGAACCGGCGATGTCTGGCGCGGCGGCCGCAACCGTAGCGCCCGATGCGGCCGCCGCCAGTTGTAATGGGCGGCGTAAACAGCAAGAACGCGGCGCAGGTGCCGCTCGCCGAAGATGAGCATCCGGTCGGTGACCTCAGTCCGCACCGTCAGCACAAAGCGTTCGGCGAAGCAGTTCGCCTGTGGACACCGTGGCGGGATCTTGACCACCTCGATTCCTACGTCCGCCATGACCGCGTCGAACGACGCCGTGAACTGACCGGCCCTATCGCGGACCAGGAACCGAAACCGAGCGGCACGTTCGCCAAGGTCCATGACGAGGTTGCGGGCCTGCTGGGTGGTCCAGGGCCCGTCGGGATGTTCGGTCACGCCCAGGACGTGCAGGTAGCGGTCGCCGACCTCGAGCACGAACAGCACGTAGAGCCGCCGCAGCGTGAGCGCGCAGTCGACGTGGAAGAAGTCGACCGCGAGCATGCTGGTGGCCTGGGTGCGCACCCGCGCTGGGGCTACGTGGGTTGGTGCGGCGCGCCGACTCGGAACCGCCCCGCGCGGCCGTCGGTCCGGTCGTTCGGGACCTGATGTCGTCGAACGATCCATCGCCCGAGTCCGGCACGCCTGCTCCGTGGTTCACCGAGGTGTCGTAGATGTGAGCGACACAGGGCTGTGACCTGGGAGGATGAACATCATCTGGCTTGTCGTGGCACATTCGTGGCACTCGGGGGGATGCCCGTTCTGGGCCGCGTGGGGCGGAGGGAGGCGTCGATGATCGTCTTGGTGCGGCTGCGGCTGTCGGGCATGAGGTGGGTGTAGGTACGGAGGGTGAATGCTGGATCGGCCTGGCCGAGCCTGTGACTGACGGTCTTGATGGATTCCCCGCCGTCGAGCAGAACGCTGGCGTAATAGTGGCGCAGGGCGTGACAGCCGTTCTCGCGCGTGGGTGGTACGCCCGCCGTGACAAGTGCGGGCTTCCAGATTTTCGCGTTGAAGTAGTTCCGATTGACGGCCTTGTGTTCGCGGCTGGCGAGCAGCATCGATAGCGTTTGGTCTGCCCCGTCAGGCCGGTCCCAGGGCAAGGTGAGCTCGCCGGGTGGGAACGCCGTCAGATATGCCTTGAGCGCCTCGGTGACGACCGGGGGGAGTGGGACGCTGCGGGTCTTGCGTCCTTTCGGCGGGGCGAGGTACGGGTGACTGTTGTAGAGCTTGACCTGACGTCGCACGTCGAGGGTTTCGGCGTCGAAGTCGATGTCGTCGGGGGAAAGGCCGAAGATTTCGCCCTGGCGCAGGCCGACTCCGGCGCCGAGAGTCGCGACGATGGCGTAGCGGGCGGGTAGGGCATCGCGCACCGCGGTCACCCATCCCGCGGGCCACGGCACGACCTGGCGGTGGTCGGGTACCGGTTTGCGGACGGTGCGGGACTGGCAGGGGTTCTTGGGGATGAGGTCGTCGGCGACGGCGGCGGAGAGGATCTGGGAGACGTTGGCGAAGATCGCGCGCTGGTAGCTGCGGGCCATGGACAGGCCGTGGGTCCATGTTCGGATGGTGGAGGGTGTGATAGCGCGCAGTGGCAGGTGGCCCATCACCGGATATACGTGCAGCCGAAGGCGGACCTCGACGAGCTGTGTGGTGGTCGGGTCGGCGAACTGGGTGGTGCGCCACTGCTCGGCGTAGTCGCGGAAACGGATGAGGCCGGCGTCGGGGTCGCGGTAGGTGCCGCGGGCGAGGGCGGCCTCGATGTCGGCTGCGGCTCGATCTGCGTCGGCGCGGCGGGCGTAAGATTTTTTGCGGAGTTCACCTTGTTCGTTGCGCCAGCGGACCAACCAGCGCAGCCCGGTGCCATGACGCGCAGTCGGGACCCTGCGCCTGGCGCCGTTAGGTAGCCGACGTTCGCTGTACCAGCTGTCGGTGACGCTGGCCATCAGTGGCGAGTGGGTGCGTTCATGCGACGCCGTCATCGCGGGTGCTGAACCACGCCCGGACCTCGTCCGGGTCGAAGCGGACGTATCTGCCTACCCTGCGGCCGGGTGGCCCGCAGCGACGGTGACGCCACTGATAGATCGTGGCGACCGGGACCCGCAGGAACGCCGCGACCTCCTCGATGGTCCATAGGCTTTCGGAGTCGGTCATCGCAGGCCCCTTGTCGGATGTCGGTCCGTAGTGAGGCTCATCGGCGACGTAGATCGCTGTGTGGTCGTGGGCGACTTGCCGTAGTTCGTTCTGTGCTCAGAGCGTGCTCGGTGCGTGGTTCTCGCGTGGTCGCGATGCACGACGGCAAGGCCCGCCGGGCATCGTCCGGGCGAGGGGGAACTCACCTGTGTCGAGCACGGGTGGAAGCGGTCGGCTGATTCTCGACGAGTCGAAGCATGCCGCGGTCGGTGACTACCACGATCCGGACTCGGCGGCGCGTATAACCCCGATCTGTAGTTGGCGGACTTCCACATCGGATAGGTCATCAGCGGCGACAAGATCGGCTGGCGGGAGCCGCTGGACGAGCACCGACGAGGGTGCTCCTCGGGCCCTCGTGAGCTCCGCGGGCGGCGTGTCAACCGACAGGCCGCCGTTCGACGCCCACCTGCTCCGCATACCCCCAACCGGTATCGGCCGAACTCGGCGGTGCGTCCCTCATATGAATCGCGGGGCAGCCCACCACGCGGCGATCGCGTGGTCGTCGGCGACGGCGATGTGGTCAGCTGACAGTCAGCGCGTTCGACTGCGCGGCGATTCTGTGGCTGTGGGCGCCGGACGACGTCATTGGCGGCGACCGGTTCGTGTAGGCAGGCCGCTGACCAGCACATATCTGCAGTTCAGAGGGGTCTGATGTGCGCCGACGTCCATGCAGATCGGCCGTTGTGTGGGGTGATCGTCACCCAGTTGGGCAGTCACTTGTCGATCTTGCATCTGGTCGAGCAGCACGCCGCGATCATGGTTCCGGCCGAGCGCCGGTGTGCCCGTCGTCGTAGGCCAACCCGACCAGGCGGGGTCATCCGCGCGTCGTCGCGGGCCAATTGATCTTTGTGCGGGCAAAGCTATGGTTCCCACGATCGGCGTGTCGAGTCGCGTGTAGCGCGGCGTGGCTGTCAAACGTTTGTGATCTCAACGCGGTCAGTCTGCGCTAGCACCTGCCCTTCAGTGGCAGCCCGTCCGCACGCTGTGCCTGCTGCGTGCCGACCGTGTGCCTGCTGCGTGGTCGCCGATCCGGATCCGTGCGCAGACGCCAGGATCGGACCTGGTTTCCTGTGCAAACGTGCCCAAGACGTCGGCAGGGCGACGGCGTGGGGAGAGTCCGCCGCTGCCGAACCTAAGCCCGGGCTGCCTATCGGCTGTTGTGTGGGGGTTCAAGTCGGTGGGGGGAGTTGCACGTTGGCCACAACAGTGGTCGTGCTGTAGCGAAGGCCAGATTGACAACGTGTCAGCCCCTCGGGGTGGCTTCGAGGTGCTTCACGCGTTCGGTGAAACTCCCAGCTCGGGTGAGCGACACGATCATCGGCGCGCTCCCCACCCCGAGCATCGCCCGCGACATCCGGCGGGCCGGATGCCGCCGCCGCCCGCCGCGCAGTTGACGACCGCCCAGACAGACCTCTTCGACAAGTGGGTCAAACGACAGCACTCCGCCCTAGGTCGGGCCGCGCCGGACGGCGCAGCCATGCCGTGAGAACGCTCCGAGATCCGTATCGGTGTGCCGCCCGGCCAGCTCCACGAAGTGCGCGGTCGTGACCGTTTGGCTGCCTGCCTGAGTCTGGCGGTGGTGGTGCGGTAACCCGGTTGCTGAGCCAGCTTGCGTAACGCCTTGATGCCTTACAGCGAAGTCAGCCGTGACATGGATGAGCTGGCGGCCCCGGACGGCTACACCTTCACTCGCAGGATCGGCCGCGGCGCGAGCAGCGTCGTCTGGGAGGCATCGCGCGCCGCCTCCGGCGGGCGGGTCGCGCTGAAGGTCCTCGAGGCCGATGTCTCGGACGCCGATGCCGTGCGCCAGTTCGAGCGCGAGCGCCAGGCGATGACGGCGCTCGCCCAGCACCCCAACATCCTCACGATCGTCGACGCGGGCGTGCAGGGCGGCCGCCCGTGGCTGGCGATGGAGCTGTGTCAGCGGGGCTCGCTAGCCGCCTACGTCGCGGACGGGGGACCGCTGGACCTGCCGGCGGCGTTGCGGGTGCTCGACCGCCTCGCCGGCGCGCTGTCCGTCGCGCACGAGGCGGGCGTGGTGCACTGCGACATCAAGCCGGCCAACGTCATGCTCACCGACGCCGGGGAGCCCACGCTCGGCGACTTCGGGATCGCCCGGGTGTCGGTCGGCCGGGCCACCACGACGACTGTCGGCGGCTTCAGCCTGGACCACGTCGCGCCGGAGCTGCTTGACGACGGGAAGCGATCGCCGCGGTCGGACGTCTACTCCCTCGGTACCACGGTCTGGGAGCTGCTGGCCGGGCATCCGCCATTCCGGCGGACCGCGGACGTCTCCGTCGGCGCGGTGCTGACCCGGATCCTGCGCCAAGCGCTGCCCGAGGTTCCCGGCGTGCCCGACGACGTGCTCGCGCTGCTGCGGCGGATGGCCGCGAAGACCCCGGAGGAGCGACCGGCCTCGATGGGCGAGGTCGCCGCCGAGATCCGGGAGCTGGCAGGGCGGCGGGGCATCGCGCTGCACGGCGCGCCGCTGCCGGCGATGACGGCCGTGGAGGCGGAGCTGGGCGCCCTGCCGCTGGCCCCGGTGGAGCTGGCACTCGGAGGGGCACCGACCCATCTGCGCGAGGTGAGCACGCCACCGCCCGCCAACCAGGTGCTCGACGCCACCGCGACCCACCTGCGGGCGGGCGCCGCGCCGCTGCCGGCCGCCGGGCGTCGCCGGCGGCTGGGTCCGGCGCGGCGTCCTGTGGTCGCGGCGGCGGTGGTCGCGGCGGCGGTGGTCGCGGTGGTCGGTGCCGCCGTCATCGTCTACCAGACACTGGGATCGAGGGCACCCGCGCTGGCGCCCGTCGCCCTGCAGGCGAGCGCGCCGCCGACGACCGAGGTCGGCGCAGCGCCGGAGCCGGTGGCGGCGGTGCCGTCGGTGCCGACGGCGGAGCCTGCCGTAGAGGCCGTCGCCGCGCCGCCGGTCGCCCCGGCGCCCTCCCAGACGGGGCGGCCGACGGTGGCACCGCAGCCCCCGCCCCCCGTGCCGCCGCCGATCACGCCCGTGCCGACGAGGCCGGGCCCGCCGCCGACGACTGGGTCGCCGCCCTCGAAGCTGTCGCCGATCAAGCCGCCGCCCACCACGACCCCTACGGTCATCGGTACCCCGGTGCTGTTCGGCGACCTGAACCGCGATGGCAAGGTCGGCTGCAAGGACGAGGCGATCCTGCAGTCGCAGTGGAACCGGAGCGGGTCCGACCTGTCCGGCGACCTGAACGAGGACGGCACGGTGAACCTCACCGACATGAGCATGCTGCTCAGCCACTGGACGGGCGGCGACGGTGGAAGCTGCTGACGACGGGGCGGGGACCGGCGCCCCGCCACCGCGACCGACGCCCTCCACGGCACGACGCCCGCAGGTCCAGAGCCCGTCGGACGAGAGAGGCCACCGCGTGACCATCCCCGACCCGAGCACCGCCTACCGTTTGCTCGCCGACAACGTCCAGCGCGTCATCCAGGGCAAGCCCGAGGTGGTGCGGCTGGCTGTCGTCGCCCTGTTCGCCGAGGGCCACCTGCTGCTGGAGGACGTGCCCGGCCTTGGTAAGACGAGCCTGGCTCGCAGCCTCGCTCGCAGCATCGACGGCCGGTGGAGCCGGATCCAGTTCACCCCCGACCTGCTGCCGGGCGACATCACCGGCGTCATGGTCTACCACCAGGGCGCCGCGGCCTTCGAGTTCCACCCCGGCGGCATCTTCGCCAACGTGGTGCTGGCCGACGAGATCAACCGCGGCACCCCGAAGACCCAGTCCGCGCTGCTGGAGGTCATGGCGGAGCGCCAGGTAACCGTCGACTCGGTGCCGCATCCGGTGCCGCGGCCGTTCCTCGTGGTCGCCACGCAGAACCCGATCGAGCTCGACGGCACCTACCGGCTGCCAGAGGCGCAGCTCGACCGGTTCCTCATGCGCGTGCACGTCGGCTATCCCGACCATGACGCCGAGGTGCGCGTGATCCTCGGCGACAGCACGGGCGTCGACCCGGACGGGCTCGACCCGGTCCTCGACGTCGCCGTGCTGGAGCAGATCATCGCCGAGGTGCAGCAGGTGCATGTCGACCCGCAGATCGCCTCCTACGCCGTACGGCTCTCCGAGGCCACCCGCACGCACCCCGACGTCCGCTACGGCGTCAGCCCACGGGGCAGCGTCGCGCTGGTCCGCGCCGCCCGCGGGTGGGCGGCGACCGAGGGCCGCCGCTACGTCACCCCGGACGACCTCAAGGCCGTCGCGCTCGCGGTGATGGAGCACCGGCTGATCCTCACACCCGAGGCCGAGCTGAATGGACGCTCGACCGCGGAGCTCCTCCACGAGGTCCTCGCCGCCAGCTGGGTGCCGATCGCGGCGGGTGCCTGACGTGCGTCCGACCGGGCGCGGCGTGGTCGTGCTCGGCTGCGCCGTGGCGCTCTACGTGCTGGGCGTCATGCTCGGCATGCCCCTTCCGCGGGCCCTGGCGGGGTGCGCCGTCGGCGCGCTGCTCGTCGCGGTCGTCCCCGTGCTCGGGCGGTTGCGCCCGGGGGTGCGCCGGTCCGTGCACCCCGACCGCGTGCAGCGCGGCGCCGCGGCGGTGGCCGAACTGGTCGTCACGAACGCGACCACGCACCGCCAGCCGGCGTTCCTCGCCCGGGACACCGTGGGTGGAGAGGCCCGCGAGGTGACGGTCCGGGCGCTGCCGCCCGGGGGATCGGCCCGCTACCACTACGAGCTGCCGACGGAGCGCCGCGGCCGCGTCGCCGTCGGCCCGCTCTCGATCGAGCGCTCCGACCTGCTGGGACTCGCGCGGTCCCGCGGTGCGGTCGGGGAGTTCGCGGAGCTGCGGGTCTACCCCCGGCGGCACCCCGTGCGGCTGTCGTCGGCCGGTCGCGCGCGCCACCACCACGACGGTGAGCCGCCGCCAACCCCGATGCGGGGCTCGATGGACCTGCGGGCGCTGCGCGAGTACGTCGTCGGCGACGAGGTCCGTCACCTGCACTGGAAGGCCACGGCGCGGACCGGCCGGCTCATGGTCCGCGAGTACGTGGACCCGGCCCAGCCGTGGGGCGTTCTGCTGCTCGACACCCGCAGCCGCGCCCTGGGGCGCGAGCGGTTCGAGGAGGCGGTGGAGGTGATCGCGTCGATCGCCTGGGCGGCGTGCGAGCAGGACCGGCCCGTGCGGCTGTGCACCACCACCGGGCTGCGCGTCGACGTGCGGGGCGGCGCCCGCGGCGCCCGGGAGCTGCTCGACCTGCTGTGCGAGGTGCGCCAGGACGACGAGGGCGACGTCGCGCCGGACCTGGCAGGTCTCGGCGCGGCCCGCGGCGACGGCTGGCTCGTCCACGTCGGCGGCGCGGCCGCCGACCACGTGCGTGTCCCCGCGCGACGCTTCGCGCAGAGCGTGTTGTTCGACCTGTCCGCGGACTACCTGAGCCGCGACTACGAGGGGATGCTGACCCTGCGCGCCGCGACCGCCGCCGAGGCGCTGCGCGCGTGGAACGCGGTGGCGGCGTGGTGAACGAGCGCAGCGAGGGAGTCCGATGAGCTCGCGCGTCGCCGGGGCCGGCGTGTTGCTGGCCGCGCTGGTGTCCGGGCTGACCTTCGCGGGGGTCTTCGCGCCGGGAGCGCTGCTCGTGCCGCTCGTCGCCGTCTTGCTGCCGGTCGCGGTAATCGACCTGCTCGCGCAGCGGCAGCCGCGGCTCGCCCCGGCGCGCGCCGGGGCGGCGTTCCTGCTGGCAGGCGCCGTCGGACTCGTGGTCCTGTCACTGCCGTCGGCCCCGTGGGGCGCCCGAGGGCGGGCGGTGCTCGACGGCGCGCTGCACGGGTGGCTGCCGACCCTGCAGTCGACCTTCCCCGCGCACGCCGACCCGCCGCTCACGGCCTTCGTCGCGCTGCTGACGCTGCTCGCCGGTGTCGTCGGGGTCGAGTGGCTGCGCCGGGGCTTCCCGGCGCTGCTCACGTTGCTGCCCAGCGCCGCGGTCGTCGGCCTGGCCCAGCTCTTCGCGGCGACGACGGGGATCGGGGCCGTGGTGCTGGCCCTGTGCTACGGCGCCGCCGCCGCGCTCGTGCTCGCCGCGGGACGCCGCCGCGCCGAGGCCCGCCTCACCGGACGCGGCGCCGTCGACCTCGTCGCCCTCGTGCTGCCCGTCGTGCTGGTCGCCGGGCTCGGCGCCTGGGCCCTGACGTCGGCCGACCCGCTGCACGCCCCCACGTACTCCGTGCACGACCGTTACGAGCTCGCCACGGTCCCGGCGACCGCCGCCAGCCCGCTCGAGGAGATCGGTGGTCGCCTCGACCGGCCGGACGTGGTCGTCTTCACCGCTCGCACGGACGCCCCGATCGACCGGTGGCCGCAGATCGTGCTCGACGGCTTCGACGGGGCGGGATGGAGCAGCAGCGCCGCCTACCGGCCGCTGGGCGCCGCGCTCCCCGCCGACCCGGGCGTCACCGTCCCGCGACGGACGTTCCGAGCGGACATCACGCTGGGCGCCGGCGCGGACGGCCCCTGGCTGCCGACCCAGTTCCGGACCGTCGCGGTGGACGGCTCCCGGCCTGCCGTCGACCCGGCCACCGGCACGCTCCTCGTCCCGTCCGGTGCCACGGTCAGCGCCTACACCTTGTCATGGCAGGCCCCCCAGCCCGCGCGCGACCAGCTGATCGGCGCGGCGGTCGACCCGGGCGCGCCGGGGTCGGTGCAGCTCGACGAGGTGCCGGCGGGCGTGGCGGCGTTGACCCAGCAGGCGCTCGGCGGTGCCCGGCCGTCGTTCGCCGCGGCGCTGAAGCTGGAGAGCTGGCTGCGGACCAACTACACCGTCGCGACCGGCGACGCGCTGCCCACCGGGAGCGGCACCGCGCAGCTGCTCGACTTCCTGGGACGCAGCAAGCGTGGCACCAGCGAGCAGTTCGCCGCCGCCTACGTGCTCATAGCGCGCACCGCCGGCATACCGGCCCGCCTCGTCGTCGGGTTCCGGCAGCCCGATCCCGACCCCTCGGGGGCCTACGTGGTCCGCAACGCCGACGCCTTCGCGTGGCCGGAGGTGGCGGTGGCGGGCGTCGGGTGGGTCCCGCTCGACCCGACCGGCGGTGCGCGGGAGAACGCGAAGAACACCCCGCCGACCACCCAGGCCACCGACGCCGCCCGGCAGAAGAGCCAGGACGGCAGCGTCGACGTCCCCCAACAGGTCCCGCCTGCGCCGACCCCTCCGCCTCCGGCGCCCCTGCGCGGTGACGCCTCGTCGGCCGGGTGGGTCGCGGCGGCCGCGGCGGTGCTCGTCCTCCTGCTGGCGTGGTTGGTCGGCGTCCCGGCAGCGAAGGGGGTGCGGCGGCTGCGCCGGCGTCGCGCCCCCGGTGCCGCGGGCGTCGTCGGGGCGTGGCTGGACACGCGGGACCGCCTGCGTGACACGGGTTTCCCCGCCCGGCTCGGGATGACCGTCCGGGACGTGGCGCGACTGAGCCCGATGGTCCTGAACGGCACGTCGGGAGAGCTGGAGACGCTCGCGCGCTGCGTCGACGAGGCCCTGTGGTCGGGTCGGTGGGCGGGCGCGCCGCAGGTGGACGCGCTGCTCGTCGACGACGCCTGGACCGCCGCGACGACGGTGCGCCGGGCCCTGCGCCACCGCCCCCTCCCGGCTCGGGTCGGCGCCGCCCTGGGATGGCAGAGCCTGCGGCCACCGCGCGCGTGACCGCCGGGCAGCGGGGTCGGCGCGCTCGGGTGGCCTGCCCTCAGGGGTCGAACCGGCAGACCGCGTCGTGCAGCGACACGACGTTGCTCTCGGAGACGGTGCCTGCCGGGTTCGCCCCCTGGATCCGGAAGCAGTACTTCTCGTCGGTGCTGACGGGCAGGGTCACGGTGGTCACGCGGCCGACGAGCTGCGCCTTCGGCTGCGCACCCGGCTCGGCGATCTCCACGGCGTAGTCGAGCGGGGTGTCCGAGGACCAGCGCAGCTCGACGGAGTCGCCGTGGTCGACCGGGGCGTCGAGCTGGATGTGGACGCGGGTGTCGACCGTCGGCGGCGCCGTGGGGGGCGCGCCGGGCGACACGGGGGCGGCCTCGGGGGCCGGGCGCAGCAGCCAGGCGCCGAGCCCCGCGGCCGCGACGGCGACCGCGAGGAGGCCGATCAGCAGACCCCGGCGCCGTCCGGCGGCGGGCGTGGCCGGGTCCGGTCCCGGCGGGGTCGTCCCCGCACGCAGGCGGGTGTGCTCGTCGCTCCCGCCGTGACGCGCGGCCGCGACCGGACCAGCGGTGCTCCCGGCGCGTAGGCGGGTGTGCTCCTGCGCCGCGGCCGACGGCTGGAGGTCCGGCGGTGGTCGGAAGACCGGAACGTCGGGTGGGACCGGCGGTGCGGGCGCAAACGGGGCGGGCGGGAGCGGGTTCGGAGCCACCGGCCGGGCGTCCCCCGTCGCGCCCGCCGCCCCCGCCGCCAGGGTGTCGGCGACGGTCGTCATCGAGGGGCGGCCTGCGGGGTCCTTGGCGAGCATGGCCAGGACGAGGTCGACCAGCCAGGGCGGCCCGTCGGGTCGGGGTGGGGTCTCGTGCAGGATGCGGGCCGCCCGGGCCGCGTCCGGCTCACCGGGGCGCGCCGGGAGGGGCGGGCGTCCGGCCAGGGCGGTGTAGAGCGTGGACCCCAGCCCGTAGACGTCGGTCCGCACGTCGATCGCCCCGTCGTAGCGGACCGTCTCCGGGGCGGCGTGGGCGGGGGTGAACCCGCTGGCCACGTTGCCCTGGTAGTCCCGCAGCACGGCGAGCCCGAAGTCCGCGAGCACGGGCGCGCCGCTGGCCCGCAGCAGGACGTTCTGCGGCGTCACGTCGCCGTGCAACACTCCCTCGGAGTGCGCGAACAGCAGCGCGCGGGCCACGTCCAGGCCGAGGGCGGTGACCCGGTCGGCCGGCAGCAGGCCCTGGCTTTCGAGGAGCCGCTGCAGCGAGCCGTCGCAGTGCTCGGTGACGAGGTAGGGCGTGCCGTCGGGGAGCACGTTGGCCTCGTACACGGCAATCACGTTGGGATGACCGTGCAGGCGCCCCACCGCCTGGCACTCCGCCCGGAACTGATCGCCCGCGGTGCGGTCGTCGAGCGTAACCCGGAAGACCTTGGCGGCGACAAATCTGTGAAGGTGGGCCTGGCGGGCGAGGTAGACGTCGGCGAACCCACCCCGTCCCAGGGGGGAGAGGTCCGTCAGCCCGGGCAGGGCAGGGATCTCGGACGCCACCGGGGGAGTCTAAGAGCGCCGAAGGGCGAGGCCGAGCTGGAGGTCGTGTGCGCTACCGACTCACCGTGTCCGACGCGACGACGGGGGTGCGTTCGGACGTCCTCGTCGAGTGCGACCCCACAGACCCGGCCGGAGCCGCGTTGGATCTCCTCCGGGCGGCCCTGCCCGTCGGGGGGCCCGCGAGCGTGGACGGGCGCCCCGTCGACCCGACCGTTCCGGTGGCCGCCTCCTCGCTGCGGAACGGGGCGCTCCTGCAGTTCGGAGGGGCGTCCGCCGGGGCGGGGCCGGATCCCTTCGGCGCCCCGGCGGGCAACGGCTACCGCCTGCGGGTGCTGTCGGGGCCCAGCGCCGGTGCGGTGGTGACACTGCCCGCCGACCGACCCGTTGAGATCGGCCGCGCGGCAGGCGCCACCCTCGTCCTCGCCGATCGGGACGTCTCCCGGCGGCACGCGACCGTCCGCGCCGTGCACGACGGGGTGGAGCTCGGTGATCTCGGCTCCGCCAACGGCGTCTTCGTCGACGGCGAGCGCCTCCACGGCACCCGAGCGCTGCGCGAGGGTCAGGTCGTCCAGCTCGGAGCGACCCGACTCGTGCTCGAGCACAGCGCGCGCACGGCAGCGGTTCTCACCCGGAGCGCGGACGGCAGCTACCTGGTCAACCGCCGGTTCCCGGACCGCCGCGCGCCGTTCGCGCCGCCGACGGTCACCCTGCCCACCGCCGGGTCCGTGGACGAGGCGCGTGGCCTCCCGCTGCTGTCGATGGGGATCCCCATGGTGCTGGCGGTCGTCATGGCGCTGGTGCTGCACTCCCCGACCTACCTGCTGTTCGGCCTGCTCAGCCCCGTCATGCTGGGGGCGAGCTGGTGGACCGACCGGCGGAACCGGCGGGCGCAGTCGGTCCGCAGGCAGGGGTCATACGCCGAGAAGCTGACCCAGGCCCGCGCGCGCGTCGAGGCCGCCGTCGACGACGAGGACGCCGACCTGCGCCGCCGAATGCCCGACCCAGCGACCGTGAGCCGGACCGCCCTCGAGCTGCGCCGCGATCTGTGGGCGCGCCGCCCCGGCGACGACGGCTGGCTGACGGTCCGGCTCGGCACCGCCGACCGGCCAGCGTCCCTCGTGGTCGACGGCGAGCGGCCGGCGGATTGGGCCGAGCCCGTGCTGCTTCACGCCCCGGTCGGCGTGGAGCTCGACGCCGTCGGGGTCCTCGGGCTGGCAGGCGACCCGGGCTGGACCTCCCGGCGCGCGGACTGGGTGCTCGCCCAGGCCGCCGTGCTGCACAGCCCGGACGAGCTACGGGTGCTGGTGCTCGCACCCGACGTCGACGAGGACGACCTCGGCTGGACCCGCTGGCTCCCGCACGTCCGGCAGGCCGACGGCTCCGTGACGGCCGCCTGGGACGGCGCCGCGGTCGATGCGGCCGTTCGCGCGCTCGGCGAGGCCCTTGACGTCGCGGCGACGGAGCGGCAGAGCCGGGCCGGCCCGGTCCAGGCGCACACCCTGGTCGTCCTCGCCGGTGCAGGCGCCCTGGTCCGGCGCTCCGGGGTGGCCGACCTGCTGGCCCGTGGACCGGGGCTGGGGGTGCGGTTCGTCTGCGTCGAGCGCGACGAGCGCCTGCTCCCCGACAGCTGCCGTGCGGTCCTCGTCGACCACGGGGGGCGCAGCGTCCTTCGGGTCGACAAGGGGGATGAGGTCACGCTGCTCCCCGACCAGCTCGACCCCGGCGTGGCCGAGCGCATCGCGCGCACCCTCGCCCCGCTGCGGCGGGTGGGCGACACACCGGCGGGCGGGCTGCCCCCGGCGGTGCGCTTCACCGACGTGGTGGACGTGCCGGACGTCGACGCGCTGCGGGCGGCGTGGCGGCTCATGCCCGAGCGGCCGGGGATCGTCCTCGGCCGCGACGGTGATGGTCTGTTCACCCTCGACATCGAGCGTGACGGGCCGCACGCCGTGGTGGCGGGCACCACCGGCGCCGGCAAGAGCGAGCTGCTGCAGACGTGGATGGCCGCGCTCGCCCTCGCCAACACGCCCGAGCAGCTGTCGGTGGTGTTCGTCGACTTCAAAGGTGGCTCGGCGTTCCGCGACCTGGTGGCCCTGCCGCACGTCGTCGGGACGGTGTCCAACCTCGACGCCCGACTGGCGGTGCGAGCCCTGTCGTCGGTTCGCGCCGAACTGACGCGCCGTCAGCAGCAGCTCAACCGCGCCCACGCCAGTGACCGCGCCGACTACCTCCGCCGGGCCGCCGTGGATCCCGCCCTCCCGCCGTTCCCCCGCCTGCTGATCGTCGTCGACGAGCTGGCCGAGCTGAAGGAACACGCGAGCGAGCTGCTGCAGGGCCTCGTCGGGGTCGCCCGCATCGGCCGATCCCTGGGTGTGCACCTCGTCCTCGCGACCCAGCGCCCGACGGGCGTCGTCGACGCGCAGATCCGTGCCAACGTCAACTTGCGGATCTGCCTGCGGACTCGCGACGAGATCGAGAGCGCGGACGTCATCGAGGTGGGCGACGCCGCCCGGATCCCGGCCGAGAACCCTGGTCGTGCCCTGGTCGGGCGCGGTGGTCCGGTGGCGACCCTCGTCCAGACCGCCCGCATCACCACCCCGGTCCGGCAGGGGGCCGAGACCGTGCGGCGCGCCGTCCCCGTGCACTGGACCGCGGCCGGTCCGCCCCCGGAGGACGACGAGAACCGCGGTCTTCGGACCGACCTCCATCGCGTCGTCGAGGTCGTGGCCGCGGCGGCCGCGGCGGACGGACGGACGGCGCCCTACCGACCCTGGACCCCCGCGCTGCCCGAGGTCGTCCCGCTCGACACGCTGCCGACGGTTCCCGGGGCCGTGCTCGTCGGCCGGGTCGACCGGCCCGACCAGCAGCGGCAGGAAACGCTGCTCGTCGAGTTCGGACGCGGGCACCTCGGGATCTTCGGCAGCGGCCGGACCGGCCGCACGTCCGCACTGCGGGCGATCGCCGCCGGTGTGGCCCGCGGGAACGCGCCTACCGCGGTGCACCTCCACGCGATCGACGGGGGCCGAGGGTTGGCCGGGCTGGTCGCACTGCCGCACACGGGCGTGGTGGCGGACGACGACGACCCCCAGCGGCTCGAGCGGTTGCTGACCCGGCTGGCCGACGAGGTCCGCCGGCGCAGGCAGCTGCTCGCCGCGCACGGCGCGACGAGCGTCGCCGAGCTGGGCGAGGGCGCCCCGCCGACCATCCTGCTGCTCGTCGACGGCTGGGTCGGGTTGACCGAGGGCGACGGGCCCGCGCAGGCGGCGTGGCAGGACGTGCTCGCCAGCGGCGTCCCCGCCGGGGTCATCGTGTGCGTCGCCGGGGACGAACGCCTGTTCCGCGGCCGCCTGCTCAACCGGCTCGACCACCGCCTCTGCCTGCGTCTCAACAACCCCGCCGACGCGACCGTGCTGGGGCTGGCCCCGCGCAACCTGCCCGACGGGCTGCCGCCCGGCCGGGGCCTCTGGGCCGCCGACGGCTGCGAGGTGCAGGTCCCCCTGCTGTCCGACGACCGCAGCGGCCCGGGTCAGACGGCCGCGCTGGCCGCGCTCGCCGCCCGGCTGCGGCAGGCGTACGGGGACCCGGTGGGCGACGACGCACCCCTGCGACTCGATGCCCTCCCGTCCCGGATCGGCCGGGCGGCGGTGGCGCCGCTGCCGGTGCTCGTCCCCGGCGACGTCCTGGTCGGGGTCGCGGGCGACCGGCTGTCCGCGGTGCACGTCCCGCTCGGCCCGGCGACCGGTCCGCTGCTGGTGGCCGGGCCGCCGCGGTCGGGCCGCAGCACGGCGGCGGCCACGATCGCCGTCGACGCGGCGGCCCGGGGTCGCTCGACCGTCCTGGTCGCCCCGCGGTTGACGGCCGTGCACCGCGCCGCCGCCACGTGCGGGGTGACGGTCGTCGATCCCGGCGGGCTGCCGGATCTGCTGGACGGCGCGGACACCGTCGTGGTCGACGACGCGGACGCCGCCACGTTCGACGAGTCTGTCGTCACCCGCCTCACGGGCCGGGACGGGCCCGCGCTCGTGGTGGCCGCGACGCTCGACTCCTTCGGGTTCGGCGCCCGCGGGCTGGTCCAGGCCGCGCGCAAGGCCGCCGGACCGGTCGTGCTGCTCTGCCCCCCGAACAACCTGGCCGCGCAGAACGTCGACATCCGGATCGAGCGCGGGGCCGGGTTCACCGGGCCACCCGGTCGCGCGCTGCTATCCGTGGACGGCGCGCTGTTGCTCGGCCAGGTGCCGGACCTGCTCGCCGACGGGGCCTGAGACCCCTACTCGAACGCCAGCGTGCGGGCGATCGCGTCGAAGACCTCGTCGAAGTGCTCGGCGAGGTCGACGTTGGGGGTCAGGAACGACAGGGCAGCCATGCGGGACATGCCCGGCACGGGGACGAAGTAGCGGCGCAGGTGCGCCGGGGCCGGGGCGTTCCAGATCGGGTCGTCCACCTCGGTGGTGCCCGACACGAGGACCGCCTCGCCTGCCGGCAGGTCGACGGGCAGGACCTCGACGCCGTCGCCGCCCAGCAGCTCGGCGAGCAGGTCCGCGCCGCCGACCGGCGGGGACATGGCGAGCAGCACCTGCGCGGTGAGGATCAACGGCGGGGAGCCGTCGTCCAGCTCGACCGCGTCGGCGTAGAACCCGGCGAGGATGACGTCCCCGGTCGCCGCGAGCCGGCCGAGCCGGACAGCGAGCGGCGCCAGCAGGGCGACGGCGAGCTCGCGGTTGCCCTCGGCGATCCCGGCCTTTGCGGCCAGGGTGCCGACGACGTCCGGCTCGCGGGGGTCGACCTCGACCCACTCGTCGGGCAGTCGCAGGGACACCGTCGAGGGAGGGTTCGGGCTCATCTGACGACCTCTTCCGTGAGCTTCTCCGCGTCGTAGCCTGCGAGCTTCTCCGTGACCGTGGCCGTGAGCCCCTCGTCCTCGCCGAAGAGCTTGTCGACCCCCTCGCCTGCCATCTCCTTGGCCGCGTCCGGTGCCTCCTCGGAGCCCAGGTGCTGGTCCTCGGGGTCGCGGAACCGCCGGACGTCCTTGACGATCTGCTGGCCGCCCTCGGCGAGCCCCTCGCCCGCCTGTTCGGTGTCGCGGATCAGTGAGCCGGCGTTGTACAGCGTCTTGAGCCGGTACGCCGTCTTCGGGTCGACGTGCGCCTTGTCGAGGTACTGCAGAACCTTGCCGCCGAGCTTGTCGTCCGCGGCGAAGCCGCGCAGCACGCCGGTGGCCTTGCGCGCGTCGTCGTAGTTGACCGCCCGCTTGATCTGGCCGCCGAGCTTGGCGACGTCGCTCGTCTTCATCATGCCGTTCGCGAGCTCGCCGGCCTTGGCCGCCTCTCTCGCGGCCTTGAGCGCCTTCAACCCGGCGAAGGCAGACAGGCCGAAGTCGAGGCCGCGGCCGAGCACCTGGTCCGTGCTCGCGTTGCCGTAGAGGCGGGCGAGGAAGGTGCCCAGGAACGCGACGCCCTTGAACGCGGCGCCGGTGAGCAGGAACGCGGCGGCGACGGCGCCCACGCCGGGGATGAACGAGAACAGTGCCAGGACGGCCCCGATGTCCCCGACTACCTCGCCGACGTCGCTGATGATGTTCATCCACGAGGCGAACGCGGGGCTGGCGGTGAGGTCGCGCAGCTTGTGGTCGAGGCCGTTCCACGCCCGGGACAGGAAGCTCTCATGGGGGGTGTCTTTCGCCCGTGCGTCGTCCAGCCGCCGGGTGGCCGTGCGGGCGGCGGCGTCGCGCACCTGCGCGGCCTGGTCGGCCAGCTTCTTCGCGGCGGCCACCCGGGCGTCCGCGCTGGCCCGGTCCGCCGCGGCCGCGGACTCCCGGCGACGGGCGTCCGCGGCGAGCGACCGGGCCTGCGCATCCTGGACCGCCACCTGCTGCAGGTACTGCTGCAGCGACGCGTGGTACACGGGGTCCGGGGTGGCGGCCTGTTCGGCCTGGGCCTCCAGGATGCGCTGCCGGGCCGTCCGCGCGACCGAGTCGGCCGCGGCGGCGTCGGCCGCCCCTTGGGAGCGGCGTGCGTCGGCCGCGGAGCGGTCCGCCTGCGCGGTCTCGGCGGCGGCCTCCGCCCGCCCGGCCTGGGCCTGGGCGTCCTCCAGAGCCGCCGCGTAGGTGCGCAGCGCGTCCTGCGCCTCGTGGTGGCTCGTGGCCAGCGTGACGAGGTTGGGCCCGACCTTCGCCAGGAGGTCGCGAAAGGAGTCCGCGGCCGCGCCCCGCCAGATCTGCGGCCCGGTCCCCGCGTCGAGGGCCCGCAGCCGGCCCGTGACGAGCTCGGCCTGCTCGCCGACCCCGCCGAGGGTGGACGCGAGTCGCAGCACCGCGTCCACGTCCCCGGGAACAGGGTCCTCGCCCAGCGCGGTCCAGCTCACGGTGCTCGATCCCCCCTCGCCGTCACCGGCTCCACCGCGCTCTGCAGCGCGTTCTCGGTCTTCGTGTAGTGCTCGACGGCCGTCTGCGCGAACCGCTGGCAGGCCTGCAGGCTCTCGACGAGGTGCTGGCGTCCGTCGTCCCAGCTCTTCACGAACCGGTCGACGGCGTCGGCCACGTCCTGCGACCCCATCGCGCGCCCGTCCACCGCGGGGCGGACGCCGAGCTCGTTCAGAGCGGTGATCAACGTCGTCAGCTCCCGCTGCACGCCGTCGAGGGCGTCGAGGTCGACGAACAGCTCGCCCTCCGCGCCGGACATCGGGGGCGCCCGGCTCAGTGCTGGCTGGCGGCCTGCTGAAGGCCGGTCTCGGTCTGCTCGTACTGGTCGGCGGCCGTTCCCAGGAACCGGCCCATGTCGTCCATCGCCTGCTGGATGGCCTTCGCGCCGTTCTGCCACTCCTGCCAGCGGTCCTGGAAGGCCTGTGAGGCGCCGCCCTCCCAGCGGCCGGCCAGGTCGGCGATCTGCTGGGTCAGCCGGGTCAGGATGTCGCTGACCTCGGCCGCGCCGCTCTGCACCTGCGACGACTGGTCGCGCAGGTCCTGGAAGGTGACGCTGAGCTGAGCCATGGTGGTCTCCTCGATCTCGTGGTGGTGGCCGATCCCTCAGGGGTTCGGTGCCTGTGGGACTACTGTTACCGGTCTCCGGGGGACGGCCAACGAAGAAGTCTTCGCCTCGGGGTCTGCCCGTCGTGGACGAGAGGAGACCCGCCGGTGACCGAGCAGCGGCCGATCGGACGGGTGTCCGGGCTGGTCCCGCCGGGGGTCCGGCGCCCGGCGCCTGTGGACCTGCTGGCCGGCGAGGTGTGGTCGGTGGGTCGCCGGGACGAGCGGTTCCTCGCCGCGCGGCCGGAGCGGGCCGCCCGGCACCTCGGCGTGCCCGACGCCCGGCCGGACCTGTCGGTGAACCAGCTGGAGCTGCGGGTCGGCAGCCTGGCCGTAGCGGTGTCGTCCAGCCGCGGCTCGGCCGTCACGGTCGACGGGGTCCTGCGGCCCGGCCCGGTCGTGCTGACCCAGGGCACCAGCTACGTGAGCCCGTCGACCTCGGGCCTGCACGTCGACTTCGCGGTCGAGGTGCTGGCTGGCGACCGCTTCGCCGAGCCGGCGGAGCCGCTCGCCGCGAGCGGGACCACCGTCGTGCTGCACATCGACGTCGAGCCCGGCTCGACCCTGTGGCGGGTCGCCCACGCGCTGGCCTGGCCTGTGACCTCGGCGGTGCGGAGGCCGCACGTGACCGGCTGGTCGGGGCGCGACGTCGCCGAGCGGCTGGCGCAGCTCGGCTGGGCGGGCGGTGGGGGAGCCCGGGCGACCACCGTGCTCAGCCAGCAGCTGCACACCCTCGCCGACAAGGTGGCGAACTGCCGCACCTCCGACGGGCGCCGGGCGGACCTCGTGCTGCCGTCCTGGCCGCCGTGGCGCGACGAGGAGACCGACGCCGAGACCCGCGACCAGCGAGCCGAGCGGCGCAACCGGTGCGTGGCCGAGGCGCTGTGGCGGGCGCGGGCGGTGGACGGGGCGGTGATCGACGGGGCGCGGTGAGCGCGCCCGTCAGGCGGCAGCGGTCGTGACCGAGGTGCTAACGCCCGAGATGGCCGAGTCCCCGGGCACTCCCGCCGTGACGGTATAGGTCGTGCCCGGGTCAAGGCCGGTGACGTGGACGGTCGTCCTCGTGCCGATGTTGCAGGTACCGGACCACTTCTGGTCGCCGTCGAGAGCCAGGTCGATCTTGCCGGTTGTTCGCGTGTCGTTGGGTCCCATGGTCTCCGTGCACCCGACCACGACGTCCGCGGACGTGGCGTCGGCCGTCGCCGACACGATCTCGGGCGTCGGGTTGCAGTCGTACGTCGGCAGGGACAGGCTCGCGGGCGCCCCGTTGACCTCCGGGCCGCCCCCGGCCGGCCGGGTGACGGCCCACACCGTGTAGGTCGTCGCCAGGCAGTCGTTCCGGTGGTCGTCGTGGTACTCCGTCCCGGTCACCCGCTGGGTCAGCGTCCCCATCGAGGACTTGGCCGTCACCTGGTACCCGACGAGCGTTCCGCCCCCCAGCTGGTCGGGCGGCCCCCAGTCGAGCGACCGGTGCGCCTCGATGGTCATGTGGTCGAGTAGCCTCACCTGGCCCGCGGGACTGATCAGCGTCACCGTGACGGCGGCCGACGGCGCCCCGGTGCCGGTCTCGTTGGTCGCCGTGACGGTGATGGTGTAGGTCCTCCCGGCCGCCAGCCCGGACAGGGTCGCCGCTGTGCCCGCGGTCTCGACCGACGGGCCGCCGTCTGCGGCGACGCGGTAGCGGACGGCGTCGCCCGCGCCCGTCACCGCGCGCCAGGTCACCTTGACCGCCCCGGCGCCGGTGGCCGTCGCCGCCACGCCACCCGGGGCCGTGGGCAGCGGCACCACCGGGTCGGGCTGGACCGGTTCCGGCGCGACGGGCTGCGGTGCGACCGGAACCGGTGCCTTCGGGACCGGTGCCGGCTCGCGCACGGGGGAGCCTCCGCCCGTGGAGCCGGTCGGGGCGCGCGGAGGAAAGGGAAGCACGGCCGCGACCGCGGACGCGGCGGGCGCGGTGACCGCGTTCGTGGCCCCGCCCGTGGAGATCGCGGTGACCGTGCCGTCCGCGGCGATCACGTGGGTGCTGGCCCCGTCGGCGTCGTCGACGTAGAGCTGCCCGTCCTCGCCGCGGATGATGGAGGCGGGGCCGTCCCCGGCGGGGAGGTCCGCGCTGGCAAGGCGGCGGCCGTCCACGGCGAAGGTCAGCAGCCGGTTGTGGGTCTGCTCCACCACCGCCACCACGCCGTCCTGAGCGACCGGCGAGGTGAACGTCCCGGGGCCGAGGTCCACCTGCACCGGCGCACCGCCTGCCCGACCCTGTGGCACCCCGCTGCTGTCGGCCAGCACCAGCCGGTTCGGCACGACGACCGCCGGCAGCCACCCGCGCGTGTCCCGGTCGGCCACGAGCGCGTCGTCCGGGAGGTCGACGCCCACCGGGACCGGGGGGCGGACCGGGTCCGCCTGCGTGGCGCCGAACACCGTGACGGCGTCGTCAGTGGTACCGAGGAAGCCCGGGAGCTGACCGGTCACCGTGAGCGCGCCGGGTGCCCGCGCGGCGGTCCGGGGCGCGCAGTCCAGCGCGTTCGCGTCCCGGCGCAGCGCGCAGACCACGCCGGTGTCGGGCCGTCGCAGCCACACCGTGCCGTCGTCGGTCGCCACCGGCGCTGCGACCCCGCCTCCGACCTGGATCGACGTTGGCGGCACGCCCAGCCGGACGATGGTCCCGGCTTGGCGGTAGACCAGGTAGGGGCCGCCGACCACCTCGATCCCGACCGGCACCTCCGCCTGCCCCGTGGGCAGCGTGCCCTCGACGGTCAGCGTCGACTTCCCAAATACCGTCACGGCGGACCGGCCCACCACAAAACCCTGCCGGTCGCCCTGTAGAGCAAACAGCGCGTCGGCACCCGTGGCCGGCACCGCGACCCGGGCATCCACCTGCCGGGTGCCGGCGTCAACGTGCACCACCGTCGACTCCGCCCGGTTGACCACCCAGTGCCCGCTCTGCAGGAACGCGACCGCGGGGTTCACCGCGTGCGTCGTGGTGGCCGTCGCGGCCAGCACGACCGCAACGACCGCCACCGCGCTGACGACCGCCGTCGGGAGACGGTCACGCAGGCGAGCCAGCACGCTGCGCATAGTCCTCCGTCCGTCGCCGTCGGTCACCGAAGAGATCTTCACTGCAGACCGAGGCCGGTAGGGTACCGCTCAGGGCCGCTGGTCGAGCTGGTCATGGTTCCAGTTGTCGTTCGGCTTGGTGGTCCGCACCCGCTCCCAGTGGGGCGCGACGCGGTCGACCAACCTTGGCAACTGCTGCCCTAGCGGTGCCCGCGCTGCCGCCGCGCCCGACCCCCGGAACGGGTTGGTCCTAGACTAGATCCCCGGCGAGGATGAGGCGTGCGTCCCGGTTGATCTGCTCAAGCCCTCGGCTTAGCTTCCTGCGCATCTCTATACCGAACTTGCCGTAGCTCTGAGTGATACCTCTGGTCTGACCAGGTAGGGAGCTTCGAGGGCCCCTCTCCGCTGTAGTCACTAAACTGGCTGGCCACGGCAAGATCACTGCGGTAGCATCGGCCACGTGAAGCGAGTTGACGGCGCTATGCACGTCGATCGCAGCGGTAGGCACTACACCGCCGCGGACGGTTCGGAACGAGTGTATCGACGCGACCTGCTCCGGCGGTCCTACCGCGACGAGCACGGTCGACCGCAGAAGGAAACACTGGCCAACCTGTCCGCGTTGCCCGACGCGGCAGTCGTGGCGTTGCGCAAGGTCCTGGCCGGAACTGTCCTGGTCGATCCGACCGAAACCTTCGAGATCGAAAGAGCGCTGAGCCACGGCGGGGTTGCCGCGGTCCACGCGATGGCGACCAGGCTCGGGGTGAAGAAACTGCTGGGCGCGGACTGCCGGGAACGAGACCTGGCCTACGCGCTGGTCGTTTCCCGAGTCCTGCAACCAAAGTCGAAACTCTCGACCCTCGGGTGGTGGAAAGACACCACACTGGGTGTCGATCTGGGCGTCGCCGACGCGAGCACCGATGACATCTACGCCGCGATGGACTGGCTCGGCGCACAGCAAGAGAAAGTCGAGGCCGCACTCGCGAAGCGACACCTGACCGTCGGTGGGACCGCGATGTTCGACCTATCCAGCTCTTGGCTCGAGGGACGCTGCTGTGAACTGGGCGCGTTCGGCTACTCGCGAGACAAGAAACGCGGCGTCACACAGATCGAGTACGGACTGCTGACCGACGACGCCGGACGACCCATCGCGATCAAAGTATTTCCCGGCAACACGTCGGACACGAAAGCGTTCATCGACGCCGTCGACATCGTCACCAACAAGTTCGGGCTCACCGAACTCGTCATGGTCGGCGACCGCGGAATGATCACCAACGCGCGGATCCACGAGCTCCGTGACTGCCCCGGCCTGGACTGGGTCACCGCCCTACGCGCACCCGCGATCGCCGCCCTGGCCCGCGACGACGGCCCACTACAGATGTCGCTGTTCGACACCCAGAACTTCGCCGAGATCACCCACCCCGACTACCCCGACGAACGACTCGTCTGCTGCCGCAACCCCGCCCTGGCCGAGCAACGCGCCCGCAAACGCCGCGAACTCATCAACGCAACCGACACCGAACTCGACAAGATCGCCGCGCGGGTCGCCGGCGGGAAGCTGACCGGACGAGACGATATCGGTATCGCCGTCGGTAAAGTCATCAACAAGTACAAGGTCGCGAAACACTTCGTCCCCGACATCACCGACACCTCATTGAGCTACCGGCACGACCCCGACAAAATCCAGACCGAGGCCGACCTCGACGGCATCTACGTCATCCGCACCAGCCTCACCGCCGAAAGACTCGACACGCCCGGCGTCATCACCACCTACAAAAACCTCGCCCACGTCGAACGCGATTTCCGCATCATCAAGGTCGACGACCTCGATCTACGACCCATCTTCCACTACCTGACTCTGACCGAACGCGTCCGGTCACACGTGTTCCTGTGCATGCTCGCCGCCTACATCACCTGGCACCTACGGCGAACACTCGCACCACTCACCTACACCGACGAACACATCCCCCACCGCACCGACCCCGTCTCCCCAGCTCAACGCTCACCCAGCGCAAAGACGAAAGACACCAGCCGGGAAGCACCAGAAGAACTCCCCGTCCAAAGCTTCCAGGACCTGCTACGCCACCTCGGCACACTCCACCGGGAAACAATCGCCTTCGCCGGCCAGCACATCGAGAAGATCACCAACCCCACACCGGTCCAACGACACGCGTTCGAACTGCTCGGCGCCCCGATCCCCCTCACCCTGACCACCACGTAGCCACGAAGACCACCACCGCCGGACAAGAAACACCAGGTCAGGACCCCGCCCGCCGCCAAAGATCAAGTAAGTTCGGTCTATAGGTACCGACCAATCGAGAATCACAGAGGTCTTGCTCTGCGCAGCCTGGATGCATGCTGAAGCGTGGGTGCCCGGCTCGGTGCCATCGCCACGAGCAAAGTGATCGCGTCGCGTATGTAGCGGTAGACGGCCAGGACATAGGCAAGTCGTTGTGCGCGGGCACTGATCAGCGACGTCACGCTGCCGAGGTAGAGGTCAGGGCGAGGCGCAAAGTCGTTTCTGCTGGTCATGAGCGGGTTTCGGGACGTTGCTGCAGGCCAAGGATGGTGAGTAGCAGAAGCGGGTCGTTACGGATCTTCCGTATGGTGGCGGCGATGCGGGTGTAGCCAGCTTGTCGGAGGAGACCGATCGTCAGGTTACGGAGCGTCGCCATCACACAACCGGCCACCGACCCCGGGAGAACGGACCCAATGGATCTTGTTGTCAGGTAGCCCCAGCGCATTGCTGCGCTGGGGCCCCTTCAGAACCGTGCATGCCAGTCGTCCCGGCACACGGCTCAAGCAGCCCGCGGTGGGCGGTTCAGGCGTCGTGCAGGGGTTGGTCGGGATCGTGCGGGCCCGCGCCTGGGTGGCGTCGGGCGCAGTCGGTGTGGACGAGGCGGGCGATCGTCCGCCCGCTGCCGTTGTCGGTGATGGCCCGGTGGGCTATCGCCGTGCGGATTCCCCGGTACCAGGTCTCCCACTGGGTGCAGGAGTCCGGCGGGTCGGCCACATGCAGCAGGGGTTGCGCGCACAGCGGGCATCGTCCGTGTTGGGTGCGCAGGGAGCGTTCCCAGGACGGCGCCAGTTGTGGAGGTCGGCGTTTGCGGCGTCGGTCGGCCCAGTACTGGGCCAGGGCGGGGTCATCGGGTGAGTTCCTGCCCGGGACCGGCGCGTGCCGGACGATCGGTGTCCAGGCGTACTGGTGGAGGTAGGCGCCGCTGTCGCGGTCGCCGAACACCCATTGGTTGCGCCTGGTCGGGTGGAAGGGGCCGAAGTAGCGGGCGGTGACCCATCTTCGGGGTTTGCGGGGGTGTCTGCGGAGGGCCCACTTGTACAGGTGCCGCCACAGATGGTGGTCCAAGCCTTGGAAGGCCTTCTTGGACGCCCCCGGCCGGAAGTAGTTCGCTTGGCCTCGGATGATCGGGTTGAGGGTTCTGATCACGTCGGCCGGGTCGGCGCCGCGCAGGCTGCGCAGTTCCTGGGCGAGCCGTTGCCGGATCTTCTTCAGCGTGGTGCGGCTGGGTTTGCAGAGGACCTTGGTGCCGCCGCGGACGTGGTAGCGGCGAATCGTGAAGGACAGGAAATCGAACCCGGCATCCACGCGTCCGATTCTCGTCTTCTCCTGGTTGAGGGAAAGACCCCGTTCCTTCAGCCACGGCTGCAACCGGGCGGCGACCGTCTCGGCCTGTTCGCGGGTGTGGCATAGTGCCACGAAGTCATCCGCGTAGGTTACAACGGTCGGGCGCC
>CAVSJZ010000044.1:0-15711 GCA_963728105.1 uncultured Actinomycetota bacterium | reverse complement strand
TCGCCGCCGCGGCGCCGTTCGACGCGATCGTCGCGCGCGGGATGGCCAAGGACCCCGCCGCGCGGTTCGCGTCGGCCGGGGACCTGGCCGCCGCCGCGCGGGCCGCGTTGGCGGCGCGGACCGTCCCCGGAGCCGCGGCCCTTCCGGCCCCCGGCGACGAGCCCACCGTCTCGACGGCCGCCTTCAGCGGCGGCCCCTTCACCTCGCCGCACCCGCCCACCGGCGCCCGGCAGCCCGCCACCGGCCCGTACCCCCCGACCGGCGCGTACGCCGCCGCGCCGGCACCACCCCTGCGCGCCGACCCGGCCGGGCCACCGCCGCCCGCCCGGCGGCGCCGGCCGTGGCTCCCACTCGTCGTCGTCGCGGCGATCCTCGCCGTCGTCGGCGGCGCGCTGCTGCTCACCCACGCCGTCGGCGCGACGATCACCGGCTCGGCGGGGCCGGCGACCTCGCCGTCCGCCGCCGCGCCGCCGGCCGCCGCGACCGGGCCGGTCCTCGCCGAGGCCATGTTCACCGGCCGCACGGCCGACAACGGGATCACCCTGGCCGTCGGCATCAAGGACGGGAAGGCGGCCGGCTACCTGTGCGACGGGAAGTCGGCGGAGGCCTGGCTGGAGGGCGAGGTCACGGGCCGCACGGTCACCCTGCACGGGCGCGACCCGAGCACCGTCGTCACCGCGACGGCCGACCAGCACGCCCTGCTCGGGTCGGTCGCGCTCGGCGGGACGGTCCGCTCGTTCGCGGCCGACATCGCGGCGGGCAGGTCCGGGCTCTACCAGAACGTCCGCGTCGTCAGCGGCATCACGACCCGCATCGGCTGGATCGTGCTGCCGGACGGGAGCCAGGTCGGGATCCGCACCGTGAACGGCGTCCACACCACGGCGCCGCCGCTCGACGTGGCGACGCTGCAGGCGGTCGACGGCGGCCGGCCCGTGACGGCCCAGCCCGTCACGGGGGCGACGGACGTGCTCCCGGGCTGAGCCGGGCCGGGCCGGTCCCGACCGCCAGCAGCGCGCCGGTCGCCGCGACGACCGCGAGCACGGCGAACAGGTTCGGGTAGCCGCCGAGCGCGGCGGCGATGGCCGACCCGGCCCACGGCCCGACCGCGATCGCGACGAGCGCGGGCGCCGACAGGATGCCGTTGAGCCGGCCGTAGTGGGTCGCGCCCCACCGCTCGGTCACGGCCGTGGCCTGCAGCAGCGTGAACACCCCGCGGACGGCGCCCGTCACCATGACCGCGGCGACGAGGGCGGGCGCCGGCCCGGGCAGGGCGGCGAGGACGGCGGCGCACAGGCCCGCCAGCGCGAGGATCGCCACGGTCCGCGCCCGGACCCCGAGCCGCCGCGTGAGCACCGGGTACCCGAGCCGGCCGGCGACCTGGCCGACCCCGCCCAGGCCGAGCGCCCAGGCCGCGGCCGTGGTCGACATCCCGCGCCCTTCGAGCAGCGGGACCTGGTTGACGACGATGGCGAACGCCGTGAACGCACCCGCCGTGACCGCGGCCGCGAGCAGGACGAACGGCCGGCTCCGCGCGACCCTCGCCGCCGCGCCGTCGGGGTGGCCGTGCGCCGGCTGCTCGGCGGGCGGCCACGGGCCGCGCAGGCCCAGCGCGTGGGCGGGGACCGTCACGACGCCGACGATCCCGGCCAGCACGAGGAACGTGCCCCGCCAGCCCAGCGGCCCGAGCAGAGCCGCGGCGAACGGCGCGAAGACCGTCGAGGCCAGGCCGCCCGAGAGGGTCAGCCCGGTCAGCGCCGCCACCCGCCGCGGCCCCCACCAGCGGGTCAGCGCCGCGAACGCCGGCGGGTAGAGCGTGCCGGCCATCGCGACGCCCGCCAGCAGCCAGCCCGCGACGAACACCGGGTACGTCCGCGCCTGCGCGACGACCACGAGCGCCGGGACGGCGAGCACCGAGCCGGCCGTCATGACCGTCCGCGGCCCGGCCCGGTCCAGGAGCCGCCCGACCGGGATCCCGACCAGCGCGGACACCACCAGCCCCGCCGAGAACGCTCCGACGACCGCCGGGACCGACCAGCCCGTCGCGGCGCCGATCGTCCCGGCCAGCACCGGCAGCGCGTAGTAGAGCACGCCCCAGCTGGTGATCTCGGTGACGCACAGGACCGCGAGCACCCGCCGCAGCCCGCCCCGCCCCAGCCCGACGCCGCTCCCGACCCCCGCATCCTCGGCCATATGGATCCAGAAGGCTGCCATGAAGGCGCCGGGGACAGCCACCTGGAACCATATGGCGGCCCGGGCGGGGCGGCGGGGGGCGGGGCGGCGGTCGTCAGGTCAGTCTGAACGCCGGGTAGCCGGCGGCCGCCTCCTCGTCGCACTTCTCCCGGTAGGCGCCGACACCGCCGATGTAGGACAGCAGCCGCCGCGGCTTGCCCGGCACGTTCGACCCCATGTACCAGGAGACGGTCTTGGTCACGAGCGTCGAGTCGGCGACCTCGTCGTGGTGGGCGACCCAGGCGTCCTCGCCCTCCTTCGTCGGCTCGATGACCGACTTGCCCTGCTCGCGGACGCTGCGGATCGCGTCGGTGATCCACTCCGTCTGCTGCTGGAGGCAGGTGGTCATGTTGCACAGCGCCGCGGACGGGGCGAGCGGGACGGCCGTCGTCAGCAGGTTCGGGTAGCCCTCGACCATCAGCCCCATCGTCGTGCGGATGTCGTGGTGCCACTCGTCGGGCAGCGACCGGCCGCCGCGCCCGCGGATGTCGATGCGGGTCAGTGCGCCGGTGCCGGCGTCGAACCCGGTGGCGAGGATGATCACGTCCAGCTCGTGCACGGTGCCGTCGGCCAGCTCGATGCCCTCCGGGCGGATCCGGGCGATCGGGTTGTCGCGCACGCCGACCAGCTCGACGTTCTCGCGGTGGTAGACCTCCAGGTAGCCGCGCTCCAGCGGCACCCGGTGGGTGCCGAACCCGTAGTCGGTCGGCACCAGGATGTCGATCAGCCGCTGGTCCTTGAGCCGCTCGCGCATCTTGTCCCGGACGAACTCCGAGACCTCCTCGCTGACGTCCTCGGAGAAGAAGATCTCGGCGAACCCGGCGAGCCACAGCTTGAGCGAGCCGTCCTGGTAGACCGCCTCCAGGTGGGCCCGGCGCTGCTCGGGTGTGAGGTCGGCCCAGGCGAACTGGAAGTCGTACTCGAACCCGGTGAACGTGTGCGGGATCGTGTCGCGGAGCTCGGCGAACCGCCCGTGGTAGCCGGCCTGGTCGTCCGCGGAGTAGCTCGGGTTCTTCATCGGCAGGACGTACTGGGGCGTGCGGGCGAAGACGGTCAGGTGCCCGACCTGGTCGGCGATGGTCTGGATGACCTGGATGCCGGTCGCCCCGATCCCGACGACGCCGACGCGCTTGCCGGCGACGTCGAGGTGCTCCGGGTAGGACGAGGTGTAGACCAGCTGCCCGCGGAAGCTGTCCTGGCCCTCGAACTGGCCGGTCAGCGGCGCCGAGAGCATCCCGGCGCAGGAGACGAAGAACTGGGTGTCGATGACGTCGCCGCGGTCCGTGCGGACCGTCCAGCGGCCGCGGTCCTCGTCGAAGTGCGCGCTCTCGATGCGCGTCGAGAACTGGATGTCGCGGCGCAGGTCCAGCCGGTCGGTGACGTAGTGCAGCCAGCGCTCGATCTCGGGCTGGCCGGGGAACTTCTCGCTCCAGCTCCAGTCCGTGTAGAGCTTCTCATCGAAGATGTACTGGTAGATGTAGCCCTCGGAGTCGAAGCGCGAGCCCGGGTAGCGGTTCCACCACCAGGTCCCGCCCACGTCCCCGGCCGCGTCGTAGGCGCGCACGCGCAGGCCCTGCTCGCGCAGCTGGTGGAGCTGGTAGAGCCCGGCCACGCCCGCGCCGAGGACGACGGCGTCGAGCTCGAGTGTCGTCCCGGCGGTAGCGGTGGCGGAGTCGGTCGCGGACGTCATCGTCGTGCCCTCCCAAGTGTCTGCCGTGCGGTGCAGCCATCGTGGGCGGCGTCCCACGGCCGGGAGGTGTCCCAAAACGGGACGGACGCTAGTCCGTGATCCGGTACTGGCGGATCTTGCGGTAGAGCGTCGAGCGGGCGAAGCCGAGCGCGGTGGCCGCGGCCACGCGGTTGCCGCCCGCCTCGCGCAGCGCCGCGACGATCGCGTCGCGCTCGATCCGGTCCACGGGCCGCAGCGCGCCCTGCGGCGCGCTCTGGCACGACTCGGGCAGGTCGGACGGCTCGACGCGGCCGACGGGCCGCCGGCACAGCGCCGCGGCGAGCGCATCGCGCAGCTGGGCGATGTTGCCGGGCCAGCTGTGGCGACGCAGGAGCCGCAGTGCCTCCGGGGACAGCCGCACGTCGCGGTGGGGCGCCAGGTCGGCGAGCAGGGTCGCGGCGAGAGCGGGCAGGTCCGCGGAACGGGTGCGCAGCGGCGGCACGACGGCCGAGGTCTGGAACCACGTCAGTAGCGCGTCGTGGTGGGAGCCGTCCGGGCCGGGCTCGGTGCGGGTCGCGGCCAGCAGCGGGACGGCGTCCGCGTGCGCGGCGAGCGCGGCCAGCAGCGCGTCGACGGCGGTGGGGGAGAGCCGGTCGATGTCGCGCAGGACGGGCAGGACGGGGCCGGGACCGGACGCCAGCAGCGCGGCGACCGCGCCGCGCGGGTCGGCTTCCAGCGCCTCCGCGGCGACCGGCACGGCCCGCCCGCCCGCCTGCGTGCGGGCCCAGAGGTCGGCCAGCAACGTGAACCGGCCCGTCCCCGGCTCGCCCATGACGAGGACCGCCTGGCCGGCCGCCAGCGCGTCCCGCACGGTCGCCGCGGCGGCCTGCCACGCCGGACACGCGCCGGGGGCCGTGCGGCGCGGCCGGCCGCGCGGGTGGGGCGGTGCGGGCGCCGCCTCCGGGACGGCGTCGGCGAGGGTGACGACCCCGACCATCCCGGCCACGTCGTCGCCGACGGTGACGGCCGAGCCCCGCAGGCGCACGCGCGTCCCCGACGGCAGGTCGACCCGGTCGTCGACGGTCGCGTGGCGCTGCATGAGGAAGCGCACGTGATCGCGCAGGACCTCGCGGTCGCCCGCGTCGAGCAGCGCCTGCATCGGCGTGTTCGCCATGACCGTGCGCTGCCCGACGGCCAGTACCGCCAGCCGGCTGCGCGCGTCGACGCGGGTGTAGGCGTCGAAGAGCGCCTGCTGCAGGAGGTTGCGGTCGACCAGCAGGTCGTGCTCGATCTGCGCTGCGGCCGAGCGGACCAGCGAGTGCAGGATCGGCGTCGAGTGCTCGGCGAGGCAGCTGATGTCGAGCACGCCCTCGACGCGTCCGGTGAACGGGTCGTGGACGGGCGCGCCGGCGCAGGCGAAGGGCTGCAGGGTGTCGACGAAGTGCTCGGGCCCGACGATGTGCACGGACTCGCCGAACTCCAGCACGGTGCCGACGCCGTTGGTCCCGACGGCCCCCTCTGCGTAGTCGAAGCCGGCCGCGAAGTAGACGCGGTCGGCGACGCGCCCGAACCAGGAGTTGCTGTCGCGGCGGGCCAGCAGGCGCGCGCGGTTGTCGGTCAGTGCGACGCACAGCGGGATGTCGCCGATCTGCTCGACGAGCCGCTCGATCACCGGCTGGGCGCAGCGGACGAGCCGGGACTCGAGGTCGAGGTCGGTGTGGTACTCCGACGTCACGACGTGCGGCCGGACGCCGCTCTGCACGCTGCGCCGCCACGACGCCGCGACGTGGTCGGGGACGCCGCGCAGGTCGCGGTCGAGGCCCTCCAGGAAGCCCGCCCGCGCGGTCGCGAGCAGGAACCGGTGGTCGGCGACGTCGCCCATGACGTCCACACCTCCCCCGCGTGCCCCGTCACACGATGCGGTCGCCGCGCGTCCGCCGCCTGTCCGACTTTGGGACATCCGGTGACGCGCGTCGCCCACCAGGGTGACGGCGACGCCGCCCGCGCACCACCTCCGACCGGACAGGAGACCCCGACGTGATCGAGAACCCGTTCTACGGCCACGAGTTCCACGGCGACTACGAGGTCGCCTCGATCGGGCGGCTGGAGCTGGAGGAGGGCGGGGAGATCCCGGACTGCCGGCTCGCGTACACGACCTGGGGCACGCTCAACGACGCCAAGGACAACGCGATCCTGATCACGACCTGGTACTCGGGCACCCACCAGATCTGGCGCGACGTCTACGTCGGAGAGGGCCACGCGCTCGACCCGTCGCGCTGGTTCATCGTCTGCATCGACCAGATCGGCTCGGGGCTGTCGGTGTCCCCGCACAACGCCGACGGCCCCAACGCCGGACTGGCGATGTCGAAGTTCCCGCACGTGCGGATCGGCGACGACGTCGTCGCGCAGGAGCGGCTGCTGCGCCAGGAGTTCGGGATCGAGACGCTGCAGCTCGTCGTCGGCGGCTCGATGGGCGCCCAGCAGACCTACGAGTGGGCCGTGCGGTTCCCGGAGAAGGTGCTGCGCGCCGCGCCGATCGCCGGGACCGCGCAGAACACCCCGCACGACTTCCTCTACACGAAGGCCCTCAACGAGGCGATCATGTCCGACCCGGGCTGGAACGGCGGTGAGTACGCGTCGAACGAGGACGTCGTCACCGGCCTGAAGCGGCACGCCGGGATCTGGGCGGTGATGGGCTTCTCGACGGAGTTCTGGAAGCAGGAGCTGTGGCGGGCGCTGGAGTTCGAGTCGAAGGAGGCCTTCATCGAGGGCTTCCTGGAGCCGTACTTCACGGTGATGGACCCGAACGACCTGCTGAGCATGGCGTGGAAGTGGCAGCGCGGGGACGTCGCGCGGCTCGCCGGCGAGGACCTGGAGGCGGCGCTGGGCCGGATCACGGCGAAGACGTTCGTGATGCCGATCGACGAGGACATGTTCTTCCCCGTCCGGGACTGCAAGGCCGAGCAGGAGCAGGTCAAGGGCAGCGAGCTGCGCGTCATCTCCGACCCGCTGGGCCACCTCGCGCTGTTCGGGGTCGCGCCGACCTACATGCCGCAGGTCGACCAGTACCTCGGGGAGCTGCTGGCGACGCCCGCCTGACCCCGGACGTGCGACGGCCCCGCTCCGCCCACCCGAGGCGGGAGCGGGGCCGGTCGCCGTGCGGCTACTTGACGACGTTCCAGGCGTGCAGCGGCCGGTGGACGGGCTTCTTCGGCTTCCAGCCGTCGTGGTCGTGGCCGCCGCAGTGCGGGGGCGGCGGCGGGCAGTGGTGGTGGTGGATGGTGGTGCTTGTGGTGGTGCTTGTGCTTCGGCTCGTGGCAGCTCACTGGGGAGTCCTCTCGGGAGTGGCTTCTGTCACTTCACCGGGCACATCGTGATCCACTCGGAAGTGTTTCCTCCCCAGTGGACAGTTCACCCTTTCGGGCCAGTCCGGTGTGGACGGACGGTCACCCGCTGGTCACCCGATGGACGGCAGCAGTTCGCGCGGAACCTCCCGTGCCCGAGGCCTGCCGGCCCCTAGCGTGGCCGGGTGACTCCCCGCGGCGACGTCGGACGGGCGTGGCGGCTGGCCGTCCGCCTGCGCCAGGAGCCGGACGCCGCGGCCGAGGCCCTCGCCGGGCGGTACGCGCGGGCACTGCTCGTCGCGCTGGACGCCGACCCCGCGCGGCTCTCCGCCGTCGCCGGCGCGTGCCGCCGCCGCGAGCTGCGGACCCGCCGGTGGCCCCGGCCCTGGTCGGCGCGCCACACCGAACGCGCCCACACCTGGTCCGCGGCCGCGCGCCTGAGCAAGATCGCCGCGTTCCGGGCCGCGCACGCCGGCGGCGACGCGGGCGGCCGGGCGCGGCTGCTGGGGGAGCAGCGGGTGCTCCTGCACCACAACGTCGCCGGCGGCGGCGGGCGTCGTCCGGTCGGGTGACAGGGGGTTCGGGTACGGCCTGGTCGAGGCCAGCCGGGTGCCCCGGGTCCGGGAGCGCGAGGTCGTGCTGCGCCGGCTCGGCGCCGGGCTCGACGGGCTGCGCGTGGTCGTGCTGACCGACACCCACTTCGGGCCGATCGACCGGTCCCGCTGGTCGCGGCGGGTCGTCGAGCGCGTCAACGGCCTCGACGCCGACGTCGCGGTGCACGCGGGCGACCTCGCCGACGGCTCCGTCGCCGCCCGCGGAGGGCAGGTCCGCCCGCTGGCCGACGTGCGGGCGCGGCTGGGCCGCTACTACATCACCGGCAACCACGAGTACTACTCCGGCGCGGAGCCCTGGGTCGGGCACATGCGCGAGCTGGGCTGGCGGCCGCTCGTCAACGAGCACGCGGTGCTCGAGCGAGGCGGCGACCGGCTGGTCGTCGCGGGCATCGACGACCCGACGGGCGCCGGCCACGCGCCCGGCAACGGGCCGGACCTCGCCGCCGCGCTGGACGGCGCGGACCCGGGCCTGCCGGTGCTGCTGCTCGCCCACCAGCCCGTCCAGGTGACCGGTGCCGCCGAGGCCGGCGTCGACCTGCAGGTCTCCGGCCACACCCACGGCGGCCAGATCTGGCCGTTCCACCTGCTGGTCCGGGTCCAGCAGCCGGTCGTCGCCGGCTTGTCGCGCCACGGCGAGCGGACGCTGCTCTACACGAGCCGGGGCACCGGGTTCTGGGGCCCGCCGCTGCGCGTGTTCGCGCCCAGCGAGATCACGGTCCTGACGCTGCGGGCCTAGCAGCCCGGCAGGCGGCCCACGGCGGCGTCCAGCGTCGCGCGGCGCTCCCGCAGGTCGGCCTCCGGCGCCGGCGCGGCGGCGTGGGCGTAGAGCAGGCCGAACGTGAACCCGTTGCCGCCCTCCGTGCCGGCCTGCGCGCCCAGCTCGCGCAGCACCGGCATGCTGACCGCGGCGTCCTGGTGGTCGCCGAGCACGTCCTGCAGCTGCTTGAGCGGCGGCAGCAGGCTGCGGGCCCGCTTGCCGAGTACGGGCGCGGCGACCTCGACCGCGTAGCGCAGGCGCTTGGCCGCCTTGCGCGCGGCGTGCAGGGCCAGGTCGCGGTCCTCGCCGGGCGGCTCGCGCAGCGCGGCGTCCAGGGCGCGGTCCACCCGGCGGTGGGCGCGGGCGACGACCGCGGCGACGTTCCGCCGGCCGCGGACCGTCGCCCGGCCGGTCAGCGGCGGGTCGGCCAGCAGCGCGTCCAGGTCGGCCAGCAGCGTCAGGTACCGCTCACCGTCGAGTGCCGCGAGGATCTCGGCCCGCGCCGCGGCCGCGCGGGCCGCGAAGTACCGGGTGAGCTGGGCGTCGACCGGACCGAGCACGAGCTCGGACGGCAGCGCGGCGACCGCGCCGCGCAGCCGCTCCTCGAGCACCTCGGCGTCGCGGGCGGGCCCGAGCACCGACGCGATCCAGCGCAGCTCGCCGTCCAGCGGCCCCGTCGCGCCCGGCTCCAGCACGTCGCGGTAGGCGCGGAGCGCGCTGCGCAGGCGGCGCGTCGCCACCCGCATCTGGTGCACCGCGTCCGCCAGGTCGCGGCGCACGGCCGGGTCGTGGGCCGCCAGCGCGGCGGCCTGCTCGCGCAGGTAGGCCAGCAGGGCCGTGCCGAGGTCCGACCCGCGGTCGACGGACGCCGGGCGGGGTCCGAGGCGCCGGCCGAGGGTGCGGGCCAGCGGGGAGCGCGCGGCGCGGCGCTTCCCACCGGCCTTGCGCAGCCGCCGCTCGACGGCGCGGACGAGCTCCCCGTCCCCGCTCCCGCCGGGGCGCAGGTCGACCTCGCGCCACTCGCGGCGGGTCGTGGAGGGGCCGAGGGTGTCGCCGCCCGACCGCTCCTCGACGATCGTGAGGACCTCGCCGCCCCGGCCGTCGGAGAGCCGCCAGGACCGGTGCTCGGTCAGGACCCGCGCGACCGGCGCGACCGGCTCGTCACGGGTGAAGGCCCGCAGCAGCGCGACCAGCCCGGCGGGCGGCTGCGGGGTGCGCCGCTTCGCCTCGCCGCGGGCGAACCCGACCCGCAGCGATTCCCCTACCGGCTCGGGCAGCGACACCCCCCAGCCCGGCTCGGCGCCGCCGCGGCGGCACCACAGCGCCACCCCGGCCGCGGCGAGCCGCTGGCCCGCGGTGTCGAACCAGGTCGTCTCGACCTCGTGCTCGTCCGGGCCGGCCGCGGCCAACCCGTCCACTGCCGACCATGCGGGCATCCGCGCGGTCTCGGCCAGCTCGTACCGCCCGCCGGGCCCCTCCAGCACCACCGTCACGCCGTCCTCGCTGTCGCAGATGAGGACGTGAACGCTAGATGAAGGCGGGCCGGACGTCGCTAGTCCGCGCCTACTCGACGGTAGTTGCCGCCGTCCGGACGAACGTCCGTGACCGGCTCAGCCGCCCCGCCCGGACCGCTCCTGCAGCTCGTCGATGAGCTTGGACGCGTCGGCCTTCGTCAGGTCGTCCGGCGGCGCGGGCTCGCCGGCCTGCTGGGCCAGCGTCTGCAGGTAGGACTGCTGGGGGCCGGTCATGGGCTCCTCGCCGGTGACCCACTCGTCCGGCTCCTTCTCGGGGTTGCGCATCGGCTCCGTGCTCATGCGCCCGAACATACCTTCGAACGCCGGCGGCCGCCGCTCAGCGCGCGACGCCCAGCACGCCGGCCAGCTCGCCCCGGCCCGAGACGCCCAGCTTGCGGTAGGCGTTGCCGAGGTGGTTCTCGACGGTCTTGGGCGTGACGAACAGCGCCTGCGCGATGTCGCGGTTCGACGCCCCCGCCGCGGCCCGTTCGACGATCCGCCGCTCGGTGGGGGTGAGCGCGTCCGGGCCGGTGACGGCGGGCCGGCGCGGGCGCACCCCGGCCGCCGCCAGCTCGGCGGTCGCCTCCGCGACCAGCCCACCGGCGCCGCAGCCGTGGGCGAGCTGCAGCGCCTCCTCCAGCGCCGCGCGGGCGTCCGTGCGGCGGTTGGCCCGCCGCAGCGTCGCGCCGAGGTCGACGAGGGCCCGCGCGCGCTCCACCGGCGCCGGGACGCCGGCGAGCACGGTGACGGCTTCGGCGAGCAGCTCGGCCGAGCGCCCGACGAGCCCGGACGCCCACAGCGCGACCCCTTCCGGCCGGGCGCACTCGCGCGCGCGGTCCGCGGGGAGCGCGCGCGCCTCGGCTAGCGCGCCCGCCGCGGCGGCCCGCGCCTCGTCCTCCCGGGCCATGCGCAGCAGCGCGACGGCGCTCCACGCCCGCCACGGCAGGTGGTTCGGGTGCGTCCAGTTCCCCGCCGCGAGGCGCCCCCCGCACCGGGTGAGGTCGTCGAGCGCCTCGGCCGGGCGGTCCTGCGCGAGCCGCAGCCGCCCGCGCGCCATCAGCAGCTGGGCGCTCGTCACCGCGGTCTCGCCGAAGGCGATCTCGGTCTCCGCGTCGTCGAGCCTGCCGCCCTCGACGAGGCAGTGCAGCAGCCAGGCCAGCGGGTGGCGCCGCTGCATCGGCGTGACGACGAGCCGGGCGGCCAGTCGGGCGTCCTCCTCGGCCTCCCGCAGCCTGCCGAGCCGGTAGCCGATCACCGAGCCCATGGACGCCGCGGCGCCGAAGGTCTGCATCCGCCCCTCGCGACGGGCGGCGTCGAGCACGGTGTCGACCAGGCCCAGCGCGGTCTGCAGCCGTTCGGTCGGGATCAGCGTCATGCAGATCGCGACGAGCGTCTTGACGTCGGGAGGCGGTCGTCCCGCGACCTTCGCCGCCGCCCGGACGGCGAGCGGGCCGGCGTCGGGGTGGACGGCCGGGTCGCGACCCACGCCGAGCGCGGCGAGCCGCAGGACCAGGCCCCGTGCCTCGTCCCCCGCGGCGGTCGCGCGCTCGGCGAGGTCGCAGACGCGCTCCATCGTCGGGTACGCCGGGCCGCGGCCGATCCGCCCGGCGAGCGCCAGCTCCGAGTGCAGCGCCGCGAGCAGCTCCGGCGCCGACCCGGCGAGCCCCGTCGCCGCCGCGACGACGATGTCCTCGACCGCGCCGTAGCTGTCCCCGTTGCGCGCCGCGTGCGAAGCCGCCAGCGCGGCCCTGGCCGCGAGCACCGGGTCCGTCGTCTCCGTGGCCACCCGGCGCAGCGTCGCGAAACCCTCCGGCCGGTTCGCGCCGAGCTGGGCCGTGCCGAGCTCGACGAGCGTGCCCGCCATGTCGGCGGGCGCGGCGGGCTCGGCGACGGCGCGCTGCAGGTACGCCACCGCCGTATCGGGCGCGCCCTTGGCCAGCGCGGCCGCGGCGGCCGTCCGCAGCCGGGTGGCGACCCACGGGTCGCCCAGCCGCTCGAGGGCCAGCAGGTGCGCCGCCACCCGTTCCGGGTCGGCCCCCACCGCGGTGAGGCAGCGCGCGGCCTGCAGGTGCCCGCGGTGCCGCTCGGCGACGCTCATGTGCGCGACGACCGCCTCAGCGACCAGCGGGTGGGTGAACGCCAGCGGCCGGCCCGGCGCGAGCAGCTGCGCGCCGACGAGTGTGTCGGCCGCGTCGAGGGCGGCGTCGGGCTCGAGACCGGCCAGCCGGGCGGCGTGGCGCAGCGCGGCGTCGCCGCCGAGCACCGCGACGGCCCTGGCGAGCGCCCCCGCAGAGGGGGGCAGGTGCCGCAGCCGGATGAGCACCGACGTCGCGACGATCGCCTGCGCGTGCCGCCGCACGTCCGCAAGGCCCGACTCGTCGGGGGCGACGCCGTCGTCGCGCAGCGCCGCGCCCAGCGACTTGGCCAGCAGGGGGATGCCCGCGGCCGCGTCGTGGCAGGCGTCGAGGAAGGCGGGGGTCGCGTCGCCCAGCTCGGCGCGGACGAGCTGCTCGCAGGCGTCGCGGGAGAGCGGTGCGGGCGTGAGCACGACGGTCGCGGGGTCCTCGCGCAGCGTCGCGGACAGCTCAGCGGCGACGTCCGACCGCGAGGCCGCCACGATGACGACGGGCAGCTCCTCGATCCGCCGCGCGAGGTAGGTCAGCGCCCGCAGCGACGGCTCGTCGGCCCACTGGACGTCGTCGACGAGCAGCGCCAGCGGCGTCTCGTCCGAGAGCGCGACGGTCAGCCAGTACAGCCCGTGCAGCCGCTCGGCCGAAAGGCCCGGTCCCTGGTCGGCCCCGGTCAGCGTGACGACCGGGGCCGCCAGCCGCGCGGGCCCCGCAGCGAGGAGGTCCGGCCGCGCGGTCACGGCCGCCTCGAACAGGCCCCGCACCGCGCCGAAGGCGAGCTCGTTCTCCAACGGGCCCGGGCGCGTCGACAGCACCCGCATCCCGCGCGCGCGGGCGTGCTCGGCCGCGGCGCGCAGCAGCGACGTCTTGCCGATGCCGGCGGGCCCCTCGACCCAGACGAGCCCGCCGTGCCCGGCCGCCGCCGCGTCGACGGCGCTCGCGACCGCGGCGAGCTCCTGCTCGCGCTCCAGCAGCGGAGCGCCGGCGGCCGTCGGCTCCACGATCCCCACCCTCGCCATCCCCCGGCCCTTCCACCAGAGGCCACCCGTCCGAATTCTGGGGGGCCGTCCCTCATGCCCGGTGCCCCGGCGGCGCCGCACCCTGGTCACCGACGACGGGGGAGGGCATCCACCATGACGACGACCATCGCGAGCGCGAGCCGCGGCCCGGCCACGGTGTTCAGGAGCGAGTGGCCCGACCCGGTGATACCGGACCTCCCGCTTCCCGCGTTCGTCCTCGGGCAGGGCGGCCGGGGCGACGGCCCTGCTCTTGTGGACGGCGCTGCCCTTGTGGACGGCGCTGCCCTCGTGGACGGTCCTGCCCTCGTGGACGGCGCGACCGGCCGGACGTGGAGCCGCGCGGAGCTGGCCGCGGCCACCGACCGGGTCGCCGCCGGGTTCGCCGCGCTCGGCCTGGACAAGGGCGACGTCGTCGCGGTCATGGCGCCCAACCGGCCCGAGTGGCTCGTCGCGGCGTACGGCGCGGTGACCGCGGGGGGCGTCGTCACCGGCGTCAACCCGCTCTACACCCCCGACGAGGTCGGCGCCCACGTCGCCGGCTCGGCGGCGGCGTTCCTCGTGACGACCCCGGCCTTCCTGCCCGCCGCCATCGCCGGGGTCGAGCGGTCCGGCGTCGACGCCCGGATCGTGCTGCTCGACGGGCCGCCGGTCCCGGGCACCCTCGCGTTCGACGACCTGTGCGCGCACGGCGACACCCCGCCGCCGGTCGCGCTCGACCCCGCCGTCGACCTCGCGCTGCTGCCGTTCTCCAGCGGGACCAGCGGCCTGCCCAAGGGCGTCATGCTGACCCACCGCGCGCTCGTCGCGAACGTCGTGCAGCAGCAGGGGATCAACCCGTTCCGCCCGACCGACCGCGTGCTCGCGGTCGCGCCCTTCTTCCACGCCACCGGGTTCTCGGTCGTGGCGAACAACGCCCTGCACGCCGGCGCCACGGTGGTGACGCTGCCGCGCTTCGACATCGAGGCGATGCTGCGGCTGATCGAGGAGCACCGGATCACGGCGATGATCGTCGTGCCGCCGATCGTGCTGGCGCTGGCCAAGCACCCCGCCGTCGACCGCTACGACCTCTCCTCGCTGGAGTGGGTCGGGTGCGGTGCCGCACCGCTCGGGGCCGGGCTGCAGGAGGCCTGCACGCAGCGCCTCGGGCGCCCGATCCCGCAGGGCTACGGGATGACGGAGGTGACGGCCGTCGCGGCACTGTGGCCCCAGGGCGTCCCGGTCGTCCCCGGCTCCGCGGGCAAGCTGGCGCCCGGCGTCACCGCCCGCGTGGTGGACGTCGTCACCGGTGCCGACCTCGGACCGGGCGAGGAGGGCGAGCTGTGGCTGCGCAGCCCGGCCGTGATGGTGGGCTACCGCAACCACGGCGACGCCACGGCGGCGACGATCGACCCCGACGGCTGGCTGCACACCGGCGACATCGCCCGCATCGAGCCCGACGGCGCGCTGTTCGTCGTCGACCGCGTCAAGGAGCTGATCAAGGTCAAGGCGTTCCAGGTCGCACCGGCCGAGCTGGAGGCGCTCCTGCGCACGCACCCGGGCATCGCCGAGGCCGCCGTCGTCGGCGTGCCGGACGAGCGGGCGGGCGAGCGACCGAAGGCGTTCGTCGTGCGGGCGCCGGGAGCCGGGCCGGTCGCCGCAGCGGACGTGCTGGCGTGGGTCGCCGAGCGGGTCGCCCCGCACAAGCGGCTGACCGCCGTCGAGTTCGTGGACGCGATCCCGACGTCGCCGGCCGGCAAGACGCTCCGCCGGCTGCTGCGCCGCTGACCGGGTCGCGACGACGGGGAGGACGCGATGGACACCACGAGCTGCCCGCAGTGCGGGGCGGGCGCCGCCGTCGACCGGCGGCCGGTGCTGGAGAGCACGGACGGGCCGGTCGAGCACGTCCGCCTGGACTGCGCGGCGGGGCACTGGTTCCTCCTGCCGGTCGCCCTGCTCGCACGGAGCCGGCGCGCGGGGGCGCCCGCCGGGACGGGAGCGCGGCCGTGAGCGGCGACCCGATCGACGTCCGCGCCGTCCGGCGGCACTTCCTGTTCCCGAGGGCCGGCCGCGTCGTCACCAACAACGCGGCCAGCACCCAGCCGCCGGTGGAGCTGCTGGAGCTCTACCGGCGGCTGGCCCCCGACTACGAGAACGTCCACCGCGGCCAGTCCACCGCGTCGCGGCGCACGACCGCGCGGTTCGAGTCCGCCTACGACGACATCGCGCGCTTCGTCGGCGCGCCGGGCCGCAACAACGTCGTCGTCACGCGCAACACCACCGAGGCGCACAACGCGGTGATGTACGCGCTGCTCACGGAGTTCCGCGACGGCGACAACATCGTCACGACGACGATGGAGCACAACTCGAACTACGTGCCGTGGCACGCGCTGTGCCGCGAGATCCTGCCGCGGCTGGGCCGGCGGGTGCAGACACCAACTGGAACCAAGGAGGACAGAA
>CAVSJZ010000043.1:0-218944 GCA_963728105.1 uncultured Actinomycetota bacterium | reverse complement strand
ACATCTTCATCTCCAACGTCGCCGGCAAGGTGGTGCCCGGCACGTCGGGGTTCCCGGTGCCCGGCTACCGGGTCGAGCTGCGCAGGCCAGACGGCTCGGTGATCGACGAACCCGACGAGCCAGGGATGCTCTACGTCGCGGGCGAGTCGCTCTGCACGGGCTACTGGTGCCGTACCGACGTCAACCGCGCGGTGTTCCACGGCGAGTGGATGCGGACGGGTGACCAGTACGTCCGCGGGGCCGACGGGAGCTGGCGGTGCCTGGGTCGCGCCGACGACGTGCTCAAGGTCGGCGGCATCTGGGTCGCCCCCGCCGAGGTCGAGTCGCGCCTGCTGGAGCATCCCGGTGTGGCCGAGGCCGTCGTCATCGGCGTGCCCGACGAGGACGGCCTCGACAAGCCGGTCGCCTACCTCGTGCCACGACCGGGGGCAGCGCTCGACGAGGCGGAGGTCATCACGTTCTGCCGGGCCGGGCTGGCGGCGTTCAAGCGGCCGCGCCGGGTCGTCACCGTGGACGAGCTGCCCAAGACCGCGACCGGCAAGATCCAGCGGTTCCGGCTGCGGGCGCTGGCCGCTGCGGAGCGGGAGCCGGTCGCGCTCACGGCCGAGGACGTGGGGCAGGCCCAGGGCTGACGGCGGCCGGCGCCCCGGCTCCGGCCGCTTCGGCGGCGGCCGGTCGGTGTGAGCCGGGGACGTCGGTGCGGGCCGGGCGTGGCGGTGCGGGCCCGGCGTGGCGGTGCGGGCCCGGCGTGGCGGGTGCGGGCCCCGCGTGGCGGTGCGGGCCCGGCGTCGCGGTGCGGGCCGCGCGTGGCGGTGCGGGCCGTGCGGGCCGGCCGGGTTCTGGCCGCACCGTCGTCGTGGTGGCGGCACCGGTGTCGAGGCGGGGGTGCGGGCGCGACGAGCGCGGTGCGAGCCCGGCGTGGCGGTGCGGGCGAGGTCCGGGACGAGGATGCGCCCGGCACCGACCCGGACGTCGACCGCCTCGGACTCCTCGAACGCCTCCGGTGCGGCCGAAACCGAGCGCCATCCACAGCCGGGAGGACAGGCGCTGGTGGGGCCGGCCCCCCGCGGGCTCACGAGCAGACCGCCGTCGACGAGCTCGATCCGGGGCGCTCGGGCAGCGCGAGGAGCGCCACCTCTCCTCCACGGTCCGCCGTGGTCGAGCAGCAGGTCACCGGCCGGGGGCACGGGCTCTGCCACGGTCGTCCTCCTTCCGGTGTCGTCGCGGGGCTCGTGGTGGCACGGTGCCAGTGAGGTCCGACCGTTCGGCGCCAATCGTTCTACACATCTGGCACGCAAGGACGTCAACTTGTAGAGTGTGGCGCAACCCCGAGGAGGCCCGATGGCGAGCTCCGCCGATCCCGACCCGGTCGTGTCGTTCGACGCGGAACCGTCCAGCTACCGCCACTGGACCCTGGACGTCCAGGGGGAGGTCGCCTACCTGCGCCTCGACGTCGCGGAGGACGGCGGGATCGTCCCGGGCTACGAGCTGAAGATGAACAGCTACGACCTCGGCGTCGACATCGAGCTCTACGACGCGACGCAGCGGCTGCGGTTCGAGCATCCCGGCGTCAAGGCCGTCGTCGTGACCAGCGCGAAGGACCGCAACTTCTGCGCGGGCGCCAACATCCGGATGCTCGCGCAGTCCAGCCACCCGTGGAAGGTGAACTTCTGCAAGTTCACCAACGAGACCCGCAACGGCATCGAGGACGCCACGGCGAACTCCGGCCAGACGTGGATCGCCGCGGTCAACGGCACGGCGGCCGGCGGAGGCTACGAGCTGGCCCTGGCCTGCGACCGCATCCTGCTCGTCGACGACAACTCCTCGGCCGTCTCGCTGCCAGAGGTGCCGCTGCTGGGCGTGCTGCCCGGCACTGGCGGCCTCACCCGGGTCACCGACAAGCGACGGGTGCGCAAGGACCGTGCCGACATGTTCGCCACCCGCGCGGAGGGCGTGCGCGGGAAGCAGGCCGTCGACTGGCGGCTGGTCGACGAGGTGATCCCGAAGCGGCAGTGGGACGAGCGGGTCGCCGAGCGGGCCGCGGAGGCCGCCGCCCGGTCGCCGCGACCGGCGGGCGCGCCGGGCGTTCCGCTGCCCCCGTTGCAGCGCGAGGAGACCGCGGACGGCGTCGCCTACCGGCACGTGAAGGCGGTGTTCGACCGTGCGGCGGGGCTGGTGAACGTCACGGTGTTCGGGCCGGAGGGCGACGTCCCGGAGACCGTCGAGCGCGTCCACGAGCTGGGCGCGGCGTTCTGGCCGCTGGCGATGACCCGCGAGCTGGACGACCTGATCCTGCGGTTGCGCAGCAACGAGCCGGAGCTGGGCACGTGGGTCGTCCGCACGCGGGGCGACGTCGAGGACGCGCTCGCGTTCGAGCGCGTCATCGAGCGCCACTCGGGATCGGACTGGCTGGTCAACGAGATCCGCCACTACTTCAAGCGCGTGCTCAAGCGCCTCGACGTCACCTCGCGCTCGCTCGTCGCGCTGATCGAGCCCGGCTCGTGCTTCGCCGGTGCGCTCCTCGAGCTGGCGCTGGCGAGCGACCGGCAGTACATGCTCGACGGCTTCATGGAGGACGTCTCGGGCGAGGGCGAGGAGGGCCAGCCCGCGCAGATCGTGCTGTCGGCGTCCAACTTCGGGACGTTCCCGATGGGCAACGGGCTGTCCCGCCTGGCGAGCAGGCTCTACGGCGAGGACGACGCCGTCGCGAAGCTGCGCCAGGAGACCGACCGGCGCATCGAGGCGACGGAGGCGCTGGACCTGGGCCTGGTCACCGACGCCCCGGACGACATCGACTGGGACGACGAGGTGCGGATCATGCTGGAGGAGCGCGCCTCGCTGTCGCCCGACGCGCTCACCGGCATGGAGGCCAACCTGCGGTTCGTCGGGCCGGAGACGATGGAGACGCGCATCTTCGGCCGGCTGACGGCCTGGCAGAACTGGATCTTCGTGCGCCCCAACGCCTCGGGTGAGGACGGCGCGCTGCGCAAGTACGGGACGGGCCGCAAGGCCGACTTCGACCGCAGGCGGGTATGACAGATGTCGATCGACTACACCGAGAAGATCCCCAACAACGTCGACCTGGCCGACGACCGCAAGCTGCAGCGCGCGCTGGAGTCGTGGCAGCCCAACTTCCTCAACTGGTGGAAGACGATGGGCCCGGCGGTGCCGACCCAGGACGTCTACCTGCGCACGGCCGTCGACGTCGGGCGCGAGGGCTGGGCGCAGTTCGGCCACGTCGCGATGGAGGAGTACCGCTGGGGCGTGTTCCTCTCCGAGCACAACGCGGACCGCACCATCGCGTTCGGCGAGCAGAAGGGTCAGCCGGTCTGGCAGCAGGTGCCCGGCGAGTTCCGCGCCGACCTCATGCGGCTGATCGTCGTGCAGGGCGACACGGAGCCGGCGTCGGTCGAGCAGCAGCGCCGGCTGGGCGAGACCGCCCCGTCGCTCTACGACCTGCGCAACCTCTTCCAGGTCAACGTGGAGGAGGGCCGCCACCTCTGGGCGATGGTCTACCTGCTCCACGCCTACTTCGGGCGGACCGGCCGCGAGGAGGCCGAGGCGCTGCTGCAGCGCAACTCCGGTGACCTCGACAGCCCCCGCATCCTCGGCGCCTTCAACGAGGAGACGCCGGACTGGCTGTCGTTCTTCATGTTCACCTACTTCACCGACCGGGACGGGAAGTACCAGCTGGGGACGCTCAAGGAGTCGGCGTTCGACCCGCTGTCGCGCACCTGCGAGTTCATGCTCAAGGAGGAGGCGCACCACATGTTCGTCGGCACCACCGGTGTCGACCGCGTGGTGGCCCGCACCGCCGAGCTGATGCGCGAGCACGACACCGAGGACGTCGCCCCGCACGGCGGGATCCCGCTGGACGCCATCCAGCGCTACGTCAACTTCCACTACTCGGTCAGCCTCGACCTGTTCGGCTCGGAGCGCTCGACCAACGCGGCCAACTACTTCACCGCCGGCCTCAAGGGCCGCTGGCAGGAGGAGCGCCGCAAGGACGACCACGTGCTCACCGAGGACGCCGCGCACGTCGAGCTGGTGCGCGACGGCGCCATCGGAACCGAGGAGATCTCCGCGCTGGTGGCGCTGAACCACGACCTGCGCGACGAGTACGTCGCCGACTGCCAGACCGGGCTCAAGCGCTGGAACCGGGTCCTGGCGAAGGCGGGCGTCGACGCGCGGCTGACGCTGCCGCACGTCGGGTTCAACCGGAAGGTCGGGCTGTTCGCCGGCCACCACGTCACGCCGAAGGGCGACGTCGTCGGCCCCGACGTCTGGGCGGCCAACGAGGCGCGGTGGCTGCCCACCGAGGCCGACCGGACCCACGTGCGCTCGCTGATGCGTCCCGTCTACGAGCCGGGGAAGATCGCGAGCTGGATCGCACCGCCACAGAAGGGCATCAACGACAAGCCGTTCGAGTACGAGTACGTGCATTTCCCGTGACCGGCTGATCACGGTTGCGTCCCGGTGAGCCGGAAGGCCCTGTTCCGGCCGCCGACCCGCTGCGATGCTGGGCGTCCGAAAAGGACGGAACGGACCTCACGCAGGGGGCGTCATGCAGTGGTACCTGAAGGTGCTCAGGCAGTACGTGGACTTCTCCGGGCGGGCCCGCCGCCGGGAGTTCTGGATGTTCACGCTGTTCAACGCGATCGTCGTGCTCATCCTCGAGATCATCGACTCGGCGCTGGGCCTCGGCGCCATGCACGGCTCGTCCGGTCAGGGGGGCGTCAGCTTCGGCGTGTCACTCGGGCTGCTGAGCGGGCTCTACTCGCTCGCGGTGCTCCTGCCGTCGCTCGCGGTCGCGGTCCGGCGCCTGCACGACACCGACCGCACCGGCTGGTGGCTGCTCATCGGCCTCGTCCCGCTGGCCGGCGGCATCGTGCTGCTCGTGTTCTACGTGCTCGCCGGCACGCCCGGCCCGAACCGCTACGGGCCGGACCCGAAGGCGGTCGCCACCGCCCAGCCGGCGTACTGACCGGGACAGCGCCGGGGCGGGCCGGGCTCAGTGGCCCTGGCTCGCCCCGGACCCCGCCGGAGCCGTGACGGACGCCAGCGCCGTCGGGTTGGGCTCCGGCACCGGCGGGCACTGCCGGTCCGAGCGGTTGCCCGCCACCCGCGCGGGCAGCGTGCCCTTGGCCAGGAACGTCGCGATCGTCGAGTCGGTGCACGCCACGCCGTTGAGCGAGCCGGCGTGGGTGGTCCCGCCGACGCCCTCCACCAGCGCCGACTTCGGGAAGGCCGCCCGCGCCTCCAGCGCGCCGTCGAACGGGGTCGCGGCGTCCAGCGTCTCGTTGATCATCAGGATCGGGCCGGCCTTGCTGCCGTCGACCTTGACGGGGGTCTTGGCCTTGGCCGGCCAGAACGAGCACGGGGCGTTGAACCAGCCGTTGGCCCAGGTCTCGAACGGCGCCTGCCGGGCAACGCGGGTGTTGTCGGCGAGCATGGTGTCGACCGGCGGCCACGCCGTGTCGGTGCACTGGACGCCCAGGTAGACGGCGTAGCCGTTGTCGTCGGCGATGCTGTTGGTGCCGTCGTAGAGCGCGACCAGCGACGCCGTGTCGTTCTGCTTGACGTACCGGGAGAACACCGACGCGATGTCCTGCCAGCCGAAGACGTAGTAGCCGGCCTGCAGGAAGATGTCGTTCCACTCGGCCGGGCCGATCTTGCCGGCGGCCGGCGCCTTGCGGAGCTTGTCCTGCGTCGCGTAGTAGAGCTTCTCGACGTCGGCGCCGGTCGTGCCCAGGTGGTAGACGGCGTCGTGCTTGGCGACCCAGTCGAAGAAGACCTCGATCGTCTTCTGGAACGCCTTGTCCTGGTCGATGTTGTCGGCGTACCAGACCCCGCTCGCCCGCACGACGCCGTCGAACACGGCGCGCCGCAGGTTCTGCGGGTACACCGTCGCGTAGACCTGGCCGAGGTAGGTCCCGTAGGAGAAGCCGTAGTAGTTGATCTGCTTGGCGCCCAGGGCCAGCCGGATGCTGTCCATGTCGCGGACGGCGTCCAGCGTCGTCATGTGCTGGAGGATCGGGCCGTTCTTCGCGCAGGCCTGCGCGTACTTCTTCGCCCGGGCCAGCCAGGCGGCGACCGCCGACGGGGTCTTGACCGGGTCGTAGTCGGGCCGGTCGTAGCCGGCGTACTGCGGCTGGCAGGTCAGGGCGGGCACGCTCGAGCCGACCCCGCGCGGGTCGAACCCGATCCAGTCGTAGGCGGCGCCCGCGCCGGCCGCCACGTTGCGGCCCAGCACCGAAAGGACGAGCCCGGAACCGCCCGGGCCGCCCGGGTTGACCAGCATCGGGCCCTGGTACTGCGCCGCCGGCACGCTGTGCTTCACCCGGGAGACCGCGAGCTTGATCGTCGCGCCCTTGGGGTCGGCGTAGTCCATCGGCACGACGACCATGCCGCACTCGGCCTTGGCCTGCTGCAGCACCACGCTGCTGCACGGCCCCCACGCGACCGGAGCCGGCTGGTAGGCCGGGACGGCGGGGGCGCCCGCCGGGGACGCCGGCGCGGCCTGGGCCGCGGGCGCGCCGAGCACGGCCAGCCCGAACGCGGCTGCGGCTGCGAACACGGACGTGATGCGTCTGCGCACGTTCCCCTCCAGGACTCGGCAGGTCGGCGACGCCCCCGTAACCGCCGTCCGCCGCCTGGTGCACATGAGCGTGCCAGTCGGCGGGGTCCGCGACAACCACCACGGAGTGCGCGTCCGGAGGGCGGTAACAGCCCGTTCGGCGGACCGGTTCGAGGCCGTTCAGACGCTCGCGGAGGCCGCCGGGCTGGACGGGACGCCGGCGCGCGCCGCGCGTGCAGCCGCGATGCCCGCGACGGCGGCGATCGCCATCGCGTCGACCCCGTGCACCAGGCCCAGCACCGGGGCGGCGTCGCCGAGCATCGCTGACCCGACCTGCACCGCGACCAGCACGACGAGCACGACCGCCAGCCGCACGCCTCCCGGCACCTTGGCCAGGACGGCGACGACGAGCAGCGCCAGCGTCAGCACCGGGATGACCATCTGGCCGACGATGCCGTGCAGCGCGAAGCCCAGCGAGCCGGTGACGTCGACGGAGTGGTCGTCCATGCCCGCCTTGTCGAGGGTGTGGCCCTGCTGGATCCAGGCACCGAGCCCGAACACGGCGAACGCGATGAACGCGGCCTGCAGCACGACCCCGATGACGATCAGCCAGGCCAGGACGCGGTAGGTGGTCCGCACGGCGGTCTCCTCTCCCCCCGACGGCGGGACCCGGCAGGTGGCCCGGCGGCGCCGTCGCGAACCATCATGATCCGGACGAACCGAACGTGTCGAGCACCGCGTCGACCCGCTCGCCGATCTCTGCGCCCGTCAGCCCGAAGCTGGGGACGTAGCAGCAGAGCCGGTCGTAGAGCCCCGACCAGGCGCGCAGCTGCTCGCGGGCCTCGTCCGGGGTGCCGGCGACGGCCATCCGCTCCAGCATGGCCGGGGTGACCGCGGCGGTCATCGCGGCGTGGTCGCCGCGGGACCACGCCTCGCGGATCGTCGCCACCTCGCCGGTGAAGCCCTCCAGCTCGACGAGGGGCGCGTACGTGCGGACCACGACGTAGAACGCGATCTGCGCCGCGGCGTCCCGGCGGGCCCGGTCGCCGTCGGAGGCGACCGAGCAGATCACGTAACCGGCGATCGGGACGTCCGGGGCGCGGCCGGTGCGGCCGGCGCCGGAGGCCAGCGCCGGGCGCACGACCTCCTCGACGTAGCGGCGCGTGAAGATCGGGTGGCCCACCAGCCCGTCGGCCACCGCGCCGGCGGCCGCGACCATGCGGGCGTTGAACCCGGCGAGGTATACGGGGATCGCCCGGGGCGGCGCCGGCTCGGCCGTCGGCCGCAGCGCCATCCGGTAGAAGCGCCCCTCGTGGGTCACGCCGCCCGCGTCCATCGCCCAGATCCGGCGCAGCAGCGGGACGAGCTCCTCTACGCGCGGCGCCGGGGACGCCCCGTCGGCGCCGTGCCAGTCCTGCTGCATCCGCCGCGTCCCGGTGCCCAGGCCGAGCACCAGCCGGTCGCCGGACAGCTCGGCGAGGTCACGGGCCTCGGCGGCCAGCACGAGCGGGCTGCGCCCGACCGCGTAGGCGATGCCGCTGGCGAGCGTGACCCGCGACGTGGCCATGGCCATGGCGGCGAGCGAGACGGTGGCGGAGCGGTCGTAGAACTCCGTGGTCCAGACGGACTCGAAGCCGCGCTCCTCGGCGCGCCGCGCGGCCGCCACCACCCCGGCGAGCGTCCCGCCGTGCACCGCCACCCCGAGCCTCTCCGCCATTGCCATGATCAGCACAGTAGGGCCACGATCGCGGTCGTGGATCTCCTCCCCGGCGTGCAGGCCCGCCGCGTCGACACCGCGCGCCTGTCGATGCACGTCTACGAGTCGGGCCCGGCGGACGGCGCGCCGGTCGTGCTGGTGCACGGGAACCTGTCGACCGGGCGGTTCTTCGAGCACCTCATGCCGAGGCTGCCCGGCCACGTGATCGCGCCGGACATGCGCTCGTTCGGCCGCTCCGACCCCGCCCCGCTGGACGCGACCCGCGGGCTCGCGGACTGGGCCGACGACGTCGCGGCCCTGCTGGACGCCATGGGCGTGCCGGCGGCGCCGCACCTGCTGGGCTGGTCGACCGGCGGCGCCGCGATCGCGACCTACGCGCTCGCCCGGCCGGTGGCGTCGCTGACGTTCGTCGACCCGGTCTCGCCCTACGGATACGGCGGCACCCAGCCGGACGGCACACCGTGCTACCCGGACGCGGCTGGCTCGGGTGGCGGCGGGATCAACCCGGAGGTCGTCGAGCGCCTGCGCGCGGGCGACCGCACCGCCGACAGCCCGTTCTCGCCGCGCAGCGTCTTCCGCGGGTTCTACGTCCGCCCCGGCTTCCTCGACCCGCGCGAGGACGTGCTCGTCGACGAGATCCTGCTGACGGTCCTCGGCGACACGAACTACCCAGGCGACTCCGTGGCGTCCCCGCACTGGCCCGGCTTCGCGCCCGGCACCTCCGGCATCCTCAACGCGCTCTCGCCGCGGTACTGCGACTGGACGGGGATCGTCGGCCTCGCGGAGAAGCCGCCCGTGCTGTGGACGCACGGCAGCGCCGACCTCGTCGTCGCGGACGGCTCGCCGCTGGAGGCCGGCACGCTGGGCGCCGCGGGCGTCATCCCGGACTGGCCGGGCGCGGCCGCCTACCCGCCGCAGCCGATGGTGACCCAGATCCGGGAGGTGCTGGGCCGCTACGCCGCGGCCGGTGGCAGCGTGCGGGAGGAGATCGTCGAGGGCTCCGGGCACGGCCCGTTCCTGGACGCGGAGGAGACGTGGCTGGAGCTCTACACGGGGTTCCTGGGGTCGGCCGGGGCCGGTCTCCCGACCTAACGAACGGCACTTTCGTACAAACCTATGTGACGAAAGTGCCGTTCGTTAGGTCGGCGACCGGGGGCCGATGCGACGATCGGGTGAACAGGCGTCGGAGATCCGACGTCGGAGGCGACGGGGGGACGTGCACGCCGGGCGGATCCGACCAGACCCGGGGGCCGCGCTGCTCGAGCTCTACGACGCGGCGCTCCCCCAGGTCTACGGCTACCTCCTGGCGCGCTGCGGCCGCCGGGCCCTCGCCGAGGACCTGACGGCGGAGACGTTCCTCGCGGCCGTCGCCGCGTGCCGCCGGGCCGAGCCGGTGCAGCCCTCCGTGGGCTGGCTGGTCGGAATAGCGCGGCACAAGCTCGTCGACCACTGGCGGGCGGCGGAGCGCGAGGAGCGCGGGCTGCGGACGGTCGCGGACGACCGCTCGACGGCCCGCCCGGCGCAGGACCCCTGGGACGAGCGGCTGGACGCGCTGCTCGCCCGCGAGGTCCTCGACGAGCTGCCGGGCCACCACCGCGCCGCGCTGGCCCTGCGCTACCTCGACGGCCTGGCCGTGCCCGAGGTCGCGCACGTCCTCGGCCGGACCGTGCACGCCACCGAGGCGCTGCTCACCCGGGCCCGTGCCGCGTTCCGGCGCTCGTACGAGAGGAGGGCGTGATGGCCGATCCGCTGGACGCACTGCGGCTGCCCTCCGCGTCCGCCGATCCCGACCCCGCGTTCGCCGCCGCGCTGCGCGCCCGGCTCGAACGCGCCCTGCTCGCCCCGGAGGCCACCATGACCCGGACCATCGCCGAACCCGCCGCCCCCACCGCCGCCGAACCCGCCCCTGCGCTGCACACGCTGACGCCGATGCTGCGGGTGGTGGACGCCCGGGCCGCGGTGGAGTTCTACACCGCGGCATTCGGAGCCGTGCTCACCGCCGAGCCGTTCGTCGACCCCGACGGCCGTGTCGCGCACGCCGAGGTGGCGATCGGCGACAGCGTGCTCATGCTCGCGGACGAGAACCCGCAGCTGGGCCTGCTCGCCCCGGTCTCGGGCGGCGGGAGCGGGCACGCGATCCGCCTGGGTACGCCGGACCCGGACGCCGTCGTGGCCGCGGCGGTGGCCGCGGGCGCCCGCCTGGACCGTCCCGTCGCCGACGCGCCGTACGGGCGCAGCGGCATCGTCGTCGACCCGGACGGGCACGCGTGGCGCGTCCACCGCGACGCCGGGACCGCCGTCACGGTCGCCGATGGGCGCGACACGATCACGGCCTACCTGGCCGTCGTCGACGCGCGCGCCAGCGTGGAGTTCTACGTCGGCGCGTTCGGCGCGACGCGCCGCGGCGAGCCGATCGTCATGCCCGACGGGCGGGTCGGGCACGTCGAGGTGGCGATCGGCAACAGCGTGCTCATGCTGTCCGACGAGCACCCGGAGATGGGCCTCGAGGCGCCGGTGACCCGCGGGGGGCCGAGCCAGTCACTGCACCTGGAGACGGCGGACCCGGACGCGACCGTCGCCGCGGCGGTCGCGCTCGGCGCCCGGCTGGAGCGGCCCGTCGCGGACAACCCCTACGGTCGGACCGGCGTGGTCGTCGACCCGGACGGGCACCGCTGGATGATCTCCCGGCCGGCGCCGGCCGCCCGGCCCGGCGACGTCGTGTACGCCTCGCTGTGGGCGCCGGACGCCGCGCGCACGCTCGCCTTCTACGCGCCGCTCCTCGGCTGGGAGCCCCGCGACGGGCGGATCCCCGACCGGGGCCTCGGCACCTTCGGCGCCGCCACGTACACCGGCCTCATGTGCTGCTACCTCGTGCCCGACGTCGACGCGGCCGCCGGGGTGGTCCGCGCCGCCGGGGGCACCGCGGCCGACCCGGTCGACGAGCCCTTCGGCCGGGTCGCGGACTGCGTCGACGACCAGGGCGTCCCGTTCGCGCTGCTGGGGGGCTCGGCGCCGCCGCTGCCGGGCGGCCCCGGCTCGCTCGCCTACGTCGACCTGCAGGTGCCCGACGCCGTCCGGGCCAGGGCGTTCTACGGGACGGTGCTGGGCTGGCGCTTCACCCCCGGCACCGCGGAGGGGTACTGGCACGTGCTGGCCGCCGGCCCGATGATCGGGCTGTCGGGCGGCCACGGGACAGCCCGGGCCGTCCCCTGGTTCCGGGTCGACGACCCGGCCGCGACGGCCGCGGCCGTCCGCGAGTCCGGCGGCACGGCCGACGCGCCGGCAGCGACGCCCCACGGCCCGGAGGCCGTCTGCGCCGACGACCAGGGCGCCCCCTTCGTCCTGACGCCCTGACGCCCCCCGCCCCCCTGGACCTAACGAACGGCACTTTCGTGAGCACCTATGTGGCGAAAGTGCCGTTCGTTAGGTATGAGGACGGCGCGGCAGGGCCGAGACGGGCGCCCCCGCACGCGCCGGGACGCGGCACAGCGCCACCACCACCGCGCCGGCCAGGGACAGCGCGGCGTCGACCCACACCGCGACGTTCCAGCCCGCGACCATGGCGGCCGCGTCCGGACGGGCGGCGATCACGGTGATCACGGTGACGCCGACCGCCGCGCCGACGTAGCGGGCGGTGTTGTTCGCGCCGCTGCCGACGCTCGCGAGCTCCGGCGGCACGCTCGCAACGGCCTGGCGCGCCAGCGCCGCGTTCAGCACGCCGCTGGCCGCGCCCGCGACGAGCAGCCCGGGCAGGAGCCGTCCGGCGCCCGCTCCGGCGTCGATCCCGGTGAGCATGACCTGCCCGACCGCAACGCCCGCGAGCCCGCCGGCCAGCTGGACGCGCGGCGAGACGCGCAGCCGCCGTGCGACGAGGGCGGTCGCGACGCTGGTGGCCGACCAGCCCAGCAGCAGCAGCGCGGCGTAGGTCACGCCGTGCCCGAGCCCCCGCTGCACGAGCGTCGGCAGGAACGACATCGTCGCGATCACGCCGAGCCCCGTCGCGACGCCGCCGACGGTCGCCCCGGTGAAGTCGGGGCGGCGGAACAGCCGCAGGTCCAGCATCGGAGCCGCGCGCCGCAGCTCGACGACCACGAACGCCGCCGCCACGGCGACGCCGCCGGCCAGCAGGCCAAGCGGGGCCGGCCGCAGCCACCCCGACCGGCCCTCGACCAGCCCGGCCAGCAGCGCGGCGAGCGCGACCCCGAGCAGCAGCATGCCCGCCAGGTCCACCGGCCGGCGGCGCCGGGAGGTCGACTCCGGCACGAGCCGGGCCGCCACGGCCAGCGCCACCCCGAGGAGCGCCATCAGCCAGTGCGGCCCCCGCCAGCCGGTGACCCCGTCGAGGCCGGCGGCGACGAGCGGGCCCACGGCGATGCCGGCTCCCAGGCCGGCCCCCCAGATCCCGGTCGCGCGGACCCGCTCGTGGCCGGCCGGGAAGGCCGCGCCGACGAGCCCCAGTCCGCACGAGAGCACCGCGGCGGCACCGATCCCCTGGCCGACCCTGGCGAGCACCAGTACCCACGGGTCCGGGGCGAGCGCGCCCACCACGCACGCCGCGGCGAACACCAGCGCGCCCGCGGCGAACAGGCGCCGCCGGCCGTAGTCGTCCCCGATGGCGCCCGACGGCAGCAGCGCGACGGCGAGCCCCACGCTCATCGAGCTGAGGATCCAGGCCTGGGCCGCCGCGCCGGCGCCGAGCGCCGACGCCGTGCTGGCCAACGCCCCGACCGGCACGGTGTAGCCGACCAGCGCCAGCACGGTGCCGGCGGTGGCGACGGCCAGCGTCCGGCCCGCATGCACGCCCGCCGGTGGCGATGTGGTCATCCCGGCTCCCTTCGGTCTGGTGATGAAACCACGAACGCTTTGGTTCTATCAACAGACCGTGTCCGGCTACACTCGGCGCCATGCCACTGGGCACCGACTACGCGGGGCAGGACTGCTCGCTGGCCCGCGCGCTGGAGGTCGTCGGCGAGCGCTGGACGCTGCTCGTGCTGCGCGACTGCCTGTTCGGCGTCCGCCGCTTCTCCGACCTGCTCTCCCACCTCGACATCTCCCGCGCCGTGCTCGCCGCGCGGCTCGCGGACCTCGTCGACGCGGGCGTCCTGGAGCGCCGGGAGGACCGTCCCGGCCGGCCCGAGTACCACGTCACCCCCGAGGGCGCGCGGCTGTGGCCCGCCGTCTACGCGCTGATGCGCTGGGGCGAGCAGCACAGCGGCGCCGGCAGGCGGCGGATGTTCTTCCACACCGCCTGCGCGACCGAGATCGACGACGACGGCGCCTGCCCGGCGTGCGGCGCCCGCCCGGGCCCGGCCGACCTCGAGATCCGGCCCGGCCCGGCGCTCGCCGAGCACCGGGCCGACCCCGTCAGCCGCGCGCTGCGGGCCCCGCACCGGCTCCTCACGCCGCTGCCGGGCTGACCACGCGCTCGTCCCATTCGATGTGGTGGCCGTGCATCCACATCGAGCCGTCGACGTCCTTCGCGGCCTTGGCGAACAGGCGCGGCAGCAGGAGATCGCGGAACACGCGCCCGACCGGGCCCGCCGCCTTCGCGCTGCTGCCGCGACGGCCCATCCGCACGATCCGCTCGACGCGCTCGCGGCGCAGCCCCTCGAACACCGCGAACGCCGCGGCGGTCCCGGGCACGTCGCGCAGGCAGCGGGCGAGGATGACGGCGTCCTCCAGCGCCATCGCCGCGCCCTGCCCCGCCGCCGGGGACGTGGCGTGCGCGGCGTCCCCGATGACGATCATGTTGTCGCGGTGCCAGCGCCGCACGGTCGCCAGGTCGTACGTCGGCCAGGCGAAGATCGGCCCGGGCGTGGCCTCGATGAGCTCCTTCATCGGGCCGTAGTCGCGGCCCACGAGCTCCAGCAACCGGGCGCGCCATGCGGCGTCGGTCATCGCCTCCAGCTCGCCGGGTCGCGGCTCGTGCGGGTGGGGCGGGTTGGCGAACCACCCGGCGCTGCCGTCCGGCGCGGAGGTCCAGCCGAAGAAGCAGCGCGTCCCGAACATCATCTGGAACTCGCCGGGCGGGGAGTCCGGCAGCGGGAAGTCCGGCACCAGCCCGCCGCAGTTGAGCACCGGGATGTACGCCGCGGGCGCGGCGGCCGGGTCGATGGCCTGCCGTACCCGCGACCGGATGCCGTCGCAGCCGATCAGCAGGTCGCCCTCGGCGGTCGTGCCGTCGGCGAACGCCGCGGTCACCCCGGCGCCGTGCACGGTCGCGTCGACGAGCCGGCGGCCGTACTCGACCTCGGCGCCCCGCTCCAGCGCCTCGTCCCGCAGGCAGGCGTAGAGGTCGGCCCGCTTGATCATCTGGCTGCCGGTGCCGTCCGGCAGCACGGGGCCGTTGCCCAGCCGCCCCAGCACCTTGCCCTTGCCGTTGAGGAACCGCATCGTGCGCGTCGGGAAGCCCAGCGCGGCCACCCTCCGGTCGGCGTCGACGGCCCGCAGCGCGTCGATGCCGTTGGCCTGCAGCGTGAGCCATGCGCCCACGTCGTCCGCGCCCGTCGGGTGCGCCTCGAACACGCGCGCGTGGATGCCCGCGCGCTGCAGCGCGAGGGCCGCCACCGGCCCCGCGACTCCCGCGCCGATCACCAGTGCCGTCGTCATCGTCTACCCTTCCACTCGACTGACCAAGTATCTCGCATGCCAACGAGTGTCTTGGAATTCCGAGTTATCTGTCAAGGAGGACGGCGTGGCGGACGCCGAGGGAGCGCGACGAGGTCATGACGCACCTGCTGACGTTCATCTCCGGGGTGGTGCTGCACAACGTCGAGGCGGCCCGCAAGCTCGGGCTCGGCGGCAGCGACGCGCAGTTCGTCGGCCTGCTGAACGCCCACGGGCCCCTCTCGCCCGGCGCGCTCGCCTCGATGACCGGCCTGACCACGGGCACCGTGACCGGCGTGCTCGACCGGCTCGAGCGCGGCGGGTTCGTCCGGCGCGAGCGCGACGGCACCGACCGGCGCAAGGTGCTGGTCGTGCCGACCGCGGAGGGGATGGCCCGGCTCAACGCCTCCTACGTCGAGCACGGCGCTCACACCGAGCGCGTGCTGGCCTCCCGCACGCCGGCGGAGCTGCGCGTGATCGCCGGGTTCCTCAGGGACCTGAACGCGTCGCCGGGCTGAGGTCGTCGGCCGCCGGGCGCGGGGCCGGGACGGCCGGCGCAGCGGCCCCTTCGGACCCCTCCGCCACCTGCTCGTCGACCTCCCCCGCCGCCGGCTCGTCGAACGGCAGCTGGTCGCCCTCCGGCCGGTTGGGCGCGCGCAGGTGCGAGACCACCCAGGTGGCCTCGCGCGCGTGCCCGTGCACGAAGGACATGACCCCATACAACCACGGCCCACCGACATTCCGGGCTGCTCGAGGACCCCGACGAGCAGGTGCCCGCGCTGCGGTAGTGGCGCCCGGCCCGGCTCAGCTCAGCACGTTGACGGCGCGGGCCACGACGAGCGCGACGACCACCAGCGACACCGCCGACTGCACCAGCATCAGCATCTTCGCCCACCGCGACAGCGGCAGGACGTCGGTCGGGCTGAACGCCGTCGCGTTGGTGAACGCCAGGTAGAGGTAGTCGGCGAAGCGCGGCTCCCACTCGGCCGGAGCAAGCTCGGGCGACTGCATCTGCGCGAACGCGAAGTCGGGATGCACGTGCTTCCCGGCAGCGCGGGCGGCCGGCCCGCCCCGGTCCAGCTCCCAGTAGCCGAGCGCGAAGGCGAGCACGTTGGTCGCCCAGACCGTCGCTCCGGCGGACAGCAGGGCCGGCGCCCCGGTCGGGGTGCCCCCCAGCAGGTCCGCGACCAGCAGGACGACCGAGACCGCGTTGGACAGCCCGACCAGGGCGGACAGCACGAGCCCCCCGACACGCAGCCACATCGACTCGCGGTCCATGCGGAAGGGGTTGGCCACGACGAGCGAGGCGAGCAGCACAAGCTCCACGCCGGGCAGCAGGTAGCGGGCCGGCAGCGCCATGCGGTCCGGGAGCAGGAGCTGCAGCAGGACCGCCGCGGCCACGGCGGTCGCGGCGGGCCAGCGGTGCTCGCCCGCCGTCGGACGTCGCCATGCCGGCCCGGCCTCCACGGCGGGAGTGTGCCAGGCCCCCCGCGACGCCCTTCCTTCCGATTGGGCACCGCCGAGCGGTCCCTCCGGCACGATTTCCGGCAACGCTAGGCCGAATAGCCTAATGCGATTGTCGACAAAGCGGGACCGCTTGTCGTTAAGTAGCGGCCCGCTCACCGGACGTGTTCTCGTCGCCGCTAGCATCCGCGTGCCCTGGCTCACAACTGTCCCGGCTCCCGGCTCCGTGACCGACGAGAACCGCGGAGGGAATGGTGTGCAAACGCGATGTGGAAGAACCTCCTCGACCGCCTGCCCCGCGGATACACGCTTGAGGAGAAGGAGTGGCTGCGCCGCCACCGGCTCCTCATCTGGGTGCTGTCCCTGCACGTCCCGGCGCTGGCCGTCTTCGGCCTCCTGACCGACCACTCGCCGCTGGTGGTGGCGTTGGCGCTGTTCCCGGTCGCCGCCGCGGCAGCGTGCGCATGGCCGCTGCGCCGGCACCGCCGGTCCGCCGCCGTCCTGGTGACCTTCGGCCTCACCTACTGCTCGGCGACACTCGTCGCATTCAGCCACGGCACCATCGAGGCGCACTTCCATTTCTTCATCATCATCGGCTTCATCGCGCTCTACCAGGACTGGGCGCCGTTCCTGCTGAACATCGTCTTCACGGTCATCAGCCACGGGGTGGGCTCCGCCTGGAAGCGGGACCTGATCTTCAACACCGCCGCGGGCCAGGCCAACCCCTGGCTGTGGTCGTTCATCCACGGCGTGGCGGTGCTGTTCGCGTGTGTCGGGATGATGCTGTTCTGGCGGGTCACCGAGGAGTCGCAGGAGGAGAAGGACCGGCTCTCCGGCCGGCTGGCCGACGCCGAGATCGGACGCCGCCAGTTCACCTCCGACCTGCTCACCAACCTGGCCCGGCGCAACCAGAGCCTCCTCTACCGCCAGATGGAGATCATCAACCAGCTCGAGGAGGCCGAGCAGGACCCGGACGCGCTCGCCGAGCTGTTCGCGCTCGACCACATCGCCACCCGGGTCCGGCGCAACGCCGAGAACCTCCTCGTGCTCTCCGGCGAGCAGCCGCCCCGGACGTGGAGCGAGCCGGTCCCGCTGCGGGACGTGCTCAGGGCCGCGATCGCCGAGACCGAGGACCTCGCCCGCGTCGTCATCGTCGTCGACGAGCGGACGGCCGTCGTCGGGCACGCGGTCACCGACCTCACGCACCTCCTCGCCGAGCTGACGGAGAACGCCGTGCGCTTCTCCCCGCCCGACACCACGGTCACGGTCCGCTCGCGCCCCGACCCCTACCGCCAGGGCGGGTGGCTGCTCACGGTGGAGGACTGGGGCATCGGGATGCCGGCCGACACGCTCGCGTCCACCAACGCCCTGCTCGCCGAGCCGCCCGAGTTGGACCTGTCGGTGTCCCAGCGCCTCGGCTTCCACGTCGTCGCCCGCCTCGCGGCCCGCCACGACGTCAAGGTCTCGCTGTCGGCGACGCCGGGCTCCGGGATCACGGCGCTCGTCGCGCTCCCCGCCGCGCTCGTCGCCTCGTCCGCCGAGATCCCCGCACCCCGGACGGACGTCATCGGGCAGGCGGCCTACCAGCCCGAGCCGGCCGCAGAGGTCGTCCCGGTCTCGGCGGGCCACCGGCCTGCGCAGAACGGGACCGGCCGGGCGCACACGGCCCCCGACCCCCGACCTGGGCGGGCGGACGAGCCGCTTTCCGCCGGGGCGCCCGGTCGGCCACCGGCCGGCACCACGTCCGGTCCCCCGTCCGCCTTCTCGGCCGGCACCGCCACCGCCGCCACCGCCGCGGCCGCCACCTCCACGGCCGCCACCTCCACGGCCACCACCGCCACGGCCACCGGGGGCACCGCGGCCACCGGGCCCGCGACGGCGCCCGTGCCGGCCGCACGCAACGGGAAGGCGGGCGGCCAGGGCGCGTCGGCGCCCGAGACCGGGTCGGCCGTCCTGTCGGCCGTGCCGGCCCGGACGGTCGGGTCCGCGACGATGCCTGCGCTGCCGACCGTCGTCCCGACGCCGGCGAGCGGGGCGACGGCGCCCGCCCGGAAGCTCGACGCGCGCGGCGCCGACCGGCCGGCCGGCGGCGGTTCGCCGTTCGCGACGCCGTTCGCCGCGCAGAACCCGGCGCGGACGGGCGAGCAGGGCGAGTGGGCGGGCTGGTGGGACCCGCCGGCCGCCAACGGGACGGCTCCGGGATCCGCCGATGGCGGGACCGGCACGCCGACGAGCGGAGGTCCCGGCCCCGCCGCACCCGGCCTCGGCCGTTCGGCTGCCGGCCTGCCGGGCGGCGGCCCGTCGGGCAGCGCCGTGCCGGGCAGCGCCCTGCCCGGGACCGTCCCGGCCGACGGCGTCGCGCTCGGCGCCGCGGCTCCGGGTGCTCCCACGCCCCGCACCGGCGGTCAAGGCCCTGCCGCGACGGGGGCCGGCGCCCCGGGCGCCGCGCTGCCCGGCGCCGCCGTCCTCGGTGCCGCGACGTCCGGCCCGGCCTCGTCCGGGTCCGCCGCGCCGACCGGACCCCGCACCACCGCCCCGACTCCCGGGGGCGCAGCTGCCGGGGACCGCGCCGCTCCCCGGGACGCCGGCACGCACCGGAGCGGCAGCCCTCGCGCCGGCCGCACCCGCCCGGCCCAGCCCCGCGCCCCGGCCGGGTCCGGACGCCGGCACGCAGGGCATCCCCCTCGTGCCCGCCGCCCGGTCGCCACAGCCCGGCGTCTCCGCGCCGGACACCGTCCAGGGCCTGCGTCGCCGCGTGCCGCAGACCCACCTCGTCGACCAGCTCCGCCAGCCGACCGCCGAGGAGGACGCCGCCGCCGGGCGGGGGGTGGCCGCCGCCCGCGAAGCCGCCGCGGCGCTGTCGCGCTACCAGACGAACCGTGCCGCGGCCCACGACGAGCTCGGAGACCACCGATGAGCGACGAACAGCGGCTCGACTGGATGCTCGGCGAGTTCGCCCGGGACGTCCCCGGCGTCGACCTCGCGGTCCTCGTCTCCGCCGACGGCCTGCGGCTGGCGACCTCGCCCGGTGTGTCGGACGGCCTCGGCGACCAGCTCGCGGCCGCGGCATCCGGGCTGATCAGCCTGGCCAGGGGGACCGCGCGGCTGCTCAACGACGGCCCCGTCTCCCAGACCATCGTCGAGATGGACCGCGGGTACCTCTTCACGACCGCCGTCGGCCGCGGCGCCACGCTGGCCGTGCACGCCGCCCGCGGCTGCGACATCGGCCTGATCGGCTACGAGATGGCGATGCTCGCCTCCCGCGCCGGCCACGCGCTGTCACCGGGCGAGCGCGCCCGGCCCGTGTCGTGACCGGTTCCGCCCGGCCGCACGCGACGCCGGGCGCCGCGCGGGGCGGGCGCGTCGTTCCGGTCTTCGCGGTCACCGGCGGGCGGACCCGGGCGGGCGACCACGACCTGGCCCTGGAGTCCCTCGTCACCGCGACCGAGCGACCGACGACGGACCTGCAACCGGAGTACCGCGCGATCGTCGCGCTGGCCCGGCGCCCCGTCTCGATGATGGAGGTGGGGCTGAGCCTCGGCGTCCCCATCGGCGTCGCGCGCGTCCTCGTCAGCGACCTCGCCGAGGCCGGCCACCTCATCGTGCACACCCCACCCCCGTCCGTCGCCGGTGTCCCGTCGGCGCAGATCCTGGGCCGACTGCTGGAGGGTCTCCGTGGCCGCTGAGCTCGTTCCCCTCAAGATCCTCGTGGCGGGCGGGTTCGGCGTCGGCAAGACGACGCTGGTCCGCACGCTGTCGGAGATCCCGCCGCTGCTCACCGAGGAGGCGATGACCGCGGCGTCCGAGGGCGTCGACGACACCGCCGCGGTCCCCGACAAGCACACGACGACGGTCGCGATGGACTTCGGGCGCATCACCGTCGACGACGAGATGATCCTCTACCTGTTCGGCACGCCCGGCCAGGACCGCTTCTGGTTCATGTGGGACGAGCTGGCCCAGGGCTCGGTCGGCGCGGTCGTGCTGGTCGACCTGCGGCGGATCGACGACTCGTTCCCCGCCGTCGACTACTTCGAGAACCGCTCCGTGCCGTTCGTCGTCGCCCTCAACCGCTTCCCGGACACCGGCCGGTACTCCCCCGACGCCGTGCGCGAGGCGATGGCACTGAGCCCGGACGTGCCGGTCCTGCGGATGGACGCCCGGTCGAACGAGTCGAGCATCCGCACCCTGGTGGCCCTCGTCGAGCACGCGCTCGAGCGCGCCTCCGTCACCGCCGGCTGAGGTCCACCACCGGGATCTCCCGGCTCGTCGCCCGCTCGTGGTCGGCGAAGAACGGGTAGGCCTGCTTGATCGTCGACCAGGTCCGCTCCCGGTCCTCGCCGACCAGCGGCGTCGCCACGGCGTCGTAGGCCTCGCCGCCGACCTCGACGTGCACGTCCGGGTCGGCGGCGAGGTTGAGAAACCAGTCGGGATGGCGCGGCGCCCCGATGTTGGAGGCCATCACCAGCAACCGGTCGCCGTCGCGGTGGAACATCATCGGCGTCGTCACCGCCCGCCCGCTGCGCCGACCCTTCGTGGTCAGCAGCAGCAGGCGGTCGCGGTGCATGCCGTCGATCTCCCCGCCCGCGCGGAACTGGGCGATCACGCGGCGGTTGGTCTCCCGGACGTCCACCCGCGGGTTCCTACTCCTCCCCGGCGCCCCTCGCCGGCACCCCGTCCCCGGCGGCAGGTTGACCGGTCACCGCGCCGGCCTCCAACGCCTCCTCGAGCACGCCCTCGCGCCGCGGCGTGTTCGGCCACCAGTGGTTGAAGACGAGGTTGAGCAGGAACACCACGATGACCGTCGAGGTGATCGACGATCCGAAGATGATCTGGAAGTCGGCCGGGAACTGCTGGAAGAAGGCCGGCTGGATCGTCGGGATGAGGCCGAACGACAGCGAGACCGCGACGATCAGCAGGTTGTGGTTGTCCGGCCCGCCGAACGAGACCTTGTGCAGCGTCTGGATGCCGACGGCGGTGACCATCGCGAACATGACGGTCGCCGCGCCACCGATCACCGGGCCGGGCAGCGCGGCGACGATCGCGCCGACCTTGGGGATCAGCCCGAGGATGGCGAGCATCACGCCACACACCGTGACCACCCACCGGCTGCGGACGCCGGTCATGCTCACCAGGCCGACGTTCTCCGCGTACGCGGTGTCCGGGAAGGAGTTCATGAACCCGGCGAGCAGCGCCGACAGACCGTCGGTGGCGAGGCCGCGGGCGAGGTCGCTCGGGGACAGGTCGCGCTCGGTCATCTCGCCGACGGCCAGCATGTCGGCGGTCGACTCGGTGTAGGTGACGAGCACGACGATGCACATCGAGATGATCGCGGCGGCGGCGAACTTCGGTGGACCGAAATGGAACGGTGCCGCGAGTCCGAACCAGCCCGACTGTCCGACCGTGGAGAAGTCGACCAGGCCCATCGGCCAGGCGACGATCGTGCCGATGATGATCGAGAGCAGGACGGCGGTCTGGCCGACGAACCCGCGGAAGAACCGGGAGATCGCGACGATGAGCACGATGACGAGGGCGGCGAGCAGGATGTGGGAGATCTGCCCGGCCTCGGGGTTCATCTGCGTGACGATCTCGCCGCCCTGCACCTGCGGACGCCCGTCGGGCCCCAGCACCGGGATCTTCGGCACGAATTCGCCGTTGTGCCCCGCGATGAGGCCGACGTCCGCGCCGATCAGCGACAGCCCGATCATCATGATCACGGTGCCCGTCACCAGCGGCGGGAAGAACCGCAGCACCATCGAGAACGGCTTCGCGATGATCAGGCCGAAGATGCCGGAGATGATGAGCGCGCCGTACACGTAGGGCAGGCCGTCCCGGCCGCCGTACGAGTTGGCGATGATGATCATCGGGTTCAGCACGGTGAAGGTCGCGCCGGCCACCACCGGCAGCCGGACACCCATGATCTTCCCGATGCCGACCGACTGGATGATCGACGCGATGCCCGACACCAGCAGGTCGGCGCTGACGAGGATCGCGATGTCCGACTCGTCGAGCCCGACGGCCGGCCCGACGATCAGCGGGACCGCGACGGCGCCCGCGTACATGATGAACAGATGCTGCAGCCCGAGCACGAAGAGCCGGACGGGCGGTAACACCTCGTCCACGGGATGGACAGCACGTTCAGGGGTCTCGGTCGTCACGACGTCCTCCGATCGGAAACCTCCGGAAAGCAGACACGGTGCCATCGGATTGTTACGACTGGGCGACCATTTGGGTAGGCAAGTAGCTCTCCGAAATAAGGTAAAGAAAGGGCAAAGAACTACGCTGTAGACGTGGTGCTGACCGGTCCTGTCCGCGTGCCGTCGCCACACCCGTCGCCCGCGCCGCGGCACCGGCCGGTCCCACCCGCGCGAGCGCCCCGGCCCCGCCTGCGGGTCGCGGCCGCCGTGGCCGCCGCCCTGCTCCTCGTCGCGGGTCTCGTCGCGGCGGACGCCTTCGCGGTGCCCGGCGGGGACACCCCGGCGGCGAAGCTCGCGGAGTGGGCCCGCGACCACGGGCTCGGCCCGGTGGTCACGTGGCTCGAGCAGCAGGCGTACGAGCACGACCAGCCGGCCGTCGGCGGGGCCCCGCGGGGCGGCGTCCCGCGGGCGTCCGGGGTCGTCGGCCCGCCGGCGACGGTCGCGCCGGTGCCCGCCCTCGGCGGCGGCACGCTGCCGGGCGAGGGCCGCTGGCAGACGGTGGTGCAGGTGCGCGGGCGGCCCGCCGTCCAGGTCGCGTCGCTGCGGCCCGACGACCGGCACACGTCCTACCTCGTGGGGATCCTGCGGATGGATCCCACGCTCGTCCGGGGGCAGCTGCGCCCCGGCACGACGGATCCCGGCGGGACGTGGCCGGAGGCGTCCCGGCTGACGCCGCCGGACCAGCGGACGGTGGCGGTCGCGTTCAACGGCGGCTTCCGGCTGACCGACCCCAGCCACAACGGCTACTTCGCCGACGGCCGCACGGTCGACCCGCTGCGGCCGGGGGCGGCCAGCCTCGTGCTGTACCGGGACGGCGCGGCCGGCGTGGGCGCGTGGGGCAGCGAGGTGCACATGGGCCCGGACGTGGCGAGCGTCCGGCAGAACCTGCTCCCGCTCGTGGACAACGGCGTCGTGAACCCGACGTGTGCCACCGGCGGGACGCGCGAGTGGGGCAGCACGGTCGGCCAGGCCGCCTACATCAACCGCTCGGGCTTCGGCGTCACCGCGGCCGGCCAGGAGGTCTACGTCGGCGGCCCGGCGCTGTCGGTCTGCACGTTGGGCCGGCTGCTGGCCGACGCCGGCGTCGTGCGCGGCATGGAGCTCGACATCAACCCGAACTGGGTGACGGGCACCTACTACCACGACAACCCGACGGGCCCGCCGACCGGCTTCCTGCTCTTCCCCGGTGAGCGGACGTCCCCGCAGCACTACCTGTCGAGCTCGAGCCGCGACTGGTTCGCCTGGTTCGTGCGCTGACCGCCGGCGCGCCGCAGACCTGCGGGTCGGCGGGCGGAGCCGGGCGGTGCGGCGGCGTCCCGTGCGGTGCTGCGGGTGGCTGCGGGTGGCTGCGGGTGGCTGCGGGATCGGGCCCGCCGACGGGCTGACGGCCGGTCGACGCACGCCCGGCCGGCCGCGGCCGGCCGGGCGGGGGTCAGCAGCACCGGCCAGCGGACCATGATCACCGAACGGGGAAGGAGGAGGCCGCAGGCGGCCCGCATCTTCCCCCTGTGGCGATCACCGACCGGACAGCTCGGGCCACTCACCAGGTGTCGCACCCGACGGCCGGCTGTGACTCTCGCCTTCGAAGCCGGTCGCCGTCCGACCCCGGGCCGGAACCGTCGGCGCCGGCGAGCCCGAGCGGCCCGGTCACGATCACCGCGCCGGGAAGATGCGGGCCACCCGCGGCCCGGCGCCTCCCCTCCCGGCGATCGTCCGCGGGTCTCACGCAGCGGCTCGCGCCAGCGCGGCCCGGATGTCGGCGACACAGCGCTCCGGCTGCGACGTCAGGTCGTGCCACGTGAAGCGCAGGACCGTCCAGCCGGCGCCTACCAGCGCGTTGCCCTTGCGCCGGTCGGAGCGGAACCGGTCCGCGTCGGCGTGCCACGCCCAGCCGTCGACCTCGACCGCCAGCATCGCCGCGGGGAACGCGACGTCGAGGACGTACGGCCCGAACGCCAGCCCCACCGCCCATCCGCGCAGGCCGGCTGCGCGCAGGAGTCGGACGAGCAGGCGCTCGGCAGCGGAGTCGGCGCGGTCCGCCGCCGCACCGACGAGCCGGCCCATCGCCGCCGACTCCCGCCTGCCGAGGTAACGGCAGTAGCTCCGGTACAGCGCGGGGAAGCCGACATGGCGCTGTAGGCACCGGTCCAGGAACGCCGAACCGTCACCGGGTGGCAGCAGCACGGCCGCCTGCAACGCCGCCAGCGCGACGCCGACACAGGGGGCTCCCCGCACGACCACCAGGTCGGCCCGTGGCAGGTCCTGACGCCGGACGACGACCCCCGGCCGCGAGCCCGTGCGCCGCCGGTGCGGTACGACCAGCTCCACGGTCTCGGGCTCCGGCAACTGCATGCCGAGCCACCACGCCGCCGTCCGCCCGGCGAGGACGGCTCCCGTGCCGGCCCAGAGGAGCGCGGCCCACGTCCTGGCCTCGGCACCCGGGCGATGCCCGGCGATCAGGTAGACGCCGGGATGCCAGCGCGTCCAGCCCCGCGCCCACCGGTTGACCGTGCGGCGGGGGACGCCGGCCGCCGCCACCTGCGCGAGGGTGACGACGCCGGCCTGGCGCACCACAAGCGCGTCGAGGGGGGTGCCGGAGGCTGCACAGGGGGCGGCGGTCGGGAGCACAGTCCGCAGCCTGTCGCCTCGGCCGCCCTGCGCGGGGCGGAATGCTCGAACTCGACGCTCATGATCGCGGGCAATGGACCGCCGGCGGACGAAGATCGCCGGGCTGGGTGTGGAAGGGCCACATCGAGGCCTCCGACCTCCCGGGACGCCGATCGACGACGCACAGAGCGCGGGAACGACCCGGAAGTCCGGCTCTCAGCTTCCCCGGGCGCCGATCAACCAGATCCCACGCACCCCCGCCACGATCACCGGACGGGGAACACCCGGCCACACCCGGCCCCCAACCTCCCCCCGAGCCGCCATGAGCTCACGGTCATCGACCCGCCGGCGATGGTCGTCAGGTGGGGAACACCGAGGCCGGATGCGGCCTCCGATCTCCCCGGCCGCCGATCAAGGGCGCGCCGGGCCTCACTCCTCCAGCGATGATCACCAGAATGGAACCACCGCGCCGCATCCGGCCTCTACCCTCCCCGGACGCCGATCACCCCTCGGCGGCGCCCACACCGGGCGCCACCCCCGTCACCAGCCGCGACGGGTCCGCCACCCCGGCGTACGCGTCGACGGTCCGGTACCGGGCCGACGCCGCCGGCGACTCGGGGCTCGCCGCCAGGCCGCGCCCGTCGACCATCCGGTTCATGAAGGTGAACGGGGCGCCGACCACGATCCCGTCGTGCAGCGCCCGCTCGTCCCGGCGGGCGGCGAACACGGACTCGGCGCCCGCCCGGACCATCCGCGCGGGCGCCGTCGTGAGCGTGCCGACGTACCGGATCATCGACCGGCGCCGCGTCGAGGTCGGCCAGCGCCGCCTCGACCACGCCGTCGGCGAGGCCGAACGCGCGGGCGACCCCGCCGTGCGACCCCTGGCAGTACGCGCAGGCGTTGAGCCCCGACATGTACGCGGCGAGCAGCTCCCGCTCCCCCGGGGTCAGCGCGGACGGGCCCCGCACGACGACCTGGTGACAGGCGACGGCCGGACCCGTCGTCGCCGAGGCGCGGCGATCAGGTCGGGCACGCGGGCCTCCGCCGGCAGGGACGGCCGGTGCGCCATGCGGGCGTCGCCGCACCCGGCGGGTCGTCGGCAGCGATGAGTCGCGACGGTTCCCCGGGTCCACCCCCCATGACGTCCACCACGAACCTGGTCGACCTCGGCCCGGCCACCCGCACGCTCGCCCGACTCGTCGCAGCGGTCCCGGACGACCGGCTCGCCGGTCCCACCCCGTGCCCCGCCTACACGGTGGCCGACCTGTGCGACCACATCGGCGGCCTGACCGTCGCGTTCACCGCGGCCGCCCGCAAGCAGCGCCTGCCCGGCCACGGCGGCCCGACCGCCGACGGCTCGGCGCTGGAGCCGGGCTGGCGGGAGCGGATCGGCGACGACCTGGTCGAGCTGGCCGCGGCCTGGCGGGAGCCCGCGGCCTACGAGGGGACGACGATGGCCGGGCCGGTCGAGCTGCCGGCGCCGGTCGCCGCGCTGGTCGCGCTCGACGAGGTCGTCGTCCACGCCTGGGACCTGGCCCGGGCCACCGGCCAGGAGCTCGACCCCGACGCGACCGCGGTCGCCGCCTGCCTGGGGTTCATGGGGCAGTTCGAGGCGCCGCTGCAGGACGGCCCGTTCGGACCGCCCGTGCCCGTGCCGTCGGACGCGCCGGCGATGGACCGCCTGGCCGGCCGGACCGGCCGCGACCCCAGCTGGTCACCGGAGTCCTGACCCGCTCCGGCCCGGCGGCGCGGCAGGCCGACGCCCGCCGTCCCGTCCCCTGGGACGCTCCCCCGCAGGACCCACGGCCCCGCCGGCGGGCCGACCGGCGTTCACCGGTCACGCGCCCGACGTCGGGCCCGGCGGCGGCGTCCCGGACACGGACGAGCGGCACCGACGAGCGGCACCGAACGAGCGGCACAGCCGTGCCGCTCGTCGGCCGGGACGGGCCCGGACCGCGCTCAGCCGCCCGTGCCCACCGCCCCGCGCCCGCGCCGGCCCCCGCGCCCGCCGGCCGGCTCGGCAGCGTGATGCCGCAGGCCTGCAGTGCCGCCCGCACCTTCGGGTCGGCGAGCTGGCCGCCCGGCCGGGCCTGCCCGCTCGGCGGCGCCCCGGTGGGACGGGGCTGGCCGCTCGGCCGCGGGCGGGGCGTCGGCACGGGGATGCCCGCGGCCTGCAGGCACTGGTCGATCTTCTGCCGCAGCGCCGGGTCGAAGCCGCGCCCCGCGCCGGGCGCCGGGGTCGCGCCCGCCGCCGTCGCGCTCGTGCTCGATCCGCCGCAGCCGGCGAGGCCGCACGCGACGGCCGCCGCCAGCACGAGCGCGGCTCCGCCGCGGGCCAGCGCGGACGTGGTGATCATGATCGGGGTCGGTCCTTCCTGGGGAGGGGTCAGCCGGCCGGGGCCCGGACGGTCACGGCGGTGGCCGTGACGGTGCCGTCGGGGGCCTTCGTGCCGACCACCGACACCGGCGCCCCGACCGTCGGTCCGGACAGTCCCGGCGTCGTGACGGTCGCGCCGGCGGCCAGCTTCACAGTGATCTTGTTGCCGCCGAAGTCGGTGAGGGTCAACGTCTGACCGGAGATCGCGCTGATCGTGCCGACGGCGACCGGCGCCGCGCCGGTGTCGCCGGAGGCGGCCGTCCCGCCGGCCGCGCTGCCGCCCGTGCCACCCTGGCCGGCGCCCCCCGCCCCGCCCTGGCCCCCGCCACCCTGCCCGGCGTTGCCCTGCCCGGCACCGGCCTGACCGCTCCGGCCCGAGCCGCCCTGTCCCGAGCCCCCCTGCCCCGAACCGCCGCCGAACGCCCCGGCGAACTGCCGCGCCCGGGACGCGGTGCTGATCAGCGGAGCGTCGTGGGCCTTCTGCACCTGCACGCCGCCGGCGAACGCGAGCACCGCGACGAGCGCGCCCAGCAGCACCCACGTCAGCCGGTTCACGCGTTGCGGCTTGTTCCACGCCGCGTCGTCGTCGAACAGGTCGTCGTCAGGCGGCTCGGGCGGCTCGGGCGCCTGGGCTGCCGGCGGGACGGAGGCGGGCTCCGCGGCACGGTGCGCCGGTGCGGGCCGGGCCTGGGCGTCGCCGGCCTTGTCCTCGATCGCGGTCATGGTGCTCCCGTCGGATCCCGGCTGGTCACTCGTAGCGGAGGGCGTCGATCGGGCGCAGCGCCGCGGCCCGGTTCGCCGGGTAGATGCCGAAGAACAGTCCGATCGCGACGGACACGAAGAAGGCCAGCACGACCGAGTACGGCGCGACGACGAGCTGGAACGTGCCCACCTTGAGGCTGCCGACGACGACCCCGATGACGGCCCCGATCAGCCCGCCGAACACCGAGAGCATCACGGCCTCCATGAGGAACTGGCCGACGATGTCACCGCGCTGGGCGCCGATGGCCTTGCGGATGCCGATCTCGCGGGTCCGCTCGGTGACCGTCACCAGCATGATGTTCATGACGCCGATGCCCCCGACCAGCAGCGAGATCCCCGCGACCGCGCCGAGCAGGATCGTGAACGTCCCGGTTGCGGTCGAGACGGCGGCCAGGATCGAGCTGGGGTTGAAGATCGAGAAGTCCGGGTCGGCCGCGCTGACGTTGTGCCGGTCGGACAGGATCGTGGTGACCTCGGCCATCGCGTTGTTGACGGTGTCGGCCGACGTCGCCTTCACCGAGATGCTGCTGATGTCGCCGTAGCCGGTCAGCGTGTCCTGGACCGCCGACAACGGCGCGATCATGCGGTCGTCCTGGTCCTGCGGGCCCGAGCTGCCCTTGGCCGCCAGCAGGCCGATGATCTCGAAGTTGATGCCGTTGAGCTGGACGGTCTGGCCGACGATCGCGGTGCCGTCGCCGCCGACGAGGCTCGTCGCGACCGTCAACCCGACCAGCGCCACCCGTCGGTGCTGGTCGTAGTCGGACTGGGTGAACGGCACACCGTCGGCGACCGTGTCGTTGTCGTTGCTCAGGTAGTTCGGCGTGGTCCCGCTGAAGTTGGCGACGGTGTGCGATGCGCCCTCGTAGGTGGCCGTGACCGACGACGCCGACATCACCGGTGCCACCGACAGCACGTCCGGCGCCTGCACCGGGTTCTTGAGCGCGTTGGCGTCGTCGAGCGTCAGCGCGGGGATCTGCGTCAGCGTGCTGTTGTTGAGGCTGCCCGAGCCGGCCGAGTTCGCGCCGGCTCCGGCACCGCCGGCGCCCCCGGGCCGCGCTCCTCCGCCTCCGCCGAAGATGCCGCCGCCACGGAACCCGCCGCCGCCGCGCCCGCGGCCGCCCGCGGCCGTCGAGGTCGACGTCACGGTGAGCGTGTTGCTGCCCAGCGAGCTGATCGAGCTCTGGATGGCGATGCTGGCCCCGTTGCCCGCGGCGATGAGGATGATCACAGCGGCGACGCCGATGAGGATGCCCGACATCGTCAGCAGCGACCGCAGCTTGTTCGTCAGCACCCCCCGCAGGGCGAACCGGGCGCTCTCGCGCAGGTTCATCCCGGGCCCGCCACCGTGGTGGCCGGGGCCGGGTGCGCCACCGCGCCGGCCCGGCGCGCAGCGAGCATGGGCGGGTCACCGTCGACCGGCGCCGCGCGCTCGTCGGCGATGATGTGCCCGTCGAGCATCCGGATGACCCGCTTCGCGTGCCGCGCGACCTCCTCCTCGTGGGTGATCACCACGACGGTCCGGCCGTCCGCGTTGAGGTCGTCGAACAGCGACAGCACCTCCGCGGTGCTGTGGCTGTCCAGGGCGCCCGTCGGCTCGTCGGCCAGCAGCATCACCGGGTTCGTCGCGATCGCCCGCGCGATCGCCACCCGCTGCTGCTGGCCACCCGACAGCTGGGACGGGAGGTGGTCGGCCCGGTCGGCCAGCCCGACCTGCTCCAGCGCCGCCAGCGCGCGGCGGTGCCGCTCGCCCGGCTTGACCCCGGCGTAGGCGAGCGGCAGCTCGACGTTGCTGGTCGCCGTCGTGCGCGGGATCAGGTTGAACGACTGGAAGATGAACCCGATCTTGCGGTTGCGCACGATCGCCTGCCGGCGCTCGTCCAGCCGGCGCGTGTCCACCCCGTCGAGCAGGTACCGCCCGCGGGTCGGGACGTCCAGGCAGCCGATGATGTTCATCAGCGTGGACTTGCCCGACCCGGACGCCCCCATCACCGCCACGTAGTCACCGCGCTCCACGACCAGGTCGACGCCGTCGACCGCGCGGACGATCGTGTCCCCGGTCCCGTAGATCTTGGACACGTTCTGCAGCTCGATGACCGGGCGGCGCCGCGGCGCGGGTGGCGTCATCCGCCACCGCCCGGCCGGGCCCCGCCGCCCGTGGCCCCGGTTCCCGTCCCGCCGGTGACGGTCGGCAGGACCAGCGTGTCGCCCTCCTGGACGCCGCTGGTGATCTGCGTCGTCGTGTCGCCCTGGAGGCCGATCGTGATGGGGACGACGGTGTCCTGGCCGTCGCGGCGGACGGTCACGGAGTGCCGGTTGCCGATCGTGGTGATCGCCGACGTCGGCGCGAGCAGCACGTCGGTCGCCGTGCCGGTGGTGATGGCGAGGTTGGCGGTGTTGCCGACCCCGACGTCGGGCGGCGCCGTGTCCAGCGAGACCTGGACCGGGTACAGCACGACGTTGTTGGTCACCTGGCTCTGCGGCGTGATCTGGGTGACCGAGCCCGTCGCGGTCTGGCCCGTCGCCGGGAACGTGACCGTGGCCGGCTGCCCGAGCTGGATCTTGGCGGCGTCGGCCTCGGCGATGTTCGCGGCGACGGCGAGCTGGCTCAGGTTGGCGATCGTGACGAAACCGCTGCCGGCCGAGCTCGTCGGCGGCCGACGCGGCGCTGGCCGCGTTGGCGCCCGTGCCGGTGGCGCCGGAGGTGGTGGACGAGGACCCCGACCCGGAGCTGGAGAACTGGCCGACCTTGCCGTTGACGGACAGCACCTTGCCGGCCTGCGGGGCCGTCAGGGTGGTGTCGTTCACCGCCTGCTGGGCCTGGTCGACCTGGACCTGGGCGCTGTCGACCGTGGACGCGACCTGCGCGATCTGGTCGGGGGTCATCGGGTGCAGGTCGGCCTGCTGGGCGAGCTGCGCGTTGGTGACGGCGGCCTGCGCGGTGGTGAGGTTGCCCTTCGCCGTGTTGATGGCGGCGTTGTCCGCGTTCACCAGGTCGATCAGCGGCCTGCTGCGCTGCGGTGATCGCCTGCTGGTCGGCGCTGAGCGTCGAGTTCTGCGTGTTCTGCGCCTGCGTGGACGGCGAGCTGGTCCCTCTGTATGACCGCAGAACGCGTCGCCTGAGCGTTACGGCAGGCAGCGCTGCTCGAATTGGGTCCGCGGCAGGTGCTGGTCGTCGGCGATGGTGAGCCGCCGCCGCTCGCAGATGTGCCGCTCGAGCCGGCGCCAGATCGAGCGCGACATCGCTGTGCTCGCAGTCGGTCGAGGCGGCGGCGCACATGCGCTGTATGCACCAGCGCCGTTCTGCGTGGCCGTAGTCGACGTTCAGCTTGGCCTGAGCCTGCTGGATCGCGGTGTTCGTGCTGGCCTGGTCGGTGTTGAACTTGATCTGCGCGGTCTGGACGTTCGTGTTGCCGGCCGCCTGGGCGATGCTCAGCTGCTTCTGCCCGGTGGTGACCGCGTTCTGCGCCGTCGTCACGTTCTGCTGGGCCTGGCTGATCGCCGCCGCGTCCTGCTGCGCCTTGACCGCGGTCGGGCCCGACCGCGCCTGCGCGAGGTTCGCCTGCGCCCCGGCCAGCGTCGCCTGAGCGCTGCGCAGGGTGTCGTTCGCCGACGTCGGGTCGATCGTGGCGAGGACCTGGCCGACCGTCACCGTGTCACCCGGGTTCACCGTGATCGACTTCACGATGCCGGTGCTCACGAAGTTCACCGGCGTGCTCAGCGACGACTCGGTGTTGCCGCTGCCGCTGACCGAGGCGGTCACCGTTCCTCGGGTGACCGCGACCGTGCGGACCTGCTGGTTCTGGTTGCCCGACGTCGTCAACGCGATGACCGCCAGCACGAGCGCGAGGACCAGCAGCAGCGCCAGCACGATGTTGACCCACAGCGTCTTGGGCCGGTGGGCGTCGACCCACCCCATCGCGCCGCTCGCCCAGCCCATGGCGCGCCCACGCCGGGACCGGACCTGCGAGATCGCCTCGGTCGGGGAGTCGTCGGTCACCGGAGAGTTCACCGGCCACCTCGGACCGGGCGGCGGCGCTGCGACATACGGGGGTCCTCCTCCACAGCCATCGTGCCTGTTACATCGGCGCGAGAGCGGCCGGACTTACTGTGAATTCGATGGGAATGCACTGTGTGTTCCCGACGTGCGTCCGGTCGGGGCGCGCGAACGATATCGGGTAAAGCCCCGGTATCGACCGGGCCCGGTACCCCATCACCGCAGGCCGGGGCGGTTCCCGATCGTGCTGGATCGGTCGCGGAATGTGGTCGGATTTGCTACTCAGCGTCGCGGGATCGGGACCAGTCCCCCCTGGTAGGCGACGACGACGAGCTGGGCGCGGTCCCGGGCGTCGAGCTTGGTCATGGCCCGGGCGAGGTGCGTCTTGACGGTGGCCGGGCTGATCGACACCCGCGCCGCGATGGCCCGGTTGTCGAGCCCCTGCGCGGCCAGGACCGTCAGCTCCCGCTCGCGGTCGGTCAGCGTCGCGAGCCGGGCCTGCGCGCCGGCCGACGGCCGCGGGCCCGCGGTGTACGCCTCGATCAGCGTGCGGGTCACGGCCGGGGCGAGCAGGGCGTCGCCGCCCGCGACCGTCCGGACGGCGGCCCGCAGCTCGTCGGGCTCGATGTCCTTGAGCAGGAACCCCGACGCGCCGGCGCGCAGCGCGGCGAAGACGTACTCGTCGAGGGCGTAGGTCGTCAGCACCACGACGCGCACCCCGGCCAGGCCCGGCTCGGCGCAGATCGCGCCGGTCGCCGCGATGCCGTCCGTGCCGGGCATCCGGATGTCCATGAGCAGCACGTCGGGGCGCGACCGGCGGGCCAGCTCGACGGCCTCGCGCCCGTCGGCCGCCTCGCCGACGACGTCGATGTCCTCCGCGTTCCCGAGCAGCGCGCGGAACCCGGCCCGGACCAGCGCCTGGTCGTCGGCCAGTCCCACCCGCACGGTCACGGCCGGTCCCCCGCGGGCAGCAGCGCGCGGACGCGGAACCCGCCGCCGGGTGCGGGGCCGGCTTCCAGCGTCCCGGCCAGCGCCTCGGCCCGCTCGCGCATGCCCCGCAGCCCGTGCCCGGCTCCCGGCAGCGGCGTCACCGGTCCGGTCCCGTCGTCGGAGACCTCGACGCGCACCTGCGGGCCCGTCCGGTCGACGACGACGGACGCGGCGCTCGCGCCGGCGTGGCGGACGGTGTTGGTCAGCGCCTCCTGCACGATCCGGTACACGGCCCGGCCCACGGGCGGCGGGAGCGGGCGGTCCCCGGACACGGTCAGCGTCACCGGCAGCCCGGCCCGGCCGCACAGCTCGGCGAGCCGGTCGAGGCCGGGACCGCTGCCCGCCGGCTCGTCCGGCGACCCCTCGCGCAGGACGGTGATCGTGCCGCGCAGCTCGGTCAGCGCCTCGCGCGCGGCCGCGCGCACGACCGCCAGCCCGGCCCGGGCCTCGTCGGGGCGCTCGTCGATCGCCTCCGCCGCGGCCGCCGCCTGCACGGCGATCACCGCGACGGTGTGGGCCAGCACGTCGTGCACCTCGCGCGCCATGTCGACCCGGTCCTGCATGCGGCGCCGCCGCGCCTCCTGCTGAGCGGCCCGCAGCCGCTCCTCGAGCGCGACCCGGCGCGCCCGCGCGGCCTCCCCCAGCGCGGCCACCGCGACGAACCCGATCGCCGGCCCGACGATCGACCACCCCGGCCCGGCCAGCTCGGCGGCCGCCGGCACCGGCGGGAGCAGCGGGATCGCGCTCACCGCGACGATCGCGGCACCCGCCCCGAGCAGCGACCGCGCGCCCTCGCCGTCGGCGACCATCGCGTAGACCGTGACGAACAGGGCCACCGCGGGCGCGAGCCCGGGGTAGCCGGCGAGGTGGTACGCGAGGCAGACGGCGACCACCCCGGCCGTCGCACCGGGCCGGCGCCGGGCGAACGCGCAGGCCCCGGCGACGACCGCGAGGGCGATGCCCGGCAGCGGTGCGGGGACGGGCCGGTCGGCTCCGGCGATCTCGACGGCCGTGCCGACCGCGCTCGCCACCACCGTCACCGCGGCCAGCACGAGGTCGAACGGGCGCAGGCGCCGTGCGTCGGGGCCGGCCCGCAGCACGTGCGGCGTCACGGCGTCCATCCTCGCGCGCCCGGCCGCCGTCGCGGCGACTCCCGCCCGGGCCACGGTCATGAACCCAGCATGCGCGACTCCGGCGCGGCCGGCATCGCCCCGGCGTCGTGCGCGACTACCACGCTGGGGGTAGGCGGGGCCGGCTGATCACCGCGCCGGGAGGCCGCGCGCCACAGATGGCCCCGGACCTCCCCGGACGGCGATCACCACGGCCCGGCCGTCGCCGAACCCGCCGGACGGCTCCGACGCCCACCCACCCCCACCTTGATCACCGCACCGGGAGGCCGCGCGCCACCGGCGGACCGCGGCGACCCGCCTCACGACCTCCACACACCTCACGGACCCCCCTGATCACCGCACCGGGAGGAGGAGCGCCGCGGGTGGCCCCGGACCTCCCCCAGCGCCGACCACCCCCTGCGCCGACCACCCCCTGCGCCGACCACCCCCAGCGCCGACCACCCCCAGCGCCGACCACCCCCAGCGCCGACCACCCCAGCGCCGACCACCCCAGCGCCGACCGGCGTCCCGGGAGCCCACCACCCCGCACGGCCGGCGGGCGCTCCGCCACACCGGCTCGGTCGGAACACGTCAGAACACGCTGTAGCCACCGTCGGCGACCAGCACCGACCCCGTCACGAACGAGGACGCCGGGCTCGCCAGGAAGACGACGGCCGGGGCGAGCTCCTCGACGGTCCCCGCCCGCTGCATCGGCGCGTCCTCGATCCACTGCCGGCGGAACCGTGGCTCGTCGACCGGCGCCATGTCCGTCCGGATGTAGCCGGGCGCCAGCGCGTTGACCCGGACCTGGTGGGGCGCCCACTCCGCGGCGAGGCTGCGGGTCAGCTGGTGCACGGCCGCCTTGGACGCGTTGTACGCCGGCTGCCACTGCGGGCGGTTGACGACGAAGCCCGACATCGAGCCGATGTTGACGATGTTCCCGCCGCCCTGGCCGACGAACTGCCGGCCGAACACCTGGCAGCAGGTCCACAGCGCGTCGAGGTTGACGTCCATGACCTGCCGCCACTCCTGCGGCGTCACGTCGAGCGCCGGCGCGTGCACGCAGGTCCCGGCGTTGTTGACCAGCACGTCGACGCGGCCGAACGCGGCCAGCGCGGCGTCGAGCACGCCCGCGACCTGGTCGGGGTCGGTGATGTCCGCCCTGACGAAGTGCGCCCGGACGCCGTCGCGGCCCAGCTCGTCGACGGCCCGCGCCCCCGCGTCGGCGTCGCGGGCGGCGAGCACGACGGCGGCGCCGGCCGCCCCGAGGGCCGAGGCGAACCCGCGGCCCAGCCCGCGGGTGGCGCCGGTGACGACGGCGACCCGGCCGTCGAGGCGGAAGGGATCGGTGGCGGTGGTCATCCGGGCACTCTCACACATCGCCACGGTCCGGGCGGCCGCCGCGCAGGGCCGACGCGAGCGCCGCGACCACCGACAGCGCGGCCGAGGCCGACAGCACGATGACCAGCCCGTCGTGGAACGGCCCCGAGATGAGCTGCGGGAAGAACGTCGTCCCGGTCAGCACCGCCCGGTTCGCGGCCGGCAGCGCGGACAGGGCGCCGGTCGGGCCGAGCAGCGTCTGGATCGGGTTCGCCCCGAGGATCGCCGCGAACAGCGACGAGACCGGCGGCAGCGCGGCCACGTTCGCCGCGACGCCCGCCGGGACCCCCTGCTGGCGCAGGCCCGCGTCGAGCGTCCCGGGCAGCGTCGCCGCCAGGCCCGCGATCATCAGCGAGAAGAACACGCCGATCGACAGGGCGGTGCCGCTGTTCTGGAACGTCGAGCGCATGCCGGACGCGACGCCGCGCTCCTCCGGCGGGACGCTCCCCATGATCGCCGCCGAGTTCGGCGCGCTGAACATGCCGACGCCCAGGCCGTTGGCGATCGTCAGCAGCGCGAACGCCCAGTACGGGAAGTCGACGGGCAGGAACATCATCCCGACGAAGCTCGCCGCGAACACGAGCATGCCGGCGGTGGCCAGCCCGCGCGGGCCGAACCGGTCCGACAGCGTGCCCGCGAGCGGGCCGGACACCAGGAACGCCGCGGTCATCGGCAGCAGCAGGATGCCCGCCCACAGCGGCGTGTCCTCGTAGGCGTAGCCGTGCAGGGGCAGCCAGATGCCCTGCAGCCAGATGATCAGCATGAACTGCAGGCCGCCCCGCGCCGCGGCCGCGATCAGGCCCGCGGCGCTGCCGGCGGCGAACGCGCGGACGCGGAACAGGCCCAGCCGGAACATCGGCGTCGCGGTCCGGCGCTCGACGACCACGAACGCGACCAGCAGCGCGAGCCCGCCCACGAGCTCCGTGACGACCACCGGGTTCGTCCAGCCCATCGCGTGCCCGCCGTAGGGCTGCAGGCCCTCCGTCACGCCGATGAGGACCGCGCCCAGGCCCAGCGCGAACGTCAGGTTGCCCCACCAGTCGATGCGGGCCGGGCGCCGCACGCCGGTCTCGCGCAGGCTGCGGTAGGCCCAGACGGTGCCGAGCACGCCGACCGGCACGTTGATCCAGAACACGGCCCGCCAGTCCCAGGCCGCGAGCGCGCCGCCCAGCACCAGGCCGATGAACTGGCCCGCGATGGCCGCGATCTGGTTGGTGCCCAGCGCGAAGCCGCGCCGGTCCGCCGGGAAGGCGTCGGTGAGGATCGCGGCCGAGTTGGCCATGAGCATCGACCCGCCGAAGGCCTGCAGCACGCGCCACCCGATGAGCCACATCGCGCCGCCGCCCCCGTCGAACGGGTCGAACGAGAGCAGCACCGAGGCGACGCCGAAGACCGCGAAGCCCGCGTTGTAGATGCGGACGCGGCCGTGGATGTCGCCGAGGCGGCCGAGCGTGACGACGAGCACGGCCTGCACGAGCCGGTAGCCCATGATCATCCACAGCAGGTAGCCGATGTTGCCGGGCGCGAGCGGGTCGAGATGGATGCCGCGGAAGATGGCCGGCAACGAAATGATCACGATTGAGCCGTCGACCGCCGACATGAAGACGGCCAGGGTGGTGTTCGACAGGGCGATCCACGCATACCGGTCCGGCCGGGTGACACCCGATGGGACGGATTTCGGGGTCGAGGATCGGGTCACAGGGCCTGCGCCAGCCGTTCCAGGAGCGGCGCTGCGGCCCGCAGGTGCGCCATCTCGGCCGGCGTGAAGGCCCCGCTGCGCAGCCCCTTGGCGATCTGCTCGCCCCGGGCGGTGCGCCGGCTGCGCAGGATCGCACGGCCGGCTGGCGTCACCGACAGGACCGTCCGGCGGCCGTCGCGCTCGTCCGGACGGCCTTCGACGAGGCCGCGGGCCGCCAGGGCGGCCAGCGTCGTGCCCATCGACTGCGGCGTGATCCGGTCGCGCCGGGCCAGGTCAGCGGCCGTCGCCGGACCCTCGCGGTCCAGCCGGGACAGCGCCGAGCTCTCCGGCATCGTCAGCCCGTCCTCGTCGGTCCGCGTCTGGCGCAACCGGCGCACGAGCAGCCCGATGCCCAGCTGCAGCGCCTCGGCCAGACCCTCCACATCGTCAGCCATACCAACAACCTAGGCTGATCAGTCTGAACTGGCAAACCGCGTCACCCGGGGCCCGCGCACCGTTTTCCGTTTGTGATGAGCTAACTTCCCGCCGATCACGTGTGGCGGCCGCGCTCCCCGATCTTGCGGCCACGCGGGGAAGGAGTTCCTCATGAGCCGGCATCGCGCTTCGCGTGAGACGCGCTCGACCCTGGAGACAGGGTCGGCCCGGTCCATCCGGTCGTTCCTGCCGACCGTGTCGACCCTCTCCACGCCGAGACGCCGGCGGTTGATCACTGCCGCGGTCCCGATAGTGCTCGTCGCCAGCTCGGTGGTGGCGTGTGCCACGTCGCTCCCGCCGGCGCCCAAGACGGTCAAGGTCGTGCGCACGTCGGTGACCAGTGGCGTCTCGGCGGCGGGTTCGCTGGCCGCGCTCGACGAGGAGAACCTCGGCTTCGCGACCCCCGGGCAGCTCACCGCGGTCAAGGTGAAGGTCGGCGACCGCGTCGACGCCGGGCAGGTGCTCGCCACCATCGACGACTACGCGGCGCAGCAGGCCCTCAAGCAGGCCCAGGCCCAGCTCGCGGCCCAGCAGGCCGCGCTCGCCGGCGTCACGGCGAACCCGGCCGTCGGGAACTCGCAGGCCTCGCTGAACCAGGCCCGCACGATCGTCGACCGCACGCAGAACCAGTCCGACGCGACGCTGTCCGCGGACCAGACCGCGATCGACAACGCCCACCGCGCGCTGTCGGCCGCCCAGCACGCGCTGAACCAGGCGCAGGACGCCCGGGACGCGGCGTGCTCCAGCAATGGCTCCGGCAGCAGCCCAGGATCCGGCAGCAGCCCGGGATCCGGCAGCAGCTGGGGGTCCGGCAGCGGCTCCGGTTCCGGCGGCTGGGGCCACGGCAACTACGGCTCCGGCGGTTCGAGCAGCGTGAGCTCGATGGTCACCTCGGTGGCGGGCGCGGCTGCCGCCACCCCGCCCACCACGGGCCCCGGCACGCAGGCCTGCTCCACCGCCCAGGCCGCGGTGACCCAGGCGAAGCAGACGGTCGTCGCCGACCAGAACGCGGTCGACGCGGCGGAGCAGAAGCTCAACGTCGACCGCGCCGCCGGCCAGCTCGCCGTGGCCAACGCCCAGCAGGGCGTCGTGACCGCGCAGAACGGGCTCAACAGCGCGAGCGCGGCGCGGCCCAGCTCGATCGACCAGGGCAACGCCGCCGTCGCGAACGCCGCGGCCGCCGTCGCCAACGCGCAGCGCAACGTGGACAACACGACGCTGCGAGCCCCGGTGGCCGGCACGGTCTCGGTCCTCAACGGCTCGGTCGGCGAGTACGTCGGCGCCAGCACCGGCACGTCTGCGGTCGCACCCGGCAGCGACGCCACGATCCCCGGCGCCAGCGGCGCGTCCGCCACCGGCGCCGGCGCGGGCGGGAGCGCGGCGGCGGCCGTCGCCAGCCCGACCCGGCCCGGCGGCACGCAGTTCCTGGTGCTGGACAACATCAACCAGTTCCAGGTCGTGCTGCCGTTCTCCGAGAGCGACGCGGCGCAGATCAACGCGAACCAGCCCGTCAAGGTCACCTTCGACGCCGTGCCGGACCTGACCGTGAACGGCAGCGTGCTCGCCGTCTCCCCGGCCGGCACCGCGATCTCCGGCGTGATCAGCTACTACGTGACGGCGTCGCTCCCGCAGTCCGACCCGCGCCTCAAGGCCGGCATGACCGCGCACGGCGAGGTCGTCACGCAGTCGACGAACGACGTGCTGGCCGTGCCGACGAACGCCGTGCACAAGCAGAACGGGGCCCCCGCGGTGACGGTCGTCGGCGCCGACGGCACGCAGCGCGAGGTCACCGTGACGACCGGCGCGGTCGGGGACGGCCTCACCCAGATCGTCTCCGGCGTCCAGGAAGGCGACAACGTCGTCGTCCCCCCGACGTCCTGAGTCGGGTTACCGTGATCGTAGGCAGGGCCAGATTTCCAGGGCCCAGATTTCCAGGGCCCAGATTTCCAGGGGCCAGCTCGCCAGGGGCCAGATCTCCTGAGGGCAGGATCGACAGAGGTGGGTCATGACCGAGAGCACCACGACCGAGCCGACGCCGGCCGCGGCCCCTGAGCCCCCGAAGCCCCCACGGCGGCGGATGAAGCGCTCGACGCGGATCGCGCTGCTCGTCATCCTCGTCGTCGCGGTGCTGATCGGGGCGGCCATCGGGGCGAACTACCTGATCAACTCGGCCAACTACGTCAGCACCGACAACGCCCAGATCGACGGCAGCCAGATCTCGGTCAACGCGCCCACCAGCGGCACGCTCATCGACTGGACGGCCCACCAGGGCACCCAGCTGAAGAAGGACCAGGTCGTCGGCCGGGTGCAGATGATCGGCGGGTTCGTGCAGCCGGAGATGGCCATCCGGGCGCCGGCCAACGCGACCGTCGTCGTCGACAACGGCGTCGAGGGCGCCTTCGTCACGGCCGGCACGCAGCTCGCGGTGGCCTTCGACTTCTCCAACATCTACGTCACCGCGCGCGTCGACGAGACCGACATCGACGCGGTGCACCCCGGCGAGCGGGTCGACTTCACCGTCGACGCCTTCCCCGGCATGACCTTCCACGGCCAGGTCACGGAGATCCAGGGCGGCGCCGCCGGCGTGTTCTCGCTGTTCCCGCAGTCGAACACGTCAGGGAACTTCCAGAAGGTCACCCAGGTCATCCCGGTGCGGATCGCGATCGACAACACCGAGGGCCAGCGGCTCGTGCCCGGCATGAACGTGACCGTCAAGATCCACAAGCACGCCGGCGGCTGACCGGCGGTCAGTCGATCATCGCGGGCCCGCCCTGAGCCTTCGGGGCGGGCCCGTTGCGCAGCAGGAAGGCCAGCGCCAGGCCGACCAGCGTGATCCCGGACGTGACGACGAGCAGCTGGTCCAGCGCCGACACGAACACCTGCGACTGCGTGTGCTGGTAGGCCAGCATCGTGCCGACGAGATGGCCCTTCGGCCCTGGCACCAGCGCCGGCATCCGGCTCATCGCGGACTCGGGAAGCAGCGCGCCGCGGTTGCCGATCAGGCCGGCCTGCCACTGCGTGAGGAACGCGGTGAGGACCGCCAGCCCCAGCGCCGCCGACGAGCGCTGCACGACGTTGTTGAACGCGCTCGCCGCCCCGACCCGGTCCGTGGGGACCGACGAGATCCCCGCCGTCATGATCGGCATCATGGCGATGCCCATGCCGAGCGCGCGGAAGCAGAGCAGGCCGATGATCGTGCCGCGCGACGTGTCGAGCGTCAGGTTGTGCATCAGGTAGGTGCCGAGCGTGACGATCGTCAGCCCGACGACCGCGGGCCAGCGCGGGCCGAACCGGTCGTAGACCCGGCCGGCGATCGGCATGCACACGGCCATGACCAGCGCCTGTGGCAGGAGCAGCAGGCCGGCGTCGAACGCGCCGAGACCCTGGGCCTGCTGGAGGAACAGCGGCATGTAGAACAGCACCGCGAACAGGCCCACCATCAGCACGGTGATCAGCAGCAGCGAGTTCGTGAACGGCCAGTACCGGAAGACGCGCACGTCCAGCAGCGGGACCTCGACCTCCAGCTCGATCACGATGAACAGCGCCAGCAGCAGCACGCCGACGGCGAGGAGGATGACGGTCTTGTAGGCGGTCCAGCCCCACGACTGCCCTTCGGACAGGGCCAGCAGCAGGGCGAACAGCCCGCCCGCGATCGTGACGAAGCCCAGCGTGTCGAACCGGCCGCGCCGCACGCCGGGGAAGTTCGGCAGCACCATCAGCGACGCGACGGCACCGAGGACGCCGATCGGCACGTTGATGAAGAAGATCAGCCGCCAGTCGACGTACTCGACGAGGTAGCCGCCCAGCGTCGGGCCGATGGCGGGCGCGACGATGATGCCCAGGCCGTACATGCCCATGGCCTGGCCGATCTTCTCCCGGGGCACGATGCGGTAGAGCATCGCCTGCGTGACGACGGGCAGGACGCCGCCGGGGACGGCCTGCAGGATCCGGAAGACCACCAGGCTGTTGAGGCTCCATGACAGGCCGCACAGCGCCGAGCCGACGGCGAAGGCGATCAGCGAGAGGTTGTAGACCCGCTTCATGCCGAAGCGCTCGGCGGCCCAGGCCGACAGCGGCACGACGACGCCCAGCGCCAGCGTGTAGGCGGTGGCGATCCACTGCACCTGGTCGGTGGTCGCGCTGAAGTCCTTCTGGATCGTCGGGATCGCGACGTTGACGATGCTCGTGTCGAGGATCGACATGAACATGCCGGCGATCAGCACGAGGAGGGGCAGTCCCCAGCGCTGTGTCGGGGCCGGACCCGGAGGAGGCCCGGCCGGGCGGGCCGGGGCCGCGGGCTGCTCGCGCGGGGGCGCGGGCGGAGCGGTCGCGGGACGTGCCGGGGCGCCCGTGGCGGGCGCGAGCGTCCGGGTCCCGGTCCGGTCGTCGACGGTCACGACAGCCAGTGTTGCACGGTCGACGCGACATGATCCGGGTGCTCGACCGGGCCCGCGCACCGGCCTTACGCTCCGCTTCGTGCGGTGGGCGGTGCGCTGGTCGTGGCTGGCGGTGCTGGTCGTCGGGCTCGTCCTGTTCTGGGCGGTTCTGCGCACGCTCGTCGACACCCATAACCCCAACCTCGTGCCCTCGCTGATCCTGCTGGGCGCCGCCGTCATCCCCGCGACGTTCGTGACGTTCGTGCGGGCCCGCCGGCTGGAGTTCGGCCTCGGCGGCGGCGCGGTGGCCCTCATCGCGCTCGTCGGCGGCGTCATCGGCGTCGTGGCGGCCGGCACGCTGGAGTTCGACACGCTGCGGCGGCTGGGCTTCATGCCGATGCTGGCCGTCGGCGTGATCGAGGAGGCGGCGAAGCTCATCGCGCCGCTCGCGGTGCTGATCTGGACCCGCCACCGCCACCCCGCCGACGGCCTGCTGGCGGGCGTGGCGTCCGGCGCGGGGTTCGCGGCGCTGGAGACGATGGGCTACGCGTTCGTGGTGCTCGTCCAGTCGGGGGGCAACCTGGCCGTGGTCGAGGAGGTCCTGCTGCTGCGCGGCATCCTGAGCCCGGCGGCGCACATGGCCTGGACGGGCCTGACCGCGGCCGCGCTGTGGCGGGCGGCCGACCGGGGCTGGACGGGCCGAGCGCTGGGCGGATTCCTCGGGACGTTCGTGCTGGCGGTCGCGCTGCACGCGACGTGGGACAGCGTCGGGAGCCCCGTCGTCTACGTCGTACTGGCGATCATCAGCCTCACCCTGCTGGCGATCACGACGCACCGGCTGGGGACGCGCCGGACGCCGCACCCGGTCCCCTGACGCGCCCCGCCCGCCCATCCCCTACCTAACGAACGGCACTTTCGTGAGCACCTATGTGACGAAAGTGCCGTTCGTTAGCTCCCCGGCGGCGGCAGCACCGCCCCGTCGCGCAGCACGATCGGGCCGACCGGGCGCGAAGCTCCCGGCGGGGGCGGCGGCGGCAGGCGCGGGGCCCGCGGCGGCACCGGCGCCGACGGCGGCACGACCGTCGTCCCGTACCGCGGGGGCGGCGGCACGGTCGGGACGTCGGCGACGAGGTCGGCCAGCGACGGGGCCGTGTCCATCCGCGGCACGCCCAGCGGCGGCAGGCCCAGGAGCTCGAGCGCGGTGCGCCCGATCCCCGGATGCCGGCTCCAGCGGCTGTCGACCACCGCTGGGACGCGGCCGCCGAACATCAGCAGCGGCACCCGGGGCCCGTATCCCAGCTGCACGCCGTCGCGGGTGTGCTCGACGTCGGGGGTCACGACGTGGTCGTCGAAGCCGCCCCAGTCGTCCCACGTGAGGAAGAAGACCGTGCTGTCCCAGCGGCCCGCGGCGACCACGCCGTCGACCGCGCGCCACACGAGGTCCTGGCCGGCGCTGACGTCGGCGGACGGGTGCTCGTTGTCCGGCTCGTCGTGCCACACGAACGACAGCCGGGCCAGCCGGCCCCGCGCGGCGTCGGCGGCGATCCGGTCGGCGGTGACGACGTGCGGCGAGTCCTTCAGCTGCCGGACGTACCAGAGCGGGTAGGCACTGCTGCCGGTGTACGCCCGCCAGCTCGCCCCGTGCTCGCCGGCGTGGTCGAGGACCGTGGGCAGGTCCCACGACACGGCCGTCGTGGGATTGTCGACGACGGGGCTCTGCCCGCCAAGGAGCAGCAGGTGGTTGGCGGCCGAGCCGGTCCCCCAGCCCGCGCAGTGGTTCTCGACGAACGCCCCGGTCGCGGCGAGGTAGGCGTAGTAGGGCACGACGACGTCGGCGTCGAGCTGAGCGCGCGTCGCCGTCGTCGGCAGGCCGCGGCGCCGCGCGTCGAGCCAGCGGACGTAGGCCGCCCGGTCGTGCGCCGGGTCGTGGACCGGCGGGTTCGGCAGGGCGGGCCAGTCGCCTGCCACGTTCACGCCCCACGGCCGCATGCACCCGAAGTAGCTGTCGGTCGTATGGTTCTCCTGGACGAACACGACGACGTGCTCGACGGGCGTGGGCGTTCGGGGAGCCCGGCGCGGACCGGGACCCGGCGGCGCTCGGCGGCCGTCGGCCGGACGGGCGGGGCCGCGGCGGCGAGCGCCACCACGCCGGCCAGGCCCGCGGCGGCCGCCGCACCGCTGAGGAGCCTGCGGCGGCTCAGGGCGGTCCGGGTCCCCACGCCGGGCGACCCTAGTGCCGCGAGTCGAAAGATCCTTCACCGCTCTCGGCGGCCCGGACGCCCGCCGGCGGTGTTGCCGGCGACCGCCTGGACCACCGATACCGGCAGAGAACCTCCGACTCACGACACGAGGGGTCACCCCGCCCGGTCAGCGAGCGAGGTGGACCGCGACGAGCTCGGCGACCAGCAGCTCGTCCCCCGTGTCGGTGCGCAGGCGTTCGGCCAGGTCGGCGTCGCCCATGGCGGCGAGGGCGTCCAGCTCGACCCCGGTCGGCCCGCCGCGGAACGCCGGGAGTCCCGCGCCGGCCGGGCGGACGCGCGCCGCGAGGTCGCGGAGGCGGCGCGCGGGTTCGCCCGGCGCGCCCGGCAACCGGGCGAGGCCGACCAGCCGGCGCCACTCGCCGAGGTAGACGACGGCGCGGCGGGCGTCCTGCAGCGCGGGGTCGGCATCGGTCGGCACCGGCGGGAGGTCGTCGCCGAGCGCGTCGAAGACGTCGGCGCGCACCTCGGTCGGCGCCAGCCCGCCGAGCGGGAGGGTCGCCTCGAAGTAGGGGCCGTCGACCGTGCCGGTCAGCAGCGCGTGCGCCGTCGGCTCGGTCGTGCGGCGGTCGACGAGCCGGACGGCGAGCCGGGTGCGGAGGGTCGGGTCGACGACGCCGCCGAACGCCGGCACCCGCACGTGGACCGCGGCGCCGTCCACCTCCAGGACGATCTCGGGCCGGGCCGGGTCCGCGGCGAGCCGCAGGATCCGGGCCCGCAGCAGGCGCGGGTCGATCATGCTGCTGGGCGGCGTGCCGGCCGGCTCCGGGCGACGGTGGGCGCTGGCCGCCCGGCGGCGGGCCCCGCCGACCGGACGCAGCCGTCGACGCCACGCCTCCCCCACGGCGGCCAGCTCGCGGTCGGGGCCGCCCACCTCGGCCGCCAGCTCCTCGTAGCCGTCCACCAGCGACTGGACCGCCGAGGCCAGCAACTCGGGCATCGCGGGCGAGCGCGCACCGAGCTCCCGCAGGCTCAGCGCGACGCCGCGCGAGGCGCCGCGGGCCCGCTGCAGCGCCTCGCCGACGAGCGCGCTGCGCAGCGCGCCGCCGGGCAGCGTCCGCGCGGCCCGCAGCCGGCTCACGGCGCGCTCGGCGTCGACGAGCGCCTGGCTGACCGGCGCCTGGAGCCACCGGTCGAGGGCGTCGACGACGGCGACCCGCAACCACGGCCTCGCGCCGGCCGGGTCGCCGGCCACGTCCAGGACCGGGCCACGCAGCTCGTCGGCCACCCCGGCCAGTGCGCGGACCAGCGGGACGGAGTCAGGATCGGCGGCCGGGGCCGACACCGTGCGCCAGCGTCCGGGACGCAGGAGGTCGACCACGACGCGCACGCCGCCGCCGAGATGGGTCTCGTGGGCGAGGGCGCTTCCGGCCGGGCCGGCACACCCCGCGCCGGGCAACGCGCCCCCCAGCCAAGCCTGCTCGCCGGCGCGGGCCGCCATCACCATCATCAGATCGCCTCGCATCCGTGGGTGCGCGGAGCGGGCCCCGCGGCCGGACGGTGCGTCACAGCATGGCAGGCGTCACGGCCGTCATCCACGGTCGGAGCCCATCCGGAGGGCGAACTCCCGGGCCAGTGCCATGCCGGCGCATACCGGCACCGGGGTGGCGCCGGCCGGGTCGTCCCAGGGAACCGCGGGCCGGCGGGCGATGTCGCCGAGCGCTTCGGGGCGCAGCAGCGACCGCCTGTGCAGGTCCTGCCAGACCGACTGGCTGACGTCCGGGGCCGAGGGGTCGGCGAACTGCCGCAGCCGCGTGGCCCGCCGCAGCATGGACTGGCGCGACCAGTCCACGGCCATGCAGGCGTCGTCCGCGGTGAAGGGCGGCCGCCAGACGGAGGGCTCGAAGTCGATGCGGACGAGCTGCTCCGCCGCGGCGGCGACCAGCGCGTCGCCGGCGCGGGCGCCGGGCCTGCGGAGCCGTTCGCGCACGTCGGCGAGCCGCGTCTGCTCGCGCCAGATGACGGCAGCGAGCCGCGGGGCCACGGCAGTGCCGGGCTGGGCCGCCCTGCGGGCCCGCGGCCCCTCGCCCGGGCCGGTGCGGAAGTGCAGGGCGACCGGGAGCTTGCGCGATGCGTCAGCGAGCTGGTCCCAGGCGGTGGCCACGTCGCCGACGGCGAGCAGCTTCATCGCGACGGCGACGACCCTGAGCACGACGGCCTGGACGACGAGACCGCCCGCCAGGTCAACGGGCAAGCAGTCGAGCGCGGCCAGCGCCGCCCGCCAGTCCCCTGGCTCCAGCCGCCCGACGACGATCGACAGCGGCGTCCACCGTTCAGGGCCCTCCCCCGCGCCCACGGCCGGCTACCTGAGGTGCGGCGACGGCGGGACGAGGGCGTCGAGGCCATGACGCGACGGCCGCGACGATGGGATGCTGTCCGGTCTCACCGCAACTCGTCCGGAACTGTCACGATTCATCTCGTGAACCTCGCTTGCCTAAAGTTGGCCGAAATTTGGTCGAGCTCCAGCCTGGGCTCTCTAGATGATAGGTTAGATTCACTAAGATCTGGCAGTCAATGAGCAGCCTCGCCGTAACAACTTGCCTAAGTCATTCGAGTGATCCGATGACCGGCCTACTCAGGACCAGTGAGGCGAGCATGCGGCAGGCTGGCAGACTTCCCGCTCATGAGGAGGTGCCCCGCGCCGTGACGACCGATCGGGCCGTGTCCCTTGCGGGCGCTCTCAAGGCCCTCCGCACAGAACGCCACCTGACCCAGGAGCAGCTCGCCCACCTGTTCTCGGTCGAGAACAGGGTAGGCGCGGCGACGATCAGTTCCTGGGAGTCGGAGACGAACACGAAGGTCCCCACTCGCGAGCGTCTCGAGGCGTACGCCCGGCTCTTCGCGGTCGCGGACGTTCGGCCCGGGACCGACCTTCGCCTCCTGCCCGAGGCCGACCTCTCGCCTGCGGAACGGAAGAGCGTCCGCGAGCTCGAGAACCGGTTGCTCACGTTGGCTCGGGTCGGCCCTGGCCACCTGAGCACCTTCACCTTCGCGGAAGGCCCGGTGACCGTCATCTGCCCCGAGGCCCCGGTGGCGGAACGGGGCCCGCTGGCGCGGGAGACCGACCCGAACTTCACGAAGCTGCAGCGGTACGCCGACCTCGACGCGTTGATCGAGATGTACGGGCACGTCCGCGCCTGCAACCCGAGTCTCGACGTCTACCACCGGATCCCCCGCACAGTCAAAGCGGACGATCTGTCCTCCCATGTGGTCCTGTTGGGCGGGATCCTGTGGAACCGGGTGACCCGCCGGTTCCAGGACGCGATCGAGCAGGTTCCGATCACGCAAATCGATGACCCGGACTACGACGGTGGCGACATCTTCACCGTCGAGACGGCGAACCGCTCTACCCGATATGGGACGAGCCGGTGCAGCCCGACGAGGAGCGGGAGCTCAAAGAGGACATCGGCTTCCTCGCCCGCCTGCCCAACCCGTTCAACGCCGAGCGGACGCTCACGATCTGCAACGGCGTCCACAGCCGCGGCGTCTACGGCGCGGTCCGCTGCCTCACCGACAAGAACGTCCGCGACGCCAACGAGCGCTACCTCGCCGAGCGGTTCCCCGACGGGCGGTTCGCTGTGCTGATGCGGGTACCGGTCGTGGCCGACGAGACCATTTCACCGGTTCTGAGCACGTCGGGCGCGCGGCTCTACGAGTGGCCCTCGGACGCGGACGTCGTCCGGTGACCACGTCCGGGCCGAGTTCCCGCCTCCGCTCGCGTCGATCGGCGCGACGAGCGTCGCATCAGCCAGCGGGAGTCCCACGCACGCCTGCTCCAGGACCTGCCGGCGCCGCTGTCGTCGCGCCGCGGCCGCCCTGACGCGATCGTCGTCCCGACCGAGCCGGCCCGCGTCCGCCCTGACCGGCCTCATCGACCTGGCCGCCGGGCTCGGCACGGAGTTCGTGGCGCTCTGCAGCCGGCAGTCGAAGATCGGCCAGGTCGCGGCGCGCATGCGGAACGCGGGCGCGCGCGGGGTCGCGGTTCAGCTCGTCGACAGCTACGGCCTGCCGGATCTCGAGCCTGATCACCCTGTCGAGCGCCTTCTCCGCCGCTCAGCGGCGACCGGTCCAGCGATCTGAGTCTCAAGCGCAACCTCGGGCCTCCTTCTTGCCCGGCAGTCATCGCCCTCAATAAGATCGTCTTTATTGATGACGACATCTCAGTCTCCCGGGCCGCCGTCTCCCGCCTGGCGACACGCGCTCGACGACCATCCTATCGCCGCGATGATCTGCCGGCAGTTCCCGGACAACTCGGTCGTCTGCCATGCTCGCCGCCTGGCCGGCTTCTACCAGGACGTCTTCGCGAGCGGCGCCGTCCTCGGCGTCTTCTGCGGCGACCACCCGCTGCCATTCTTTCCCGACGTTTACAACGAGGACTGGTTCTTCTTCGGAGAAGCGGCGGCCGCCCATGCGATGCCGCACGCCGGTTGGGCATATCAGATGCCGCTACGAGCCCTACGCCGACGCCAGCCCGCGCAGGCTCACGAAGAGTTCGGCGACCTACTCGCCGAGGGGCTGTACTCGCTGATCCAGAACCAGGGTTCGGGGTACACGTTCCGCCAGACAACGCATCGCGCGGGTGGGGCGTACTGGTGGAGATTCATCGAGGCACGCCAGGAGACTCTGACGGAGACGCGTAATGCCTTATCGTCGCTTTTGCTGCGCGACCACTGTAGCGACGACGTGATCGATGCCCTGAAATCGTTCGAGATTGCCGGGTCCCGTTACGAGGACAATACTTCATCGACGCCGACGACTGCGTCGAACTTCCTCGCCGCCTGGGAAACTGACACCGAGCTCTGGCGGCGGGGCAGCGCTCGCATGAACTCCGTCGGCACCACCCGGGACGCCCTCGCCTCGTTGAACATCGACGCCGAGCACTACGAAATCGTGCGGTAGCCGTTCAGATGGCCAACCGCAGGCGGACCTCGTGCCGGAGCGGGCCCGGTAGCCCCCGGACGGGCTGGCGTTCGCCGGTCGGCTCGAAGCCGAGCCGGTCGTAGGCCCGCTGTGCGACGACGTTGTCGTCCATGACCCACAGCCGCAGCTCGCTCGCCCGGAGCGCTACCCGGGCGATCCGCTGCACCTCCCGTACGAGCTCGCGCAGGACGCCCCGACGGCGGTGGCCCGGCGCCACCCAGACCGACTCGACGTGCCGCGTCCCGGGAACCAGGCACGCGATCCCGATGACACCGTGCTGCTGGTCGCGGGCAGCCACCCAGGTTCGTGCGGCCAGCAGTTCGCGCCACTCGCTCTCACCCCAGCCGGCCTCGACGTGGAGGTGCGCGGTGAAGGCGTCGGGCGACTCCTCGAGCGATCTCAGACGGACCTCGCGGAGGACGGTCCAGTCCCGCAGCCGATCTATCTCCAGTACCGCGTCCGTCATCCGTTCCGGCCCCGCCCGCCCTCTGAATCGATAGTCCCCGACGCTCCACGATCCCCGAGGAACGTCCCGATGGCGAGCCCGGGCGGCCCGCGTCACGCCCCGCCGCGGTCCGGGCGCGTCTCCGGAGCCCACACCCAGGCGAGGCCCGACAGCGCCGCAACGGCGGCCGTGAGGGCGAACGCGGCCGGGTAGCCGCTCCCCTCGGCGACCGCCCCGGCCAGCAGCGGCCCCACGACGGCGCCGCCGTCGCCGACCATCTGGAAACCGGCCAGCGCGGGGCCGCCGTCGGCGTCCTGCCGCTCGCCGGCGATCACGTCCGCGACGGCTGCCGCGACGGGCGGGTCGAGCAGGCCGGTGCCGACCCCCGACAGCGCGGCCGCCACCAGGAGGCTCGCCGCCGAGGCGCCGACACCCAGCCACACCGTCGTCGCGGCGACGAGCGCGGACCCGAGGATCGCGGGCGGCCGCCGGCCGCGCGGTCGGCGAGACGGCCGCCGACCGGCAGCGCGACGGCCGTGCCCGCCGCGAACGCCGTCAGGACGGCGCCGACCCACACCGGCGTGCCCGGCAGTACCCGGGCCACGAGCAGCGGGACCAGGGCAACCCTGACTCCGTACACCGTCCAGCCGTTCACCATGTTCGACGCCAGCGCGGCGCGGAATGTCGGGTGCCGCAGCGCGGCGCCGAAGCCGACCCGCAGGCGGGCGCCTGCCGCGGCCCGCGGCGGACCGACCCTCCCCCGCAGGACGACGCCCGCGAGCACCGCCGCGGCGAGGAGGACGCCGGCGTAGACGACGAACGGCGCACGCGGGCTCACCGCCGCGAGCGCCCCGCCGACGACCGGCCCGGCCACGGCGCCGAGCAGGAAGCCCCCGGCCCACGCGCCGGTGGCGCGTCCGCGCAACGCCGGCGGGGCCGTCCGGATGACCAGCGCGTCGGCGGCGACCGTGAACAGTGCCGAGCCGACGCCGCCGAGGGCTCGCACCACCAGCAGCTGCCCGGCGTCGGCGGCCAGCGCGCACACCGCGCTCGACAGCCCGACGACCAGCAGTCCCGCACAGAAGACCGGCAGTGCCCCCCGGCCGACCAGCAGCCCGGCGAGCGGCGCGGACAGCACCCGGACGGCTGCGAACGCGCTGACGATCACCGAGACCGTGGCCACGCTCGCGCCGAGGCCCTGCGCGAACACCGGCAGGACCGGCGCGACGATCCCGTACCCCACCGCCACCAGGAAGCCGGTCGCGACGAGCACCCGGACGTCCCTCGGCAACGGCACGCCCCGGCGTCGCCGCCCTCGACCCGCGCGTTACGGGCCGATGGTCCCGCTCCGGTGCCATGCGGGTCCACCGGCACGGACCGCACCGAGGCTGGACGGCACGCGCGGGTCGTCGGGGTCCGCGCGGACCCCGGGAGGCCCGGTGACCCATCACGCACTCGACCGTCCCGTCCTGCGCCTGTTGCCGCCGGTCGACGAGCTGCCACCCGAACCCGGCCCGGACCCGCTGCGGGCAGTCGCGCGAGGCGCCCGCGCCTGGGGCCGCCGGCCGGTCGACCTCCCGCGGCCGGTCACCGTGCTCCTCTGGTCGCTGCTCGGGGCGTCGGCCCTGGTCGGCGGCTGGCTCGCCGCCGTCGCCCGCGGCGCCGCCGCCTGCTCAGGGCCGGTCTGCGGCGTCGCGACGCTCGGCGGCCACGCCCCGCTGCTGGCCGTCCTCGCCGCGGCTGCCGTCCTCGGCCTCACCGGCAGCGCGTTCGCCACGCGCGGCCTGACCGAGGCCGACGGGCCCGCCCTCACCGTGATCCTCGCGTCGGCGCTGGCCGGCGGCGTGGCGGTGGTCGGCGTGCTGGCCGTCGTCGCGCTGGCCCTGTTCGCGCTGGCGATCGCGGTCACCCTGCTCGCCCGCCTCGTCGACCTGAGCTGACTCGAAGGAGGAACCGCGATGTCCGTCGTCGCCCGCTCGGCCGCCGCGCTCGCGTGGCGCCACCCCGACCTGCCGGCGCCGTCGGTCCAGGAGTGGAGCGACCTGCCGGTCGTCCTCCTGGACCACGGCGTCCCCTGGCTGTACGGCCCGCTGGAGCACGACCCGCTGCTGGGCCCCGCGGGCTCCGGCGTGCTCCCCCGCCGCGAGCGACGCATCCTGCGCGAGCGCGCCGAGCGCGGACCCCGGTTCGACGCGGTGGCCGTCGCCCACGAGCTGGACCCCCGCGGCCCCGTCCGGGTCCTGCTGCCGATGCTGCGCGACGGGCGGTGCACCTGCGCACCCGCCGTGGCCAGGGAGCTGGTCGGCCCGCCGCCCGCCCACCCGGCCGTCGCGCGGGCCGCGGGCCTGCTGGCCGCCGCCGTCCGGGCTCCGCGGGCGCTCGCCGGGGTGGCCGACGCGGTCCTGGACCCGATCGTGTTCGGCGTCGTCGCGCCGCACGGGCTCGTCCCCGGGGAGCCGTGCCTGTGGTACCCGCTCGCGGCCTGGCGGTGGTGACGGCTGCGCGGACGCATCCGATGTGCCCGATCGGACCACTCTCGTCACGGGACCGCACCCGTAGCGTGATCGCATGTTGGCGGGCCGGGGACGCGAGACGGCCCGGCTCGACGACCTGCTCGGGGCGGCCCGGGAGGGGCACGGCGGCGCGCTGGTCGTGCGGGGCGAGCCGGGCATCGGCAAGACGCGCCTGCTCGAGTACGCCATGGCCGGCGCGGCGGACATGACGGTGCTGGACGCGCGCGGGGTCGAGTCGGACGCCGAGCTGCCGTTCGCGGGTCTGTTCGACCTCCTGCGCTCCCTCGACGACACCGACGTCTCCCGGTTGACCGACGCGCTGGCCTCCGACGAACGGGGCGACCTGCTCACCCGGCTGCGCGAGGGGCGCCCGGTCTCGGTCGACCGCTTCGCCGTCGGCACCGTCGTGCTGCGGGTGCTGTGCGCCGCGGCTGAGCACCGCCCCGTCCTCGTCTGCGTCGACGACCTGCACTGGCTCGACCCCGCGTCGGCGGACGCGATCACGTTCGTGGCCAGGCGCGTGCACCACGACCCCGTGGCGGTGCTGCTGGCGGTCCGCGACGAGCCCGACGCCGCCACCGGCTTCGACGAGCTGCTCCTGCACGGGCTGGACGCGCCGGCCGCGGCCGACCTGGTCCGCACCGTCGCGGAGCTGCCGGTCAGCGACGGCGAGGCGGGCCGGCTCGCCGCCGTCACCGGCGGCAACCCGCTCGCCCTCACCGAGATCGCCCGTGAGCTCGCCAACGGGCACGACCGGTCCGGGCCGCGCCACGCGACGGCCGAGCTGTTCCGCCACCGCCTGGCCGGCCTCGACGACGGGGCGCGGGCCGCCCTGCTCACGCTCGCGCTCGACAGCGGGGGCGGGCCGGCACTGGTGTGGCGGGCGGCCGCGGCACTGGGGATCGACGCCGACGCCTTCGAGCACCTCGAGGCCGCCTCGCTGGTCACGATCACCGAGGGCCGCCTGCGGCTCGCCCACCCGCTCATCCGCTCCGCCGCGCTCGACGCCGCGGCACCGCGGCAGGTGCGGGCGGCGCACCGGGCCTGGGCCGCGGCGCTGACCGGGTCGCCCGCGCTGCGCTCGGTCCGCGCCTGGCACCTGGCCGCAGCCGCCGTGGGCCCGGACGCCGAGGCCGCCGTGGCGCTGGACGAAGCCGGCACGGCGGCGGGCGCCGTGAGCGCCTACGCGACGGCGTCGGTCGCGCTGGAGCGCGCGGCGCAGCTGACCGAGGACGACCCGACGCGCAGCGACCGGCTGCTGCGCGCGGGTGTCGCGGCCCGGCTGGCCGGGCGTCCCGCCCAGGGCGCGCGGCTGCTCGACGAGGCGGCCGCGTGCGCGGTCGACCCCCCGTCCAGCGCGCTCGTGGACTGCGAGCGCGGCCGGCGGCACCTCTACCACGGCCGCATCTCCGAGGCGCGGCGGCTCTTCACGCGCGGCGCCGACAGGCTGCGGACCACCGATCCGGAGCGGGCCGCCGAGCTGCTGGGCATGGCGGCCTGGACGGCGATGATCTCCTTCCGGCCCGAGGAGTCGATCGAGCTGGCCCGCCGCGGCCGCGCCCTCGTCGGCGGCGCGCCCTCGCCGGCGACCGTGCTGGTCGACCTCACCCTCGGCACCGCCCTGTTCGGCGTCGGCGCGGTCGCCGAGAGCTACCGCGAGCTGCTCGCCGCGGGTGCGCGCGTCGAGGAGGACGTCGACGGCATCGACCCCGACTACGTCTGCTTCGCCGGCGTGGCGCTGTCCTGGGTCGGGGAGTTCCGGCGGGCCCGCTCCCTCATCACGCGCGTGATCGAACGCGCCCGCCCGGCGGCCGCGTTCGGCGTGCTGTGCCCCGCGCTGCACGCCAGCGCCTACGTCGACGTGCGGACCGGGCACCTGGTCAGCGCCTACGCCGCAGCCACCGAGGCGCTGGAGCACTCCGAGACGACCGGGAACGACCTGTGGCGCTACTTCTCGCTCGGCGCGCTGGCGCAGATCGAGGCCGCGCAGGGCCGGGAGATCGACTGCCGCCGGCACGCCGACGAGGCCGTCGAGCTCGCCCGCACGATGGACCTGGGCTACCCCCCGCCCGTCCGCGAGTCGCTCGGGCTGCTGGAGCTGGCGCTCGGCCACCCGGACGAGGCGATCCGCCAGCTCGACCCGGTCAACCGCCATCCGGCGACCGGCGAGCTGACGCTGGGCCGCCCGACCGGGGCCGACGCCGTCGAGGCCTACATCCGGGCCGGGCGCCGGCTGCCGGACGCCGTGCTCGGCCAGCTGCGGACCTACGCGGAGGACCGGCGCTTCCCCGGGCTCGCCGCGCTGTGCTGGCGCTGCCTGGGCCTGCTCGCCGACGAGGACGCCTACGACGCCTGCTTCGCGGAGGCCGTCACCCTCCACGACCTGAGCGGCAACCCGTTCGCGCTGGCCCGGACGTGGCTCCTGCACGGCGAGCGGCTGCGCCGGGACGGGCGGCGCGCGGACGCCCGCGGCCGGCTGACCGCGGCGCTCTCGACGTTCGAGAAGCTCGGCGCGCGGCAGTGGGCCTCCCGCGCCGAGGCCGAGCTGCAGGCCGCGGGCGCGGGACCGCGCCCGGCGTCCGCCGGCGCCGGCGTGGAGACGCTCACCCCGCAGGAGCTGCAGGTCGCGCTGGCGGCGAGCCAGGACCGGTCCAACCGGCAGATCGCGGCGGAGCTGTTCCTGTCGCCCAAGACCGTCGAGTTCCACCTCGGCAACGTCTACCGCAAGCTGGGCATCCGCTCCCGCGCCGGCCTGGCCGGTCGCCTGCCCGCCCCCGTCCCGGCCTGACCGACCTTGCCCGGAGGTGTGCACCGGCGTAGCGTCCCGTGATTAGTTCAGGTTCCATACAAATTGGAGACGCCATGGCTGCCGTTCCGACCCCGACCCCCGCCGACCACTTCTCCTTCGGGCTCTGGACCGTCGGCTGGCGCGCCGCCGACCCCTTCGGCGACCCGACCCGGCCGGCGCTGGACGTCGTCGAGGCCGTCCACCGGCTCGCCGAGCGCGGGGCGTGGGGCCTCACGTTCCACGACAACGACCTCTTCCCGTTCGGCGCCGACGCCGGGACGCGCGACAAGCAGGTCGCCCGGCTGCGCGACGCGCTGGAGGCCACCGGCATGTGCGTGCCGATGGTGACGACGAACCTGTTCTCCCACCCCGTGTTCAAGGACGGCGGGTTCACGAGCAACGACCGGTCGGTCCGCCGGTTCGCCCTGCGCAAGGTCCTGCGCAACATCGAGCTGGCCGCCGAGCTGGGCGCGCAGACGTTCGTGCTGTGGGGCGGGCGCGAGGGCGGCGAGTACGACGCGGCCAAGGACGTGCGGGCCGCCCTCGACCGCTACAAGGAGGGCATGGACCTGCTGTGCTCCTACGTCCTGGAGCGCGGCCACGACCTGCGCTTCGCCCTCGAGCCCAAGCCGAACGAGCCGCGCGGCGACATCCTGCTCCCGACCGTGGGGCACGCGCTGGCCTTCATCGCGCAGCTCGAGCACCCGGAGCTCGTCGGCCTCAACCCGGAGGTCGGGCACGAGCAGATGGCGGGGCTGAACATGACCCACGGCGTGGCACAGGCCCTGTGGGCCGGCAAGCTCTTCCACATCGACCTGAACGGCCAGCACGGGCCCAAGTTCGACCAGGACCTCGTGTTCGGCCACGGCGACCTGCTCGGCGCGTTCTCACTGGTCGACCTGCTCGAGACGGCCGGGTACGCCGGCCCGCGCCACTTCGACTACAAGCCGTCGCGCACCGAGGACATCAGCGGCGTGTGGGACTCCGCGTCGGCGAACATGCGCACCTACCTGCTGCTCAAGGAGCGTGCCGCGGCGTTCCGGGCCGACCCCGAGGTCACCGAGGCGCTGGCCGCGGCCGGCGTGCCCGAGCTCGCGACGCCGACGCTCGCGCCCGGGGAGACCGCGGCCGACCTGCTCGCCGACCGCAGCGCGTTCGAGGACTTCGACGCCGACGCCGCCGGCCGCCGCGGGTACGGCTTCGTGCGGCTGCAGCAGCTGGCCCTGGAGCACCTCGTCGGCGCCCGGTGACGCGACCGCCGGCGGGCGGCCCGGCGCCCGCCGGGCCCGCGATGCTGCGCCGGCACAACCTGGGCCTCGTCCTGGGCGTGCTGCGCTCCGAGGGCGGGGCGTCGCGGGCCCGGCTCGCCGCAGCGACGGGGCTCACCCGCGCCACGGTCGCGGGCCTGGTCGAGCCGCTGCTGGCCACCGGCGTGCTCGTCGAGGACGCGGCTGTCGCGCGCGGGGTGGGCCGCCCGTCCCGGGCCGTCCGCTTCCACCCCCGCGGGCCGGCGGCCCTCGGGGTGGAGATCGACGTGGACGCGCTCGCCGCCTGCGTCGTCGGGCTCGACGGGGCCGTGCGGGCGAGCGTGCGGGTCGCCCGCGACCACCGCGGCCTGTCCCCCGAGGAGGTCGTCACCGGCGCCGCCGCGCTGGTGGCGGATCTGCCCGACGCCGCGACCGCGACGCTGGGCGCCGGACTGGCGGTGCCGGCGCTGCTCGGCGGGGACGGCGACCCGGTCGTGCTGCGGGCCCCCAACCTCCCCCAGCTGGTCGGCGCCCGCCCCGCCGGGGCGCTGGCCGCGCTGCTGGGCCGGCCGGTGACGGTCGCCAACGAGGCCACCCTCGGCGCGCTGGCCCACCTCGACGTCGCCGCGGACTTCGTCTACACCTCCGGCGGCATCGGCGTCGGCGGCGGCGTCGTCCTCGGCGGCCGCGTCCACCGGGGCGTGCACGGCGGGGCGGGCGAGCTGGGCCACGTCGTCGTCGACCGCGACGGCCCGCCGTGCGGCTGCGGCGGTCGCGGCTGCGTCGAGCAGTACGCGGGCACGCGCGCAGTGCTCGCGGACGCCGGCGCGGCCGACCTCGACGCGCTGGCGGCGGCGCTCGCCCGCGCCGAGCCCCGCGCGGTCGGGGCGGCGCGACGGGCGGGCGCCGCGCTCGGCGTCGGGCTGGCGTCGGTGCTCAACGTCCTCGACGTGCCCGTCGTCGTACTGGGCGGCGCGCACGCCCGGCTCGCGCCCGCGCTGGTACCCGCGCTGCGGGCCGAGCTCGACCGCCGGACGTTGCAGCCCGCGCCGCCGCGCGTGCTGGCCTCCGACCGCGGCGAGGACGCCGCCGTGCGCGGCGCGGCCGAGTCCGTCCTCGTCGCGGCGACCCGCGAGCCGCAACGGCTCGGCGAGCCTGCCCCGGACGCCAGGACCGGCTGAGCGGGCGGCGGCCGGCCCGACGCCGACCCGTCCGGGCGTCACGCCGCGATCGTCGCGTGCATCTCCCAGACCAGGATCTCGGCGGGCTCCGTCGCGGTGACGGCCTGGCCGCCGGTGGCGGTGAGGCGCGCGGCATCGCCGGCCGAGAGCGGACCGGCGCCCTCCAGCACGACCTCGCCACGGGGCACGAACAGGTGCAGGTAGGGCGCCTCGGGCAGCGTCACGGACTGCCCCGGAGCCAGCCGCGCGGCGTGCAGGGCGGCGTGCCGGTTCGCGATCCGGATCGCGCTGTCGTGCCCGTCCCGGCCGGACGCGACCGGCACGAGCGCGCCGGACAGCAGCTCGCCGTCGATCTCGCGCTGCTCGTAGCCGGGGGTGATGCCGCCGGCGTCGGGCACGACCCACATCTGGACGAAGTGCACGGGATCGGTGTGCGTGTCGCCGCGCAGCCGCCAGGAGTCGTTCTTCTCCGAGTGCAGGATCCCGGTGCCGGCGCTCATCCGCTGGGCGAGGCCCGGGTAGATGACGCCGTTGTGGCCCGTCGAGTCCTGGTGCACCAGCGACCCCGACAGCACCCAGGTGACGATCTCCATGTCCCGGTGCGGGTGGGTCTCGAAGCCCGTGCCCGGCTCGACGACGTCGTCGTTGTTGACCAGCAGCAGGCCGTGGTGGGTGTTGGCCGGGTCGTAGTGGCGGCCGAACGAGAACGAGTGGTGCGAGTCCAGCCACGAGATCGTGGTCGCGAACCTCTCCTGCGCCCTGCGGACGTCGATCGCGCTCATGCCCTCTCCCTCCGAAGTAGTTGCTCCTGCAACAACCTGGTCCGCCGGCGTGTTCCCGTCCCCGGCTAGTGCCGTGAGTCGGAAGTTCTTTGCCGGTATCGGTGGTCCAGACGATCGCCGGCAAGGCGCCGGTCCGAGCCTCGTACCGGGCGTACTCGGCCGGACCGGCAACGCCGCCGGCGGGCGTCTGGGCCGCCGAGAGCGGTGAAGGAACTTTCGACTCGCGGCACTAGGGTCGCGCCGTGCCCGTCCCCCAGCCCGGCATCCTCGCCCTCGGCAACCCCGCCCACGCCTACCTCGAGTTCGACGGCCACGCCGGCGCGGACGCGGCCACCGTCGTCGCGACCGCGGCCGGCCTGACCCCGGACCACCGGACGATGGACGCCTACAACCTCGTCCTGGGCTTCCGGCCGCGGCTGTGGGCCCAGGTCCGCCCCGGCGAGCTGCCCGACGGGGCCGCCGACTTCGCCGACCCCGTCGTCGGCCCGGACGGCTTCACGATGCCGGCCACCCAGCACGACGTCACGCTGTGGATCGCCGGCGGGGCCCAGGACGTCGTGTTCGACGCGGCGACCGCCGCCATCGCCGCGCTGTCCGGCGTGGCCAGGCTCGCCGACGAGACGACCGGCTGGTCCTACCAGCGCGACCGGGACCTGACCGGGTTCATCGACGGCACCGAGAACCCGCCGCTGGTCGAGGCACCCGCGCTGGTCGGGGTCCCGTCGATCCTGCTACTGCAGAAGTGGGTGCACGACACCGCGGCCTGGACGGCGCTGGGCACCGCCGCGCAGGAGCAGGCGATCGGGCGCACCAAGCCCGACAGCGTCGAGCTCGACGACAAGCCCGAGACCGCGCACGCCGCCCGCACCGACCAGGAGACCTACGGCGACGTGTTCCGCCGCAACACCGCGTACGGCTCGGCCTCCGACCACGGCACGATGTTCGTCGGGTTCTGCGCTCGGCAGGAGCCGCTGGCCGCGATGCTGCGCAGCATGGCGGGCCTCGACGGTCCCCGCGACGCGCTGACCCGCTACACCACGCCGCTGACCGGCGCCTACTACGTCGTCCCCGGCGTGGACGCCCTGACCGCCCTCGCCGGGTCGGGCCACTGAGCCGTGTATAGGCTCGCCCGCCGGGTCGGGCAACCGGGAGGAACACGTGGGCGATCGGCTGATCTTTCAGCTCGGCACCAACAACTGGCAGCGCGGCGGCGAGTTCGCGCCGGGCTCTGGCATCCTGCACGAGGCCCACCACCACGCGTACAACGCGCTGCCGGGCGTGCGCTGCTACTCGATGTACCCCTCACGGCGGCAGCGGTTCCGCGAGGACGACGTGCGGGTCTTCGCGCTCGACCACGACATCCCGATCTGCGAGTCCGTGTCCCCCGTCAGCAGCTACCGCTGGCACGGGATGAGCAAGGACGAGGTCGCGGCGTACCGCAAGCGGCTGACCGACGAGGTCGCGAGCTGGATCGACGAGATCGAGGCCGGCACGGACGACCGGTTCGGCCTGGCGATCGCCCACCACGCGTTCATGAACACGGTCGTCATGCGCGACGTCATCCGCCGCCGCGCGGCCGCAGGGCGCGGCACGATGCCGCTGCTCGCCTTCGCGCACGGGACCGAGCTGAAGATGTACAACAACGAGAAGCGGGGCGACAACCCGACCGAGTTCCCGCTGCGCTTCCTGCCGTTCATGCAGCAGGAGAAGATCTTCGACCTGGCCGACCCCGACCACGGCGTCGACGTGGCCGCGTCCATCTCGGCCGAGCAGATCGACGCGCTGGTGGGGGTGTTCCCGGAGTTCCCGCGCGAGCGGGTGGTCCTCTCGCACAACGGCTACAACCAGGCCGTCTTCGGGGTCCAGCCGGGTGTGTACGCCGACCGCGCGACCGTGCTGGCCGGCTTCACGACCCAGCCGCCCGACGGCAGCGGCCGCGCGCCCGAGCCGGTCGCGCCGGCCGACGGGTTCGACGCGGTGGTCGCGTTCTGCGGCAAGTTCGCGGACTGGAAGCGGCTGGACGTCCTGCTGCGCGCCGCCGCGACCTACGAGCAGGGCCCGCGGCGCATCCTCACGCTCGTCATCGGCTCGGGGCCGCACGAGGCGCAGGTCCAGATGCACGACCTCGCCGCGGAGCTGGGCCTGCGGCGCACCTACTTCCTCGGCCCGCGCCCGCAGGACGAGCTGACCACGCTGTTCAACTGCGCCGACATCGGCTGCTTCCCGTCCTACCGAGAGCCGTTCGGCCTCGTCTTCATCGAGTGCATGGCCTGCGGGACGCCGGTCATCGGCGCGGACTCGGGCGGGCCGCGCGACTTCGTCACCCCGGACGTGGGCGTCCTCGTCCCGGAGACCGACGACAAGGACGCGCTGGCGGCGTCGCTGGCCGACGCCGTGCAGCGCGCGGTCGCCGAGGACTGGAAGGCGACGAAGGGGCCCGGCGCCGCGGCCTACGTGCGCGAGAACTTCAGCGTGGTCAGCCAGGTCTCGACGCTGCTGGAGGAGGTCGACCGCCTCACCGGCTGACCCGCCCCGACCCGGGCCGCCTCCGTCCTCCCCGACCCCCGACCGGGCCATGGCCGTGCAGGATCCGGAACCGGAACATCAGCCGACCCTGTGCCGGCACACAGCATTCTCTTGGCATCCGGGCGTTTCGTGGTGAGCAGGAAGCGGACTGCGGACCACGGAGCGCGAGATGGCGGAGCAGGGCACGGGGCGAGGGCGTCGGATGGCGACCGCGGCGGCGGCTGGCGTCGCGGCGGTGGCGCTTGGCGGAGCGTTCGCCCTGCCGTCGCTGCTGGCCGGGACGGCCGGTCCGCTGGTCGCCGCCGGCACCGCGGCGACCGTCGGCACGGCGGCCGCCGGCCCGCACTGGCGTCCGGGTGGCGGCTCGGGCGGGTACGGCTACGGCGGCGCGACCGGCGGCTCCGGCTCCGGCGGCGGCTACGGGTCGGCCGGCGGCACCGGCTCCGGCGGCGGCTACGGGTCGGCCGGCGGCACCGGCTCCGGCGGCGGCTACGGGTCGGCCGGCGGCATCGGCTCCGGCGGCTACGGCACCGGCTCGGTCGCGGCGACCGGCACGGCCACCCCCGCCCAGGAGGCGGGCGTCGTCGACATCACGACCGTGCTCGAGGGCGGCAGCGGCCGCGCGGCCGGCACCGGGCTCGTGCTCACGCCCACCGGCGAGATCCTGACGAACAACCACGTCGTCCAGGGCTCCACCCGGATCACGGTCACCGACGTGGCGACCGGGCAGGCGTACCCGGCCTCGGTCGTGGGCACCGACCCGACGGGCGACATCGCGGTCCTGCAGCTCGCCGGCGCGTCCGGCCTGACGACGGCACCCCTCGGCGACTCGGCGACGGTCACCGTCGGCGAGGCCGTCACCGCGGTCGGCAACGCCGGCGGCACCGGCGGCACCCCGACCGCGGCGCCCGGCACCGTCGTCGCGACCGACCAGGCCATCACGGCCAGCGACGAGACGGGCGCCAACCCGGAGCAGCTCACGGGCGTCATCGCCGTGAACGCCGCGGTCCAGCCCGGCGACTCGGGCGGACCGCTGTGGGCGGGCTCCTCGATCGTCGGCATCGACACCGCGGCGAACAGCGCCAACACCGCCGGTTTCGCGATCCCGATCGACACGGCCACCGCGATCGCCGCGCGCATCACCTCGGGCGAGCAGAGCGCGACGATCCACCAGGGCTACCCGGCCTTCCTCGGGGTCGAGCTGGCCGGCGCGGGCTCGGCGGGCAGCGGCGGCGCCACGGTCCAGCAGGTGGTGCCCGGCGCGCCCGCTGCGGCCGCCGGCCTGCAGGCGGGCGACACCATCACAGCGGTGGACGGCTCGGCAGTCGGCGGCGCGTCCGACCTGTCGACGCAGCTGCACGCCCACCGGCCCGGCGACCGCGTCACGATCGGCTGGACCGACGGCGCCGGCACGAGCCACAGCGCCACCGTCACCCTCGCCGAGGGACCCGCGGACTGACCGCAGCGACTCTCAGGCGACCGGATGCACCTGCGGGTGGCGGCGGGCCAGCACCGCCGCCGAGCCGAGCGCGAGCGCTGCGCAGCCGAGCAGGCCGCCGACCTCGACGGGCGTCGCGCCCGATCCCTCGCCGAGCATCGTGACCCCCAGCCCGACGGCGACCAACGGGTCGACCACCGTCGTGCAGCCGACCACGACGGCGGGCGCGCCGGAGGCGTGGGCCTGCTGGATCGCCCATCCGCCGCCCAGCAGCGCGGCGGCGATCCCGATCGCCGGCAGCCACACGCCGACGTCGTCGAGGTCGTTGACCCCGCTGGCCAGGTGCAGCGACACCAGCCGCATCAGCGCCGACACCAGCCCGAACGCGGTCGCGCCCGCCGAGGCGTACGCGGCGCAGCGCAACCAGCCGGACGACCGGAAGGCGACGAGGGCGAGCGCCGCCGCGACCGCCGCCGTGCCCGCCGTCGCCGACAGCGCCCCGACGAAGCGCGGCGTTGGGGAGCTGCCCAGAGCCCGGTCCGCCAGCAGGACGAACACCCCGACCGCGACAAGGCACGACACGACGGCGGCGACGGCGACCGGGGGCGGGCGCCGACCGGTCCGGCGAGCGGCGATCACGACCGCGATCGGCACCGACAGCACCCCGATCGGCTGCACCACGCTGACCGGTGCCAGCACCAGCGCTCCCGCGTGCAGGATCGAAGCCACTGCCGTCAGCGAGACGGAGGCCAGCCAGGCGCGGGAGCGGGCCAGCGCGCGGAACTCGGACACGCCGAGCGACGGCACGGAGCCGGGCTCCACCACGGTCGCGACCGCGCCGTTCTGGGCCACCGCGGCCACGGCGAACATCACCGCCGCGGTGGTGGCCATGGCGACGGCCCCGAGGCGACCGTCATCGGCGCTCCGTTCTGCGGACGGGGGTTCCCGGCAGCGTAGCGGCCGGTAGCCGGCCGACCTGCGACCCAGGTCACTCGACCGAGCCCGACTCACAGCGCGCCCACAGGTCGCTCACCGCGGCCGCCCAGCGGCGGGGGCGACTCTCGATCCCGTCCCCGTTCACCGAAGGAGAACCGTGAGCAGCGAACGTCCGGCCAGCGGATCGCGGTGGGAGCCCGCCGACCCCGCCGCGGAGCCCACCGACGCGGCGACGCCCGCCGAGCCCGGCGACACCGCGACCGCCACCCTCGACCCCGACGCGCCGCACCCGGACGCCGACCACGCCGAGGCCGAGCCGGCCGCCGAGCCGCCGGCCTGGGGCGTGCCGGCCTACGCCGCGGCCGGACCAGGCGCAGGCGCGCCGCTGTGGACGACCCCGCCCGAATCGCCGACCCCCCGCGGCCGCAGGCTCCTGTTGGCCGGCGCGGCGGTGCTCCTGCTCGGGATCGGCGGCGCCGGCGGGTACTGGATCGGCCACGCAACGGCTCCGGCCGCCGCTGCCGGCACGCACCTGCGGCACGGCTTCGGCTCCGGCCGCGGCCAGTTCGGCCAGTTCGGCGGCGACGGCGGGTTCGGGGGCGGCTTTGGCGGCGCCGGAAGCGGCGCGAACGGGACGACCGGCGGAACCGGGACGGGTACCGGAACCTCGACGTGAACGCGGTACTGGCCCCGCCACGGGCCCGCCACCGCTCACCGGTCCCCACCGACGCGGCCGTCCGCGGGACCGGCACCGGCCTCGTCGCCGACCCGCACGACCCCGACCGACTGGTCGCCGTCGTTCCGCTCCGCACCGGCGCCGTCGCGACCTCGGGCACTGCCCGCCGCGGCGCCCACGTCGTCGACGCCCGCACCGGCCGCCCGCCGTCGGGCCTCGCGTCCGTCACGGTCGTCGGCGAGTCTCTGACCGCCGTCGACATCGACGCCACCGCGGCGGAGGCGACGGTGCACCCGCCCCCGGCCCGCTGACCCCGGCGGTCGCGGCCGGGCCGTGCACCGGACACCGCCGGTGATCACCGCCGAGGGAAATGGCGGGCCGCATCCGGCCCGCATCGACCCACCACGGCGATCATGTACGCGGCGGCCGACGGTGATCGCCAGTTCCGGACAGGGAGGGGCACACCCAGCGCTCATGTACCCCAGACGGCGATCACGCCCGGGTGGTGACCCCGCGGCCCGACGGTGATCCCCGCGTCCGGGGCGAGCGAGTCGAATTCGGCCTCGCGCGCCCCCACCCGGTGACCACGCACGGGCCGTGGCCCAGTGCCGCGCCGGCGATCACCACCCACGACACCGGCCGTGCACAAGCCCGCCGACCGTGATCGCCGATTCCGGAGGCGAGGGTCATGCCGCGCTCCGCGAATCCCCCACGGGGATCACGCTCGGTCGGCGACCAGGGGCAGGCAGTGATCACCGTCTCGGGGAGGCGACGGCGCACCCCGCCCCCGGCTTGCCTCGGCCCCGGCGATCGCTGCCGGGCCGTGATCCAGGACGCAGCCGGTGATCACCGCAGACGGAAGCAGCGGGCCACATCCGGCCCGGATCCACCCATCACGGCGATCATGACCGCGGCCGCCGACCGTGATCGCCAGTTCCGGGCGGCGGGGAACTGCCAACACGCCACGGCCACCAGGCACCGGCGCCCCACACGGGGAGCCCGCCCGACGTGCCCACTCCGCCGCGATGCGCTAAGCACCGTGCATGGGGGACGCGGCGGACGTCGAGCGGCTGGCGCGGGAGCTGGTCGACGAGCTGGCCGCGCGCGGCGTCTTCCGGACCGGCGCGGTCGAGTCGGCGTTCCGCGGGCTGCCCCGGCACGTGTTCCTGCCCGGCGTCCCGGTCGCGGAGGTCTACGGGCGCGAGCCGGTCGTCATCCGCCGTGACGCCGCCGGCCGGGCCATGGCGTCGGCATCGGCCCCCGACCTGGTCGCCCTCATGCTGGAGCTGCTGGACCTGCGGCCCGGTCTGCGCGTCCTGGAGATCGGCACGGCCACCGGCATCAACGCCGCCCTGCTGGCCCGGCTCGTCGGCCCGGCCGGGCACGTCACGAGCGTCGAGATCGACGCCGACCTCGCCGCGGGCGCCCGGGACGCGCTGGCCGCCACGGGGTACGCCGACCGCGTCACGGTCGTCACCGGCGACGGCGCGCTCGGCGCCCCGCAGGGCGCCCCCTACGACCGGATCATCGTGACGGCGGGAGCTTGGGACCTTCCGCCGGCCTGGTGGGCACAGCTGGCGTCGGGTGGCCGCCTGGTCGTCCCGCTGCGGCTGCACGCCTCCGGCCTCACCCGCGTCCTGCCCCTCGACCTGCGTCGGCGCCGCGGGCGGCCCCGCCTCGTCGCGACGAGCGCGGTCGTCTGCGGCTTCGTCCCGCTGCAGGGAGTGGACGCCCACCCGGAGGACGCCGTGCCCCTCGGCGAGTCGGCGGTGTTGTCGGTGGACGTGGCGGACCTCCCCGACGGGGCAGCGCTGGCCGCGGCACTCGCCGGACGGGCCCTCCACCGGTACCCCGGCGTCGTACTGCGGGCCGACGACACCGCCGAGCACCTCGACCTGTGGCTCGCCACCCGGCCCGGACCGGCGGCCTTCGGCCGGCTCACCGTCGGGCGCCGGCTGCGGGCCGACGGGATCGACCCCGCGCCCCGCTGGGGCGGCGCTGCGGTCTACGCAGGCGGCACGCTGGCCTACCTCGTCACGCGCCGGGCCACCGGCGGCACGGAGGTGGGAGTCGCCGCCCACGGACCCGACGCGCCCGCCCTCGCCGGCCTGGTCGCCGACCAACTCGACCGCTGGGCCCGGACGCGGCCCCGGCAGCCCGTCGTCGTCGTCCGCCCGGCCGGCGCCGGTGGCGACCCGGCCGACATCGTCCGGCCGCACACCCGGCTCCGCGTGACCTGGCCGTGACGAGGTCACCCCACAGCAGCGAGAGCACCGGGCGCAGACCCCGACTCGGCCAGGCCCAGACCCCGACTCGCGGTGGGGGGCGGACCGCGAGTCGGGGTCTGCGCCTGGCCGAGTCGGGCAGTCCACCAGACGCCCGACCGGCCGGCGCACGGGTCGGCATCACGACTCGATGAGGTCCTGGACGCCCCCGCTCAGCAGCCGGACCTGGGCCTCGCTCGGCCGCGTCCGGCCGTAGAGCAGGCCCGCGACGTACAGCGCGGCGAGCGCGCCGCCCAGGTCGGCCTCCGGCGGCGCCTCGACCAGCCGCTTCACCGCACGGTTGGCCGCATTGAGGATCATCGTGGACCGCCGCCCGTCGGCGTCGGGCGACTCCGGACCGTCCGGCCACCACAGCACCGGACGCTCCGCGGGCTCGACGCTCGCCACGCGGACCCGGACGCCCTCGCCGTCGAGGACCCGCTCCGCCGCCGCGACGAGGCGCCCCGCCTGCTGCGCGTCCGGGTAGGGCTGCGGCCGGGCCAGCTCGACCACGTCCGCCGCGCGGACCTCCCGGAAGTGCTCCTGCTCCCCGGTGTCGATCATCTGCAGCAGGTCGGCCTCGTGCAGCCCGCTCGCGTTCACCACGAGGACGCCCGCGTGCGCGGCGACGTCGCGCAGCGCGTGGTAGGTGTCGGCGTCGGCGACGTAGGGCACCGGGCCGGACAGGTCGACCAGCTGCTGGATCGTGCGCTCGCCCTGCGTGGTCTCGTACGGCAGCGTCGTGCGCAGCAGGTCTCGCACGTCGGCCTCCTGCAGCGCCAGCGCCTTCAGCCCGTCGGCGTGCAGGTCGATGATGTCGCGGAACACGTCGGGGTAGCGGCTCTGCACCAGTATCAGCTCGGTGAGCAGCCGGAAACCGATCTGCTTCCGCACGAACTGCAGGTCGTCGGACTCCTGCAGCCCCTCCCGGGACGCCGTCAGCGGCAGGCCCCCGACGTCGATGACGGCCCGGCAGAAGAACGCCCACCGGGGCACGATCAGGTCGTCGGTGTCGGCGACCAGCATGCCCTTGGCGTAGATCCGGTCGCCCGTGCGGTAGCCCGGCCGGGCGGTGTAGGGCAGGACGAACGCCAGCCCGGTGACCCGCTCGCCCGGCCGGCCCGAGTCCGTTTCCAACGGGATGATGCCCATGGCCTCGAAGCCGAAGTGGTCACGGCACCAGTCCAGCTGGTCGTCCGTCGACAGCGTCCACGGCGCGGCCTGCTGCGAGACGAGCTCGCCGCCCACCCGCACTGGCACGTCCAGCAGCTCGGCGAAGTCCCGGGCGAACCGGGCGCTCCCCTCGCTGTCGCACCACCGGCGCGCGCCCTGCCGCGGGCGGAGCCGGACCTCGGTGCCCGGCCCGTCGAGCGGCGTGAGCGCCGAGCCGATCGTGAACGTCCCGTCGCCGTGGCCGACCCAGCGCACCGTCGGCGCGTCCGGCGACCGGGCCGACCGCGACACCACCTCGATCGAGTCGGCAACGAGGAAGCACGACAGCACCCCGATGCCGAACTGGCCCAGCAGGTTGCGCCGGGCCACGGCGAAGTCGTCCTTCTTGGACGTCCGCCCGATCATCGCGAGCAGGACGTGCATCTCCTCGGCGGTGAGGCCGATGCCGTCGTCGCGGACGACGAGCGCGTCCGTGCCCCAGGCCGGGACGATCTCGATCGTGCCCGCGAAGTCGTGACCGAGCTCGCGGCGCGCGGTGATGGCGTCGCGGGCGTTCTGCACCAGCTCGCGCAGGTAGACGCGCTCGCTGCTGTAGAGGTGATGGCTGAGGACGTCGACGATGCCGCGCAGGTCGACGCGGAACTGGCCGTGCACGGGGGCCCTCTGCTTTCACACGGCTGCTGCTACACCGGCCCGTCGGGGCCCGGACGACGGATCAGATCTTGAGATCCTTCTCCAGCGCAGCGAGCTTGAAGCGGGCCATGGCGAGGTTGGCCCGTGCCCGGTCGAGCACCAGGTACAGGAAGATGCCCTCGTTGCGGCGCAGCGGCCGGATGATGTGGTACTGCTTGTCCAGCGTGATCAGGATGTCCTCGATCGTCTGCTGGAGTCCCAGGTCCTGCATCGTGCGCAGCTTCGCCTGCACCACGTTGCTGTTGCCGGCGGCAGCGACGTCGAGATCGAGGTCCATCGGGCTGCCGGCGGTGCCGAGGGCCATGCCGCTGCCGCTGTCGACCAGCGCCACGCCGAGCGCGCCCTCGATCTGCATGGCGCCCTTCAGGGCGATCGTGTGATCGGTCACGGGGATCATCTCTTTTCGGGGGAACGATGCGGGGGAACGGCCGCCGGCCGGGGTTCGGGGCGCCGGCGGAGGGGGGTACGGGGATCGTGCGGCGCGGGGGTAGGGCACCGGAGCCACCGACGGGGGTCGCCCCTCGGTTGGCACCTCGACCGCCGGCTCGTCGACCGGCGGTGCGAGCCCGGGACGCGTGTCCCGGAGCGGCGCGACGTCGTCGACCCGGGGCGGCCCGGCCTCCTGCGGATCACCGCCGGACACCTCCTCGGCCTCAGCGGACCGGGGTGGGTCTGACTTTCTCCACCACGCCACGGTTACGAAGCGTATCAGTCGACCGAGAGCATTCGCGTCGCTACGGAATGCACAGCGTGAACACAGTCCGTTCGACCGGCGTGGCAACCCCCGCCGCCGGAATTGATCGGGAAGAATGCCGCACGCCCGTGACCGGGCTGATCAACTGCCACGCATCCCTCGATCGGCCGTTGCGCCGTAGCGAAACTAGGCCGAAGGAATGGTCGGCCAGGTCCATTCCGCCCATCGGCGATCGAATTCATCTCATTACCCACAGTCATCAGCTGCCGGTCGGCACTGTTGACGCAGCGTGATGTCAGGGCGTGCTCAGCGCCCCAGCAGGCCGTCCGGCGCCGGCACGGTCCAGCTCACGGTGCCGTGTCGGGCCCGGGCTCGACGCGTGGTGCGTACGGCGGCCGCTGCGCGTGGATCCACGCCAGCTGCGCGGGGCTCGGGCCGGCCAGCACGAGCAGGTGGCGGGGCACCCCGGGAGCCTCGCCCGCGACGGCGGGCAGGTCGACGACGCCGACGGGGCCCTGCGCCGTCAGCCCGGCCAGCAGCAACAGTGCCCGCGGGTCGGCGCGCCCGCCGGCCAGCAGGTCGCGCGCCCCCGTCCGGGCGTCGACGGCCGGGTTCGTCGCGAGCTGGCGGCCGAGCGCGACCCTGGCGCTCCCGCCGGTGTCGGGGACGGAGGGAGCGGTGACGCACAGGGCCCCGGTGCCGGCGCCGAAGCCCGCCAGCACCTGTCCCGGGCCGCAGGCGCCGCGGGTGACCAGCAGCGCGTCCCGGGCGGTCCGCAGCCGTCCGGCGGGGACGCCGTCGCCGGCGAGCTCGGCGCGCACGTCGGCCGGCGCGTCCACGGCGCTGCCGGGATCGGTCTGCGCGACGATCCACGAGGCGAGCAGCTCGTGGGCAGGGGCGGGCCCGGGCGGCAGGCGCGGCGGCAGGATCACCGTCGCCGCCGCGAGCGCGGCGACCAGCGCCGAGCAGACGGCGAGGGCCGCCCGCCGCGCCGCCCGCGGGAACGCCGCCGGCACCGGCCCGGCAGCCGCGCCCGCGTCCCGCGCCGGCCCGCCGTCGGCCCGGCGCCCGGACCCGGCCTGCTGGCCGGCGTGCAGCTGGACGGCCACGGTCCCCGCCCCCTACGCGGCGTTCTGCAGCCTCGCGGGTCCGGTTCGCCCCGCGTGCCGATCCCACCCCCATGGACGAGCGCCGGCCGGCCGGGTCACCCGATGGTCGGCACCCCGTCCGGCCTAAGGTGCGGCCATGCCACTGGCGCATCCGTCGGACCCCGCCCCGACCGGCCGCGACGAGGTCGCGCTCAACCCGGTGTTCGCCCGCGAGCCGGTGCGGGTGCCCCGCGAGCGCCTTCCCGACGGCGAGCTCGACGCCGACACCGCCTACCAGCTCGTGCACGACGAGCTGATGCTCGACGGCAACTCCCGGCTCAACCTCGCCACGTTCGTCACGACGTGGATGGAGCCGCAGGCCGGCCGGCTCATGGCCGAGTGCGCCGACAAGAACATGATCGACAAGGACGAGTACCCGCGCACGGCCGAGCTGGAGCGTCGGTGCGTGCGCATGCTCGCGGCGCTGTGGAACGCCCCCGACGCGCACGCCGCGCCGGGCTGCTCGACGACCGGCTCCAGCGAGGCGTGCATGCTCGCCGGGCTCGCCCTCAAGCGCCGTTGGCAGCACCGCAGGCGTGCGGCCGGGCTGTCCACGGAGCGGCCCAACCTCGTCATGGGCGTGAACGTCCAGGTCTGCTGGGAGAAGTTCGGGAACTACTGGGACGTGGAGGCCCGGCTCGTGCCGATGGAGGGCGAGCGGTTCCACCTCTCGCCGGAGGAAGCGGCCGCGCGGTGCGACGAGAACACCATCGGGGTCGTCGCGGTGCTGGGCTCCACCTTCGACGGCAGCTACGAGCCGGTCGCCGACATCTGCGCGGCGCTGGACCGGCTGCAGGCCGAGCGCGGCCTCGACGTGCCCGTGCACGTCGACGGCGCCTCCGGCGGGATGGTCGCCCCGTTCTGCGACCCGGACCTGGCCTGGGACTTCCGGCTGCCGCGGGTCGCGTCGATCAACACCTCGGGGCACAAGTACGGCCTCGTCTACCCCGGCGTCGGGTGGGCGATCTGGCGCGACGTCGACGCGCTGCCGGACGACCTCGTGTTCAAGGTCAACTACCTGGGCGGCGAGATGCCCACGTTCGCCCTGAACTTCTCCCGCCCCGGCGCGCAGGTCGTCGCGCAGTACTACACGTTCCTCCGGCTGGGCCGGACGGGCTTCGCCCGCGTCCAGTCCTATGCGCGGGAGGTCGCCACCGGCCTGGCCGCACGCATCGCGGGGCTCGGGCCGTTCCGGTTGCTGACCGACGGCGGCCAGCTGCCGGTCTTCGCCGTCACCCTCGCGTCAGCCGACCTGCCGTACTCGGTCTTCGACGTCTCGGCGGCGCTGCGCGAGCGGGGCTGGCTGGTGCCCGCCTACACCTTCCCCGCCGACCGGACGGATCTCGCCGTGCTGCGGGTCGTCGTGCGCAACGGGTTCACCCACGATCTGGCGGACATGTTCGTCGACGACCTGCAGCACGCGATCGCCCAGCTCGAGCGGCAGGACCGGCCCCAGCACGGCGCCGAGGCGGCGTCGTTCTCCCACGGGGCGGAGGCTCAGCCCAGCACGTAGCGCCCCGGTCCGTCGCCGAGCACCGGGTAGGCCTTGCTCCCGGTCTTCGGCGGGGTGCGCATCGGGCCGGACGTGGCGTCCGACCAGGTCGCCCAGTCCTCCCACCAGGTCCCGGACTTCCGCTCGGCCAGCTCCCGCCACGCGCCCGCGGTGGCCGGCAGCCCGGTGTCGCCACCCGGCTCGGCGACCTGGTGCCACGCCTTCGGCCCCGGCGGGCTGACGATCCCGGCGATGTGGCCGCCGTAGCCGAGCACGAACCGCGTCGGCCCGCTGACCAGCCCGACCGACTTGTACGCCGACTCCCACGGGACGATGTGGTCGTTGATCGCGCTGACGATGTACGTCGGGGACTTGATGGCCGACAGGTCGATCCGGGCGCCCGATATCTCCAGCCGGCCCGCGGCGAGGTTGTTCTCGATGTAGAAGTTGCGCAGGTAGAAGCTGTGCATGGCCGACGGCATGCGGGTGCTGTCGGTGTTCCAGGCGAGGATGTCGAACGCCGGCGGATCCTGCCCGAGCAGCCAGTTGGAGACCACGTAGTTGAAGATCAGGTCGTTGGCGCGCAGCATGTCGAACGTCCCGGCCATCGACTGGCCCGCCAGCGTGCCCTCCCGGCGCATCCGCTGCTCCAGCTTCGCGACCGTGCGGTGGTCGGTGAACGCCCCCAGCACGCCCGGCTCCGCGTAGTCCAGCATCGTGTTGAGCAGCGTGAGCGTGCCGATGCGGTCGTCGCCTGCCTGGGTGAGGTAGGCCGCGGTGATCGCGGTGAGCGCCCCGCCGAGGCACAGGCCGACGATGTCGATCTTCTCGGCGCCGGTGATGTCGCTGATGACGTCCAGCGCGGTGCGGGGGCCGTGGACGAGGTAGTCGTCCATCGTCGTGCCGCCCATCTCCTTCGTCGGGTTGACGTAGCTGATGGCGAAGACGGTGCGGCCGTGCTGGACGGCCCACTCGATGAAGCTGCGGCCCGGCGCCAGGTCCATCACGTAGTACTTGTTGATCCACGGCGGGCTGGCGAGCAGCGGCGCGCCGTGCACCTTGTCGGTCTGTGGCTCGTACTGCAGGAGCTCCATCAGCTCGTTGCGGAACACGACCTTGGCGGGGGTGCAGGCCAGGTTGCGGCCCACCTCGAACCCGCTGGTGTCGACCTGCCGGGGCCGCCCGCCGTTGTACCGCACGTCGTCGACGAAGTTGCGCGCCCCGCGCAGAACGCTCATGCCGCCCGTGTCGAATGCCCGCTTCAGCGCCGCCGGGTTCAGCGGCAGGACGTTCGTCGGCGCGAGGGCGTCGATCATCAGGTCGGTCATGAGCGCGGCCTTGCGCGCGAACTCGGGATCCACGTCGGCGGCCAGCACGACGTCCCGTGCGAAGCGGGCACCGGCCAGGTAGGCGAGCCGCGTCGCGTAGAGCGCGGGGTTGCCCGTCCAGGCCGGGTCGGCGAAGCGGCGGTCCTTCGGGTCGACCGGCACGGGCGGCTCGACGTCATGGCCGAGCCAGCGCGACGCCGCCGCCGACGGGATCCGGGCCAGCGCGCCGGCCAGCTGCATCGCGGCGCCGACCGCGGGCGCCGGGTTGCGCAGGCTCGCGAGCCCGACCTGGCGCAGCGCGGGCCCGAACCCGGCCGCGTCGCGGTCCGCGAACAGCTCCGATTCGGGTCCCAGCATGCGGGCTGCGCGCTCGGCGAGCTCCCGCGGGTTCAACAAGTCCGCCATGACTCCATCGTCTCCGCCGTCGCCATGACCGGATATCCGCCGGACGTGGCGACTGACACATCGGCCAGCGTTGCCATACTTATCGTACTGCGTACTATATCTATCAGAGGCGCAGCGCGAAAGCGAGCGCTCCGCCCAACATCGACCACCGACCCGAGAGGATCCACATGCCTTCCTACACCGACGAGCTCGCCGGCATCGCCCAGCGCACCCAGGAGGCCACCTCGGCCGCCATCCAGAACTGGGCCGAGTCGGCCAAGCACTACGCCGAGCACGTGACCGTCCAGAACCCGCTGCCGAGCACCGAGAACGTGTACTCGGCCGTCGACGCGTGGTTCGACCTGGCCGGCAAGCTGGTCGCCGAGCAGCACAACTTCGCGAAGGCGTTCATCGCCGCCGGCGCCGAGGCCGCCGGCACGATGACCGAGCAGGCGAAGGCCGCTGCCGCGCACGTGCCGACCAGCCCCTTCACCACCCCGTTCACCGTCGACGTCCCGCCGGTCGAGACCGAGGCCCCGAAGCGCCCGCGCGCCCCGCGCAGCGCCTCCGCCTGATCCACGGCCTGCCCCACCCGACCTGACCCCGGCGGTCGCGACCACAATCGTGGTCGTGGCCGCCGAACAGGATCATTTCGTTCGTCCCGGCCCCGTACGCTGGCTTCGCTACGCGTACGGGGCCGGTCTGCCTCCGCGGTACCGCACCTGGGTCCTGCACGACGTCACCGCCCGGACCTGGGTGCTCCGCCACGTCGCGCGGGGCATCGTGCAGCTCCTGCCGGTCGCCGTCGTGCTCTACCTCGTGCTGCCCATCGAGAAGGACATCCTCGTGACGGGCATCGTGATGGGCATGGTGATCGGGTTGCTGGGCTCGACCGCCTTCGTCGACAGCGCCGCCGACAACCGCGCGATGAAGGCCGGCTACCCCACCGGCCACGCCGAGAAGGTGCGCCGCTGGCGCCGTCCCGACGTCTGAGCGGGCCGCGGTCCGCGGGCAGCGGACCCGGACGCACGTCGGCACGCCGGGCCTCGCCCGGCGTGCCGACATGGGGTGTGTCAGATCGGTCAGTCCTTGAAGACCGACTTGGCGGCGTCCTTGACCTTCTCGCCCGCCTGCTTCACCGACCCGGACGCCTGGTCACCGCGGCCCTCGGCCTCCAGCTCGGGGTCGTCCGTGGCCTTGCCCGTGGTCTCCTTGGCCTGGCCCTTCCATTCCTCGCCCTTGTTGCTGATCTTGTCGTCGAGACCCATCACGTCCTCCTCGGTCCTGCGGTCGGTCAGGACCGGGTTCCCGGTGGGCGGCGGCGTCAACCCTCGGCATGAGGGACGACACTCCCGGCGGCCCGTTCGCCGACGCGCCGCCCCCTCAGGCGCCCGGACCGGTCCCGGTGACCAGGCCGGCCCACGACCAGCGGGGCAGCGGGAGCCCGTCCGGCACCTCGTCGGCGGAACCGTGGTAGCGGGCCAACGTGGTCGTCGTGGCCCACGCGAAGTAGTCGTGCAGCACCCGCGCCAGCCGGGCGTCGCCGGCGAGCCCGACGTCGGCGAGCGCCTCGTCGAAGCACACGATCGCCCGCCGGTCCATCTCGTCGTGCGGGCCGTTGCCGCTGTGCCGGCGCACGACGTAGGTCTCGTCGGCATAGCGGCCGGTGTAGTCCGCTGGGCCGCCGAGCGCCTCCGCCCAGTACGCGGCGAGCCGCTCGGTGTGGTCGGGCCGGAAGCCGTGGCTGAACGCGTGGCTCACGACCTCGTCCGCCATGACCCGCTCGTGCCAGGCGGCCGCCAGGCGCCGCAGCCCGTCGGCGCCGCCCGCGGCCTCGTAGACCGTCGTCACGACGCCAGCATGGCAGGCCGTCAGCCGGCCGGCGGACCGGCGTCGAGCGCGGCCAGCCGCTCCTGCAGGAACGCCCGCTCGACGTCGTTCTCGGCCAGCAACAGCGCCTCGGAGTACGCGAGCCGGGCGTCGGCCGTCCGGTCGAGCCGGCGCAGGAAGTCGGCGCGGGCCGCCGGAAGGTAGTGGTACGCCGCGAGCTGCGGCTCGGTGGCCAGCTCGTCCAGCGCGGCGAGGCCGGCCTCCGGGCCGTCGGCGTGCCCGACCGCGACCGCCCGGTTGAGGGCGACGACGGGGGACGGCCAGATCCGGACCAGTACGTCGTAGAGGTCGGCGATCTCGCGCCAGTCGGTCGCCGCGAACCCGGACGCCTCGGCGTGGACCGCGTTCACCGCGGCCATCAGCGCCCAGCGGCTGGGCGGCCGCAGCCGCAGCGCCTCGCGGACCAGCGCCAACCCCTCGTCGATCTCGGCGCGGTCCCACCGGGCGCGGTCCTGCTCGTCCAGGAGCAGGAGCCGGCCGTCGGGGCCGGTGCGGGTGTGCCGGCGGGAGTCCGTCAGCAGGATCAGCGCCAGCAGGCCGGCGACCGCCCCGTGCCCCGGCAGCATCCGGTGCAGCAGGCGCGCGACGTCCAGGGCCCGCTCGACCAGCTCGCGCCGCTGCAGGGTGGCGCCCGCCGGGGCGGTGGAGCCCGTCGTGAACATCAGGTGGACCACCTCGAGCACGGCGTCGACGCGCTCGGGCAGCTCGTCCGCGTCCGGCACGCGGTACGGGACGCGGGCGGCGGCGATCCGCTTCTTGGCCCGCGTGATCCGCGCCGCCATGGTCGGCTCCGCCACGAGGAACGCCCTGGCCACGTCCGGGGTCGAGAGCCCGCACAGCAGCCGCAGCGTCAGCGCCACCTGCGCCTCGACGAGCAGCGTCGGGTGGCAGCACGTGAAGATCAGCCGCAGCCGGTCGTCCGGGATGTCACCCTCGTCGCCGCCGGGGGCCGGCCCCTCCTCCGGCTCGACGAGCAGCGGCAGCTTCGCCTGCAGGCTCGCCCGGCGGCGGACGAGGTCGGTCGCCCGCCGCCGGGCCACGGTCGTCAGCCACGCGCCGGGCGCCGCCGGGACCCCCCGGGCGGCCCACGCCGAGAGCGCCTCCGCGTAGGCCTCCTGGACGCACTCCTCGGCGGCGTCCAGGTCGCGGGTGACGCGCACCGTGGCGGCGAGCACGAAGCCCCACTCGCGGCGGTGGGCCTCGGCGACCGCGGCGGCGGCCACGGCGGCTGAGCCGTCCACGGCGGCGGCCCGGCGGGTCCCGGCGGCCTCCTCAGTCCATCGGCCAGACGGCACGCAGCTCGACGCCGCCGGTCGGGGCCGGCACCTGCCGGGCGATGGCGAGGGCCTCGTCGTCGTCCGCGGCCTCGAACAGGTAGTAGCCGCCGATGACCTCCTTCGTCTCGGCGAACGCGCCGTCGGTCACCGTGACCCCGCCCGCGCCGTCCGGGCGCAGCGTCTTCGCGGCGCTGCCCGCGTGCAGCCGGTTGCCGCCCCGCAGCGCCGCGCCGTTGCGCTGCGCGAAGGCGCCGTGCGCCGCCAGCACCTCGCGCTCCTCCGCCTCGCCCAGGTCGGCCCACAGGGCCGGGTTCTCCCAGATCAGCACCATGTACTCGGCCATCACGACCTCCGTCGTCTCCTGTCGGCCCGGCTCCGCCCGTGGCCGCTCATCCTTCCGTCGAACGGCGGCGGGCGGAATCGACAGCGGCGCGTCAGCGGTTCAGGTAGCGCACCACGGCCAGCACGCGGCGGTGGTCCTCGTCGTTGGTCGCGAGGCCCAGCAGGTCGTAGACGTGCGAGACGTGCTGGACGACGGCCTTCTCCGAGATCGCAAGGCGGCGCGCGATCGCGGCGTTGGTCCGGCCCTCGGCGACCAGCGCGAGCACCTCGGACTGCCGCGGGGTCAGCCGGGCCAGCACGTCGTCGGAGTGCCGCGCGCGAGCCAGCATCGCCGTGACGACCTCCGGGTCGAGCACGACGCCCCCGCGCGCGACGGTCCGGACGTCCCGGCAGAACCCTTCGACGTCGGCCACCCGCTGCTTGAGCAGGTACCCGACGCCGGCCGGCTGCTCGCCGAGCAGCTCGCGGGCGTAGCGGCGGTGCACGTACTGCGACAGCACCAGCACCGCCGTCCCCGGCCGCGCGGACCGGATCGCGATCGCGGCGCGCAGCCCGTCCTCCGCGTGGTCCGGGGGCATGCGGATGTCGGTGATGACCAGGTCGGGCTCGTGCTCGCGGGCCAGCGCCACGAGCGTCACGGCGTCGCCGCAGACCGCGGCGACCGACAGGCCCGCGTCGCCGAGCAGCCGCACGAGGCCCTCCCGCAGCAGCGCCTCGTCCTCCGCGATCACGACCCGCACGGCAGCTCCGCAACCAGGCGCGTGCCCCGGCCGGGCGCGCTGTCGACCCGCAGGCGCCCGCCGAGCGCCTCGACCCGGTCGGCGATCCCGCGCAGGCCGCCGCCCCACTCGACGCGCTCGACGCGCTCGACGCCGGGTCCGTCGTCGGCGACCTCGACGGTGAGCACGTCGGCCGCCCGGACGAGCCGCACCCCCAGGTGCGTGGCGCCCGCGTGCTTGACGGCGTTGGTCAGCGCCTCCGCGACCGTGAAGTAGCCGGCGCTCTCGACGGCGGCGGGCAGCGGTCCGTCGGCCGGCGCGGGCAGGGACGTGTCGAGGGTGCTGGGCACCGGCAGCTGGTCGAGCAGCTCCTCGGTCGCGGCGAAGAGCCCGCGGTCGACCAGCAGCGCGGGCACGATCCCGTGCACGAGGTCGCGCAGTTGCGTGATCGCCGCATCCACCCCCGTCGCCAGCTCCCCGGCCTCGCGCGCGACCGCCGGGTCGGCCGCGGCCGCGGCCAGCCGCCCGGCGCGCAGCGCGGCGACGACGAGCTGGGACTGCAGCCCGTCGTGCAGGTCGCGGGCGATCCGGCGGCGCTCGCGGTCGGCGGACTCGACGATCCGCGCGCGCGAGTTCCGCAGCGCCGCGCGCCCGGCCAGCAGCTGCGCCACCAGCCGTTCCCGCTCGACGGCGAGCGCGACGACGCGCCCGGCCGCCCGGACCGGCTCCGGATCGGGGAGCGACACCGCGTCGTGGACGATCGCCCCTACCGGCTCCCCGCCGACCTCGACGGGCACGACCGTGCGCCCCGACCCGGCCGCCGGCAGGGCCGCGGTGGCGCCGCTCGCGTCGACGTGGCGGGCGTCGTCGGGCAGCCAGAACAGCAGCTCCAGCGACGGGTCGCCCAGCGTCGCCGCCAGCGCGTCCCGCAGGGCGGGGCGCGCGCCGGCCTCGGAGCCGAGCCACGCGCCCAGCTCCTCGACCTCCGCGGTGCGCGCGAACCGGCCGCGCACGACACCGGCCAGGAACACGAACGGGAGCCCGACCACGACGAACAGCTGCGTGACGAACAGGCCGATCGGGCTGAGCCCGGCGATGCGCGTCACGATGGCGCTCAGCGTGAGGTACAGCAGCGCGAACACCCCGTAGCCGGACACGGCCGCGAGGACCCGCCGCTGTGCGGCGTCGGCGGCCGAGAGCCGGCGCACCAGCACCCACGCGGCCGCCGCGATGACGACGAACCCCGCGGCGCTCTCGACCGTCCGCCACAGCGCGACGAGGTCGGGCCGGTCGGCGACCCGCAGCGCTTCCGGCACGGCGCCCTGCGGCGCGTAGAGGTACTGCGGCGCCTGCAGCACGGCCGTCACGACGTAGCCCGCGACGACGAGCGCCCGCGAGCGGCGGTCCGGCAACCGGCCCGCGGGGAACGCGAGCAGCAGGTGCAGCAGGACTCCGATCGGCAGCTCGGCCGCGACGGTGCCGACCACCGCCAGCCCGGGAACCGGCACGTTGCCCAGCGAGGAGGCGAGGAACGCTGCGCCGCACGATCCTGCACCGGCACCCGCCCGCGTACGCCCCCGGCGCCGAGGTCGTCTACTCCGACAGCAACTACTACCTGCTGACGCTCGTCGCCGAGAAGGTCGGGCACCGGCCGTTCGGCGAGCTCGTCCGGCGCCTCGTCCTCGACCCGCTGCACCTGTCGGCCACGTCCTACCCGGACGGGCCGGACATGCCCGCACCGTACGCCCACGGCTACCTGCCCGGCCCGCCGCCGCTGCAGGAGGTCAGCCGGGTGCGCCCGGAGCTCTCGCTCGGCGCCGGCGCGATGGTCTCCACCGTCGGGGACATGGCGACCTGGGCGCGGGCGCTGGCGAAGGGCACGCTCGTGTCGAGGGCCACGCAGGCGCAGCGCCTGCGGATCGCGCCGCTCTCCGGCGTGACGAGCCCGCTGACGATCGGGTACGGCCTGGGCATCTTCGAGATCCAGGGCTACCTCGGCCACAACGGCGCGATCCTCGGCTACAGCTCCGCCACCTTCCACCGGCCCGACATCGACACGACGATCACGGTCGTCGGCAACCGCTCGACCAACGTCACGACGGACACGACCACGGTGTTCGTCGCGGTCGCCAAGACCCTGGACCCGGACCTGTTCCCGAAGGGCTGACGACCGTGCGCAGAGCGCTCATCGCACGGCTCGCCCTCGCCGCCGCGTGCCTGCTGCTGACGCCGGGCACCGCGGCCGCCACCCCTCCGCCCCCGGACGTGCCCGAGGACCAGTTCACCGCGGTCATCGCGAGCACCCTCGACGTCGACCAGGCTCCCGTGCCCGGCACGGACGGGCACCGACACGTCGTCTACGAGCTGCAGCTCACGAACGGCAAGCCGGTGCCGGCGACGCTGCAGCGCATCGACGTCCTCGACGCCGCGCACCCGGACCGGGCACCGCTGGCCACCTACGATGGCGACGCCCTGCGCGCCCGGCTGCGCACGCTCACCGGCAAGGCGCCGGCCGACCTGCGGCTGGGCGAGGACGTCTCGCGGCTGCTGCTGGTCGACCTGAGCCTCCCGGCCACCGGCCCGCTGCCGGCCCGCCTCCTCCACCGCCTGCGCCTGACCGGCGCGCCGGTCACCGGCGCGCTTCGCCATCGACTACATGCGCCTCGACGCGCAGGGCCGCCTCGTCCACGGCGACCCCGGCGACGTGCGCAACTACACCGCCTACGGCGCGAAGCTCCTCGCCGTCGCCGACGGCACCGTCGTCAGCACGCTCGACTCGCTGCCGGACCAGAAGCCCGGCTCGCTTCCCGACCCGGCGACGATCACGCTCGCCACCGTCGACGGCAACCACGTCGTGCTCGACCTCGGCGGCGGCCACTACGCGTTCTACGGGCACATGGTGCCCGGCTCGGTGCGGGTGCGGGCGGGCCAGCACGTCCGGCGGGGTGACGTGCTGGGGCTGCTCGGCAACACCGGCAACTCCTCCGCTCCCCACCTGCACTTCCACCTGATGGACGGGCCGTCGGTGCTCGGCTCGGACGGGCTGCCCTACGTCGAGGGCTCCTTCGCACTCGCCGGCGGCGTCGACCCGGCCCGGTTCGCCGCCGCCACCTCGCTGGCGGGCGTGTGGAACCAGGGCCTGCTGCCCCGGCCCGACGCGCGACGCGACCAGCTCCCGATGGACCTCGCGATCGTGAACTTCCCCGGATCCTGATAAAGCACCCTCTTGCATTCCCGTCGATGGCGTCGCCGATCACGCTCTGCCATGCTCGATCTTGTCGGCATCATCGCCGCCGGCGGTGCGTACCTGGCCGCGGCGCCGTTCTGGAACGTCGTCACGGCCGAGGTCCTGCGCTCCCGGCCGCGCCGGCGGTGACCCGCCGCAGCCGGGGCAGCAGCGCCGGGACGCGCTCGCCGTACGCCCGGTAGGAGCCGCCGAGCTCCCGGCGCAGGTCCCGCTCCTCGAACCGGATGCCGACGGCGACGTAGCCCGAGGCCGCTGCCGCGAAGAGCAGGTGGCCGACGCTCATCGACGGCGTCGCCCAGAAGGCCACCAGCAGGCCCAGCATCATCGGGTGCCGGACGAGGCGGTAGGCCAGCCGCTCGACGAACGCGGGCGGCACCGGCCGGCCCCAGCCGGCCTGGCGCAGGCCGGCGAACTCCCGATGGTCGATCATGAACGTCGAGCCGAGCGCGAGAGCCCAGCCCGCACCGCAGGCGGCCCACAGGACACCCGCCCACGGCTGCGCGCCGACGTGCCACACCGGCGCCGGCACCGGGCGCCACAGCCACAGCTGCAGCGCGAGGCACAGGCTCGCGGCGAGCACGTACGTGCTGCGCTCGACCGGCGGCGGTACGACGCGGCGCATCCGCTGCTTGACCGCGGGCCGGGCCATGACGGAGTGCTGGACGGCGAAGAGCAGGAGCAGGGTCAGGTCGACCGCGACGGCGACGGCTACCGGGTCCGGGGGGACGCCGGCGGGTCCGTCGACGGTCGTCGGCGCGCCGGGCAGGTCGGCGAGGAAGAGGATCGCCCAGACCGTCGTCACGGTGAAGGCGAGGTAGGCGAGCACGGAGTAGGCACGGTTCATGCCCCCGATACTGGGATCGCCCGCGGCGCGGGTCAGCGGGGGAAGTACCGCACCTCGTCGGTGCCGGCCGCGACCCACGCGCCGATCTGGGCCCGGGACCGGAAGCCCAGCCGGGCGCGGATCCGCTCGACGTGCGACTCGGCCGTGCGCTCGGTGATCGTCAGCCGGTCGGCGATCTCCCGGTTCGTCAGGCCGCGCGCGACCAGCCGCGCGACCTCGACCTGCCGCGGCGTGAGCACGGACGGGGGAGTCCCGCGGGACTCCCCCAGTCCCAGGAACGCGCGGACGCACGCGACGAGCGCGGCGGCGTCGCCGAAGGCCGGCAGGTGGTCGCGGCCGGGCAGCACCTGGAGCCGGGCGTCCCGGATGCCAGCGGCCAGTGCGCGGCCCTGCGCGAGCGGTGCGGCCCGGTCGCGGTCGCGGTGCACGACCAGGGTGGGGGCGTGGACGCGGCCGAGGTCGGCGGTGACGTCGACGGCGTACGCGGCCGCGAGCAGCGCGCGGGCCGTGCGGGGCTCGGCGGCGTCACGCTGGTAGCGGGCGAACGCCGCCCGGGCGGCCGGGTCGGCGCCGGGGGCGAAGATGTCCACCAGCACGTCCGACCCGAGACCCCAGTGCCGCTCGACGAGGCCCAGCACGTGCTCGCGGACGCCGACGTCGGCGATCTCCGCGCCGCGGGCCCACCCCCCGTAGAGGACCAGCCTGCGCACCCGGCCCGGGTGCGCGGCCGCCCACCGGACGGCCACCGCCGCCCCGACGGACGTGCCGACGACGTCCAGCCGCCCGGTGTCACCGGTGGCGGCGACCACGGCGTCCAGCGCCTCCAGCTCGAGGTCCATCGACGGCGGCCGCGCGCACGGTCCGGACAGGCCGCAGCCGGGCTTGTCGTAGCGCACCAGCGTCCTGCCGCGGGCCAGCGACTCGTAGAGGGCGCGCTCGGGCGGGAGCGCCCACCCGTGCTCGAGGTGCGTCAGCCAGCCGGGGACGAGCAGGAGCAGCGGGCCCCGGCCGGCGACCGCGTACGCGACCTCGGTGCCGGCGTTGCCGCCGGTGCCGTCTGCGAGCCGGACGGACGCTACGCGCTGGCGCACCCCTCGCGCCCCTCCCCGCCGCTCACCGCTGCGCCGCCACCGCTTCGCGCACCGCCGCTCGGGTCCGGCGCCGCCCGGGCGGCCGCGCCGCAGCGCCAGCAGCGCTCCGGCTCCTCCGCGGTCGGGACCGCCCCACACTCCGGGCAGAGCCGATGCGCCCAGCACACGGGGTCGCCGCCGAGGTCCTCGTCACCGGCGCCGGCCGGCCCGCGCGGTTCCACCCGCCCATTCTCCCCCACCGCGGCCGCTCCGACGCCCGCCGTGCTCGACTGGGTGGGTGCGTGCCTCCGTCCGCCTGCTCCTCGCCGCCACCGTCGCCGCGCTCGGCGTCGCCGGGGGCGTGGTCGCCGTGGACCGGCTGAGGGGACCGCCTCGCCGGGCCGGTCAGCATCTCCTCGTCGGTGACGGCACTGGCGTCGTCGGCCGCGCCCCCGCCGACCTGCGCGCAGCGCACGCTCGCCCGGCTGGACGTCCGGGCGCAGGCGGGGCAGCTGCTCGTCGTCGGCGCCCCGCTGGCGGCCGACCCGGCGACCCAGACGGCCCGGCTGCGGCAGCTCGGCGTCGGCGGCGTGCTGCTGACCGGGCGCAGCGCCGCCGGCGTCACCGCCGTCGCGGCCCGCACGGCGGCCCTGCGGACGGCGCTGCCGGCGTCCGCGCCGGGCCTGCTCGTCGCCGCCGACCAGGAGGGCGGGCAGGTGCAGACCCTGTCCGGGCCCGGCTTCACGACGATCCCCGCCGCGAGCGTCCAGGGCGGCTGGGCGGCCGACCGGCTCACCGCCGCCGCCGCGCAGTGGGGCGCACAGCTGCGGGCCTCCGGCGTGGACGTCGACCTCGCCCCGGTCGCCGACGTGCTCTCGGCGCGGCTGGGAGCGGCGAACCTGGCGGTCGGGGTCAGCCACCGGACGTTCGGCGAGGAGCCGGACCCGGTCGCGGCCGGCGTCGTCGCGGTCGCCGGGGGCCTGCACCGCGCCGGCGTCGCGGCGACGGCGAAGCACTTCCCCGGCCTCGGCCAGGTCGCGCCCAACACCGACGTCAGCGCGAACGTGCACGACACCGTCACCGTCGCCGCGAGCCCGCTGCTCACCCCGTTCCGCCGGGCGGTCGCGGCCGGCATCCCGCTCGTCATGGTGTCCTCGGCGATCTACGACCGGATCGACGGCACCCAGCCCGCGGCCTTCTCACCGGCCGTCATCGGGCTGCTCCGCGGCACGGCGGGAGCCGGGCTGGGCTTCGGCGGCGTCGTCGTGTCGGACGACCTGGGCGCGGCCGCCGCGGTGGCGGCCGTCCCGCCGGCCGAGCGCGCGACCCGGTTCGTCGCCGCGGGCGGCGACCTCGTCCTGACCGTCGATCCCGCGACCGCAGCGCCGATGCTCGACGGCCTGGTCGCCCGCGCGCAGCGCGACGCCGCATTCGCCGGGACCCTGCGCGCCGCGGCGGGCCGGGTGCTCGCGCTCAAGGCGGCGCGGGGCCGGCTGACCTGCTGAGGGGCTACTGGTCGAAGTCGACCGTGACCTCGTCCGAGACGGGCAGTGACTGGCAGGTGAGCACGAACCCCGCCGCGACCTCGTCGTCCTCCAGCGCGAAGTTGCGCCGCATCGTGACCTCCCCGGCGGTGACGCGCGCCCGGCACGTGCCGCAGACGCCGCCCTTGCAGGCGAACGGCAGGTCGGCGCGGACCTTCTGGGCGGCGTCGAGCACGGGGACGTCGCGGGGCAGCGCGAGCCGGGTCGACCGGCCGTCGAGCACGACGGTGACCTGGCTGGCGCCTGCGGCGTCTGGCTCCTCGTCGTCGGCGCGCCGCGGCGGGGGCGGCGGCTCGTCGACGTAGAACAGCTCCCGGTGGACCCGCCGGCGCGGGACGCCCAGCTCGGACAGCACGGCGACCGCGTCCTCGGTCATGCCCAGCGGCCCGCACAGCCACCACTCGTCGACGTCGGTCACGTCCACCAGCGCGCCGAGCAGCGTGCGCAGGCGGGCGGCGTCGAGGCGCCCGCTGCAGATCTCGGCCTCCGTCGGCTCCCGCGACAGGACGTGCACGAGGTGCAGCCGCGGGCCGTAGGCGTTCTTGAGGTCGGCGACCTCCTCGGCGAACATCACCGTGTCGACGCGCCGGTTGCCGTAGACGAGCGTGACGCGGGTGTCGTCGTGCGCGGCGAGCAGCGACGCCGCGATGGACAGCACCGGCGTGATCCCCGAGCCGGCCGCGACGAGGCCGTGATGGGTGCCGGCGGAGAGCTCGGGCGTGAACGCGCCGGCAGGCGGGGCGACCTCGATCTCGTCGCCCGCCGCGAGCCGGTCCACCAGCCACTCGGAGAACAGGCCGCCGGTGACCCGCCGCACGCCGACGCGCGGGGCGGACCCGGCCGGCGCGCAGATCGAGTACGAGCGGCGCTCCTCGCCGCCGTCGGTGCGCGTCCGCAGCGTGAGGTACTGGCCGGGCCGGAACGCGTAGTCGGCGGCCAGCCCGTCGGGCACGGCGAACGTGACGGCGACGGCGTCGTCGCAGAGGCGCTCGACGGCGGCGACGCGCAGCCGGTGGAACCCCGTGCGCGGCGGCCTCTCGACGGCGGCGGTCACCTCAGATCTCCTTCATGTGCTCGAACGGCTCCCGGCACGACGGGCAGCGGCGCAGCGCGGTGCACGCCGTCGGGCCGAAGCGGGACAGCTCCTCGGTGGCGGGGGCGCCGCAATGCGGGCAGCGCACGGCGGACGCGGGCGCCGCGAGCACGAGCGGGACCGGGCCAGGCCCGCGCACGGGCGCCGCGGCCGGCGGGGCGATGCCCGCGGCGGCGAGCTTGCGCCGGCCGGAGTCGGTGATCCAGTCGGTGCTCCAGGCGGGGGCGAGGACGGTGCGGACGTCGACCGGGCCGTACCCCGCGGCGTGCAGGGTGGCGCGGATGTCGGCGCGCATGGCCTCGATCGCCGGGCAGCCCGAGTAGGTCGGGGTGATCGTGACGGTCACGGCGTCGCCGCGTTCCTCGACCGCGCGGACGACCCCGAGGTCCGCCAGCGTCAGCATGGGCAGCTCGGGGTCGACGACCCGGGCCACGACCTCGCAGGCGGTCACCAGCTCGCTCCGGGGTGCGCCCTGGCCAGGCTCTGCATCTCGGCGAGCAGGTGGCCCAGGTGCTCGGTGTGGACGCCCTGCCGGGCGCCGCGGCCGCCGATCGTGCCGACCGCCGGCCGCGTGGGGCGGGTCAGGGTGGCGCGCCCGATGACCTCGTCGAGGACGGCGTCGACCTCCGCCCGCAGCTCCGCCGGGTCGACGGCGACGCCGGCCGGGGCGAGGCGGCGCTCGGCGTCGCTCGGGCGGAACAGCTCCTCGACGTAGGGCCACACCGCGTCCAGCCCGGCCTGCATCCGGGCGTGCGAGACGTCGGTGCCGGCGCCGAGGCGCAGCGTCCAGCGGGCGGCGTAGTCGCGGTGGTAGGCCAGCTCCTTGACGCCCTTGGCGGCGACGGCGGCCAGCACCGGGTCGCGGGAGCCGAGCAGGCGGTGCAGCAGCGCGAGGCGCCAGGTCGAGAACACGAGCATCCGGGCGACGCAGCGGGCGAAGTCGCGGTCGTCGCCCGGCTCGACGAGCGCGACGTTGCGGAACGCGGCGGCGTCGCGGAGGTACGCGAGGTCGTCCTCGGTCCTCCCGTCGCCCTCGACGTGGCCGGCGCGGGCGAGCAGGACGCGGGCCTGGCCGAGCAGGTCGAGCGCGGTGTTGGCCAGCGCGACCTCCTCCTCCAGCTCCGGCGCGTTGGACACCCACTCGGTCAGCCGCTGGGCGGCGACCAGCGCGTCGTCGCCCAGCATGAGGCAGTACTCCGCGAGGTCCGCGGCGTGGACGCCGTCCGGGACCGGCGCGGTGATCTCGGCGGCGACGTCCTCGACGCCGGTGCCGAACGCCCAGCGCGGGTCGTCGTGACCGGTCGTCTCCGACAGCGACCGGTAGGCGTCGGAGAGCTCCTCGTCGACGGCATGCTCCGTCACAGGTGCGGCACCCCCTCCGGGATCGCGTAGAACGTCGGGTGCCGGTAGACCTTGTCGCCCGACGGCGCGAAGAACGGGTCCTTCTCGGCGGGGCTGGACGCCGTCACGTCGGAGGCCTTGACGACCCAGATCGAGACGCCCTCGTTGCGGCGGGTGTAGAGGTCGCGCGCGTTGTGCAGCGCCATCTCGGCGTCGGCGGCGTGCAGCGACCCGACGTGGACGTGGTTGAGGCCGCGCTTGCCGCGCACGAACACCTCCCAGAGCGGCCACCCGCGATGCGCAGGGCGCTCGCCGAGGCCGGAGTCGACGCCGCTGGCCGGGACGGCCCCGTGGCCACCCTCCGCCGTCAGGTCCTGCGCGTCGTCGCTCGGGATCACGCCGGCACCTCCCGAGCAGCCTGCTTCTGCGCGTAGGCTGCGGCGGCCTCGCGGACCCAGGCCCCCTCCTCGTGGGCGCGGCGGCGGTGGGCCAGCCGCTGCGCGTTGCACGGGCCGGCGCCGCTGACGACGGCCTTGAACTCGGCCCAGTCCGGCTCGCCGAAGTCGTGGTGGCCGCGGTCGGGGTTCCAGCGCAGGTCCGGGTCGGGGAGCGTGACGCCCAGCGCCTCGGCCTGCGGCACGGTCATGTCGACGAACCGCTGGCGCAGCTCGTCGTTGGTGTGGCGCTTGATGCCCCACGCCATCGACTGCTGCGTGTTGGGTGAGTCGCCGTCGGCCGGTCCGAACATCATCAGCGACGGCCACCACCAGCGGTCGACGGACTCCTGCACCATCGCCTTCTGCTCGGGCGTCCCGTGCACCATCGCGAGCAGCAGCTCGAACCCCTGCCGCTGGTGGAACGACTCCTCCTTGCAGATGCGGATCATCGCCCGCGCGTACGGGCCGTAGGAGCAGCGGCACAGCGGCACCTGGTTGCAGATGGCGGCGCCGTCGACGAACCAGCCGATGACGCCGATGTCGGCGTAGGTCAGCGCGGGGTAGTTGAAGATCGACGAGTACTTCTGCCGGGCGCCGATCAGCTTCTCCGTCAGCTCCGCGCGGTCGACGCCCAGCGTCTCCGCCGCGGCGTAGAGGTACATGCCGTGGCCCGCCTCGTCCTGCACCTTCGCCAGCAGGATGGCCTTACGCCGCAGGCTGGGAGCGCGCAGCAGCCAGTTGCCCTCCGGCTGCATGCCGATGATCTCCGAGTGCGCATGCTGCGCGATCTGCCGGACGAGCGTGGCGCGGTAGGCGTCGGGCATCCAGTCGCGTGGCTCGATCCGCTGGTCGGCCTCGATGGTGGCCAGGAACCCGGCCTCCAGCGCGTCCGACGCCCGCTCGTCGACGGCGGTCATCCCGTGCGCACCTCCTGTACCGAATGTTCGTTCGTCTCATGATGCCGCAGGGCGTGGCATGCCGCAAGCGCCGCCGGCGATGGGGCCGCACGACACGGCGGACCGACGGCGGGGCGGTGACGCGGAGAGGTGACGGGGAGAGATGACGCGGGGTGACGACACGAGGGCCGCGCCGCCGCGCCAGGGCCGCACCGCTGTTACGCGGCCGTACCGCTGTTACGCGGCCGTACCGCGGTCCCGGGGCCGCACCGCGTCCCGGGCCACACCGCCGTCCCGCGGCCACACCGCCGTCCCGCGGCCACACCGCCGTCCCGCGGCCACACCGCCGCGCCCACCGCCGTCCCGCGGCCACACCGCCGTCCCGCGGCCAGCACCGCCGTCCCGCGGCCACACCGCCGTCCCGCGGCCACACCGCCGTCCCGGGGCCCAACCTCTGTTCCGGGGGCGCACCGTCGACTCGGGTCACAGAGCGATTCGCGGGCGGCACCGCCGTCGCTGCAGCCGCACCGGCGTCCCGGCACCGGTGCGAACCACACAGCGACGGTGCCACCCGACGACGGCGGTGCGAGCCGCAACAACGCCGCGACCGACCGCGGAGAGAGCGCGACCACCGCCCGGCGCCACCACCATTCCAGCGCCGCACCGCCGTCTCTGCACCCGCACCGGCGTCCCGGCATCCGTGCGACCCTCACCGCGGCGGTGCCACCCGACAACGACGGTGCGAGACAGCGACGGTGCGAACCACGACAGCGACGGCGCGAACCACGACAGCACAGACGACGACGCGACCCGCACCACGACGGCACAAGCACGCCAGCCGCGTCACTCGCCCGCACCGCCACCCTGACGCCCGCACCCGCGCCGCGGCACTGGTGCGACCCCCGCCGCGGCGGTGCCACCCCACGACGCTGGTGCGAGCACGGACGACGCCACGACCTGCAGCGGGAAGCGCCACCAGTCGCCGAGCGGCCGCACCCGGCCGCGGCCGCACCGCCGTCCCAGCAGCCGCACCGCCGTCCCAGCAGCCGCACCGCCGTCCCAGCAGCCGCACCGCCGTCCCAGCAGCCGCACCGCCGTCCCAGCAGCCGCACCGCCGTCCCAGCAGCCGCACTGTCGCCCCGGCGCCGGTGCCGCCCCAATGAGGACGGTGCCGCCTGGCAACGACGGCGCCAACCCACACCGACGGTGCACATCCCGGCCTCAGCAGGTCCGGACCCCCGCAGGTCCCGGACCCCCGCAGGTCCCGGACCCCCGCAGGTCCGGACCCCCGCAGGTCCGGGCCCCGCAAGTCCCGGCCCCACAAGTCCCGGCCCCGCAAGTCCCGGCCCCGCAAGTCCCGGCCCCGCAAGTCCCGGCCCCACAAGTCCCGGCCCCACAAGTCCCGGCCCCGCAAGTCCCGGGCCTACCGGACCCCAGCCCCGGCGAACCCGGCCCGACCACCTGCGACGACAGCGGCCCCGAGACCGCTCCGGCGGTCCCCGCCGTCCCACCGGGTCCACCGGCTCCGCCACCGCCCGTCAGGCCGGCGGGATGATCCCCTCGGACACCACCCGGACGATGTCGGCGGGCAGGCGGTCGGCGCCCGGGCGGCCCGGCCGGTACCACTCGATGAGCGAGTTCACCGTCCCCGAGAGCAACCGGGCGGCGAGGCCGGGGTCGACCGCCGGCCGGATCTGCCCCTCCTCCACCGCGTCCGCGACCAGCGAGGCGATCATCGCGTCGAACGCGCGGCGCCGCGCCAGGGCCCAGCGCTCGGTGTCGGTGTTGCCGCGCACGCGCAGCAGGAGCGTGACGTAGGGCAGCTCGGCCGTCAGCACCTCGACCTGGCGGCCGATGATGTGCCGCAGCCGGTCCAGCGGGGCGCCCTCCTGCGCGGCCGGCTCGTCGAGGATGCCGAACAGGCCCGCGAGCGCGCGCTCGAGCGCCGCGCGCAGCAGCTCCTCCTTGCCGCTGATGTGGTGGTAGAACGACGACTTCGTGATGCCGGCGGCGCGCGAGAGGTCCTCCATGCTCGTCGCGTCGTAACCACGGGTGTTGAACTCGGCCACGGCCACCGCGAGCAGCGACTCCGCGTCGTAGACAGGCCGCCGGGCCCCGGCGACACCGCGCGCGCGGCGGCTGCGCGGCGGCGGGCCGGCCGGCGGGTCGGCGGGAGCCGCGGTCACGTCGTCACGCCCCCTCGAAAGCGGGCCGACGCTTGGCGAGGAACGCCTCGACGGCGCCGCGGTGGTCCGCGGTGAGGCCCAGCCGCGCTTGGGCGGCGCCCTCCGCGTCCAGGACGGCGGGCAGCGGCGACACCGCGCCGAGCGCCAGCGCCTGCTTGATCTCCGCGAAGGCCCTGGTGGGCCCGGCGGCCAGCCGCCGGGCGAGCTCCAGCGCCTTCTCCACGACATGCTCCGCCGGCACGACCGCGGTGACCAGCCCGGACGCCTGCGCCTGCTGCGCGTCGAACGACTCGCCCAGGAGCATCAGCTCCGTGGCGCGGGCGTGCCCGAGGGAGTGCACGAGCGTCGCCGAGAGCCCCGAGTCGGCGGTCAGCCCGATCGCGGCGAAGGCCGTCGCGAACGTCGCCGTCCCGGCGGCGACGCGCAGGTCGCAGGCCAGCGCGAAGCCCAGGCCCGCGCCGACGGCCGCCCCGTTGACCGCGGCGACGACCGGCTTGGGCATCGTCGCCAGTGCCAGCACGATCGGGTTGTAGTGCCGCGCGACCGTGTCGAAGGCCGTCGCCGGGTCGGCCGCCAGCGCCTGCGCGTGCTCGGCGAGGTCCTGCCCGACGCAGAACGACTTCCCGGACCCGGCGAGCACGACGGCCCGGACGGCGTCGTCGGCCGCGACCCGCTCCAGCGCCGCGACCAGCGCCTCCTTCAGCTCGACGGTCAGCGCGTTGCGCCCCTGCGGCCGGTTGAGCGTCACGACGGCGACGGCCGCGTCCTGCGCGTCGGGCTCCACGAGCACCGCGGGGTCGTGGGCTTCCGGCCTGTCGGTCTGCACCGCCGCATGCTAACGTGTCCAGGCAACCGAACGATCGTTCGACGGTGAGGACCGCATGACGCCCCTGCTCCGCACCCCCCTCCTGCGCAGCCACGTGCTCGGCGACTGGCACACCGCCCCCGACGAGGGCCGCCCCCTGCACGACGCGGTCACCGGCGAGGAGGTCGCGCGCGTCTCGTCGGCCGGGATCGACTTCGCCGCCGTGCTCGACCACGGCCGCCGCGTCGGCGGGCCCGCGCTGCGGGAGCTGACCTTCCACCAGCGCGCCGCGCTGCTCAAGGCGCTCGGCCAGCACCTGCGCGAGCACCGCGAGCGGCTCTACGCCGTCTCCGCTCGCACCGGTGCGACGCTCTTCGACTCCAAGTTCGACGTCGACGGCGGCATCGGCGTGCTGCTGGCCTACGCCAGCATGGCCAAGCGCGAGCTCCCGAACGACACCTACTACGTCGAGGACGTCCCGGCGCCGCTCGGCCGCGGCGGCACGTTCCTCGGCCAGCACGTCTGCACGCCACTGCACGTGCGTCGCGGTCCAGGTCAACGCGTTCAACTTCCCGGTGTGGGGCCCCCTGGAGAAGCTCGCCCCCGCGTTCCTCGCCGGGGTGCCGAGCCTCGTCAAGCCGGCGACTCCGACGGCGTACCTCACCGCCGAGCTGGTCGACGTCATCGTCTCCTCCGGCCTGCTGCCCGACGGCGCGCTGCAGTTCGTCGCGGGGAGCCTCGGCGACACCTTCGACCACCTGACCGGCCAGGACCTCGTCGGCTTCACCGGCTCCGCCGCCACCGCGCAGACGCTGCGGACCCATCCCACGCTCGTGCGGAACGCCGTCCGGTTCACCGCAGAGGCGGACTCTCTCAACATGTCCGTACTGGGCCCCGACGCGGCACCCGGCACGGCCGAGTTCGACCTGTACGTGAAGCAGCTCGTCCAGGAGATGACGGTCAAGGCCGGCCAGAAGTGCACCGCGATCCGCCGCGCGTTCGTCCCCGCCGACCGCGTCGACGCCGTCGTCGAGGCCGTGTCCGCGCGGCTGGCCCGCGTGACGGTGGGCGACCCCGCAGCCGAGGGCGTCCGCATGGGCGCGCTCGCGAGCCTGGAGCAGCGGGAGGAGGTCCGCCGCAGCGTCAAGGCGCTGGCCGACGCGGGCCGGATCGTCGTCGGCGATCCCGAGAAGGTCGACCCCGTCGGCGCCGATCCCGACCGCGGCGCCTTCGTCGCCCCGATCCTGCTCGTCGGGGACCCCGACCGCGCCGAGCCGCACGAGGTCGAGGCGTTCGGCCCGGTCTCGACGGTCCTGCCGTACGCGTCGACGGAGCAGCTGATCGACTACGCCGCCCGCGGCCAGGGCAGCCTCGCCGGCTCGGTCGTCACGGCCGACCCCGCGTTCGCCCGTGAGGTCGTGCTCGGCACGGCGCCGTGGCACGGGAGGCTGCTCGTCCTCAACGAGCGCGACGCGCAGGAGTCCACCGGGCACGGCTCGCCGCTGCCGGCGCTGGTGCACGGCGGCCCCGGCCGGGCGGGCGGCGGCGAGGAGCTGGGCGGCGTCCGCGGCGTCCTGCACCATCTGCAGCGCACCGCCGTACAGGCCGACCCGGACACGCTCGCCGCGGTCACCGGCCGCTGGGTCCCCGGAGCGGCACGCCGCGAGGACGGCGTGCACCCGTTCCGCAAGCACCTGGACGAGCTGCGCCCCGGCGACACGGTGGTCGCCGGCCCGCGCCGGGTCACGCAGGAGGACGTCGAGCGGTTCGCGGAGCTGACCGGCGACACCTTCTACGCCCACATGGACGCCGCGGCCGCCGCGGCCAACCCGCTCTTCGGCGAGCGCGTCGCGCACGGCTACCTGGTCGTGTCGCTCGCCGCCGGCCTGTTCGTCGACCCCGACCCCGGGCCGGTGCTCGCCAACTTCGGCGTCGACCACCTGCGGTTCCTCACCCCCGTGAAGTTCGGCGACGAGCTGACCGTGACACTGACCTGCAAGCAGCTCACGCCGCGCGAGTCGGCGGGCTACGGCGAGGTCCGCTGGGACGCCGACGTCACCCGCCAGGACGGGCAGTCCGTCGCCCGCTACGACGTGCTGACCCTCGTGGCGAAGCGGGAGACCGGCCAGTGACGACAGCTCAGACGACCGGCAGCCGCCGCCTCGGCGACGCGCCGCCCGCCGCCATGCTCGACGCCGGCGAGCGCATGAGCCTCGACGAGCTGCGCGCGACCCAGCTGACCAGGCTGCGGTGGAGCCTGCGCCACGCCTACGAGAACGTGCACCACTACCGCCGCACGTTCGACGCTGCCGGCGTGCATCCCGACGACCTCAAGGAGCTCGCCGACCTCGCCCACTTCCCGCCGACGACCAAGGCCGACCTGCGCGACAACTACCCGTTCGGCCTGTTCGGGGTCCCGCAGGAAGAGGTGCGGCGCATCCACGCCTCGTCGGGCACGACGGGCCGGCCGACCGTCGTCGGGTACACGGCCGGCGACATCGACACCTGGGCGGACCTCATGGCCCGTTCGATCCGCGCCGCGGGCGGGCGGCCCGGGCACAAGGTCCACAACGCCTACGGCTACGGCCTGTTCACCGGCGGCCTGGGCGCGCACTACGGCATCGAGCGCCTCGGGGCGACCGCGATCCCGATGTCGGGCGGCATGACGCCGCGCCAGGTGCAGCTGATCACCGACTTCCGACCGGACGTGATCATGCTGACCCCCAGCTACATGCTGACGATCATCGACGAGATGGAGCGCCAGTCCGTCGACCCGCGCTCGACGTCGCTGCAGGTGGGGATCTTCGGCGCCGAGCCGTGGACGGAGCGGATGCGGGCCGAGATCGAGGACCGCATGGACATGCACGCGGTCGACATCTACGGCCTGTCCGAGGTCATGGGCCCCGGCGTCGCCCAGGAGTGCGTCGAGACCAAGGACGGCCTGCACCTCTGGGAGGACCACTTCTACCCCGAGATCGTGGACCCGCTCGACGCGGACGTGCTGCCCGACGGCGAGGAGGGCGAGCTGATGCTCACCTCGCTCACCAAGCAGGCGCTGCCCGTCATCCGCTACCGCACCCGCGACCTCACCCGGCTCCTGCCCGGCACGGCCCGCCCGGCCATGCGCCGCATGCAGAAGATCACCGGCCGGAGCGACGACATGATCATCCTGCGGGGCGTCAACCTGTTCCCCACGCAGGTCGAGGAGATCGTCCTGCGCACGCCGGGGGTCGCACCGCACTTCCAGCTCGAGCTCACCACCGAAGGCCGGTTGGACGCGCTGACGGTCCGGGTCGAGGCACGGCCCGACACGCCGGCCGACCGGCGGCCCGCCGCGGCCACGGAGATCGTCACGGCCGTGAAGGACACGATCGGCGTCACCGTCGCGTGCGAGATCGTCGATCCGGACACGCTCGAGCGCTCGGTCGGCAAGCTGCAGCGCCTCAAGGACCGCCGGACGCCGGCGTCCCCGTGACGTCGGACCCCGCGCCGCCGGAACCGCAGCCGGAGCCGCCCACCCTGCTCTACCTCATGAAGCAGGTGGAGCTGGCGATCCGGGCACGCCTGGACGAGCTGGTGCGGCCCGAGGGTCTGACGGCGCTGCAGTACACGGCGCTCACCGTCCTGGAGCGCCATCCCGAGATGACCTCGGCCCGGCTCGCCCGGCACTCGTTCGTGACGGCCCAGAGCATGGCCGACATGGTGACCTCGCTGCGCGCCCGCGGGCTGGTCGAGCGCCACCGCGACGCCGCCGACCGCCGCCGGCTCGTGCTCTCGCTGACCGACAAGGGCCAGGAGCTCCTGGACGGCTACCGGCCCGCCGTCGCCGGCCTCGAGGCGGAGATGCTCGCCGGGCTGTCGGCCGAGGGCGCCGCGCAGCTGCGGGCGGCGATCCTGTCCTGCCGCGACGTCCTGATCGGACGTCATCACTAACGATCAGGAAACCTGTACATCAAGTGGCGGGTGTGCTTTGCTTCACACCCATGACGGACCCTTCCATGGCGGAGCGGGCCCCCGGCCGGGCCGGCGTCGCTAGCGGCCGGTCGTTGACGTCCGGCACCCTGACGGCGGCCGCCGTGGCGGTCGGCGTCGCCCAGATCGGGCTCTCGATCCCGGCCGTCCTCAACGGCATGTTCCAGGAGGACCTCGGGACGTCGTCGACCCAGCTGACCTGGATCTCCGACGCGTTCCTCGTCCCCGTCACGCTGCTGGAGCTGTCCTTCGGCGTCGTCGGCGACCTGTTCGGCCGCAAGCGGCTCCTCGCCATCGGCGGCGCGATCATGGCCGTGGGCGCTCTGCTCTGCTTCTTCACCCCGGGCGAGGGCGCCGACCACGGGCTGCGCATCGCCACCCTGCTGACCGGCCAGACGCTGTCCGGCATCGGCGCCGCGGCGATCTTCCCGACGTCGGTGTCGATGCTCGCCGCCGGCACCCGCACCGTCCGCGAGCGCTCGCACGCGATCTCGGTCTGGGCGGCCGCGCTGACCGGCGCCGGGTTCATCTCGCCCGTCGTGGCCGGCCTGCTCGCGAACGTCCCGCACCCGGCCGGACCGATGGGCAGCTGGCGGTGGGCCTTCCTCGCGCTCACGGTCCTCGCGGTCCTCAGCGTCGTCGTCACGCTCACGATGGCGACCAACTCCGCGGCCCCCGCGGGCCGCTCGCTCGACTGGCCGGGCCAGATCACCGTGGCCGTGGCGCTGTTCGCGCTGCTCTACGGCGTCATCCAGGGCGCGGACTCCGGCTACGGCAGCCCGCTGGTCCTCGGCGCGTTCGCCGTGGCCGTCGTCTTCCTCGTGCTGTTCGTCGCCGTCGAGCGCCGCCGGGAGCGCCCGCTCATCCAGCTCGAGCTGTTCACGAACCGGATCTTCACGGCGAGCGCGGTCGTGACCGTCATCGGCATGTTCGCCTACCTCGGCACCGCCTACACCACGAGCATCCGGCTCTCGGCGATCCAGGGCTACTCCCCCCTCGTCACCTCGATCGGGTTCGTGTGCCTGAACATCATGGGCGTCGTCCTGTTCCCCGTCAGCACGCGCGTGCTCGAGCGCTACAACCCGGGCTGGGTGCTCGCGTTCGGCATGGCCTGCATCGGCGTGGGCGACCTCGTCCTGGCCGCGATCCCGGCCACGAACCTGTCGATCGGGGCCGTGGCGGTCCCGCTGCTCGTCGTCGGCAGCGGCTTCAAGCTCGCCGTGACCTCGATCACCGTCGTCGCCGTCAACAGCGTCCCGACGCCCAAGGCCGGCATGGCCAGCGGCGCGACGAGCATGCTGCGCGACTTCGGCCTGACGCTCGGCCCGGCCATCATCGGCGCGATCGCGCTGACGAAGGCGGCGTCCGCGATCGCCGCGCAGGTCGCCGCGTCGCCGCAGCTGGCCGCGGCGCTCCAGGCGTTCAACCAGGCGCCGGCCTCGGCGCCGCCGGCCGAGAAGGCCCAGGTGGAGGCGGCCGTAGGCGCCGTCAACTCGGGCCCGCTCGGCGCGAACGCCGTCCCGAGCACGGTGACGCTGCCCAACGGGCAGACGCAGCCGTTCAACCCGCTCAAGGACGTCGCCTTCCACGCCCTGTCGGACGCCTACGCGATCGGGTACCTCGTCTGCGGGATCGCCGCCGTGGTGGCTGCCCTCATCGCGGCGCTGCTGCTCGGTGGGCGGCCCCACCACGACGTGTTCCTCGACGAAGGCTGACCCTGCGCCGAATCTTGACTCCGGAGTCAAATCTCGTCAGGGTGGCCCCGGAGTCGAGACGAGGAGGTCGGGCGTGGGCCCCAGTGACGGTTTCCAGGACATCACCTACGCGGTCGAGGCCGCCGCCGCGATCATCACGATCAACCGGCCGGAGCGCTACAACGCCTTCCGCGGGCGCACGGTCGAGGAGATGGTCGCGGCGTTCCGGGCGGCGTGGGCCGACCACGGCGTCCAGTCGGTGATCCTCACCGGGGCCGGGGACAAGGCGTTCTGCACCGGCGGGGACGTCAAGCAGCGGGCCGAGACGGGGGACTACGGGCCCACCGAGAGCGGCATGTTCGAGATCGGCTACCTGCACCGGCTGATCCGCGACATCCCGAAGCCGGTCGTCGCCGCCGTCAACGGCCTGGCGGTCGGCGGCGGGCACGTCCTGCACGTGCTGTGCGACCTGTCGATCGCGGCGGACACCGCGCGGTTCGGCCAGGCCGGGCCGCGGGTCGGCTCGTTCGACGCCGGGTTCGGCTCCGCGTACCTCGCCCGGGTCGTCGGCGAGAAGCGGGCGCGCGAGATGTGGTACCTGTGCCGGCTCTACGACGCGGCGACCGCCGAGCGCTGGGGCCTGGTCAACGCCGTCGTCCCGGCGGCCGACCTCATGAGCGAGGCGAAGGCGTGGGCCGCAGAGATCGCCGAGAAGAGCCCGACCGCGATCCGCTTCCTCAAGCAGTCGTTCAACGCCGACACCGACCACCAGGCGGGGCTGTCCAACCTGGCGATGTCCGCGCTGGACCTCTACGCCGTCTCCCCCGAGGGGATGGAGGGCGCGAACGCGTTCGCCGAGAAGCGCAAGCCGGACTTCGCCGCGCACGTCACCCACCACTAGGGAGCGGCCGGACCCGAGCGAGAGGAACGGACATGGGCAAGCTGGACGGCAAGATCGCGATCGTCACCGGCGCCGGCCAGGGCATCGGGCGCGGCATCGCGGAGAAGCTGGCCGCCGAGGGCGCGGACGTCGTCGTCACCGACGTCAACGACGCGACGGCCAAGGAGACCGCTCAGGCCGTCGACGGCCTCGCGATCACCTGCGACGTCACGTCGCGCGAGTCGGTGGACGCGATGGTCGCGCAGGCGCACGAGCGGTACGGGCGCATCGACGTGCTGGTCAACAACGCGGGCTGGGACCTCGTCGGGCCGTTCGTCGACTCCGACCCGGCCGGCTGGGACCGGATCATCGCGATCAACCTGTACGGGGTGCTCCACACCTGCAAGGCGGTCTTGCCGATCATGCAGGCGCAGGGCGCGGGCACGGTCGTCAACGTGGCGTCGGACGCGGGGCGCGTCGGCTCGTCGGGCGAGGCCGTCTACTCCGCGGCGAAGGGCGGGGTCATCGCGTTCACGAAGACCATCGCGCGGGAGCTGGCCCGCCACCAGGTGACCGCGAACGTCGTGTGCCCCGGGCCGGCCGACACCCCGCTCTTCGCGTCGATCGGCGGCGACAACCCGAAGCTGCGCGACGCGCTGATCCGCGCGATCCCGCTGCGGCGCCTCGCGCAGCCGTCCGACCTGGCGAACGTGGTGGCGTTCCTGGCGTCGGACGAGGCCGCGTACGTGACGGGCCAGACGGTGAGCGTGAGCGGCGGGCTGACCATGACCTGACCGCGAGTCGGGCTCTGAACCAGGCCGAGTCGGGCTCTGAACCAGACCGCGAGTCAGCCGCAGCAGGGGCAGGAACCCCCGCCGGACAGGGGATGGTCAGCGTGGTCCTCGCCGACGGGGCGAGCGCCACGGCCGCCGCACCGCGAGCACGTCCACACCGGCGGGACACGCGCGTCGGGCATCACCAGCGAGCGGTACTCGTGGCCGCAGTCGGGACAGCGGATCCGCAGGACGGGCACGCCCCACCGTAGCCCCGGCCCCGCCTGGAGGGTCCGGTTCGTCCCGCCGGGACATGCCCTCCACCGGGCGGAGGTCGGATGCTGGACGGATGGGCGCGGGCACCGGCACGTACGACGTCGTGGTGGTCGGCAGCGGCCCCGGTGGCGCCACGGCCGCCCGGGAGCTGGCCCGCGGCGGCGCGCGGGTGCTGATCCTGGAGCGCGGCCGCGCCGACCCGCCGACCGGCCGCGCCCGGCAGACACTCGCCGAGCTGTTCCGGCCCGGCCGGAGCCTGCACCGGACCGGCTCGGTGACCATCCTGCGCGCGGCCACCCTCGGCGGAAGCTCGCAGTACTTCTTCGGGACGGCATGGGAGCCGCCGCACGCGCTCCTGCGCGCCCACGGCCTCGACCTGCGCGCCGACGCCGACGCCCTGCGCGACGAGCTGCGGCCCGCGCCGCTGCCGCGCGACCTGCGCGGCCCGCGAGCGAACCTCGTCATGGACGCCGCCCGCGCGCTCGGCCTCGACTGGCGGCCGCTGCCGAAGCTCGTGGACCAGGATGCGCTGCGCCGCACCGGGCCCGCCGGGTGGGGAGCCGCGCGCTGGTCGGCGCGGCGGTTCGTCGACGACGCCGTCGCCGCCGGCGCCCGCCTCGTGACCGGCGCGCACGTCACGCGCGTGCTGTCCGCCTCCGGCGTCGCCTGCGGGGTCGAGGCCCGCATCGGCGGGCGGACCGCGACGGTCCGGGCCGGCCGGGTCGTACTGGCCGCCGGCGGCCTGGGCACCCCGACGGTGCTGCGCGCCAGCGGCGTCGACCGCGCCGGATACGACTTCTTCGACGACCCCGTGCTCGTCGTCATGGGCGCGGTCGACGGGCTCGACGCCGGCATGGAGCCGCCGATGCTGGCTGCGGCGGACCGGCTCCACGCCGGCTACCTGCTGACCGACCTGTGCCGCCCGCGCTGGCTGCACGAGGCGGTGACGGCGCTGTCCGGGCGCCCGGACCGGCTCGGCGCGTACCGCTCGACCGTGTCGGTCATGGTCAAGGCCCGCGACGGGCTCTCCGGGCGGCTGACGCGCCGCGGCCGCGTCGTCAAGCCGCTGACCGCCGCCGACCGGCGGGTCCTCGACCGGGGCGAGGAGGAGGCGCGCGAGGTCCTGCGGCGGGCTGGAGCGCGGTCGGTGCTCGCGGCCGGCCACATGGCGGTCCATCCCGGCGGCACCGCCAAGGTCGGGGACGTCGTCGACGGCGACCTGCAGACCGGCATCCACGGGCTGTACGTCGGCGACGCCTCGGTCATCCCCGTCGCGTGGGGCGTGCCCCCGACGTTCACCGTCATGGCGCTGGGCCGGCGCCTTGGCCGCCACCTGCTCGGCGTGCGGGCCGCGGCTGCCGCTACCTCGTGACCGTGTAGCGGACGTGGGTGGCGTACGGGGAGCTGTAGACCTTGGCGACCGCGAGGTCGACGTCCCGGTCGAACCCGTCGAACAGGCGCTTGCCCGCCCCGAGGATCACCGGGGCCGTCGAGATGACCAGCTCGTCGACCCTGCCGGCCGCCAGCGCCTGCCGGATGACGTCGGCGCCGCCGCCGATGACGACGTCACCGTCCCCGGCGTCCTCCGCGGCCAGTGCGAGGGCCGTGTCCAGGTCGCCGACGAAGCGGAACCCCTGGTCGGCGGGCGGCTCGTCCGCGGTGCGGTGGGTGAGCACGAACAGCGTCCCGGGGAAGGGGTTGGTCCCGCCCCAGGCCCCGGCCGCGTCGTACATGCCGCGGCCGACCACCCCGGATGCCACGGTCGAGACGAGCTCGTCGTAGAACTCCTTGTCCGGACCGTGCATCGCGAAGTCGTGGCCCCCCTCGTAGGTCCACGGCCCGCCCATGACCCAGTGGTGCAGGCGCTCGCCGCCCCGACCCAGCCCGAGCTGCGGCCCGTCGTCGGGGCCGGTGACGTATCCGTCCACTGAGGTGGTGATCGACGCGATGAGCCTGCCCATGCTGCCTCCTTCGTCCGGTGTCACCGGGAATGACCCGGCCCGCGTCCGGAAGTCATCGCCAGGACCCGTCCGGCTGAGAGGATGCCCGCATGACCCCATCGACCGGCCCGGTCCGGATCGAGCGCGACGGCGACGTCGCCGTGCTGGTCCTCGATCACCCTCCGCTCAACCTGTTCGACGACGCGGTCCTCGACGGCCTGGACCGCGCGGTCGGCGAGCTGGCCGGGCTGACCGGGCCGGGGCGGCCCGACCGCGCGCGGGCGGTGCTCGTGGAGGCGCGCGGACCCGTGGTGTCCGGCGGTGCGGACGTGGCGCTGTTCGCCGCAATCGCCGAAGGGCCCGACCCGGTGGCGCGGGCGGGCGAGCTGTGGAACCGCCTGCTGCGGATCGCGCAGGGAGTCGAGGACCTGCCGGTGCCGACGGTGTTCGCTGCGCACGGCCTGACCCTGACTGCGGCGTTCGAGCTGGCGCTGGCCTGCGACCTGTTGCTCGCGGCCGAGCGGGCGACGTTCGGGCTGGTGGAGGTCGTCGTCGGGCTGACGCCGTCGATGGGCGGACCGCAGCGGCTGGCCGAGCGGGCCGGGCCCGCCCGCGCCCGGGAGCTGATCTACACGGGCGACCGCTACCCCGCCGCCGTCCTGGAGCGCTGGGACGTCGTCAACCGCGTGCTGCCCGACGACGGGTTCGCCGAGGCCGCCCGGGCGTTCGCGCGGCGGCTCGCGGCCGGCCCGACGATGGCCCACGCGGCGACGAAACGGCTCGTGGCGACGGCGGTCCGCGAGGGCGTGCGGGCAGCCGACGCGGAGGTGCCGGCCGTGTCGGGCGCACTGTTCGCGACGGCAGACCTGCGCGGGGCGGTGGCGTCGTTCCTGCGGGACGGCCCGGGGAAGGCGACCTACCGCGGGGCCTGACCGGCCGACGCCCACCGGTCGGGCCTGCGCCGCCGGCCGTCCGCGCGCCGCACCGTCGTCCCGCGCACCCGCCTCGGGTCTGCGGACGAGCGGCCGGCGGGCGGCCCAGAGGACCGTCGGGCAGTCTGGCCCTGCGCGCGACTCGGACTGGCTGAGACCCCGACTCGCGGTCTGGCTCAGCGCGCGACTCGGACTGGCTGAGACCCCGACTCGCGGTCGGCGAGGAACGAGCGGTAGAGGTCAAGGTGGCGGCGGGCGGCCTCCGTCCAGGTGTAGCGGGCGGCGAGTGTGCGGCCGGCCGCCGTCCGGGATGGGTCGGGACGGGCCAGCACCGCCGCGAGCGCCCCGGCGAGGCCCACGGGGTCGGGCGGCGCGAACGCCACGGCGTCGGCGAACACCTCGCGCAGCACCGGCAGGTCCGACACGACGGTCGGGACGCCGGCCGCGAGCGCCTCCATCGCGGCGAGCCCGAACCCCTCCTTGACCGACGGGAACGCGAACGCGCCGGCCGCGGCCACCAGTGCCGGCAGGTCCGGGTCCGGCACCGGCCCCAGCACGACGGGCTCGACGCCCAGCTCCGTCGCGCGGGCCTCCCACCGCGCCCGGTATGGGCGGTAGTCGAAGAGCGTCTCGCCGCCCGCGACGACCAGTGCCAGGTCGGGACGGCTGCGGCGCAGCAGCGCCCACGCCTCCAGCAGCTCCAGCGAGCCCTTCCGCGGCTCGATCCCGCCGACGGCCAGCACGTAGCGGCCGAGCCGTCCGCGCCACCGGTCCCGGGCGGCTGCCGCCGCGGGCGTCGCGGCGGCAGCCGCCGCGAACCGGGCGGCGTCCACGCCGTTGGGGATCACGGTGGCCGCGAGGCCCCACCCGTCGGCCAGCTCCCGCGCGACCGCAGCCGAGACGCAGACGTGCGCCCGCGGCTCGACGACCGCCCGCTCGTGGCAGGCGGCCAGCTCCGGCGTCGTGAACGCGTCGAGGTGGTGCACGGTCCGCAGGCAGGCGCCGCCGGCGTCGAGGACGGCGTTGGCGCTGATGCAGTCCTGCGCGTGCACCACGTCGAACCCGCGCGGCTCGGCGGCGAACGCCCCGGCCAGCACGGCCACCGACCGCACGATCCGTGGCCCGGTGCCCTCGCCCTCGCGGTCGGCGAACGGCACGACCCGCAGCCGCACCCGCGGGTCGACCGGCCGGAAGAACCCGGTGTCGCCGCCCCGGCCCAGCGTCCAGACCGTGACGTCCTCGCCCAGCGCGACCAGCGCCTCGGCCAGTGCGAGCGTGTGGACGACGCCGCCGCGCGGGCGGGTCGAGTAGGTGAGCAGCGCGATCCTCACGCGGGCGGCCCGTAGGTCTCGGGGCGGCGCTCGCTAACGTGGCACAGCACCTTGCGGGCGAGCGCGATCTCGGCCGCCACGTCGAGCTCGGCGACCGCGAGCCCGGCCTTCGCCCAGGTCCGGGCGAGGATGTCGCCGGCGGGCCCGACGACCTTGGCCTGGCCGAGGAACCGCATCGTCCCCAGCGAACCGGTCAGGTTGGACGAGACGAGCACGACCTGGTTCTCCGCGGCACGGGCGCGGTCGTAGAGGTCGAACAGCCGCGACTGGCGGTCCTGGCTCATCCGCGGGGCCCGGTTGCTGATGCTGGTCGGCCAGGCCGACAGGCACGCGAGGACCTCGGCGCCGTCGAGCGCCAGCGCGCGGGCCGACTCCGGGAACGTCTTGTCGTAGTCGATCAGCATGCCCAGCCGCCCGACGGGCGTGTCGAACGCCGCGAACCGGTCGCCCGGCGCGTAGGCCGCCTCCTCGCCGGCGGGCTGGTGGACCTTGCGGTGCACGCCGAGCACACCGTCGCCGGTGAGGCAGACCGCGCTGTTGTGCCGCCGCCCGTCCGGCGCCGCCTCGCACCAGCCGAGGCAGACGACCATGTCGGCGGCGACCGCGGCGACCTTGCCGAGCATCGGGTCGTCGAGCGCCAGCGCGGGCGGCAGCCGGTCCGGGTCGGGCCGGCGCAGGTCGTGCAGGTAGCCGCCGAGCGCGGCGTCGGGCAGCACGAGCAGCGCGACGCCGGCCCGCCGGGCGCCCTCGACGATCGTCGTGATCCGGGCGACGTCGTGGTCGAGGTCGCGGCCGAACGCGGCGGCGACCCCGGCCACGCGGATCATCCCCACGGGCTCACGTCCCCCGGCTCCCGATGCCAACGAACGGCACGTTCGTGAACACCTATGTTGCGAAAGTGCCGTTCGTTAGGTTCGCGGCGGCTGATCACGCGACGCCCAGCCCCGTCACCCCGCCGGCGAGGGCCTGGGTCAGCTCGCCGTCGGGCCACCGCAGCGCGACGCCCCGGCCCGGGACGAGCTCGCCGCACTCCGCCCCGACCGCGGGCCCGGCCGGCAGCGGCGGGGCGCCACGAGCGTCCGCGGTCAGCATCGCGAACCCCGGGAAGCACGTCAGCCAGTCTCCCATCGCCACCTCGGCCGGCCGGGGGACGGCGGCGACGTCCAGGACGGCCCCGCAGCCGCTCGCCTCGGCGAGCATGCCGAGCGTCCCGGCGACACCGGCCATCGAGACGTCCTTCGCCGCGGCGGGCCGCGCCCGGCCGACGGCGGCGAGCATCCCCCGCAGCTCCGAGCTGCGCCGGGCGGTGGTCGAGTCCCACTGCCGGCCGCCGTAGCCGGGCCGCCACGCCCCGCCGAGGTCGGCCGTGAGGCGCACCCGGTGGCCCGGACGCCCACCGCCGCCGGGCACGGGAGCGGACGCCCGGCCCAGCGCCGTCACCGACAGGGCAGCGGGCACCCCGAGCTGGGTGTGGCCGCCGAGGACCGGCACGCCGTACGCCTCGGCCGCCCGGCGCAGCCCGCCCAGCACGCGCGTGGCCTCCGTCCGGTCGCGGGCGCCCAGCGCGTCGAGCAGCCCGACGGGCGTGGCGCCCATCGCGGCGAGGTCGTTGACGTTGACCAGCACCGAGCACCAGCCCGCCCACTCGGGGTCGCGCTCGACCATCGACGGCACGATCGCGTCGCACGCGGCGACGAGGTCGCTCCCGGGCACCGGCGCGCCGTCGTCCCCGACCCATCCCGGGCCGCCCGGGCCGCGCAGCGGCGCGAGCAGCGGGCCAAGGTCCCGCTTCGTGGCGACGACCAGCGCCGCGATCCTCCCGATCGGCCAGCGCATCTCGACGTGCGGCGTCTCCTGCAACTCGACCGGCCGCACCGGCTCCCAACCCAGGCGCCGGAACAGGCCCGCGTACCGCGCCTGCACGGTGGCGTCGAACCGCAGCGCGCCGGCCGCCTCCGCCCGCGCGCACGCCGCGCGGACCAGCGCGGCGCCCGCCCCGCGCCCCCCACCCGCGACGACGAGCCTGCTCCCCCGCCACCAGCCGATGTCCGGCGCGGTCGCCGGGGCCAGCCGCACCCCGCCGACGACCGCGCCCGCGGCGTCCCGGGCGACGAGGACGACCGTCCGCGGGTCGTCGTCCACGTCGTCGCGGTCGCTGCCGGGGAACAGCCCCTGCACGAGCACGAACTCGCGGTGCCGCAGCGCCCGGTACGCGGCGACGGCGGCGGCGTCGGCCTCCTCGATGCGCGCCCGGCGCGGCGGCGCGGTCCGCTCCCCCAGCAGGACGGCGCCGATCGGGGGCCCGATCGCCGGCGCGCTCACGCGCCCGCCGCCGGCAGCAGGCTGCACGCCCCGCAGGCGGCGCAGCCCGCCTCCTGGTCGGCTCCGGTCATCCGGGCCGCGCGCAGCAGCGCCGCGACCCGCTCCGTGACCGACCGGACGACGGCGGCCGGGGCCGGCGTCGCCCCGTCCCGGTGCGCGAGCGTGCCGACCAGGGCGCCTGCGCCTCCAGCACGACGTGGTCGAGCCCGCGCCGGCAGAGCCACCAGCTCGCGGACAGGCCCGCCTGCCCGCCACCAATCACCACGACACTGTGGTGGGTGCCCTCGAGCGTCCCTCGCGGGCCGCCGATGCTGCGCACGTTGTCCGTCACGGCTGTCGCTCCCAGATCCCGGCGTCGTCCGTGGTGTCGGCGATCAGTCCACCGGCAGGCGATGACGGAGGCGTTTCCGGCGAATGTCGTGACGGTCAGCACTTGGGGCGACTGTTTCGCGGAGGTTGACGCGCCGCTGCCCGCCCCCGCCCCCGCCCCCGCCCCCGATACGTCAGCAAAGCCACCTTCCTGTCAGCAGCGGTCCTGAAGGTGGCTTTCCTGACCTTCGGCAGCGGGACCGGGGCACTCCCGCATGCGCCCGGCCCGCCGGTCCGGTGGGATGGACCCGTGGACCCGACGATCGTGGACGCGCGCCGCTACCGGCTGGACGACCCGGCGCTCGTCGACCGGGTCCGGGCCGACCTCGCCGCCACCGGCTGCTGCGTGCTCCCGGACTTCGTCGCGCCGCGGCACGTCGCGACGTTGCAGGCCGAGGGCGTCGCACTGGCCCCGCACGCCCACCACGACGTCGAGACGGTCAACGTCTACAACACCGAGCCCGACCCGACGCTCCCGCCCGGCCATCCCGCACGCCGGGAGCTGGTGCGCGGCAACGCCTTCGTCGCGCGCGACCTCATCCCGCCCGACGCCGTCGTGGCCCGGCTCCACCGCGACCCGGCGTTCCGGGCGTTCGTCGCGGCCTGCTTCGGCCGCGCGGAGCTGCACGAGCTCGCCGACCCGCTCTCGGGTCTCGTCCTCAACGTCGTCGCGCCGGGGCGGGAGCACCCGTGGCACTTCGACACCAACGAGTTCACCGTCAGCCTGCTCACCCAGGCCGCCGAGCAGGGCGGCCGGTTCGAGTACTGCCCCGGCATCCGGACGCCGCGGGCGGAGAACCTCGATGCCGTCGCGGCCGTGCTCGACGGCGACCGCACCCCGGTCCGCTCCCTTGACTTGCGACCCGGCGACCTGCAGCTGTTCGCCGGCCGCTTCGCCCTGCACCGCGTCAGCCCCGTCGCGGGGACCCGCGAGCGGCACACCGCGATCCTCGCCTACAGCGAGCGGCCGGGCGTCGTGGGCACCGTCGCGCGCACCCGGCAGCTGTTCGGCCGCGTCACCGACGTCCACCTCGCGGCAGCCGGCGCGACGCGCGTCGACGGGCTCCTGATATGAGGACGGCGTGACCCCGACGTTCGCCGCCGAGGACGCGCTCCCCCGCGTCCCGCTCCCCCCGCTCGACGAGACCGCGGCCCGCTTCCTCGCCTGGTGCGCGCCGCTCCTGACCGACGACGAGCGCGCGCAGACGGAGAAGGCACTGGCCGACTTCCTCGCCGGCGACGCGCCCGCCCTCGACGCGGCGCTGCGCGCGTACGCCGCCGGTCCGGGTGTCCACAGCTGGCTGGACGCCTTCTGGCGCTCGCGCTATCTCGGCCGCCGCGACCGCATCGCGCTCAACGCCAACTTCTTCTTCCTGTTCGACGACGCGCCCGGCCTCGGGCAGGTCGAGCGGGCCGCGGCGCTGACCGCCGCCGCGGTCGCCTACAAGCTGCGCATCGACGCCGAGGCGGTGCCGCCGGCGACGCTGCGCGGCGCGCCGCTGTCGATGGTCCAGCTCAAGTTCCTGTTCTCGGCCTGCCGCATCCCGGGCGTCGAGATCGACTCCAGCCGCACGCCGTACACGCCGGAGTGGCCGGGGCCGTCGACCGAGCGGCACGTCGTCGTGTTCCACCGCGGCCACGCCGTCCGGCTCGACGTGGTCGCCCCCGACGGCACGCCGCACTCGGCCGCCGAGATCGCCGACGGCCTCCGCGCGGTCGTCGCCGCGACACCCGGCCGCGGTGACGCCGTCGGGCACCTGACGACGAAGGCGCGCGCGGCGTGGGCAGCGAGCCGGGAGGCGCTGCGGGCCCGCAACGCGGACGCGCTGGAGACGATCGAGACGGCGCTGTTCTGCGTGGCGCTGGAGGACGCGGTCCCGGCCACGCCGGACGAGGCCTGCAACCAGCTGCTGCACGGCGACTCCGGCAGCCGCTGGTTCGACAAGTCGCTCACGTTCGTCGTGTTCGGCGACGGCACCGCGGGGACCAACACCGAGCACTGCGAGCTGGACGGGACCACGGTCATCGCCTGCGTCGACGCGGTGCTCGGCGGGCCCGCCCCCGAGGGCCCCGGCGCCGGGCCGGCCGCCGTCGCGCCGGTGCGCTGGGACCTCGACGACGCGCTGCGCGGCGACATCGCCGCCGCGGGCGCCGACTTCGCCGGCTACGCCGCGGCGTGCGCGACCACCACCGTCGCGGTCGAGGGGTTCACCAGCGGGCGTGCCAAGGCGCTGCGCTGCTCCCCCGACGCGTTCGCGCAGCTGGCCTACCAGCTCGCCCACCGCCGCGCGAAGGGCATTACCGGCGCCACCTACGAGTCGATCGCGACCCGCCAGTTCCACCACGGGCGCACCGAGGCCATGCGCGTCGTGACGCCCGAGATCGTCGCGTTCGCCGACGTGATGACCGACCCTGCCGCGGGCCCGGACGCCCGCCGGGCGGCCTTCCGCGCCGCCGCCGAGGCACACGTCCGGCGCGCGAAGGAGTGCCAGGCCGGCGACGCCCCGGAGCAGCACCTGTGGGAGCTGCAGCTGATCCAGCGCCGCCGCGGTGGCCCGGAGCTGCCCTTCTACGACTGCCCCGGCTGGCGGATCCTCCGCGACGACTACCTGTCGACCAGCTCGGTGCCCTCGCCGCACGTCCGCTTCTTCGGCTTCGGCTCGACGAGCCCGACCTGCATCGGCGTCGGGTACGGCCTGCTCCCCGACCGCTTCAACGTCTACCTGGCCACGCCGCGCGCGGTGGCCGAGCACATGCTCGCGTTCGCCGACCGGCTGCGCGAGGCCGTCGCCGAGCTGGACACGTTGCTGGCCGCCGACCTCACCGAGGAGGCAATGGAGAGACCATGACGGAGGCGCCGCTCACCGCCGAGCAGAAGGCCGACTTCGACGACATCTACACCCGGCCCGACCCGCGGGCGTACTTCCGCACGCTGGGGAAGCTGGACTACCAGGTCCCGGCACACGCGGCGCCGCTGGTCGCCGAGGGCGTCGAAAGGGCGGGTGGCGGGCGGCGCGCGGTGCTGGACCTGTGCTGCTCGTACGGCACGAACGCGGCGCTGCTGCGGACCTCCGCCGACCTGCCCGCCCTGCAGCGCCGGTACTGCGACCCGGTCCTCGACGGGCTCTCGCCGGACGCGCTCGCCGCCGCGGACGCCGCGTTCTTCGCCGCCCGCGCGCGCCGGCCCGGCGTCCGGGTGCTCGGCGTGGACTCCTCGGCGCCGGCCGTCGCCTACGGCGTGCGGTCCGGGCTGCTCGCGGCGGGCTTCGCGGAGGACCTGGAGACCGACGACCCCTCGCCCGGCCTCGCCGAGGCGCTCGCGGGCGTCGGCACGATCGTGTGCACCGGCGGCGTCGGCTACGTCGGCGTCCCGACGTTCCGGCGGCTGCTGGCCCACGCGCCGGCCGACGTCTCGCTGGTCCTGCTCGTGCTGCGGGTGTTCGACGTCGCCGCGATCGCGGCCGTCCTCGCCGAGCGCGGCCTCGTCGTGCGGCGGCTGCCCGGCAGCGTCCGGCAACGGCGCTTCGCCGACGCCGCCGAGCAGGAGGCCGCCGTCGCCGACGTGCGCGCCCGCGGGCTGGACCCGGCGGGCAAGGAGTCCGCGGGCTGGTTCCACGCGGACCGCTACCTCGCCGGGCCGCCCGACTGACGGCTCAGCCGATGAACCCCTGCTGGGTCAGCCACTGGCGGGCGACGTCGCGCGGGTCGCGCCCGTCCTGCGAGACCTGGCCGTTCAGCGCGATCATGGTGTCGTTGGTCAGCTTGGCCGTGATCGGCGCGAAGACCTGCGCGATGGCGGGCGCCTTGTCGTAGGCCTGCTGCCGGACGGTCAGCGCGCCGTTGTAGAGCGGGAAGAACTGCTTGTCGTCGGTCAGCGTCGACCAGCCCGAGCGGCTTCAGCCGTCCCGTCGGTCGAGTCGATCTCGCCGAAGTTGCACTGCCGCCCGTCGTGGATCGCCTGGTAGATCGCGCCCTCGTCGATGGTGGTGGTCTTGGGCTTGAAGCCGTAGGCCTTCTCGAGGCCCGGCAGCCCGTCGCTGCGGCCCGCGAACTCCTGCGCGATGCACATCGTCGCGTCCGGCGAGCCGGAGTTGGAGAGCTTCGCGAGGTCCGAGATCGTGTGGACGTTCAGCTTGTCGGCCATCGCCGAGGTCGCGCCGATCGCGTACGTGTCGTTGAACGGCGCGCGGTCCAGCCAGACGATCCCGTTCTTCGCGTCCTCCTGCTTGACCGCGTCGTACTGCTTCTGCGCGTCCGGGATCGGGTCGGTGTGGTCCTGGTAGGTCGTCCACGCGGTGCCGGTGTACTCCCAGTACATGTCGATCGCGCCCGAGGTCAGCGCCTCCCGCGTCGGCACGGAGCCGACGATGCCGCACTTGTCGTTCGCCGTGGCGCCGGCGGCCTGCAGCGCCGCGATCGTCAGCTGGCACAGCACCTTCTGCTCGTCGAACTCCTTGCCGCCGACCGTGTAGGTCTGGCCCTTGAGCAGCGCCTGGGACGCGAGGCTGCCGCCGGACGCGCTCGGTCCGCTGCTGTTCAACGTCCCGCAGCCGGCCAGGGCCGTCACGGCCGCCGCGGCCAGCGCCGCGGCCATGGTGATCGTCCGCCTCATGCGGTACCTCCTCATCGGGTGCGGCGGGACACGACGCGCTCGGCCAGCCCCGCCAGCCAGTCGACGATCAGCGCCAGCGCGGCGACGATCGCCCCGGCCGTGACGAGCACGACCGGGCGGTTCAGGGTCTGAGCGCGGACGATCAGCGAGCCGAGCCCGCCGCCGCCGACGAACGTCGCCAGCACGGCCGTGCCGACGTTGAGCACGAGCGCGACGCGGATGCCGGCGACCATCACCGGCACCGCGAGCGGCAGCTCGACGCGCCAGAGCGTCGTCCGGGCCGACATGCCCATGCCGCGCGCGGCCTCGACCAGCGCCTGGTCGACCTGCGCGAGCCCGACGACGGTGTTGCGCAGCACGGGCAGGAGCGCGGCGGCGACGAGCCCGACGACGACCGTGAGCGTGTTGAAGCCGAACGGCGGCGGCAGGAACGCCATCAGGACGAGCACGCCGTAGGGCGGCAGGGCCTGGGCGAAGCCGCCGACGGCCAGCGCGACGCCCCGGGCGCGGCGCGCGCGGCGGCGCGACAGCAGGACGCCCAGCGGCACCGCGACGACGATCACGACGACGGTCGAGTACGCGGTGAGCACCAGGTGCTGGCCGAGCGCGGTGAGCACGTCCGCCGGCTCCAGCGCCCTGGCCTCGATCGCGTCCAGCCGGCGGGTGGACACCCACGCGATGACCGCGCCGAGGCCGAGCACGACGATCACGGGGGTCGCCCACAGGTCGACGCCCGACCGGCGCGCGAGGCCGCCGGCTCCGGTCGTCGGTGTCTCCGGCGCGGGCGCCGCGGTCGGGGCCGTCACGACGCGACCTCGTCCGTCCGGCGCGCGCCTAGGAGGTCGTCGAAGCGCAGGGAGCCGACCGCTGTGCCGCGCTCGTCGACGACCGCGACCACGTCGGCGCGGTCGGTGAGCATGGCGTCCAGCGCGTCGTGCAGCGTGCCGGTCGCCGGGACGGTGGCCACCGCCGTCGGGTCGGGGCCGCGCAGCCGGACCGCGGCCAGGCGCAGCAGCCCGAGCCGGCGCACGGCGGCTCCCCCGCCCACGAACGAGGCGACGAAGTCGTCGGCCGGCGCGCTGAGGATCTCGGCCGGCGGTGCGTACTGCGCGATCCGGCCGTGCGCGGCGAAGATCGCGATGCGGTCGCCGAGCTTGATGGCCTCGTCGAGGTCGTGGGTGACGAAGCAGATCGTCTTGCGCACCCGCTGCTGGATGGCGAGGAACTCGTCCTGCAGGCGCTCGCGCGTCACGGGGTCGATCGCGCCGAACGGCTCGTCCATGAGCATGACGGGCGGGTCCGCGGCCAGCGCCCGCGCCACGCCGACCCGCTGCTGCTGGCCGCCGGACAGCGCGCGTGGGACGGCGGTCGCGGTAGGTCTGCGGCTCCATCCCGACGAGGTCGAGCAGCTCGTCGACGCGGGCGGCGGACCCGCGCGGCGGTCCCAGCCGAGCATGCGCGGGACGACCGCGATGTTGTCGGCGACCGACAGGTGCGGGAATAGCCCGACCTGCTGGATGACGTAGCCGATGCGCCGGCGCAGCGCGTCGGCGTCGACGGTCGTGACGTCCTCGCCGTCGAGCAGGATGCGCCCGCTGGTCGGCTCGACGAGCCGGTTCATCATCTTCAGCGTCGTCGTCTTCCCGCAGCCGGACGGCCCGACGAGCATGACGATCGCGCCGCGCGGCACCGCGAGGTCGAGCTCGGCGACGGCCGGCTCGTCCTGGCCGGGGTAGGACTTGGTGACACCCTCGAGCACGATCATGTCGGCGCCGTCGACGCTGCTCACCGGATCCCCCTCGGCACGGTCAGCCGCGCGACCGCGGCGTAGAACAGCTCGTAGACGGCGGCGACCACGAGGCAGCCGAACGTCCCGACGAGCACCTGGTTGAGCGCGTTGGCGGCGCCGAAGCGCGACAGGCCGGTGAGGACGAGCACGCCCAGCCCCGGGCCGCGCACCAGCGCGGCGACGGCGGCGATGGCGATGTCGATGAGCGTCGCCACCCGGATGCCGTTGAGGATCACCGGCCAGGCCAGCGGCAGGTGCACCCGCAGCATCCGCCGCGTCCGGCCCATCCCGAGCCCCTTCGCGGACTCGACGACGGCGGGGTCGACGCCCGCCAGGCCGGTGACGGCGTTGCGCAGCACGGTGTAGAGCGAGTAGACGGTCAGCGCCACCGACCGTGCTGGTCACGCCGAGCCCGAAGACGGGCAGGAGCAGCACGAACAGCGCGAGCGACGGCACCGTGAGCACGGCGGCGGTGACCGCGAGCGCGCCCTCGCGCAGCCCGGTGCGCCAGGCCGACCGCTCCCCCGCCTCGGTGTAGACCACGAGCGCGAAGACCACGCTGAGGACCGACCCGATGACCACCGAGTACAGGACGACGAGCACGTGCTGCAGGCCGTAGAAGGCCACCACGTCGCCGTTGACGCGCAGGTACTCGAACAAGCTCACCGTCGCTGCCTCCCGCCGGGCAGGCTAGAGGCGGCCGGTCCGTCCCGCAGGATGGGACGACCCGTCGTCAGGTGACCGCCGGGTGGGGATCGTGGGGCGGCGGAGCCGCGGACGCGGAGCCGGACCTGTCGAGGGACTCCAGCGCCCACAGCGCCCAGCCGTGCACCGCCTCGTACTGGCGGCGGCCGAACTCCGCGGCGAGCAGGCCGAACCCGGCGCGGGCACCCGTGCCCGGGCCCCGCGCCATGACCTCGCGCAGCTCGCCGGCCGCGGCTGCCGTCCGCTCCGCGATGCGGGTCAGCAGCGTCCGCTGGTCCTCCGGCCCCAGCGCGGACAGCAGGAACAGCCGCAGGACCTGCTCGTTCCGCACGGTCGCGCCCTCCGCAGGCGGCGCCAGCAGCCACCCGCGCAGCTCCTCGTGGCCCGCCGGGGTGATGTCGTAGGTCTTCGCCCCGCGCGCCCCCTCGTGCGTCACGTGCACCAGCCCGCGCTTCGCGAGCCGCGCCAGCTCCGGGTAGATGCTCGTGTGCCCGGCCTGCCAGGCGTAGCGGCCGAGGTCGCGCTCGAACTCCTTCGTGAGCTCGTAGCCGCTGGCCGGGGCGACGGCGAGCAGGCCGAGCAGCGCGTGCGGGAGCGACATGGGCCCACCTTACCTGCCAGTGTCGACATGTCACTATTGACATGTCGCGGCCGGAGGGTCCACGCTCACCCCATGACGACGTCGACGCCCGTGTACCTCGCGGGCACCCTCGCTCCCGTGCCCGACGAGATCGACGCGGTCGACCTGCCCGTCGAGGGCGCGCTGCCGCCCGAGCTGACCGGCCGGTACCTGCGCAACGGCCCGAACCCCCGGCCCGGCGAGGACCCCGGCCACTGGTTCACCGGCCACGGCATGCTGCACGGCGTGCGGCTGCGGGCCGGCCGGGCCGAGTGGTACCGCAACCGCTGGGTGCGCACCGGCGAGCTGGCCGGGCACCCGTTCGTCCGGGCCGACGGCACCGTCGACCGGACGGCGGTCGCGGCGAACACCCACATCGTCGAGCACGCCGGGCGGCTGCTCGCGCTCGTCGAGAACGGCTTCCCCTACGAGGTGACGCCGGAGCTCGCCACGGTCGGGCCCTGCGACTTCGGCGGCCGCCTGACGACCGCGATGACCGCCCACCCCAAGTGCGACCCGGTGACGGGTGACCTGCACTTCTTCGGCTACAGCCCGATGGACCCGCACCTGGTCTACCACCGCCTCTCGGCGGCGGGAGAGCTGGTCGCGAGCGCCGAGGTACCGGGCGCCGGCCCGTCGATGATGCACGACTTCGCGATCACCGACCGGCACGCGCTCTTCCTCGACCTGCCGATCACGTTCTCGCTCGACGGCCTGCGCCGCGGCATGCCCTACGCCTGGGACGACGCCTACCCCTCGCGCATCGGCGTCATGCCGCTGGAGCGGCCCGGCGAGGTCCGGTGGTTCCCGGTCGACCCCTGCTACGTCTTCCACGTCGGCGGCGCGCGGACCGAGGCCGACGGGCGGATCGTGCTCGACGGCTGCCGCTACGGCGCGGCCGACGCCCTCGCGATGTGGGACCGGCTGGGCGCCGGCTCGGCGACCGCCGCCAGGGCCGCCGCACTGGGCGCCGCGCGGCTGCACCGGTGGGTCCTCGACCCGGCCACCGGGCAGGTTGGGGAGGCCCCCCGCGACGGGCGGCCGACCGAGTTCCCGACGCTGGACGACCGGCGGGTCGGGCGGGCGTCGCGGCACCTCTACGCGGTGTCGCACACCGAAGGCACCGCGGCCGTCGTCAAGTACGACGAGGTCACCGGCGCCGCGTCCGCGCACGAGCTGGGCACGGAGACCGTCGTGGGCGAGGCCGTGTTCGTGCCGGCCCAGGACGGCACGGGCGAGGACGACGGCTGGCTGCTGACGATCACCACCCGCCGCGACCGGGGCGGCTCGCAGCTGCTCGTGCTCGACGCCACCGACGTCGCGGGGCCGCCGGTCGCGGCCGTCACCCTGCCCCGGGCCGTCCCGTCGGGGTTCCACGGCTCGTGGATCCCCGACGCCGACCTGCCCGACGGGGCCGTCCGATGAACGTCCGGGCCATGGTCCGCGGCCTCGCCTGGGACGTCGGCGTCCCGGTCGTCGCCTACTACGCCCTGACCCTGCTCGGCGCGTCCGACTGGGTCGCGCTCCTCACCGGCACCTGCCTCGCCGGCCTGCGGGTCGTGTGGGGGGTCGTGCGCGAGCGGGCGCTCAATCCGTTCGCCGCGGTCATGCTGCTCGTGTTCGGGCTGGGGCTCGCGCTCTCGTTCGTCACCGGCGACCCGCGGTTCCTGCTGCTGGTCAAGTCGTTGACGACCGCCGTCGTCGGGCTGTTCTTCCTCGTCACGGCGGCGGTCGGGCGCCGGCCGCTGACGCTGGCCGCGCAGCAGAGCTGGTCGCCCGACACCGCCGAGGAGCTGGGCCGGGAGCACGCAGCAGACCCGGACGTGCGCCGCGGGCACCGGTTCGTCTCGACGGTGTGGGGGCTGGGCCTGGTCGGCGAGGCGCTGCTGCGCGTCGTGATCGTCCTGCTGCTGCCGCTGCACGTCGCCGTCGGCGCCTCCAGCGCGCTGCTCGTCGTCGTGATCGGCGCACTGGTGGTCTGGACCGGCCGCTACGTCGCGCGTGCCCAGCGGCGGGCCCGGCAGGCGTAGTGTCGGCGCCGGCCCCGGGGGGTGACCGGGAAAGGACACCGCCGTGATCAGCGTCTTCGATCTGTTCTCGATCGGCATCGGCCCGTCCAGCTCGCACACCGTCGGGCCGATGCGCGCCGCCAACCGCTTCGCCGAAGCGCTGGCGGAGCGCGGCCTGCTGGAGCGGGTCGCGCAGCTCGGCGTCGAGCTATACGGCTCGCTCGGCGCCACCGGGCCCGGGCACGGCACGCCCGACGCCGTCGTGCTCGGCCTGGAGGGCCACCGGCCCGAGACGGTCGACCCCGACCACGCCGCCCACCGCCGCGTCGCCATCCGCGAGGCCGGTGCCCTGCTGCTCGCGGGGCGCCACCCCGTCCCGTTCGACGAGGGGCAGGTCCGGCTGCTGCCCGGGGTGGTGCGCCCGCACCACACCAACGGGCTGCGCTTCACCGCCGCCGACGCCACCGGCGCGCCCCTGCTGGACGCCACCTACTACTCCGTCGGCGGCGGCTTCGTGGTCTCCGAGGACGAGGCCGCGCGTCCGGACCGGCCGGACGAGGCCGGGCCCGCTGTCCCCCACCCGTTCGAGACCGCCGATGACCTGCTGCGCTGCTGCGCGGCCACCGGGGCGGGCATCGCCGACGTCATGACGGCCAACGAGACGGCCACGCGCGACGAGGCGGAGGTCCGCGCCGGCCTCCTCACGATCTGGCGGGCCATGCGGGAGTGCATCGACGCGGGCTGCCGCACCGACGGGGTCCTGCCCGGCGGGCTGCGCGTGCAGCGGCGCGCGGCGTCCATCCGCGCCCGGCTGCTCGCGCGCGGCGAGCCGGGCGACCCGGCCCACGCCATGGACTGGCTCAACCTCGCGGCGATGGCGGTCAACGAGCAGAACGCGGCGGGCGGGCGGGTCGTGACCGCCCCGACCAACGGAGCGGCGGGCATCGTCCCGGCCGTGCTGTTCTACGCCCTGCACTACCTGCCCGACCTGCGCCACGGCAACACGCGGGCCCGCGACGACGCCGTCGTCGCCTACCTGCTGACCGCGGCGGCGGTCGCCGTCCTGTTCAAGCAGCGCGCGTCGATCTCCGGCGCCGAGGTGGGCTGCCAGGGCGAAGTCGGGTCGGCCTGCTCGATGGCCGCCGCCGGTCTCACGGCACTGCTGGGCGGCAGCCCGGCACAGGTCGAGAACGCCGCCGAGATCGCGATCGAGCACAACCTCGGCCTGACCTGCGACCCCGTCGGCGGCCTCGTCCAGATCCCGTGCATCGAGCGCAACGCCATGGGCGCGGTCAAGGCCGTCAACGCCGCGTCGCTGGCGATGCACGGCGACGGCACCCACCGCGTCAGCCTCGACCAGGCCATCGAGACGATGCGCCAGACCGGCCGCGACATGCTCGACAAGTACAAGGAGACCTCGACGGGCGGCCTGGCCGTCAACGTCGTCGAGTGCTGAGCGTCCTCGAGTGCTGAGCGTCGTCGAGTGCTGAGCGTCGTCGAGTGCTGGGCGGCCCTCAGCCGAGCACCTCCCGCAGCCGCGCGGCGAACGCCTCCGGCTGGCCGCCGTACCCGCTCTCCGGGCCGAGGAAGCCGCCGTGGTGGCTCGGGAACACCGTGGCCTCCTGCCCGAGCAGGCCCGCCATGGCGACGGCGCCACGGGCGGGGAGGGTCTCGCCCGACTCCTCGCCCTTCGCGACGACGATCCGGGTGGGGGCGCCGGCCAGCGCCGCGACGTCGGGCCGGTAGGCGGTGACCGGATCCGACCGGCCGGACAGCAGCGGGTCGTCCCGCGCGCCGTCGTCCTCGACCGGCAGCCCGAAGTTGGCCGGGTCGGGCACCGGCTGGGCGAAGTACGCGTCGGTGTACTCGCCCTGCCAGGACGTCAGCGCGATGAACGCGGCCAGGCCCGCCCCCTGGCCCTTCGCCTGGTAGACCTCGCCGACGGCGGCGGCGGCGCGCTGCGCGGCCTCGGCGTCCGGCAGGACCGTCAGCAGCGGCGGCTCGTGCGCGACGAACGTCGTCACGTCGCCGGGGTGGGCCGCCACGAGCGCGAGGCCCGTGATCGCTCCCCCGCTGCTGCCGAACAGCTCGACCGGGCCCGCGCCGAGCGCCTCGACCAGCGCGTGCACGTCCCGCGCCTGGACGACCGGGTCGTTCTCGACCCGCCCGTCCCTGCGCACGCTGCGCCCGAGCCCCCGCGGGTCGTAGGTCACCACCGTCCGGTCGCCGAGCAGTCCGGCCAGCGTGGCGAAGCCCTCGGCGCACATCGGCTGGCCGATCATCACCAGCGGCGGGCGGCCGTCGGGCGGCGGCAGGGGCCCGTACACGTCGTAGACCAGGTCCACCTCGGGGGTCGGGAGGGTGTGGGTGGTCTTGTCCCGGGACGTCGTCATACCTCTTACGATCCTCTCCGGTCGGAGAACTCATCGGGGCTCACGCGAGGAGCGCCTCCGCGTCCCGCCACATCGCGGTGACGATCTCGCCGGCCGGCGCCGGGCGGGCCAGCGCGGCGGACTGGCCCGCCCAGTAGTTGACCCGGTCGATCGGCCCCGGGTCGCCGCGGCGCCGGGCGGTGACGAGGCGGCGCTGCTGCGGGTAGGGCGCGGGCACCGGAGCGCCGGGCGCCTGCCAGGCCCGCACGTAGGGCGTCGCGACGGCCCTGGCCAGCCGGCCCGTGTAGGCCCGCGTGGGCACGGTGGCGTCCGGGGCCAGGCCCTCCAGCGCGGCCGACCACTGCGGGTCGATCGCCGCCTCCGGCGAGCGCAGCAGCGCCGTCCCGACCTGGACGGCGCTGGCCCCCAGCGCCAACGCCGCCGCGACGCCGCGGCCGTCCCCGATCCCGCCCGCCGCCACGATCGGGACCTCGACGCGGTCGGCGAGCCACGGGATCAGCGCCAGCAGGCCCACGTCGGTGGCCTCGGCCGCGGCCTGGTCGACGCTGCCGCGGTGGCCGCCCGCCTCCATGCCCTGCGCGACGACCGCGTCGGCGCCGGCGTCCTGCGCGGCCAGCGCCTCGTCCAGGGTCGTGGCGCAGGCGAACCAGGCGATGCCCGCGTCGTGCAGCCGCCGCACGTACGCGGGACCGAACCGGCCCATGATCGAGGAGACGGCGGTCGGCGCCGCGGCCAGCATCGCCTCGCACTGGGCCGCGAACTCGGGGGCCTCCCCGGCCCCGGCGGCGCGGGCGCCGAGGCCGTCGAGGAAGCGGACCGCGGCCGCGACCCGGCCCGGGTCGTCGACCGGCGGGTCCGGGACCCACACGTTGAGCTGCACCGCTCCGGCCGAGCTCGCGCGGAACGTCTCCATCCAGCCGGCGATCCGCTCCGGAGTGTCGGTGAGCACCCCGGCGGCGCCCATGCCGCCCGCCTCCGCGACCGCGACCGACAGCGCCGGCGGGCAGGCCCCCGCCATCGGGGCGGCGAGGATCGGCAGGCGCAGGCCGTACCGCTCGCAGAACCGGGCCACCCGCTCGCGCACCGTTGCCACGGCCCGACCTTAGCCAGCGCGTCACGGGCGGTGTCGCGGGCGACCCGGCCCTGCCACGGCCGGCCCGGCGCCGCCGTCGCAAATTGAGACCACGGTCACATCGCGCGGCGGCAAGACTCGGCCGCGCCACCCATCCGAGGAGTCGTCGCCGTGACCGAAGCGGAACAGGCCAGCCCGAGCGGACCGTGCTTCCGCCTGCTCTACCGCAGCCACAGCCGGATCCCGGCCGACGAGCGCAAGCACGCGCTCGCGGAGATCTTCAACGAGGCCCGCCACAACAACAGGGCCCACGGCGTCACGGGCGCGCTGCTCATGACCGACCACTACTTCGTCCAGGCGCTGGAAGGGGACGAGAAGGTCGTCCAGTCGCTCTACGACCGGATCGCGAAGGACGACCGGCACGACCAGCTGACCCTGCTGGAGTCGAGCGGCGTCGACCACCGCGCGTTCGGCCGCTGGTCGATGGCCCAGATCTCCCCCAGCGGCCGCGGCGACATCCCGCTGCACACGACGGGCGACTCGATCAGCCGGGCCGCCCCCTCGCCCGTCACCCGCGAGCAGAACGCGGTCCTGCGGATCATGCGCAACGCGATCGGAGCCGACACGGTCTGACGCGGCCGCACCGCCCCAGCCCTCGTCACCACCGCGCGGCATGCTTGACCCGCTGCGTCGCGCGGGTCGGCGGGCCCACGCCGACAGCGGGCGCGCCACGTTGACGAGCGTGCCGGCGCACGGCGCGCCAACCGGCCTTGACCACCGGGTCGACGCCGAACATACCCTTGGGGGTATGATGGCGGACATGGACATCGCGATCACCGTCCGGCTGGAGGCCCCGTTCACCGAGGCGGTGGAGCGCGTGCGCGCGGCGCTCAGGGAGCAGGGCTTCGGCGTCCTCACCGAGGTCGACATGCGCGCGACGATGCGCGAGAAGCTCGGCGCCGAGATCGAGGACTACGTCATCCTCGGCGCCTGCAACCCGCCGCTCGCCCGGCGCGCCCTCGACGTCGACCGCCGGATCGGCCTGCTGCTCCCGTGCAACGTGACGGTCAGGACCGACGCCGGCGGCACGCTCGTCGAGGCGCTCGACCCCCAGGTGATGGTCACCGCGACCGGCGAGGCCGGCTTCGGGCCGGTCGCCGCGGAGGCCGGCACGCGGCTGCGCGCCGCGCTCGACGCGCTCGCGGCGAACGACCGGACGGACACACCGACCGCACGGACGTGAGGAGAGAGATCATGACGCTCGACGAGGACGTGGTCACCGGGGTCGTCAACCGGCTGCGGCGCGCGGAGGGCCAGCTGGCCGGCGTCATCCGCATGCTCCAGGAGGGCCGCGAGTGCAAGGACGTCGTCACCCAGCTCGCCGCGGTGTCACGCGCGCTGGACAAGGCCGGGTTCGCGATCATCGCGGCCGGCCTGCAGCAGTGCATCGCCGCGGGCGAGGAGGGCACCCTCGACCGCGGCGAGCTGGAGAAGCTGTTCCTGTCGCTGGCGTGAGCGCCGCCCCTCAGGCCCTTCCGCGCAGCATCAGGTTCCAGTACAGGAACGGCAGGCCGTACCGCTTGAGGTACCACATGTCCGTCCGCTCCTTGATCGTGTCGATGTACGGGATCGTCGGAGTGGGCTTCATCGTGTAGTCGAACTCGGCGAGCAGCATCTTGTGCCGGGAGGTGGTGAGCGGGCAGGAGGCGTACCCGCCGTAGGAGGCCGGCAGCGGCCGGCCCTCCGTCGCGGCCACCAGGTTCTCGACCACGACCGGCGCCTGCTTGCGGATCGCAGCTCCGGTCTTCGAGTTCGGTGACGAGCCGGCGTCGCCGAGGGAGAAGACGTTCGGGTACCGGACGTGCTGCATCGTGTTCTTGTCGATCTCGACGTAGCCCGCAGGGTTCGCCGGGTCGGCGAGCGGGCCCTTCTTGATCCAGTCCGGCGCGCTCTGCGGCGGCACGAGGTGCATGACGTCGTAGGGCAGCGTCGTCGTGGTGTCGTTCTTCTTGTCCGTGACCACGGCCTCGCGCGAGTCCGGGCGCACCTCGGTGACCTCGCTCTCGAAGTGCACCGTGATGCCGTAACGGCGGGCCACGCCGAGCAGCACGTCGGAGAACTCCTTGACGCTGAACATCGCCGGCGTCGGCAGGACGAGGTGGACGTCGATGTTGGAGAGGACGCCCTGCTCCCGCCAGTGGTCCGCGGCCAGGTAGGCGATCTTCTGCGGCGCGCCTGCGCACTTGATCGGGCCGGCGGGCATGCCGAACACCGCGGTCCCCGAGCGGGTGTTGCGGATGAAGTCCCACGTGGCGGGCGCGAGCTCGTACTTGTAGTTGCTGGAGACGCCCTCGCGGCCCAGCGTCGCGGACAGCCCGGTGATCTTCGCCCAGTCGAGCTGGATGCCGGGGCAGACGACGAGGTAGTCGTAGCCGACCGTGCCGCCGTCGTCGAGGGTGATCTCGCGGGCGTCCGGGTCGACCTCGGCCGCGGGCTTCTGGATCCACGTGACGCCCTTGGGCATCACCTTCGCCTGCGGGCGAGCGCTCTCCTCCACCGGCGCCCGGCCTCCGCCGACCAGCGTCCAGAGCGGCTGGTAGTAGTGCGTCGTGGCGGGGTCGATGACGGCCACGTCCTGCTGGCCGGCCCGGCGCAGCCGGGCGGCGACGGTGATGCCGGCGCTCCCGCCGCCGATGATCGCGATCTTGTGGTGCGTCCTTGCCGCCACACCCACTCACTCCCTCGCCCACTAGACAATTTGTCCGGACATCTAACGTAGTGCTCCGCGTCACCCCGGCACAAGGACAGCGGGGGTGTTTCAGCCCCGCGTGCGGCCGGTTCGCTCTCCCGTGACCGTCATCCGGTAGCCCTCGTGGGTCGACCACTCCGCGCCGACGCTGAACCGGTCGCCCCTGATCAGCGTCTCGCGCCACTCGATGGGCCGGTTCTGCAGGCAGCCCAGCCGCTGGACCTCCATCACGGCGATGCCGGACGGGAGGCCGAGCAGCCGCCGGACGGCGGCGGACGGCACGGCGGCCGAGATGGTCTCGCTGCCGCCGGTGGGCCGGGTGCCGGTCAGCGTCGCCAGCTGGTCGTAGAGCCCGGAGTGCGAGAAGTCGGCCTCGAGCAGGGGGCCGGCGACCGACCGCGGCAGCCACGCCTTGTCCAGCGCGAGCGGCTCGCCGTCGGCCAGGCGCAGGCGCTCGAGATGCACCAGCTCGGTGTCGGCGGGGCGTTCGAGCCGCGCGGCGACGCGCTCGTCGGTCACCACGTCGAGAGCCCGCACGACGCTGCGCTGCTCCAGCCCCATCGCCTCCACGGAGCTGAACAGCGAGTAGAGCGCCCCCAGCGGCTGCTCGATGCGCGGCTTGCGCACCCACGTCCCGCGCCCGCGGCCGGAGCCGAGGATGCCCTCCTCGCGCAGCCGGCGCAGCGCGTCGCGCACGGTCTGGCGGCTCACCCCGTACTCGGTCGCCAGCTCGAGCTCGCCGGGGAACCGGTCGTCGAACGCGCCGACGCGCAGCCGCCTGCGCAGGTCGGCGTCGATCTGGGCCCAGAGCGGGAGGGGGTTGGCCCGGTCCAGCGGCCGCGCCTTCACACCGGCTGCCATCGTGGCATCGCCTCCGCCCCTCCCGGCGACCCGGTCGCCCGTCCCGAAAACCCGTACCGAACATAGTCGCCCGGTGACCGTTTGTCCGTGCTCATCGGTCCCGACCTGCCGCTCGCGGTCACAGCGGCAACGTCACGGCCGTCACGGCGATCAGCGTGAGCATCGCGATCCCGACCGCGCGGATCTCCCACTGCGCGGTCACGACCGCCGGCAGCGGCCTGCGGTGCAGCAGGCGCTGGCGCCACTTCCCGACCCCGTAGGTGAACAGCGCGACGACCAGGGCCAGCCCGGCCGGGACCAGCCGCAGTGCGCCCGCGAAGTGGTCGAACTCCCGGATCATGAGCAGCGCGCCGTTGCCGAGGACGGCGAACGAGGTGCGGCTCCACGACAGGGACGTCCGCTCCGCCTGCAGCCCGTCGTCGGGCGGCTTGCGCACGACCTCGGGGCTCACCCCGCGACCGCCTTGACCATGACGAGGACCAGCGCCACCACCGCGACCAGCACCAGCCCGCCACCCAGGAGCAGCGGCGTGAGGTGGCGGGGCAGCGGGAGCCCGCGGCGCATCGCGCGGTCGACCTTGCCCCAGCGCCACATCCCAGCGCCCGCGGTGAGGATCGCCAGCGCGGCGAGCAGCGCGCCCAGGACGTGCCGGGCGCCCGGGACGGCCAGCTCGGGCACGAGCTGCACGACGGCGACGGACGCGGCGAGCAGCCCGAGGGCCGTGCGCTGCCAGGCCAGGAACGTCCGCTCGTTGGCGAGGGTGAACCGGTAGTCCGGCTCGAACTCCTCGACGTCGTCGTCCGTCCGCTGTCCGGACGTGCTCTCCATCGCGCCTCCGCAAGGGTCGGGCGGACCGCACCGCGGCGGGCCGGGCCCGCTGATTGTACGGACACAGTGCACGGGCGAAAGGACTTTTCGGCGACCCCTCACCCGGCCGGCAGGCGCGCCGAGTAGATCGAGTAGCCGTCGATGTGCCGGGCGACGACGGTGGCGAGCACCGTGGCCAGTGCCATCGGCACCATCAGCGCGAAGCCGCTGTGGGTGAGCTCCAGTACGAGCGCGAGCGCGGACAGCGGCGCCTGCATCGCCGCGCCGATCATGGCGGCCGCCCCGATCATCGCGTAGGCGCCCACCGGGACGCCGGGCCACAGGAGCGACCAGACGACCCCCAGCGCGCCACCCAGCACGGCGCCGGTGCTCATGACCGGCGTGAAGAGGCCGCCGGACATGCCGCTGCCAAGGCACAGCGTCGTCACGAGCGGCTTGAGCACGGCCAGCGCGACGAGGAGGAGCAAGCCGGGCGTCCCGAGGAACGCGTCGTGTGCGATGCCCTTGCCGTTGCCGAACAGCTGCGGCAGCCCGATGCCGACCAGGCCGAGCACCAGGCAGGCGCCGACCGGGGCCACGAGCGCCCACCGACCCCGGGGCCGGTGGTGGGAGACGACGCCGATCAGGCGGACGAGGCCGGCCGCGAGCAGCCCGACGAGCGGGCCGGCCACCAGCGCCCAGCCGAGCTCGGCCGGCGCGAACGGGTAGTCGGGCACGTCGACGTAGGTCGCGCCATGGGGCAGGTACAGCCAGCCGACGGCGGTCGCGACGAGCGAGCACGCCAGCGCGGGCAGGACCACCGGCAGGTCCATGCTGCCGAGCAGGATCTCGGCCGTGAAGAACGTCCCGCCCAGCGGCACGTTGTAGACCGCGGCCAGCCCGGCCCCGCCGCCGCACGCGACGAGCAGGCGCTTCTGCTCCGGGGTCAGGCGCGCCCAGCGGGCGAGCAGGCTGCCCGACGCTGCCCCCATCAGCTTCGGCGCGGCCTCGCGGCCCAGCGACGTCCCCATCCCGACGACGATCTCGGAGATCACCGAGGTGCCGAGGCTGCGCCCGAACGCGAGCGTGCCGTCTCCCGCCCACACCGCCTCGTCCACCTCGGAGGGGCCCTTGACGTAGCGCCGCAGGAGGTACCACGCCACGCCGCCGACCACCCCGGCGAGCGTCAGCGAGAGCACCCGCCGCAGGGCCGAGGCGTGCTCGGCCCCGTTCTCCAGCGGGCCGCTGTCGTAGCCGAACGCGAGATGCTCGACGGTGAACAGCACGAACATCAGCGCGATGCCGAACAGGCCGGTCGCGACACCGGCCAGGACGACCATCGCCCAGAACTTCGGCGTGAGCCGGGCGATCTCGCTCTTGACGTTGGGCTGCTCGGTCGCCCCGCGCCCGGACGGGAGCCGCTTGCGCAGCAGCGGGGCCGGGTGGCGGACGCGCTCGTGGGGCCGGGTGCGCAGCGGGGGTGCCGCCGCGGCGTCGGGCTCGAGGGGCTCGTCCGTCGCACCGCCGTGTGCGTCCACGGGGCCGACGCTACCGAGGGCCCGCCGCGGCGCGTACCCGTCGCGGCGCGACGTCACACGCGCGCGGCCGGACGGACCTCCTCACGCGGCGGCCTTCGCCCGCCGCTCCACGACGTCGGGGATCCCCGCGCCGCTCAGCACGACGGACCGGAGGCCGTGCCGGGCGAGCATCGTCGCCGCGACCGCGGCCCGCCGCCCGCTGCCGCAGCCGACGAGCACCGGCCGGGCCGGGTCGAGCTCGGCGGGAACGCCCCGCTCGAGGTCGGGGACGAAGCGCTCCACCGCCCCGTCCAGCGCGACGGCCTGGCGCTCGTGCGGCATCCGGACGTCGAGGACCTGCGCCCCGGGCCGGCCGAGGGCCTGCACGAACCCGTCCAGGTCCACCAGCGTGTAGGTCGCCGTCGCGACGGCGGGCGACGGGTCGCGCACGACCCCGCGCACGGTGTCGACGCCGATCTGCGCGAGCTGGGTCACCGCCTCGGCCACGTCCTGGTCGGCGCCGGCGACCAGGACGATGCCGGCGCCCCGCGGCACCAGCCAGCCGACCCAGCTGCCGAAGTCGTCCGCCAGCTCGACCCCGAGCGACCCGGGGACGTAGCCGGCGGCCTGCTGCTCGCGCGGGCGGATGTCGACGACCGCGACGTCGGCGGGCAGGCTCGCGAGCTGGGTCTCGGCGAGCTCGGGCACCGACACCGGGGGCATCGGGGCCACGCCAAGGGTGTTCGCCGGCCCCTGGAACCGGTAGAAGCCGGGGATCGGCATCGGCGTCTCCAGCAGGTGGTCGGCGAAGGCGTCGGCGTCGGCGATGCCCAGCAGCGGGTTGCCGTCCAGCTCCTCGCCGATCGTGGACGTGTAGCGGCCGGTCCCCGACGACGTGCAGAACGAGCCCTCGCCGTGGGTGGGGTAGAGGCCCAGCTCGCGCGGCAGCCTCGCCAGCCGCTGCAGCGAGCCGTGCTGCAGCACGCCCAGGGTGTGCGCCCGCTCGGGCCCCAGCAGGTCCGGGCGCCCGGCCGAGCCGACCAGCAGGCTGCCCCCGGAGAACACCGCGACCGGCTCGCCGTCGACGAGCACGAGGTAGCTGGTGTGCTCGGGGGTGTGGCCCGGCGTGTGCAGCGGCCGGATCACGATGCCCCGCCCGGCGTCGAGCTCCTCGTTGTGGAAGGCGGGCGTGCTGCGGTAGGCGGGCGCGGCGGCCGCGGGCATGACCAGCTCCGCGCCGGTGCGGGCGGCCGCCTCCCGCCCACCCGAGTGGTAGTCGTTGTGCAGGTGGGTCTCGAGCACCATGCGGACCTGCAGGTCCTTCTCCGCCGCGGCGGCCAGGAAGCGGTCGATGTCGCGCTGCGGGTCGACCAGCAGCGCGGCGCCGTCGTGCTCCAGCAGGTAGGTCTGGTCCCCGAGGCCGGGCGTGCGGAACGGCGTTATCTCCATCGCGTGTCTCCTGCGTCCGGGCGCCGGGCCGTTCCCGGCACCCTTGCTCTGAGAACAAACAAATTGTACGAACATTCGGCGCTGCGGGCCAGCCCTGCCGCGGGCCAGCCCTGCCGCGGGCCGGCCCGCGACGCGGATCAGCCGCGGCCGAGCAGGCGCGCGAGCACGCCGCGCGGCTGCGCGGGCGGGCACGCGCAGCGGTCGGCCCGCGGAACGCTGGCGAGCACCTGCTCGACGTGTTGGCCGCAGCCGCGGTAGGTGGCCTTGCCGCAGTGGCGACAGGTGGCGCGCTGGCACATGGGGGTTCCCTTCGGTTCGAGGCGGGTCGTTCGACCATATACCCCCAGGGGTATCTGCCGCTTCCGACCGGCATGACATGGATCACGGGCTCCACGGGCGAGCGCTGCATCACAAACGGCTCGTCCCGACGGTCATGAGTACGTACATTAAAGCACAGCGAACAACCGCCGTGGGAGGAACCGATGATCACGCTGCTCGTCTCGGCCGCGCTCGGGCTGACCATCGGGCTGGTGCTCGGCGCCCTCGGCGGCGGTGGCGGCGTGCTGGCCGTTCCCGTCCTCGTCTACGCGCTGGGCGAGTCGGCACAGGGCGCGACGACCGCCAGCCTCATCATCGTGGGGGCAGCGGCCGCCGTCGGCGCGCTCGCCCGCCGCGGCACCGGGCTCGTCCAGTGGCGCACCGGGCTGGTGTTCGGGGCGCTGGGCATCCCGGCCGCCTACCTCGGGACGGCCGTCAACCGGCTGCTCGACCCGCCGGTCCTGCTCCTCGCGTTCGCCGGCCTGATGCTGGCCGTCGCGGTGACCATGCTCGCCGGCACCCGGCGGCGCCGCGCCTCCACGCCGGACGGCGGGAGCGCCGCGGCACCCCTCGCGGCCGGCCCACCGGCGGGCGGTGGGGGCGTCGCGACGCTGGCCGCGCCGCGCGTCCCGACCCGCGCCGCACGCGTCCGGGCCGCCGGCAAGATCCTCGCGGCCGGGCTCGGGGTCGGCTTCCTCACCGGCCTGCTGGGCGTCGGCGGCGGGTTCCTCATCGTGCCCGCGCTGGTGATCGCCCTGCGCATGACGATGCCCGCCGCGATCGGCACCTCGCTGCTGGTCATCACGGTCAACTCGGTGGCCTCGCTGGGCGCCCGCATCGGGGACCTGCACGTCGACTGGACCGTCGTCGTCCCCTTCACCGTCGCCGCGGTGCTCGCCACGGTGGCCGGCAAGCGCGTCGCCGACCGGTTCTCCGGCGACACCCTCACCCGCGCGTTCGCGGTCCTGCTCGCCGCCGTCGCCGTGTTCGTCACCGTCCAGAGCCTCTCCGCGCTGGTCTGAGGCGCGTTCCGTGGGTTCGGCCGGTCGTGGCCGACGATCCGGCCAGGCAGGCATGGCTTGCGGCAGCAGCCACCGGATGATGATGGCGATCACCGGCGGGACCACCGATGTCAAGGCGTGATCTCGGAGCCGGTCGCCGAGCGCCGGCAACGGTATGGGGAGTCGGTGCGGTCAGAACGGCGGCGGATACGAGCAGGAGCGGCTCGCCCTGCTGGAGACCCACCGCGCCGACGTCCTCGCCCGCATCGACGCGCTGCGGGAGAACCTCGAGGCGATCGACCACAAGATCGACGTCTACCGGGGCCGGTTCGTGGCGGGTGACGCCGACCGGCTGTGGGCGCCCGACCCGGCGGACCTGGCCGCCGCGCAGGCCGGCGCGTAGGCCGGCGCGTGGGCCGGCGCGTGGGCCGGCGCGTAGGAGTCCGGGGCCGGCGAGGTGGGGGGCCCGGGGCTCGGCGTGGCGCTGCTGCGGGGGCCGCTCGGGCGATGACCAGGCCCCGTCGGCGGGGGTGCGGCCGAGGCTGGGGCGGACGGCGCAGGTTCAGTGCGCCGACCGGGGATGCGGCCGCACGTCGCTGGGCGCGGTTCCGCAGAACCGGCGTCGCTGTTGCGAGCGGCCACGAGGCGGGGAGAGCACGGCGTCCGTGGCGGGGGGCCCGGCCGGTGGTCAGGCCGCGGCCGGCGGCGCGGCGCGGCGGGTGGGCAGCAGCCAGGCCAGGACGAGGTCGTGGTCGAGGCGTTCGCCGCCCCCGTCGGGGGTGGTGGTGTGTTCGTCGATGCCGGGCCGGCGCAGGGCGTCCGGTCGGCCCCGGGTCGGGGGTCCGGCGGCGGGGATCGCGGTGGCGTCGGGCCGGGTGGCGTCGGGCTGGGTGGCGTCGGGCTGGGTGGTGTCGGGCTGGGTGGCGGTGAAGCCGCCGAGCCCGTCGGGGTGCAGCCGGTAGCCGCCGTCGTGGACCAGGTGGTGGTGGAAGGTGCACAGCAGGGCCAGGTTGTCCAGGTCGGTGGCCCCGCCGTGGCGCCACCACCGCAGGTGGTGGGCGTGCAGGTGACGGGTGGCGGGGCAGCCGGGGAACACGCACCGGTCCCGGTCGCGGACCCGGACCGCGCGCAGCAGGGCGGGGGTGACCGTGCGGCGGCGTCGGGCGAGGTAGAGGGGGTGGTCGTGGCGGTCGGTGATCAGGGCCTGGATGGTGGCGCCGCAGGTGAGCCGTTCGGCTACGGCCGGGTGCAGCGGGGGTCCGCCCTCGATCCACGCGACTCTCACCTCGGGTGGGCGGGAGCCGGTGGACGGTTCCGCGGAACCGTCCACGGCGGAGCCGTCCACGGCGGTGCCGGCCGGGCCGTCGGGGTCGCCGGGGCCGCGGGGGAGGCCGACCGGGTGGTCGTCGGGGAGGTCGTGCGGGCGGTCGTCGGGGAGGTCGACCGGGTGGTCGTCGAGGCGGTCGTCGGGGAGGTCGTGCGGGGTCTCGGCGCGCAGGTGCACGACCAGGGTGGTGTCAGGGATCGGGCGCTGGCCGGTGACCAGGGCCATGAGCGCGTCAAGCCGGCGGGCGGGGGCGGCGGCTGCGTTGTCGGCTGCGTTGTCGGCGGGGTCGTCGGCAGCGTCATGGGCGGGGTCGTCGGCGGTAGCGGTGTCGGTGTCGGCGGTGTCGGCGGCGGTGTCGGCCAGGGTGGCGTCGGCGGCGGCCAGGGTGGCGTCGATCGCGGCGAGCAGCTGCGCGCCCTGCTCGGGTGGCAGGCGCAGGCTGACCCGCAGCGAACCGTCCTGCGCGTGGGTCCACTGCATGCTGCGCGCGGCGGTGGCCGGTCGGGGGTCGCGCCGGGCCCGCACGGCGGTGACCACCGACTCGACGTGGGAGGCCGTGCCCCGCAGGGCGATCGACAGCAGGCCGGACTCGGTGGCCGGCTCGGCGATGCGGGTCAACGCCCGCACCTTGGCGTAGGAGATCCGGCCGGTGGCGAACGCGGCGGTGATCAGGGGTAGGGCGGCGAGGGTGTGGGCGACGCGCAGGTGTTCCCGAGCGGTGCGCAGGTTCTCCCCGACCTTCCAGTTCAGCCAGTGCGCGCACGAGCGCAGACCGGGCCCGGCCCAGCCGCCGGCGGTGTCGAACTCGGCCAGCAGCTGCAGGTAGCGGCAGGTCGCGGCGGCGAGGTCGCCGGCCAGGGTGAGCAGCTCGGACTCGACCGCGGTCAGCCGGTCCCGGTCGCCGGGGGCAATACGGTTGTCGAACATGCGTTCAGTGTCCCAGGGGGCACCGACATTCCTCGGTGAGCGCCCGGTCAGGACCGCGGTTCCGGCCCCCGCGCCCGGGGTGGGAGCAGCGTCTGCCGGTCTCGGTCGGTTCGAGTTGCTGGTCCGGATCACCTCTCGCCCGTCGAGGGAGGCGACCGTGCCGGGAAGACGCCGCCGGACGCGTCCTCCAGGTTGACGCCCTCGACACCCAGCGACGCGACCAGCTCGGCGACCGCGGCCGCGTCGCCGTCGAAGCCGTCCTCGACGTCGCAGGTCAGCGGCACGCCGAGCGCCGCGGCGACGAGACCGTGCGCCAGCCGGACCGCCGGCTCGCGCGTGGCCCGCGTCCCGTCCACCAGGCCGAGCGACGACGCAACCCGGAGGCTCGTGGTCCCGAGCGACGAGTGTGCGCTCATGTCGTGCACGACACGGTGGCCGCGGGAGCATCGCTGCACGCGACCGAGGGGAGTCGACGATGACCACCACCGACGAGCAGGCAACCCGTGACCAGAAGGCGCTCGCCGAGGAACTGATCGAGGCGGTCGCGACCGCGCTGGGCTCGCACGGACACGGTTGTCGACTCGTTCGGGGAGCAGGATGCGGCAGGGGTGAACTGCACTGCGTCAAGCCGCGGTCGGTTGATCTCGGCTGGTCGACCTCGACCGGCAGCAGGACGGAACCCTCGCAGCGGCGATCGTCGGCCATCGCCTCACAGAACGTGCCCGAGAGGGCGCGGCCGTGGTCCACTTGACGTTATGGCACAGCTCACACCGGCACCGGAGCCGGGCGGGGAGCGGCGGCGGGCGGTCGAACGGCTCACCGCGCTCGGCGCCGCCGTCACGGCCGCGGTGGACGCGACGATCGACGCCGCGGCGTCCGGTCCCGGCGAGGCGGACGAGCGGCGCACGGGGGACGGAAGCGGCGACCCGGCGGCTGTCGAGCGGATCGGGTCGGCGGCCCGCTCGGCCCACCACGCCGGCGTGCCGTTCTGAGCGGCCCGGCCGGCCGGGGCGGTCAGCCGGTGTTCACCACCGAGGCCGCGTCCGAGTCGTCGGCCGCCGTGTCGGCCATGAACTCGGCCATCAAGTCGCGCAGCAGGTCGACGGCGGCGATCACCTTGCTGCTGGTCAGCGAGTAGAAGACGGGTTGCCGCTGCGCGAGGTGGTGACGATGCTGCGGTCGCGCAGCGTCCCAAGATCATCATCACCTGGGCGTCCTCGACGGCCACCGGGTATGCGTCGACGTCGACGTCGACGTCCGCCGGCCCCCGGACGCGCTCGCCGGTGCGCGCGAAGCGGCTGCCGTGCCGCGGGCAGGTGACCACGCCGTGCTCGACCTCCCGCTCGGAGAGGACCGCGCCGGCGTGCGGGCAGCGGTGCCCGGGGAGTCGTGATCGGGCGGGGTGCGGTGGTGGTCGTGCGGGCCCTCCCCCGGCGCTCGGCCAGCAATGTGTCCGGACAAAGAGACTCGTTCGTTGGGCGGGACGCCAGGAACGCGCCCCGACACTGTCGATGGGCCCGTGCGCCCCACACTGGACATCCACGCGCAACTCGGGTGGACTCTCGGACCCAGACCGCGCCGAGGGGAGCGCCGACCCATGACCCAGCCAGGGCCGCAGGTGCGCGCCGACGGCCCCGTCCCCGACCGCCCGGCACCGGACCGGAACCTGGCGCTCGAGCTCGTGCGGGTCACCGAGGCGGCGGCGCTCGCGACCGGACGCTGGGTGGGCCGCAACGACGCAGGCGCGGCACTGGCCGCCGCCGTGCACGCCGTGCGGGCGCTCATCGGCACCGTCGAGATGCGCGGCACGGTCGTGATCGGCGAGGGCACCGACGACGACGCGGTCTGGCTCGGGCGCGGCGACGCCGTCGGGGACGGCACCGGCGGCGAGTTCGACGTCGCCGTCGACCCGATCGACGGCATCGCGTTCACCGCGAAGGGCCTGGCCAACGCGATGTCGGTGCTGGCCGTCGCGCCCCGCGGCTCGATGTTCGACCCCTCGGTCTGCCCACTGATCGACAAGCTCGTCGCGGGCCGCGAGGCGCACGGCGTCGTGGACATCGGCCTGCCGGTCGCGGAGAACGTCACCCGGCTGGCCCGGACCAAGGGCTGCCGGGTCGAGGACGTCACCGTCGGCATGCTGGCCCGGCCCCACCACGAGGAGCTGGCCCGCGAGGTCGGGGCCGCGGGCGCCCGCATCCGGTTCCTCACCACCGGCGACGTGGCCGCGGCGATCATGGCGGCGAGCCCGCGGATCGGCATCGACATGGTCGTGGGTCGCGGCGGCACGGCCGAGGCCGTCATCGCGGCCTGCGCCGTCAGCTGCCTGGGCGGCGTCCTGCAGGCCCGCCTCGCGCCGCGCAGCCCGACCGAGCACGTCCGGCTGCAGACCGCGGGCGTCGACCTGGACGCCGTCCTGTCCGTCGACGAGCTCGCCGGGGGCGACGACGCCTTCGTGGTCCTGACCGGCGTCACCGACGGGGAGCTCGTGCACGGGGTGCAGTACGGCGCGGACACCGCGACGACGGAGTCGCTGGTCATGCGCAGGCGCAGCGGCACCGTGCGCCGCATGCAGAGCGACCACCGGCTGGACCTGCTGGCCCACTACAGCGCCGTCGACTACCTCCGCTGAGCCCGGCCGGCGAGCCGGACCGGCAGACCAACTGTACGTACATCCAGACTCATGGCACACTCCTGGGAGGACCAGGAGGTGCGCAGTGCGCTACGGCTTCGCCATCGACCAGCGGACCTGCATCGGGTGCCACGCGTGCACGGTGGCGTGCAAGACCGAGCACCAGGTGCCGGTCGGGCAGTTCCGGACCTGGGTGAAGTACGTCGACCAGGGCAGCTTCCCGAACAGCACGCGCGACTTCGGGGTCATGCGCTGCAACCACTGCACCGACGCGCCGTGCGTGAAGATCTGCCCGACGAAGGCGCTGTACCAGCGCGACGACGGCATCGTCGACTTCGACCGCGACCGGTGCATCGGCTGCAAGAGCTGCATGCAGGGCTGTCCGTACGACGCGATCTACATCGACGAGGACACCCACACCGCGGCCAAGTGCAACTTCTGCGCGCACCGCATCGACTCCGACCTCGAGCCCGCCTGCGTCGTCGTCTGCCCGACGCACTCGATCTGGGTCGGCGACCTCGACGACCCGGCGAGCGGGATCTCGCGCTTGGTGAACGGCAACCCGGTGGCCGTGCGCTCCCCGGAGCAGAACACCGGGCCGAACGTGTTCTACCTCGGTGCCGACCGCGCGGTGCTCGACCCGCTCGCGGCTCCGGTCGACGGCAGCTACCTCTTCTCCTCCCCCGACGCGCAGCGCACGCAGGTCGGGAAGGACATGGCCGTCGACCCGGTCGGCCGGGCGCGCACGACGCTCAACACGCCGCACCCGCGCCCGTGGGGCTGGCGGGTCACGACCTACCTGTGGACGAAGGCCGTCGGCGGCGGCGCGCTGCTGGTGGCCGCGCTCGCCCTGCTCCTCGGCGTCGACCTCGGGGTGCTCGGGACGGTCGTCGCGCCCGCGCTGGGGGTCGCCGGCACCGCCATCACCGGCGTGCTGCTCATCTGGGACCTCAAGCGCCCCGAGCGGGCGCTCTACATCTTCCTCAAGTCCAACTTCACGTCCTGGCTGGTCTGGGGCTCCTACGCGCTGGCGGCGTTCGGCGCGGTGTCGGGCCTGTGGCTGATCGTCGGCATCCTGGTGCAGGCCGGCGTCGTGGCGTCGGCGCACGCGGTGTTCCTGGTGCTGGCCGTGCTCGCGATCCCGACGGGGGTCCTCGTCGCCGGCTACACCGGGTTCCTGTTCGGCCAGGCAGAGGGCCGCGACCTGTGGCAGTCGCCGCTGCTGTTCTGGCACCTCGTCGTCCAGGCGCTGATGGTCGGCGGCGGGGCGCTCGCCGTCGCGGCCGCGCTCGCCGGCACCGGCCCCGCGGGCCTCGCGCTCATCGGGAGCGTGTTCGCCGCGGCGACCGTCGTGCACGTCCTGATGCTGCTCGCCGAGTACGGCGGCCGGCACACCAGCCGCCAGGCGGCGGTCGCCGCCCACATGATCACCCACGGCCGGTACGCGCGGCTGTTCTGGTTCGGCGCCGTCGCGCTCGGCGTGGTCGCGGCCGCGCTCGCGGTCATCGGTGTGACGGCGCAGCTGGTCGTCGCCGGGCTGCTGGGCGGCCTGGCCGTCCAGGCCGCGCTGCTCGCCTACGAGTCGGTGTTCGTCCGCGCGGGGCAGGACGTGCCCCTCTCATGAGAGGTCAGCTGCGATGACCGAGACCGTCCCCGGCCGTCCGACGGAGACCTCGGCGGCCCCGGCGCCGCCCCGGCCCGCGGCGCCGGCGCCGCCCGCCGGCCCCGCCGGGCATCCCCTCCCCGGCGCCCGCACGCACGAGCACCTGCGCAACTTCCCGCCCGTCTCGGAGTGGGACAACCACATCGAGTACGACGCCAAGGCGCACCCGCGCAAGGTGCCGCGCTCGTACATGCTCGTGCCGACGACGTGCTTCAACTGCGAGTCGGCCTGCGGGCTGCTCGCCTACGTCGACAAGGACGACCTGTCGGTCCGCAAGGTCGAGGGCAACCCCGCCCACCCCGGCTCCCGCGGGCGCAACTGCGCCAAGGGGCCCGCCACCGTCAACCAGCTGGACGACCCCGAGCGCATCCTGCACCCGCTGCGGCGGACCGGGAAGCGCGGCGGCGGCCAGTGGGAGCGCGTGAGCTGGGACGACGCGCTCGACGACATCGCGGGCCGGATCCGGAGGGCGATCACCGAGGGCCGGCACGAGGAGGTCACCTACCACGTCGGGCGCCCCGGCGAGGACGGCTTCGCCGAGCGCATGCTGCAGGCGTGGGGCGTCGACGGGCACAACAGCCACACCAACGTCTGCTCGTCGGGCGCGCGGCTGGGCCAGACGCTGTGGGGCGGCTACGACCGGCCCTCCCCCGACCACGCCAACGCCAAGGTCATCCTGCTGTTCTCCAGCCACCTGGAGACCGGCCACTACTTCAACCCGCACGCCCAGCGGATCATGGAGGGCAAGCAGTCGGGCGCGAAGCTGGTCGTCGTCGACCCGCGCATGTCCAACACGGCGAGCCATGCCGACCTGTGGATCGCGCCGTGGCCCGGCAGCGAGGCCGCGATCCTGCTGGCCGTCGCGTCGTACCTGCTGCGCACGCGGCAGATCGACGAGCCGTTCGTGCGGCGCTGGTTCAACTGGGACGTCTACCTGCGCGAGCGCCACGTCGACCGGCCGGCGACGTTCGAGTCCTTCCTCGACGCGCTGGAGGCGGACTACGCCGAGTACACCTTCGCGTTCGCCGCGGAGGAGTCACAGGTTCCCCAGGAGCGGCTCGAGGAGCTCGCCGAGCTCGTCGCGCGGTCCGACGGCCGGCTCGCCGCGCACATCTGGCGCTCGGCGGCCGCTGGCAACCTCGGCGGCTGGCAGGTCGCCCGCACGATGTGGTTCGTGCTGGCGCTGACCGGCTCGATCGGCACCGTCGGGGGCACCCAGCCCAACGGCTGGAACAAGTTCATCCCGCACGGCCCCGACGTCCCGGCCCACGCGCACTGGAACGAGCTGGCGTGGCCCGCGGAGTACCCGCTGACGTGCAACGAGATGTCGATCCTGCTCCCGCACTTCCTCGAGGAGGGCCGCGGGCAGCTTTCGGTCTACTTCAGCCGCGTGTTCAACCCGATCTGGACCTACCCCGACGGGTTCACCTGGATGCGGGCGCTGTCGGACCCGGACAAGGTCCGCCTGCACGTCGCGCTCACCCCGACCTGGTCGGAGACCGCGGAGTTCGCCGACTACGTCCTCCCGGTCGGGCACTCGACCGAGCGCCACGACACCCAGTCCTACGAGACGCACGCGGCGAAGTGGCTCGGCTTCCGCCAGCCCGTCAAGCGCGTCGCGATGGAGAGGCTTGGCCTGCCGGTCGGCGACACCCGCGACGCCAACCCGGGCGAGGTCTGGGAGGAGAACGAGCTGTGGTTCGAGCTGTCGTGGCGCATCGACCCCGACGGCTCGATGGGCATCCGCAAGCACTTCGAGTCGCCCTACCGCCCCGGTGAGAAGGTCACCGTCGACGAGTACTACCGCTGGGTGTTCGAGAACCGGGTGCCGGGCCTGCCGGCGAAGGCGCAGGCCGAGGGGCTCACGCCGCTGGCCTACATGCGCCGCTACGGCGTCGTCGAGGTCGCGGACAAGCTCTACCGCCAGGACGAGCGCCCGCTCACCGACGCCGAGCTGGACGGCGCCGTCGCCGACGGCCCGGAGACGGCCACGCCCGGCGTGCTGCGCAAGCCCACCGACCTTGACTCCGTCCCGCCGCTGATCGGCGAGGCGGGCGCGGTCGGGGTGCAGCACGAGGACGGCTCGGTGACGGCGGGCTGGCTGACGCCGTCGCGGAAGCTGGAGGTCTACTCAACGTCGATGCGCGACTGGGGCTGGCCCGAGCACGCCACCCCGGGCTACATCCGCTCGCACGTGGCCCGCTCGGAGATCGACCTGGAGGCCGGCGACCTCGTGCTCGTCCCCACCTTCCGGCTGCCCACCCTGATCCACACGCGCTCGGGCAACGCGAAGTACCTCAACGAGATCTCCAACTCCCACCCGCTGTGGCTCAACTCGACCGACGCCGCGCGGCACGGCGTCGTGACCGGCGACCTGGTGCGGCTCAACACCGGCATCGGCTACCTCGTCGGCCGGGTGTGGGTCACCGAGGGGATCCGGCCGGGCGTCTGCGCGCTCTCCCACCACATGGGGCGCTGGCGCCTGCACGACACCGAGGGCAGCCGCTGGGTGCAGGGCCTGGTCGACATCACCCATCCCGACGGCGAGGACTCCTGGCTCCTGCGCTACCGCGGCGGCATCGAGCCGTTCCGCTCCGACGACCCGGACTCGCAGCGGATCTGGTGGAGCGACCCCGGCGTGCACCAGAACCTCGCGTTCGGCGTGCAGCCCGACCCGCACTCGGGCATGCACTGCTGGCTGCAGAAGGTCCGGATGGAGCGCGCGCATCCCGGCGACCGGTACGGCGACGTCTACGTCGACGCGCAGCGGTCCCGGGCCGTCTACCGGGAGTGGCTCGCGAAGGCGCGCTCGACGCTCGGGCCCGGCGGGCAGCGCCGTCCGGAGTTCCTCATGCGTCCGGTGAAGCCGCGCCGGCGGGCGTTCCGGACGCAGCTGTGACGGGAACGCAGCCGTGAAGGGAACGCAGCCGTGAAGGGAACGCAGCCGTGAGCCTGCTGACCGGCGGCCGGACCGCCGTCACCGACGCCACGGCGCAGGCCGTGCGGGCGGCGCTCGACGCCGTCCACGACCCCGAGATCGGGCGCCCGCTCGCCGAGCTCGGGATGCTCGGCGAGGTGACCGTCCACCGGCGCGGGCGGGTGCGGGTCGAGGTGGCGCTGACGACCGGGAGCTGCCCGCTCGCCGGCGAGCTGCGCCACGCCGTCACGACCGTGGCCTGCGGCGTCGAGGGCGTGCGGGAGGCGGACGTGGTCTTCACGACCATGCCGCCGCGCGACCGGGCCGAGCTCGCCGAGCGGCTGCAGGCCACCGCGCCGCCGCTGTCGGGCGGCCTGGGCGGCGGACCGCGCGTCTACGCCGTGGCGAGCGGCAAGGGCGGGGTCGGCAAGAGCACCGTGACGGCCAACCTGGCCGTGGCGCTGGCCGCGGCCGGGGAGCGCGTCGGGGTCCTCGACGCCGACGTGTGGGGCTACTCGATGCCGCAGCTGTTCGGGGTGCGCCGCAACCCGGTCGTGCTGGGCGAGCTGATGCTCCCGGTGCCCGCGCACGGCGTCGGGATCATGTCCGTCGGCTTCTTCGTGCAGGAGGAGCAGCCGGTCGTCTGGCGGGGGCCGATGCTGCACAAGGCGCTCGCGCAGTTCGTGACCGACACCTACTGGGGCGACCTGTCCGTCCTGCTCGTCGACATGCCGCCCGGGACCGGGGACGCCACGCTGTCGCTGCTGGAGCTGCTGCCCGACACGACGCTGCTCGCCGTCACCACGCCGCAGGTCACCGCGCGCGTCGTGGCGACGCGCGTCGCGCGGATGGCCGCCGAGACCGGGACGCCGCTGGCCGGGGTCGTCGAGAACATGTCCTCGGCCGTGTGCGGCTCCTGCGGCGCGCACACGCCGCTGTTCGGCACCGGGGGCGGGGCGCTACTGGCCGAGGAGACGGGCGCTCCGCTGCTCGGCCAGGTCCCGCTCGACGTCGCGGCCCGGGAGGCCGGCGACCGCGGCGTCCCGGTCGTCGTGGCGGATCCCGGGGCCGCGTCGGCGCGCGAGCTGGCCCGCATCGCGACCGCCCTGCCGCGGCCGCGCCGGTCGCTGCGCGGCCGGTCGCTCCCGCTGTCGGTCGTACCCGCCGCACGATGACCGGCGGGTCAGCCGACCGCGCCCCGGACCCACCGCAGCAGGGCGTCGGCCGGCAGCGCGCCGACCTGGCGGGCGACGACCTCGCCGTCGCGCAGGACCAGCAGGGTCGGGATGCTGCGCGCGTCGTAGCGGGCGGCGACGGCCGGCGACTCGTCGACGTTGACCTTGACGGCCTTCAGCCGGCCGGCCAGCTCCCCCGCGGCGCGTTCGACGGCCGGGGCGACCATGCGGCACGGCGCGCACCACGGCGCCCACAGGTCCACCAGCACGGGCACCGGGGACCGCGCCGCGACCTCCGCGAAGTCCGCGTCGCCCGCGGCGACCACCCACGGCAGCGGCTTCTTGCACGAACCGCAGCGCGGCGTACCGGACGCCGCGGCGGGGATCCGGTTGCGCGTCCCGCAGGCCGGGCAGGCGGCGATGACCGCCTGCGTCCCGGTGGACGACCCGGGTGTCGTCATGGCATGCCCTTTCCCTCGTCAACCTTTCCCTCGTCAAGGGGACCTTGGTCCCGGCAGGATGGGACACGTGCCGGGATGACCGACTATACCCCCAGGGGTTTAGTGGACGTCAGTATCGACCGAGGAGGCACCGAATGATCTTCACGCAGTACTACCTGGACTGCCTGTCGCAGGCCTCGTACCTGATCGGCGACGAGTCCAGCGGGCAGGCCGTGGTCATCGACCCCCGCCGGGACGTCGCCGAGTACCTCGCCGACGCGGAGCAGCACCACCTGCGGATCGTCGGCGTCATCGACACGCACTTCCACGCGGACTTCCTCGCGGGCCACCTGGAGCTGGCCGAGGCGACCGGTGCGTGGATCGGGTTCGGCGCGAGCGCCCAGGCCGAGTTCCCCGTCCGGCACTTCTCGGACGGCGAGCGGTTCTCGCTCGGCGAGATCGAGCTGGAGGTCTGGGAGACCCCCGGCCACACCCCCGAGTCGATCAGCGTCGTGGTCCGCGAGCACGCCGGCGACGAGGTCCCCTACGGCGTCCTGACCGGCGACACCCTGTTCATCGGCGACGTCGGCCGCCCCGACCTGCTCGCCTCCATCGGCCACACCGCCGACGACCTCGGGCGCAGCCTCTACGCCTCGATCCGCCGGCTGATGACGCTGCCCGACGCGGTGCGCGTCTTCCCCGCGCACGGCGCGGGCTCGGCGTGCGGGAAGAACCTCTCGACCGAGCGCTGGTCGACGATCGGCCAGCAGCGCATCGGCAACTACGCGTGCCAGCCCATGCCGGAGGAGGACTTCGTCGCGCTCGTCACCGCGGGCCAGCCGGCCGCGCCGGAGTACTTCGTCTACGACGCCATCCAGAACCGCAAGGACCACGCCGTCTTCGACCCGGCCCACCACGCCCGCCCGCTGGAGCTCGCCGACGTACTGGCGCTGCAGGAGGGCGGCGCGGTCGTCGTCGACGCGCGCGACCCGCTGGAGTACGCGGCCGGGCACCTGCACGGCTCGCTGAACGTCCCCGCCGACGGCCGGTTCGCCGAGACCGCAGGGACGGTCGTCAAGCCGGACGAGCAGGTGGTCGTCATCGCGCCGCAGGACCGCGAGGAGGAGATCGTCATCCGCCTCGCCCGGATCGGCTTCGACAAGGTCGCCGGGTACCTGCGGGAGCCGGAGGCGGCGTTCGTCGAGGCGCCAGGGCGCGTCGAGCGGGCGAGCCGCCTCACCGGCACGGAGCTGGCCGACGCCCTCCGCGCCGACCGGCCGCCGGCGCTCGTCGACGTCCGCAACCCCGGCGAGCTGGCGGCCGGCGCGATCCCGGGCGCTTACCACATCCCGCTGGCCCAGCTCCCGGGGCGGATCGGCGAGGTCCCGACCGACCGGCCCGTCGTGGCGTACTGCGCGGGCGGGTACCGCTCGAGCGCCGCCGCGTCCCTGCTGCGCAGGGCCGGGCTGCCCGACGTCTCGGACCTGCTGGGCGGGTACGGCGCCTGGTCGTCGCTGACGCAGGCGGCCGGGTCGCCGTCATGAACGCCGCGGCGCTGGAGCCCGACGCCACGGCGGGCGGCCGGGACCCCCGGCCCGAGCCGGACGAGCCACCCGTCGAGGTCGCCGACCGGCCCGACGAGGCGACGGTGCTGCACCTGCTCGACGTCGCGAACGACTGGCACACCGAGCCCTGACCGGTGGTGCCGCGGCGGGCGGCCAGGCTCACGGCCGCCGCGGCACCGCCTCCACCCGCCTCGCTCGCCGACCCCGCCTGCTCTCCGCCGTGCCGGGCCGGCTCGGCACGGCACGACGGACCCGACGGGTCAGTGGCGCTCGACCGGCGCCGTCCGCTCCCCCGCCGGCGCGCGCTGCACCCGGCCACGCAGGGTGATCATGACCAGGCCGCCGAGCAGCAGCGCGACGCCGAGCACGACCGACGTGGACAGGAAGCTGCCCTTGCTGACGTCCTGCAGGTAGCCGCCGACGTAGGGCCCGACGAACCCGCCGAGGTTGCCCAGTGCGTTGATCAGGCCCATCGCGGTGCCAGCCAGCGCGGCCGGCATCGCCCGCGACGCGGCCGCCCAGAACGGCCCGTCGTAGGCCAGCGCGCCCGCCATCGCCACGCTGACCAGCGCGATCGACAGCCACGCGATGCTCACCAGCAGCACCGACGCCACGAGTGCGACCGCGGCGATCGCGAGCGAGATCAGCACGTGGAACGCGTAGCGGCCGTTGCGGTCCGCGGCGCGGGCGTTGAGGTAGAGCCCGATGATCGCCGCCACGTACGGGATGGCCGTCACGAACCCGACGAGGACGTCGCTGCCGCCCGTCGTCGTCGTCACGATGTGCGGCAGCCACAGGTTCAGCCCGTAGAAGCCGACCTGGATGAGGAAGTAGACGACGACCAGCCGCCACACCACGCTGCTGGAGAAGACGTCCCGCCAGCTCGCGGCGGCCGGCGCGGAGCGCTCCTCCTCGGCCAGCGACGTCTCGATGTACTCGCGCTCGGCACGCGAGACCCACGAGGCCTTCGCGGGCCGGTCGGCGACGAGCCACCACCACAGCGGGGCGGCGATGAGGAACGGGAACGCGCCCTCGACGAAGAACAGCGTCCGCCAGTCCGAGAACGACAGGATCCAGCCCGACAGCGGCGCGGTGATGATCGAGGAGATGGCGATGTTCATCATCCACACGCCGTACGCCCTGGCCCGCTCGTCGGCGGGGAACCAGTGCCGGATCAGCACGAGGATCGCGGGCCAGATGCCGCCCTCGGCGACGCCCAGCAGGAAGCGGATCACCATCAGCTCGGCCACGTTCTGCACGAGCCCCGACAGGATCGCGAACACGCCCCAGACCAGGATCATGATCCCGACGAACTTCTTCGCGCTCCAGCGCTCGGCCAGGTGGCCGCCGGGGATCTGCAGGAACAGGTAGCCGATGAAGAAGATCCCGCCGGCGAGGCCCTGCTGCGCCTTGTCCATCCCCAGGTCGTGGCCCATGCCGGCGAACGCGAACCCGATGTTCGTCCGGTCCATGAACGAGATGATGTAGACGACGATCGCGACCGGTATCAGCCGCGACCACCGTTTCGTCCCGATCTGCGTTCCGCCACCCGCCGTCGTGGTCATCCGCCCACCTCCGCTGCGCCGCGTATGGTTCGCACGCGCGTACCCGAACCGCGCCCGGCTCACGCATCGGATCGGCGAGCGGCAAGGTGCCCGCAAGGAAGCCGGTCAGACGACCCGCTGCGCGGCGAGCGCCCGCGTCGCGAGCTGGAGGTTGAAGCGGGTGTCGGGCACGGCGAGGTCGTGGCCGGAGATCTGCCGGATCCGGCGCAGCCGGTACCGGACGGTGCTGCGGCCCAGCGCCATGGCCGCGGCCGTGGCGTCGTAGCTGCCCCCGCACTCGAGGAACCGCGCGACGGTGGCGACCAGCTCGGTCCGGTGGGCCCGGTCGTAGTCGATCAGCGCGCCCAGCCAGGTGCGGACGAACCGCCCGACGCCCTCGGTGTCGGCGATCTCGCAGAGCAGCTGGTAGACACCCAGCTCGTCGTAGCGGACGGCACGGTCGGGGCCGCCCGCGATCTCGTGCAGCCGCAGCGCGCACACCGCCTCGTGGTGCGAGCGCGGGTAGTCGGCGGGCCGGATCGCGACGCCGCCGACGCCCAACCGGCAGCCGCGCACCCCCGGGCCGGCGAGCACGACGGCGCGGAAGCGCTCCCAGCGGTCGGGGTCGCCCGGCGCGTCCGCGCTGACGGCGACGACGCCCCCGTCGCGGGGCAGGACGAGCGGGCTCCCGCGGTGGTCGCGGACGGCCTGCCGGGCGGCCGCCAGCAGCGCGGCCGGGTCCCCGGCGCCGTCGAGCACGAGCACCCGGTGGGCGCGACGCAGGTCGTGGCCCGCCGCGTGGGCCCGCTCGACCGCGGCGTCGACCTCGACGCCGTCCACGAGGTCGGCGACGAGGTCGCGCCCGAGCCGCAGCTCCGCATCCGCGACGCCGGCGAGTCGGGCCAGCTCGAGGGTCAGGACGGCCGCGGCGTGCTCGAGCGCCGCCACCTCGGCGTCGCCGGCCCGCGCGTCGGGGTCGGCCAGCGCCAGCACGCCGAGCACGTGGCCGTCCTGGCGGGCGGCGGCCAGGATCCGGCCGTCCGCGCGGACCGGCCGGCCCGCGGCCAGCGCCCGGCGCACCGCCCTGGTCCCGACGCGCGCCGCGGACTCCCGCGCCGGTCCGGCGCGCGGCGGGCCCGCGCGGCCGCCGGGCGTCGGGCGCTCCGCCGGCGGCGTGCCGGGCGGGCCGGCGTGCGCCAGGACGTTCCCGTCGGCGTCCTCGACCGCGGCGGCGAGGCCGGTCAGCTCGGACAGCGCCCGCGCGATCCCGGCCCGCCCCTCGCCCGCGACGGCGACCTCGAGGAGCCGGTCCTGGACGGCCGTGCGCCGGCGAAGCGCGGCGACCGTCTCGGCCAGGTCCGCGTTCGCCGCCCGGAGCCGGTCGGCCTCGGACCGTTCCCGGCCGCGCGCGCGGGCGCTCGCCAGCGACACCCCGGCGTGCGCGGCGAGCGCCCGCAGCACGTGCAGCTCCGCGTCCGACGGCTCCCGGTCGGCGGTGACGACCAGGTGGCCCACCTGCTCGGACCGGCCGCGCAGCGGCAGCGCCCACCCCCACGCCCGGTCGGGCACGGCGAGCGGGCCACCACCGGGGCCCGCCCGGGCGAGCTCGGCCTGGATCCGCGCCCGCGGCCCGGGATGCGCGCACGCCCCGGTCGTCGCCCGCCAGCCAAGGCCGGTGTGCAGGACGCCCTCGACCCGGCACGGGCCGAGGGACGGCACGGCGGTGGCGGCGAGGTGGATCACCTCGTCCTCGCTTCGGTCGTCGCCCAGCACCAGCGCGAGCGCGAGCAGGCCCTGCAGGCTCGACAGGGTCCGTCGGCACCCGGCCTCGGCGCGGGCCTCTCGCCTGGTCGGCGCCGCGCTCGTCACGGCAGCGCGCCGGCCAGCTCGCCGGCCGTCAGGTGGTGCGGGTTCTCCAGGAGCACGCCGCCGAGCAGCAGCCGCGGACGGGTGGCGACGAGGTCGATGAGGATGCCGGCGCCCAGGCGTCCCAGGTCGTAGAGCGACAGCAGCACGACCCGGTGAGCGGCGGCGAACCGGTGGGCCCACGCCTCGTACTCGACGACCGTGCGCCGGTCGACGTCGGCCGCCCCCAGCCAGGCCGTCTCATCGACCAGCCGGGCGAGCTCGTAGCCGTCCCGGCCCGCCGCCGCGGCCTGCTCCTCCCAGAACTCGGCCGACCGGTCCGGGCGGAACCGGCCGGCCCGCAGGTGCGTGGTCGCGGCCTCGCGCAGCACCAGCTGTCGCCCGGCGAGGCAGCCGGGCGGGTCGAGCGCGGGATCCAGCCGCGTCAGCACGCCCGCGGGTTCGGCCGCCGCGACGACGCACCGGTCGCCGTCCCGCAACGCGGCCTCGACGAACGGCAGGAGCACCGCGTCGCGCTCGCCGTCACCGACGTGGCAGGCGCAGAGGTGGTCGCCGGCCCGCAGCGGGACGCCGGGCAGGCCGAAGTTGCGGGCCACCGCGCCTCCTTCCGCCGATCAACGGTGATCGGCGTCACAGTCTAGCCCTGGGAGGGCCGGAAGCAGCCGCCGTTCGGCCCTGCGAGGGCATCGCGGACGGGGTGCACGGGCCGTGATCCTGAGCCCCGGCCGGCGGAGCCGCCGGCCGCGCAGGAGGCCGAGCAGCAGGAGGACCCGTGCCGCGACTCGCCCGATCGGACTGGTACGACCTCGCCCGCGACATGAACTGGCGGATGTCCTACGTCGACGAGGCCGAGGCGTTCCCGGAGGAGATGAGCAAGGCGGTCGGGGTGCCGACCGAGGCGTGGTGGTCGTGGGACGAGCCGTACAAGGTGAGCTACCCCGAGTACGTCCACAACCAGGTCGGCAAGGACGCCGGCGTGTACGCCGTCAACCAGGTCGTCGCCCGCTCGAAGCTGTTCTCCCAGCTCGACCCCGGCTGGAAGTCGGCGATCGTCGCCCACTACGGGGCGATCGCGTTCGGCGAGTACATGGCCTCCATCGGCGAGCAGCGGATGGGCCGCTTCGGCCGCGCCGCGGCGTGGCGGAACATGGCGCTGTTCGGCGCGCTCGACGAGATCCGGCACGCCCAGATCCAGACGTACTTCCCGTACGGGCTGCTGGAGGCCGAGCCGCGCGCGGACTGGGCGCACAAGGCCTACCACACCAACGAGTGGGGCGTGATCGCCGCGCGGCACCTGTTCGACGACATGTTCTCGGCCAACGACGCGGTGTCGACGGCCATCCAGCTGACGTTCACGTTCGAGACCGGGTTCACCAACCTGCAGTTCCTCGGCATGGCCGCCGACGCGATGGAGGTCGGCGACATCGGGTTCGGCGCGCTGATCTCCTCGATCCAGACCGACGAGGCGCGGCACGCCCAGCAGGGCGAGCCCACCGTCAAGATCCTCATCGAGAACGGTCGCAAGGAGCACGCCCAGCAGCTCATCGACCACATGTTCTGGCGGTCGTGGCACGTGTTCGCGCTGCTCACCGGCCTGTCGATGGACTACTACACGCCGCTGGAACATCGCAGCCAGTCCTTCAAGGAGTTCATGGACGAGTGGATCGTCAAGCAGTTCCTCGACCAGTTCCGCGACTTCGGGCTGGAGCCGTCGTGGTACTGGGAGGACCACTTCCTCAAGGAGCTGAACTGGTACCACCACGCGATCCACATCGGGATCTGGGTGCACCGCCCCACGGTGTGGTGGAACCCGGACGCCGGGATGTCGCCGGACGAGCGCGACTGGCTGGAGGAGAAGTACCCCGGCTGGAACGACACGTTCGGCCGGTACTGGGACCGGCTCACCGCGAACGTGCGCGCCGGGAAGATCGAGGCCACGCTCCCGGAGACGCTGCCGATGGTCTGCAACCTGTGCCAGATCCCGGTCGTCGCCCCGGCCGGCTACGCCGCGGGGTACCTCGACAGCCCGCTGCCGCACGTCCTCGACCACGACGGGCGCCGGTACGTCTTCTGCTCCGTGCCGTGCAAGTGGATCTTCGAGCAGAGCCCCGGCCGGTTCGCCGGCCACCTTGGCCTCGTCGACCGGTTCCTCGCCGGGCAGATCCAGCCGATGGACCTCGGCGGCGCGCTGGCGTACATGGGCCTGTCGCCGCAGGAGTGCGGCGTGGACGCGACCGACTACGCCTGGGCCCGCGAACCGAGCGGCCTGGCCGTCCCGAAGGCGGGCGCGTGATGGCGCTCTTCCCCGTGCAGGGCATCGTCGACGGCGACTTCGTCGTCATCCTGGCCGCGATCGACACCGACGACCCGATGTCGGTCGTGGCGAAGAAGATCGCCCACCACGCCGTGGACCGGCGGGTCGAGGCCCAGGACCGGCCGCTGCAGGTGCGTCACGACGGCGCCGTGCTCGACCCGGACGCCACCGTCGTCACCGCCGGCGTCGCCCCGCTGGACGTCCTGGTCGTCGGCTACGCATGACGGCCGCCGCCGACGCACTCCTTCCCGCGGAGGCGCCATGAGTACCGGCGAACGGATGCCGGAGATCGTCTGGGTCGAGGCGACCACGCTGGAGGACCTCTGGGAGGACGAGATCCTGCGCGTCGACGTGGCGGGCGAGCAGGTGCTGCTCGTCCACCTCGCTGGCGGCGAGCTGCGCGCCTACCAGGGCTCCTGCCCGCACCAGCAGTACCCGCTCGACGAGGGCGACTGGGACCCCGACGCCGCCGAGCTGGTGTGCAGCGGGCACCACTGGCGGTTCGACCTGGCCGCGGGCGTCGGGCTGAACCCGGCGGGCTGCCGGCTCTACTCCTACCCCGTCGAGCTGGACGGCGAGACCGTGCGCGTCGGCGTCCCCCAGGACGGGCTGCGCCACTACAACCGATGCCGCGAGCAGGAGGCGATGTGACCACGGATTCGCACGTCAAGATGGTCGGCCCGGTCATGCGCGGGATCGACGACGAGCTGGCCCACGCCGTCGCGGAGGCCATGGAGATCGACAACCCGGATGCGGAGATCGTCGTCGACGACCGCGGCGGCTACATCCGCATCAGCGCGCCGCAGCGCTGCCGGCTGACCGCCGCGAGCCTGTCCGAGGTGCTCGGCCGCCCGTTCCCGCTGGCGGAGCTGGAGCCGTCGCTGTCGGGTTTCGCCGGGCGGATGCGCGGCGGCGACGACGAGATCGTCTGGTTCCTGGACCGGGAGGACTAGAGATGGCCACCAGCACGCCCCGGCCGCGGCAGCGGCCGAAGACCTGGAGCACGCTCGGTGACGTCCGGCGGCGGGTCAGCCCGTACGAGGCCGTCACGGCCCGGTTCCACTACCACTTCCGGCGCGAGCCGGCCCCCTTCGAGCTCGACCCTGGCATGCCGATGAACGTCTGGTACCTGCGCCACCGCGAGGGCTCGCCGTTCCAGGTGGACGACTGGGAGGGCTTCCGCGACCCCGACAAGCTGACCTACAAGGACTACGTCGCGGTCCAGCACGAGCGCGAGCTGTACCTCGACGGGCTCGTCGACCGGTTCGAGGCCGTCGAGCACGTGGCCGGGCTCGACCCCGCCTGGGTGTCGACGCTGCGGGCGCTGTTCGTCCCGCTGCGGTTCCCGCTGCACGTGCTGCAGGTGGTGAGCCTGTACGTCGGGCAGATGGCGCCGTCGTCGTTCATCACGAACCCGTGTGTGTTCCAGGCCGCCGACGAGATGCGCCGGATCCAGCGGACCGCCTACTGGACGCAGGTGCTGGCCGACGCCCACGACGCCGACCTCGCGACGACCGCGGCGGCCCGCGACCCGTGGACCGGCGACCCCGCGTGGCAGCCCTTGCGCGAGACGCTCGAGAAGCTGCTCGTCGCGTACGACTGGGGCGAGGCGTTCGCGGCGCTGAACCTCGTCGTCAAGCCGGCGCTGGACACGCTGCTCGACCGGCAGTTCTCCGAGCTCGCCGCGCGCAACGGCGACGCGTTCCTCGAGCTGCTCTTCGCCGAGTTCCAGAACGACGCCCGGCGCAGCCGCCACTGGTCGGGTGACCTCGTCCGCTACGCGCTCGCCGCCCGCCCCGAGCTGGCGGACGTGCTGCGGGAGTGGACCGGCACGTGGACGCCCCGGGCGCTCGGCGCGGTCGAGGCGCTGGCGCCGCTGTTCGCGGCCGCGCCGGTCCCCGCTGCTGCCGACGACGTCATTGCCGTGGTGCGCGAAGAGCAGGAACAGCTGGCGGCGGACCTCGGGCTCGGCTGACCGGTCCCCGCGAGCGGGGCGCAGGACGGTGCGCGGGCCCGCGGATGCGGCAGTGCCGTCGGGATGAGGCGGCACCGCCGTTCCCGCGCGGCGGCACCGCCGAGGGTGTGGTCGCACCGCTGTCCCGGCAGCGGTGCGACCCCCAGGTCGGCGGTGCGAGCCCACAGCGACGGTGGGGCGGCGCGGCTCGTGGAGCCAGCAGAGGCGTCGGCCCAGCCATCGAGCGCGCAGCGGCACCGCCGTTCCCGCGCGGCACCGGCGACGCTGTGGTCGCACCACTGTCCCGGCACCGGTGCGACCCCCAGGTCGGCGGTGCGAGCCCTGTCGCCGACGCCGCCCAGCCCGCCGTGATCACCCGCTGGGGCAGCAGCGGGCCATCGACGGCCTGCATCCTCCCCTTCCGGCGATCACCGACCCCCCAGCCCGCGGCGGCACCCCACAGCGGCCGTGCTCGGAAGCCCCGCGACCCCGCCCGAGGGAGCTACCCTCGGACCCGTGACCACCGCCCCGGATCCGGCTCCGATCGCCTGCTCCCTCGACGCCGTCTCCTACCGGGACCGGGCCGCGGACTGGCGCGCGGTGCTCGACGGCGCCGAGGTGACGACGACCCCGGGCGGTCGACGCGTGCGGGTCCCGGCCGAGCGGGCGGCCCGCCTGGCCGAGCTCGTCGAGGCGGAACGGGAGTGCTGCCCGTTCCTGGAGTTCACGCTGGCCGAGGACGGGGACGCGGCGACGCTGGAGGTCCGCGTGCCCGCCGAGGCGGAGCCGATCCTCGCCGGCATGTTCACTCGAACGTGCTGAGCAGCTTCTTCAGCAACGTCCGCAGCTGGGCCTGCTCGCCCGCGTCCAGCACGTCGAGCAGCTTCGACTCGTGTTCCATGAGGTCCCCGGTGACCTCGTCGACCAGCGCCATGCCGGCCGCGGTCAGCTCGACCTCGACCTTGCGCCGGTCGGTCGCGTGCATGTGCCGGCTGATCAGCCCGGCCTCCTCCAGCCGCTCCAGCCGCTGGGACATCCCCCCGGACGTGATGAGGGCGCTCGCCTGCAGCTCGCCGGCCGTCCGACGGTAGGGCGGGCCGGCGCGACGCAGCATCGCGAGTACGTCGAGGGCGACGCGGTCGGTCCCGTGCGCCTCCAGCCGCTCCTTGCGGTGCCGGTCGAGGTGGCGCCCGATCCGCCAGATGCGCGTCACGATCCCGACGGAGCTGACGTCGATGTCGGGCCGCTCGCGCCGCCAGCCGGCCTCGACCCGGTCGACGCGGTCGGGCACGTCCGGGTCGTACGCCTCCCCGATCCCCATCGCGACCTCCCTCCCGACAATTAACTCCCGCGCGGACGGCACGCTCAACCGGACGGCACGGCCGCCGTCGCGGCCGCGACCAGCCAGCCGAAGACGGGATCCTGCACGGCCAGCTGCTCGGGATGCCACTGCACGCCGACCACCGGCCGCCCGGTCAGCTCGACGGCCTCGACGACGCCGTCCGGCGCGTGCCCGACGGCGACCAGTCCCGCGCCCGGCGTGTCGACGGCCTGGTGGTGCAGGCTGTTGACGGCACACGCCGGCCCGTAGACGTCGGCGAGGACGCTGCCCGGGGCGAAGCGCACCTCGTGGGTGCCGTCGCCGCCGACCGGATGGCCGACCAGGTGCTGGTGCAGCGTCCCCCCGAGGTGCACGTTGAGCACCTGCAACCCGCGGCAGATCGCCAGCACGGGCAGGCCGGCGTCGAGCGCGGCGGCCAGCAGCGCGAGCTCGCGCAGGTCCCGCTCCCGGTCGACGTGCGTGGTCGGCAGCGGCTCCTGCCCGTACAGCGTCGGGTCCACGTCGCTGCCGCCGGTCAGCACGAGCGCGTCGACGGCGCCGGCCACGTCGCGCGGGTCGGCGTGCGCGGGGACGTGCAGGGGCAGCGCGCCGGCGTCGACGAGCCGGTCGGCGTACCCCGTGAAGTAGACCTCCACCTCGAGGAGGTCGAGCTGGGGCGGCCCGTCGTGCGCGCCACCCGCCGCGCGGCGCCGCCCGGACACCGCGACCAGCGGCCGCCGCGTCACCGGCGCTCCCCGACCGCCCGCTCCAGGTGCTCGACGACGAGGCGGGACAGCTCGGTGCCCGACAGCGCGTCGATCTCCCGCAGTCCGGTCGGGCTGGTCACGTTGACCTCGGTGAGCCGGTCGCCGATCACGTCGATCCCGGCGAGCACGATGCCCAGCCGGGTGAGCTCGGGCGCCAGCACCGCGCACATCTGCTTGTCCACCGGCGTCACCGCGTCCGCCACGGCCGTGGCGCCGGTCGCCAGGTTGCAGCGGAACTCGCCGCGCGCCGCGACCCGCCGCACGACGCCGACGGGCTCGCCGTCGAGCACGATGATCCGGCGGTCGCCGTCCACGGCCGCGGCGAGGTAGCGCTGGACGATGACCTGGCGGCGCCCGCGGCCCGTCGCGGTCTCCAGGATCGAGCACAGGTTCGGGTCGTCGGGCCGGAGCTGGAGCACGCCCCGCCCGGCCATCCCGTCGGTCGGCTTGAGTACGGCACGACCCCAGGCTCGCACGGCGGCGAGGACGTCGCCCGCGTCGGCGGTGACGACCGTGTCCGGGATCAGCTCGGGGAACCGCAGCGTGAACAGCTTCTCGTTCGCCGCCCGCAGCCCGACCGGGCTGTTGACCATGACGACGCGGCGCTCGTCCACCTGGTCGAGCAGGTAGGTCGCGCGCAGGTAGTCGGTGTCGACGGGCGGGTCGGTGCGCATCGTCACGACGTCGACGTCGTCGAGGCGAACGTCGCACTCCTCCCCCGCCCGCCACCAGTCCGCGACCACCAGCCAGCGGCCGCCGACGAGCGTGGCCGGCACGACCGTGACGGGACGGCACAGCGCGCACGCACGGGTGCCGCGGACCCGCAGCCGGTCGGCCGTGGTGACCAGCAGCTCGTGGCCGCGGGCCTGCGCGGCCTCCATCAGCGCCACGGTCGAGTCGTGGTGCGGCAGCAGGGTGGGCAGCGGGTCGGCGACGACGACGATCCGCAACCGCCTGCTCATGGCGGCGTCGACCGGTCGGGGGCCGGGCCGCTGCGCATGAGCGTCGCGAACTGCTCCGGCGTGAACGTGGCGCGCTCGGTCGCCCCGTCGCGCGGGTCGCGGAGCTGGACCTTCGCCGCCGGGCGGGACGCCAGCCGCGCCGACCACACCGCCACCGCCGGGTAGCGGGCGACGTCGATGCCGTGCCCCTTCGCCACCCGCACCCAGGGGAAGCAGGCGATGTCGGCGACGGAGAACTCGTCGGCCAGCCACTCCCGGTCGGCGAGCCGCGCGTCGAGCACGCCGTAGAGCCGCTCGACCTCGCGGCGGTAGCGGTCCTGCGCGTAGGGGATCTCGATGCCCTGCTGCGGGGCGTAGGTCAGGAAGTGGGTGGCCTGCCCGCACATCGGGCCCTGGTTGGCGACCTGCCAGGCGAGCCAGGCGATCGCCGTCCAGCGCCGCTGCGGGTCGGTGGGCAGCAGCCGCCCCGCCTTCTCCGCCAGGTACTGCAGGATCGCGACGGACTCGAACAGCGCGACCCGGGCGCCGCCGGGGCCATCGTGATCGACCAGCGCGGGCACCTTCGCGTTCGGGTTGACCTCCCGGTAGCTCTCGGCGAACTGCTCACCCGCCGTGATGTCCACCCAGATCACCCGGTACGGCAGGCCCAGCTCCTCCAGCGCGATGACGACCTTGCGGACGTTCGGCCCGAGGAACCCGTACAGGTCGATCACGACCGCCCCCTCGGTGACAGAGCCTCGTCAGACCTTGAACTCGTCGCGGAGGCGGTCGGCGTACGCGACCAGGTTGGCCTTGCCGCGGGCGTAGTCGCGGCCGGCCCAGTCCCACGGCACGTCGGCGATGTGGCGGAAGGTCGAGTAGATCGTGGCGTCGACGGAGCGGAGCTGGTCGCCCATGAAGTAGCGCTTGTCGCCCAGGAAGTCCGACAGCGCGTCGAGGTCCTCCTTCAGGCACTGCACGATGTCCTCGTGCGGCCGCAGGCCCATGCCCTGCTTGACGTGCTCGTCGTGGATCTTCTCCCGGAACGCCAGCAACGCGCCCTGCACCTCCTGCGGGAGCTCGGAGAGCCCGGGGCCACCGGTGATGTAGGGGACGTAGATCTCGAAGCGCTCGACGGTGGGCCAGCGCGGCTCGATCACGCCCGACCAGTAGGTGTACTCCTCGACCATGCGCTGGAACGCCAGTGCCACGGCCTTGTCGACGGCCGACATCCCGGCGTCCAGCTTGTCGCCGTACTTCGCCTGCAGGTACTGGATGATCCGGGTGGAGTCGTTGACCTTGGTGCCGTCGCTGTCGATGATGTAGGGCAGCTTCGCGGTGGGCGAGTCGGTGCCCAGCGTGCCCAGGTCCTGGTTCTTGTAGTCGAACTCCTGGCCGGTGAACGTCAGGTAGTTGATCAGCTTCGTCACGTACGGGCTGATGTCGGGCAGGCCCCAGGCGGGGACGTACCCGTAGACAGTGATCATGTTGTTCCTCCTCGTCGACGAACCGGGACTCACCAGGGCAGGAAGGTGCCGTTCGAGTGCTGGAAGCGCCCCGAGCGCTCGGGGGTCAGCTCGTCCATGTCGCGGATGAGGCCGGCGGCCGCCTCGTCCGGCTGGATGAAGTCGCCGGTGAAGCCCTTCGTGAGGTCGGTGGCGACCATGCCGGGATGCAGCATGAGGACGCTCACCCCCCGCGGCGACAGGTCGTGGTGCAGGTTGAGGCCCACCATGTTGGCCCCGGCCTTGGAGATGCGGTAGGCGTACATGCCGCCGGAGCCGTTGTCGCCGAGCGACCCGACGCGGCTGCTGACGATCCCGATCTTGGCGCCCTCGCCGAGCAGGTCGCGGCACGCCTCGACGGTCCGCAGCGGGCCAATGGTGTTGATCTCGAACTGGCGGCGGACGTCGTCGTAGTCCAGCGAGCCGAGCCGGTCGGTGCCCAGCACGCCCGCGACGTGCAGCAGCCAGTCCAGCCGGGTGCCGGACGCCCGCAGCCGCGCGGCCAGCGCCGTGACCGAGCCGCCGTCGGTGACGTCGACGCGCGGCTCGACCGCGATGCCCTGCTGCTTGAGGTCGTCGCCGTCGAACAGGCACGCGGCGATGACGTGGTCGCCGCGCTCGTGCAGCTGCCGCGCGATGCAGTGCGCGATGCCCTTGTCGGCGCCCACGACCAGGACTGTGCTCATGGCGCCTCCGCGGAGAAGAGTGCGTCGGCGGCGCTCACGCCGGCACCGCCGTCTCGTCGACGTGTTCGCCACCGATCGCGCCCGACGCGACGAGCGCGGCGATCTCGGCGTCGGAAAGGCCTGCCTCGCGCAGCACCTCGACGTTGTGCTGGCCGACCGTCGGCGCGCCCCGCGGCGGCCCGGGCTCGGTGCCCTCGAACCGGGCGGCCGTGCGGGTCTGGCGCAGGCGCCCGGCCACCGGGTGCTCGGTCTCGATGAGGATCCCGGACTCGACGACCTGCGGATGGCCGATGAGGTCGCGGCGGCGCATCGCGGGCGCGCACGGGACGTCGTGCGCGGTGAGGATCTCCATCCACTCCGCGACCGTCCGCCCGCGCAGCCGGTCCTGGATGAACGCCAGCCGCTCGTCGACGTTGAGGTCGCGGTCGGCGGGCGTCGCGAACCGCGGGTCGGCGACCATGTGCTCGCAGCCGACCGCCGTGCAGAACCCGCGCCACTCGGCGTTGCTCATCGTCGAGACCGTCATGTACCCGTCGGCGGTCTCGTAGATCAGGTCGATGAAGCTCGCGGCCCGCTCCGGCTCCACGGGGTGGTCGGCGAAGGTGTAGGCGCCCATGTCCGACGCCCAGAGGAACGCGAGCACCGCGTCCAGCATCGACAGCCGCACGTGCTGGCCGACGCCGGTGCGCTCGCGCGCGAGCAGCGCGGCCGTGACGGCCTGGGCGGCGGTCACGGCCGAGAGCTTGTCGGGCAGGACGGTGCGGATCAGCCGCGGCCGCTCGGTGTCCGACCCGGCCTGGATCGTCGTCAGCCCGGACAGTGCCTGCACGACCGGGTCGTACACCCGGCGCTGGGCGAACGGGCCGCGCTCGCCGAACCCGCTGATCGACAGGTAGACGATCCGCGGGTTGACGGCCCGCGCGGCCTCGTAGCCGACCCCGAGCCGGTCGACGACGCCCGGCCGGAAGTTCTGGACGACGACGTCGGCGGTCTCGATCAGGCGCAGGACCGTCCGGACGCCCTCGGCCGACTTGAGGTTGACGCTGACCGACCGCTTCGAGCGGTTGATGTTGACGAACATCGACGCCATGCCGCCCGACCGGTTGGGCAGCGACCGCACGTGGTCGCCCGTGCCGGGCGGCTCGACCTTGACGACGTCGGCGCCCTGGTCGCCGAGGATGTCGGCCGCCCACGGCCCGGACAGCATCGACGAGAGGTCGATGACCCGGATGCCCTCCAGCGGACCCGCCACGTGCGCCTCCTTGCGTCGTCCGGCCCGGTCGGGGCGGTGGACGATCGAGTGAGCAGCAAGAAGGGTAGAGCTAAGATACTCAGTCGACAACTACTTCTTATTGAGCTTTCTGGTCGAACGCCGCCTGGAACGCGTCCAGCGCGGCGTCCGGGTCGTGGCGGGCCCAGGCCTCCAGCGCGACGACGCCGGTGTAGCCGAGCTCGTCGAGCGCGGCGCCGACGGCGGCGTAGTTGATCTCCCCTGTCCCCGGCTCGCAGCGGCCGGGGACGTCGGCGACCTGGATCTCGCCGACGTACGGCAGCGCCTCGCGGACGAGCTCGATGAGGTTCCCCTCGCCGATCTGCGCGTGGTAGAGGTCGAGGTTGAGCCGCAGGTTCGGGTGGCCGACCGCGCGGGCGAGTGCGAGGGTGTCTGCGGCCCGCGCGAACGGCGTGCCGGGGTGGTCGACGGCGAGGTTCAGGTTCTCCAGGGTGAACACCCGCCCGGCGCGCGCGCCCAGCTCGGCGACGCGGCGCAGCGTGTCGGCGGCCGCGAGCCACATCGCCGGGGTGACGACCTCGACGGGGTGTACGGGCAGGCCCTTCGGGTCGAGACCGGTGCCGTGCAGGTTGAGCCGCGGGCAGTCCAGCCGCGCCGCCGCGGCGAGCGAGAGCTCCGCCGTGTCGAGCAGGGCGGCGATGCCGTCGGGCGTGGTGAGGTCGCCGCGCAGGTAGCCGGTCATCGAGGAGAACGTGGCGCCGGTGGCGGCCAGCGCGTCGAGGTCCTTGGTCGACCAGTCCCAGATCTCGACCTGCAGGCCGCGTCCCGCGATCCGCTCCACCCTCTCGACGAACGGGAGGTCGAGATGGAGCATCTCCGCGCTGGCGGCGAGGGTGACGGTCACGGCTTCACCTCCACGGTGGACCCGGTCCGGACGCTCTCGACCGCGGCGAGCGCGACCGCAAGGGCCGTGCGCGCCTCGGCGCCGGGGACGGGCGACGGGCCGCCGTGGCGGACGGCGTCGACGAACGCGGCCAGCTCGCCCTGGTAGGCGGCGTGCAGCAGGTCGGTGTCGCGGCGGGCGGTGTCGACGTGGATCCCGCCGGCGTCGAACAGCGCCATGTCGGTGGCCCGGACCCCACCGGCGGTGACCATGCCGGCGGAGCCGAAGACCTCGGCGCGCACGTCGTAGCCGTAGAGCGCGCTGAAGCTGGCCTCGGCGGTGGCCAGTGCCCCGTTGTCGAAGCGGATCGTGACGACCGCCGTGTCGAGGTGCCCGCCGGCCGCGGCCCCGGGGACGACGAGCGCGTCGGCGAAGGCGTGCACCTCGCGGGGCCGGGCACCGGGGTTGAGCCAGCAGAGGGTGTCGAAGTCGTGGATCAGCGTCTCGAGGAAGATCGTCCACTGCGGGATGCGGGCCGGGTCGGCCGTGAACGGGCCGGGGTCGCGGGTCAGCGAGCGCAGGAGCTGCGGCGCGCCGATCCGGCCCGCGTCGACCGCGTCGCGCGCGGCGGCGAACCCGGGCGCGAAGCGGCGGTTGAACCCGACCTGCAGGACCACGCCCGCCGCGTCGGCCGCGGCCGCCGCCCGGTCGGCGTCCTCGAGCGTGACCGCCATCGGCTTCTCGCAGAACACGTGCTTGCCCGCCTCCGCGGCGGCGACGACGAGGTCGGTGTGGAAGCGGGCCGGCGCGGTGACGAGCACGGCGTCGACGTCGGCCCGCCAGAGGACCTCCTCGACGCCGGACGCGTCGGCGCCGAGCCCGGCGGCCAGCCGCTGCGCGGCGTCCGCTACCGGGTCGGCGACCGCGACGAGGCGGGCTCCGGGGATCCGGTCGGCGACGATCTCGGCGTGGTTGGCACCGATCCGGCCCGCGCCGACGAGCGCGAGTCCGACGGGGGCAGGTGGGGTCATGTCCGGCTCCTCGACGAGCGATCTAGTACGTTCTAGTTCCGCTAGACTAGAACGTACTAGGCGGAAGGGGAAGAGGGTGGGCCGACCGACGATGGCCGACGTCGCGAGGGCGGCCGGGATCTCGACCGCCCTCGTGTCGATCGTCATGCGCGGCGTGCCCGGCGCGAGCGACGCGACCCGGGCCCGCGTGCTGCGCATCGCCGACGAGCTCGGCTACGTCCCCGACGAGCGCGCGCGCAAGCTGCGGCAGTCGAGCTCGCGCGTGCTCGGGGTCGCCTTCGAGCTGCAGCAACCCTTCCACGGCGACCTCGTCGAGCACCTCTACGCCGCGGCCGCCGCCCGCGGCTACGACGTCGGGCTCAGCGCCGTCGCGCCCACCCGTGCCGAGGGACTCGCGGTCGAGGCGCTCCTGCGCGAGCGCTGCGAGGCCGTCGTCCTGCTCGGCAGCCGGATGGCCGACGCGGAGCTCGCCGCGCTCGCCGCCCGGGTGCCGACGCTGTCGGTCGCCCGGCACACGGCCGCGGCCGGGGTCGGCGTCGTGCGGTCGGACGACCATGGCGGGATCGGGCTGGCCCTCGACCACCTCGCGGGCCTTGGCCACCGCCGCATCGCGCACGTCGACGGCGGCGGCGCCGCGGGGACGGCCGACCGGCGGCGCGGCTTCCTCGACGCCGCCGCCCGCCACGGCCTCGGCGACGACGTCGAGATCCTGGCGGGCGGCCTGACCGAGCAGGCGGGCGCCGACGCGACCGCGGCCCTGCTCGCCCGCCCCGACCCGCCGACTGCGGTGATCGCGTTCAACGACCGCTGCGCGGCCGGCGTCGTCGACACGCTGGTCCACGCCGGGCGGGCCGTCCCCGGCGACGTCTCGGTCGTCGGCTACGACGACTCGCGGCTGGCCCAGGCGCCGCACGTGCGGATGACCACGGTCTCGCAGGACGCCGGCCGGCTCGCCGACGTCGCCGTCGAGCATGCGCTGCTGCTGGCCGCGGGCGGCCCGCCCACGGCGACTGTCCTCACGCCGCGGCTGGTCACGCGGGCGACGACGGCTCCGCCGCCCGGCCACCAGTGATCAACTGAGCGGCGACGTCATCGCGACGACCCTGCCGCTCACCTGATCTCGTCGCGACCGGAGCCGGCCGCCCGGTCGAGCAGCTCCTGCGCCTCGTCCCAGCTCCCCGGGTCGCCACCGGGCTCGTGCCGGGTCGGGGCGATGCTCGCGCGCAGCACCGCGCGCAGCGCGTCCAGGCCGCCGGTGAGCACGCCGAGCGCGCGGGCCTGGACCAGCGCGTTGCCGTGGGCGGCGGCCTCGACCGGACCCGCGACGACCGGCAGGCCGCAGGCGTCGGCCGTGAGCCGGCACAGCAGGGCGTTGCGGGCGCCGCCGCCGACCACGTGCACGACCTCGACGTCGCGGCCGGACAGGGCGACCGCGTCGCACACCGCCCGGCGGTGGGCCAGCGCGAGGCTGTCGAGGATGCAGCGCACGGTCGCCGGCCGGTCCGGCGGCGGGGCCTGGCCGAGCGCGCGGCAGGCCCGCGCGATCCGGGCGGTCATGTCACCGGGCGGGATGAACGCCGGGTCGCCCGCGTCGACGACCGGGCCGCCGCCGTACCGGCCCGGCTCGGCCGCGGCGGCCTCGAGCAGCGGGCCCAGCTCCGGCTCGCCCCACTCGCGCAGGCACTCCTGCAGCAGCCACAGGCCCATGACGTTGCGCAGGTAGCGCACCGTGGCGTCGACGCCCAGCTCGTTGGAGAAGTTCGCCGCCCGCCCGGCAGCGGTGAGCACCGGCGCCGGCAGCTCGACGCCGACCAGCGACCACGTCCCCGTCGCGACGTAGGCGAACCGGTCGGTCGCGGCCGGGACACCCGCGACGGCCGACGCCGTGTCGTGCGAGCCGACGGCGACCAGCGGCACCGGCCCGGCGAGCCCGACCTCCGCCAGCACGTGCGCCGCCAGCTCGCCGACCCGGGTCCCCGCCTCGACCAGCGGCGGGAACAGGTCCGGTTCGATGCCGACCCGCTCCATCGTCGCCGCCGACCACGTCCGCGTCCGCGGGTCGAGCAGCCCCGTCGTCGAGGCGTTGGTGACCTCCGCGACGGTCGCCCCCGTGAGCCAGTGGCCGAGCAGGTCGGGGACGAGCAGCAGCCGGCGCGCGGCGGCGAGCTGCGGCGTCCCGGCGGCCGCGGCGAGCTGGTAGACGGTGTTGAACGGCAGGACCTGCACGCCGGTGGCGGCGTAGAGGTCCGCGGCCGGGACGCGGGCGTGGACGGCGTCGGCGACACCCTCGGTGCGCGCGTCCCGGTAGTGCACGGGGTTGCCCAGGAGCGCGCCCGTGGCGTCGAGCAGGCCGTAGTCGACCGCCCACGAGTCGATGCCCGCGGCATCGAGCCGCCCGCGCTGGCCGGCCGCGGCCGCCAGGCCGTCGAGGACGCCGCGGTAGAGCGCGAGCACGTCCCAGTGCAGGGTGTTCCCGAGCCGCACCGGGCCGTTGCGGAACCGGTGGACCTCGGTGAGCGCGATCCGGTCGGGGCCGACGTCGGCCGCCATGACGCGCCCGCTGGACGCGCCGAGGTCGACGGCGGCGACCCGGACGGTCGTCCCGGTCGTCATCGCGCGCCCGTCACCGCAGGAACGCCGCGGCGACGCCCGAGTCGACCGGGACGTGCAGGCCCGTCGTCTGCGACAGGTCGCCGCCGGTCAGCGCGACGACGGCGGCGGCGACGTGCTCGGGCAGCACCTCCCGGCCCAGCAGCGTCCGCTTCGCGTAGTACGCGCCGAGCTCCTCCTCCGGCACCCCGTACACCGCGGCGCGCTGCGCCCCCCAGCCGCCCGCGAAGATCCCCGAGCCGCGCACGACGCCGTCCGGGTTGATCCCGTTGACGCGGATCCCGTGCGGGCCCAGCTCGGCGGCGAGCAGGCGGACCTGGTGGGCCTGGTCGGCCTTGGCCGCCCCGTACGCGACGTTGTTCGGGCCGGCGAAGACCGCGTTCTTCGAGGAGATGTAGACGATGTCGCCGCCGTGGCCCTGGGCGATCATGCACCGCGCCGCCGCCCGCGAGACGAGGAACGAGCCGCGCGCCATGACGTCGTGCTGGCGGTCCCAGTCCGCGACCGTCGTCTCCAGCAGCGGCTTGGAGATCGACAGGCCGGCGTTGTTGACGACGAGGTCCACCCCGCCGAACGCCAGCGCCGCCGCCGCGAAGGCCGCCTCGACGGCGTCCTCGTCGGCGACGTCGGCCCCGACCCCCGCCGCGACGTCGGCACCGCCGATCTCCGGCGGCCGCCTCGGCGGCCTTCGCCGCGTCGAGGTCGGCGAGCACGACGCAGGCGCCCTCGGCCGCGAGCCGCTGCGCGGTGGCCAGCCCGATGCCCGACGCCGCCCCCGTGACGAGCGCGACGCGGCCGGCGAGCGGCTTCGGCTCCGGCATCCGTGCGAGCTTCGCCTCCTCCAGCGCCCAGTACTCGATGCGGAACTTCTCCGACTCCGGCGATCGGCGCGTAGCTCGACACCGCCTCGGCGCCGCGCATCACGTTGATCGCGTTGACGTAGAACTCGCCCGCGACGCGCGCGGTCTGCTTGTCGCGGCCGAAGGAGAACATGCCGACGCCGGGCACCAGCACGATCGCCGGGTCCGCGCCGCGCATCGGCGGGCTGTCCGGCGCCGGCGTGGCGCTCGTAGTAGGCCCGGTAGTCGCCGCGGTACGCCGCGTGCAGCTCCCGGAGCCGGGCGACCGTCTCCTCGACGCCGGCCGCGGCGGGCAGGTCGAGGACCAGCGGGCGGACCTTGGTGCGCAGGAAGTGGTCGGGGCAGGACGTGCCGAGCGCGGCCAGCGGCGCGAGCTTCTCGCGGGAGAGGAAGTCGAGGACGGCGTCGCCGTCGGTGAAGTGGCCGACCTGGCGGCTGGTCGGTGGACGCGAGCCCGCGGACCGTCGGGAACAGCGCCGCCGCCTTCGCGCGCCGCTCCGGCTCCGGCAGCGGCTCGTTCCCGGCCACGACGGGCCCGAACGGCTCCGCGACGCCGCGCTCGGCGAGGAACTCCGCGGCCGTGCGGATGATCTCCAGCGAGTTGCGCCTCGCACGCGTCGGACGTGTCGCCCCACGCGGTGATCCCGTGCCCGCCGAGCACGCAGCCGATCGCCTGCGGGTTGGCCTCGGCGATCGCGGCGATGTCGAGGCCGAGCTGGAACCCTGGCCGCCGCCACGGCACCCACACGACGCGGTCGCCGAAGCACTGCTCGGTGAGCTTCTCCCCGTCGGCGGCGGTGGCCAGCGCGATCCCGGAGTCGGGATGGAGGTGGTCGACGTGCGGCGCCGCGAGCAGCCCGTGCATCGCGGTGTCGATCGACGGCGCGGCGCCGCCCTTGCCGTGCAGGCAGAAGTCGAACGCCGCGACCATCTCGTCCTCGCGCCCGACGCCGGGGTAGGCGCCGGCGAGCGCGCGCAGCCGGTCCAGCCGCAGGACGGCCAGCCCCCGCTCGGTGAGGGTGCCGAGGTCGCCGCCGGACCCCTTCACCCACATCAGCTCGACGGGACCGCCGGTGACGGGGTCGGTCGCGGCGCCCTTGGCGGAGGTGTTGCCCCCGGCGTAGTTGGTGTTGCGCGGGTCGGCGCCCAGCCGGTTGCTGCGGGCGACGAGGTCGCGCACGGCCTCGTGGGTCATCGTCTGGCCTCCCTCGTGGGACGGGTCGGGTGGCCCGGGGTCATGCGCCCCAGCCGGCCTGGGCGCCGCCGACCCGTTCGCGGGCGATCCGGTCCTGGTAGCCGGAGCGCAGGTGGGCCGCGTACGGGTCGGGGTCGAGGCCCTGGCCCGCGCGCAGGTCGGCGAGCAGGGGCCGCACGTCGGTGGCGAAGGCGTCCATGAGGACGCCGTGGGCGCCCAGCACGTCGCCCGCGGACTGCGCGGCGGCGAGCGCGTCCCGGTCGACCGAGAGCGCCTTGGCGGTGGCCTCCTGGACGTTCATGACCGACCGGATCTGGCCCGCGACCTTCGGCTCGATGTTGTGGCACTGGTCGAGCATGAAGTTGACGCCCGCCTCCGGCGCGAGCGCGCCGTTCCCGACGATCTCGTTCAGGATCCGGAACAGCTGGAACGGGTCGGCTGCCCCGACGATCAGGTCGTCGTCGGCGTAGTTGCGGCTGTTGAAGTCGAACGCGCCGAGCCGGCCCGCGCGCAGCAGCTGCACGACGACGAACTCGATGTTGGTGCCCGGCGCGTGGTGGCCGGTGTCGAGCACGACCTGCGCCCGCTCCCCCAGCGCGAGGCAGTGCAGCAGCGACGTGCCCCAGTCCGGGATGTCGGTCGCGTAGAAGTACGGCTCGAAGAACTTGTACTCCAGCAGCAGCCGCATTCCGTCGTCCAGCAGCGCGTAGACCTGCGCGAGCGAGTCGGCGAGCCGGTCCTGGCGGCCCCGCAGGTCGTCCTGGCCGGCGTAGTTGAGCCCGTCGGGCAGCCAGAGCTTGAGGTCCGTCGAGCCGGTGACGCGCATGATCTCGACGCACTCAGCGTGGTGCGCGACCGCCTTCGCGCGCACGCCGGGGTCGGGGTGGGTCAGCGAGCCGAGGCGGTAGTCGTCGTCCTGGAACAGGTTGGAGTTGATCGCGCCGATCCGGACGCCCAGGTCGGCGGCGTGGGCAGCGAGCTTCGGCCAGTCCTCGACCCGGTCCCACGGGATGTGCAGCGACACGCGCGGAGTGACCCCGGTCAGGCGGTGGACCTGCGCGGCGTCCTCGAGCTTCTCGAACGGGTCGCGGGCCACGCCGGGCTGGCCGAACACCTTGAACCGGGTGCCCGAGTTGCCGAACGCCCAGGACGGCAGCTCGATCGTCTGCGCGGAGAGCGCGTCGCGGACGCGCGGGTCGGTGGTCATCGGCTGTTCCTTCGGTCGAGGTGGCCTTCAGTCCAGGTGGAAGGCCTCGGGGACGGGCGTCATCGCCGCGTCGGGCGCGCCGCCGTCGAGGCCGGTGAAGAACGGCGCCATCTCGGCCTGCCAGCGGCGGTTGACGTCCAGGTCGGCCATGCGCCGGCGGGCGGCGTCGAAGTCGTCGGTCTCGACGTAGCCGACGACGCGCCCGTCGTCGGCCACGAAGATCGAGTAGTTGTGCCAGCCCGCGTCGGCGAGTGCCGCCAGCATCTCCGGCCACACCTGCGCGTGGCGGCGGCGGTACTCGTCGACGTGGTCGGGCCGGATCGAGAGCAGGAAGCAGACGCGCTGCACGGCGGGTCCCCTTCCGCCCGGTCGGTCAGAAGTTGAACTGGCCGATGTTCGCCTTGTCGAAGACGGTGGGCTTGCCGAGCACGATCGTGTTCTTGTCGCCGATCGTGTACTGGCCCATGTCGCCCGCGGTGAACGTCTGGCCCTGCGCGCCGGTGATCTGGCCGGACGCGAGCGCGACGGCGGTGTACGCGGCGAGCGAGCCGAGCTTGGCCGGGTCCCACAGCTCGAACTGCGCCACGGTCCCGTCCTGGACGTACTGGCGCATGTCGTTGGGCGTGCCAAGGCCGGTCAGCGCGACCTTGCCCTTGTAGGAGGAGCCGTCGAGGTACTGCGCGGCCGCCTTGATGCCGACCGTGGTCGGGGAGATGATCCCGACGAGGTCCGGGTACTGCTGCATGAGCGCCTGGGTCTGCTGGAACGACTGCTGGGCGTCGTCGTTGCCGTAGGCGACCTTGACGAGCTGCATGTTCTTGTACTGCGGCTGCGACAGCTCCTGCTTCATGAAGTCGATCCAGGTGTTCTGGTTCGTCGCCGTCTGCGCCGCGGACAGGATCGCGATCTTGCCGGTGTAGTTGACCTGCTTGCCGAGCAGCTGCACCTCGGTGCGCCCGAGGTCCTCGGCGGAGGCCTGGGACACGAAGACCTGCCGGCAGTCGGCGTTGGTGTCGGAGTCGTAGGTGACGACCTTGACGCCGTTCGTCATGGCCTGCTTCAGCGCGGTGCACAGCGCGCCGGGGTCCTGGGCGGACAGCGCGATCGCGCCGACCTGCTGCTGGGTCAGCGTGTTGACGTAGGAGACCTGGCCCGCGGTGTCGGTGGCACTGCTCGTGCCCACCTCCTTGTACGTCTCGCCCAGCTGCTCCAGCACCGTCTTGCCGCCGCCGTCGGCGCTGGTGAAGTAGGGGTTGTTGACCTGCTTGGGCAGGAACGCGACGGTCAGGCCCTTCTTCAGCGGCGCGTTCGGGTTCGCCGCTGCGGACGTGGCGGCGGCGCCCCCGCCGTCCGAGCCGGAGTTGTTCTTCGTGGTGCCGCCGCAGGCGGTGAGGCCGAGCGCCACGGCGAGGACGGCGGCGCCGACGGCCGCGGCGCGGGCGGGTCGATGCAGGATGGGCACGGGTGGGGTCCCTTCGTCGGGCGGTTTTCGTGGTTCGGGTGGGTCAGGCGGGCGCCGGGGTGGCCGGGCCGCGCATGGTGGCGCGGTGGGCCCGCGCGGTGGCGATCTGCCGCCCGACGCGGGGTGCGAGCACCGAGACGACCAGCAGCGTCCCGGTGACGATCGTCTGGGTGTCGGCGGAGACGTCGAGCAGGCTCATGACGTTGCCGAGCGTGCCGAGCAGGAACACGCCGGCGACCGCGCCGCCGAGGGTGCCCTTGCCGCCGTCGAAGTCGATGCCGCCGAGCAGGACCGCCGCGATGACGGCCAGCTCCAGCCCGGTGGCGTTGTCGTAGCGGGCGCTGGCGTAGTGCAGCGCCCAGAACACGCCGGTCATCGCCGAGACGAGCCCGGTCAGCGCGAACACCACGAGCTTGTGGCGCTTGACGCGGATCCCGGAGAAGAACGCCGTCTCCTGGCTCGCGCCGATCGCGAACAGCGACCGGCCGAACCGGGAGCCGTGCAGCACGACGACGGCGAGCGCGAGCAGCACGACGTACAGCACGGCGGCGTACGGCACCGGCGTGCCGGGGAACCGGCCGGACGCGGCGGTCAGGTAGGACTGCGGGAAGTCCGTGACCGCGTCCGAGCCGAGCAGGATCTGCGCGAGGCCGCGGAAGGCGGCCAGCGTGCCGATCGTGACGGCCAGCGAGGGCAGCCCGAGGCGCGTGACGAGCAGGCCGTTGAGCAGGCCGCCCGCGACGCCGACGAGCAGGCAGAGCGGGATGATCACCTCGATCGCCCACCCGGCGTTCCACAGCACGCCCATGACGGCGCCGGCGAGCCCGGCCATCGAGCCGACCGACAGGTCGATCTCGCCGGACACGACGAGCAGGCACATCGGCAGTGCGATGAACGCGATCGGCAGGGTGTTGCCGATCAGGAACGAGATGTTCAGCGCGTTGCCGAAGTTGTCGACGAGCCCGAACGAGAGCGCCAGCACGACGACGAGCAGCGCGGCGACGGCGTTGTCCCACCGCAGGAGGTCGGCCGGGCGCAGGCCGGAGTCGCGGTCAGCCATGGCGGGCGCTCCTTCGCGCGAGGACCCGCGCCACGCGCAGGGCGACGAGCCGGTCGACGGCGATGGCGAGGATCAGCAGGAAGCCGACGATCGCGTTCTGCCAGACGGAGCTGACGCCCAGCGTCGGGAGCGCCCCGCCGATCGTCGTGAGCAGCAGCGCGCCCAGCGCGGCGCCGTACACGCTGCCGGAGCCGCCGGTGAACGCGACGCCGCCGACGACGACCGCGCTGACGACGGTCAGCTCGTAGCCGCTCGCGGTGCCGCTGTCGACGTTGCCGAAGCGGGCGAGGTAGAGCACGCCCGCGAGGCCGGCCAGCGCCCCGGCCAGCAGGTACACCTGCAGGACGCGGCGGCGGACCGGGATGCCGGCCAGGCGCGCGGCCTCGGGGCTGCTGCCCAGCGCGTAGAACTCGCGGCCGGTCCGGTAGCGGCGCAGGAACAGCGCGACGACGGCCAGTACGACCAGCGCGATGAGCGCCAGCCACGGCACCGGCCCGATCCCGTCGTGGCCGAAGGCGATGAACCCCGCCGGCAGCTGGGCCGCCGTGATCTCCCGCGACGACACCCACAGCGAGTCGAGGCCGCGGATGACGTAGAGCGTGCCGAGCGTGACGACTAGCGCGGGCACCCGGCCCAGGCTGACGAGCAGGCCGTTGAGCAGCCCGCAGGCGAGCCCGAGCGCGACGGCGGCGACGACGGCCACGACGACGTTCCCGCCGCTCTGCAGGACGTCGCCAGCGGCGAACGCGGTCACGCCGACGACCGAGCCGACCGACAGGTCGACGTTGCGCGTCAGCACGACCACCGCCTGCCCGGTAGCGGCGAGGACGAGGATCGTCGCGTTGAGCAGCAGGTCGCGGGTGCCCTGCTCGGACAGGAACCGGTCGTTGACGAGCTGGGTCACCAGCAGCAGCACGGCGAGGACGACGACGAGCGCCGCCTCCCGGAAGCGCAGGAGCGTGTCCACGAGCCGGCGGGTGCCGGTGCGGTCGGCCGCGGGTGCGGACGCGGGCGCGTGCGCCGTGTCGGTGCTCATGCGGCGACCTCCGCCCGCCCGGACGCCGCGGCGACGACCCGCTCCTCGGTCGCGTCCGCCCGCGCGAGCTCGGCGCTGATCCGGCCCTCGTGCACGACGAGCACGCGGTCGGCCATGCCGAGGATCTCCGGCAGGTCCGAGGAGATCATCAACACCGCGACGCCGTCCGCCGCGAGCTGGGACAGCAGCCGATGGACCTCGGCCTTCGTGCCGACGTCGATCCCGCGCGTCGGCTCGTCGACGACGAGCACGCTCGGGCGCACCGCGAGCCACTTCGCGAGCACGACCTTCTGCTGGTTGCCCCCCGACAGCGTCGAGGCGGGATCGGTCAGGCGGTGGTACTTCAGCTGCAGCCGCGCCGCCCAGTCCGCCGCCCAGCGCCGCTCGCGCCGGCGGCTCATCAGACCCGCTGTCGACAGGCGGCCCAGGCCGGACAGGCCGATGTTGCGCCCGATGGACATGTCGAGGATGAGGCCCTGCTGGCGGCGGTCCTCGGGGACCAGCGCCAGCCCGGCCGCCATCGCGGCCGACGGGGACCCCGCACGCAGCGGCCGGCCGTCGACGAGCACCTCGCCCGCGTCGCGACGGTCGATGCCGAACACCGCCCGCGCGATCTCGCTGCGCCCCGCGCCGACCAGCCCGGCCACGCCGACGATCTCGCCGTGGCGCACCTCGAAGGAGACGTCGGTGAACACTCCCTCGCGGGTCAGCCTGCGCACCGCGAGCGCGACCTCGCCGACCGCGGCCTCCTGCTTGGGGTAGAGCTCGTCGAGGTCGCGGCCGACCATGCGGCGGATCAGGTCGTCCTCGGTCAGGCCGGCGACCGGCTCGGTCGCGACCCAGCGGCCGTCGCGCAGGGTCGTGACCACGTCGCAGATCGCGAAGACCTCCTCGAGGCGGTGGCTGATGAACAGCACCGCGACGCCCTGGTCGCGCAGCGCGGCGACGACGGCGAACAGGCGCTCGACCTCGGCGCCGGTCAGCGCGGCCGTCGGCTCGTCCATGATCAGGACGCGGGCGTCGAACGAGAGCGCCTTGGCGATCTCGACCATCTGCTGGTCGGCGATCGAGAGGCCGCGCGCGACGTCGCCGGGCAGCAGCGGCACGCCGAGCCGGGCGAACAGCGCCGCGGTGGCCTCGTCGATCCGGCCGCGGTCGATCGCGCCGAAGGCGCCGCGCGGCTGGCGGCCCATGAAGATGTTCTCGGCGACCGACAGGTCCGGGAAGAGCGTCGGCTCCTGGTAGATGACGGCGACGCCGGCGTCGCGCGCGTCGCCCGGCCCGGCGAGGACGACCGGGCGTCCGTCGAGCACGACCGTGCCGGTGTCGGGCTGGTGGACGCCGGTGAGCGTCTTGATCAGCGTCGACTTGCCGGCGCCGTTCTCGCCGCACAGCGCGTGCACCGAGCCGCCGGACAGCGACAGCGACACCCCGCGCAGCGCCGCGACGCTGCCGAACGACTTGCTGACGTCGACCAGGCCGATCACGGCCTCGCCGCCGGGCCGGCCGGGCTCGCCGTCGCTGTCCACCGCACTCCTTCGGGCCTCGACGAGGCGCAGGTGATGAAACGTTTCAAAACGTGACCTGGGGTACAGTAGGGAGTCCGTTGCGCGGTGTCAAGCAGGAAGCGGTCCGGCCATCGAGCGCCGGTGTACGCTGCCGCTGCGCCCCGACCGGCCGTCGCCGTCCGGCCCGGCTTTGGCACGTTTCAACGCCGGGCCGCGCCGGGCGCCAGCGGAGCGAGGAGGATCGGATGCCGGGCGCGCCGAGCATGAAGGACGTCGCCGCGCGCGCCGGCGTCTCGCTCGGCACGGTCTCCAACGTGCTCAACCGCCCGGAGCAGGTCAGCGAGCGGACGCGGCGCCGCGTGCTGGCGGCGATCGCCGAGCTCGGCTTCGTCCGCAACGAGTCGGCCCGGCAGCTGCGCGGCGGCGGCAGCCGCACGGTGGCCTACGTCGTGCTCGACGCGAGCAACCCCTTCTTCACCGACGTCGCCCACGCCGCGCAGGAGCGCGCGGACGAGGCCGGACTCGCGCTGTTCCTGTGCAACAGCGGGCAGGACCCCCGCCGCCAGGCCGCCTACCTCGACCTGCTGGAGCAGCAGCGCGTCGAGGGCGTGCTGATCACCCCGGTGGACGCGGGCGACGAGCGGATCACCGCGCTGCCGGCGCGCGGCACGCCGGTGGTGCTCGTCGACCGGCGGGCCGAGGGGACGCACTGCTCGGTGAGCGTCGACGACCTGCTCGGCGGCGACCTGGCCGTCACCCACCTGCTCGACACCGGGCACCGCCGGATCGCCTTCGTCGGAGGGCCGATGGAGCTGGCGCAGGTCAGCGACCGGCTGGCGGGGGCCCGCCGGGCCTGCGCCCGGGCCGGGGTCGGCGAGGACGGCCTCCTCGTGCTGCGCACCGACGCGCTCACCGTCGCCGACGGCCGCCGGGCCGGCGAGCGGCTGGCCGGGCGCCCTGCCCGCTCGCGCCCCACCGCCGCCTTCTGCGCCAACGACCTCGTCGCCCTCGGGCTGCTGCAGCAGATGGTGCGGCTGGGCCTGCGCGTGCCAGAGGACGTGGCGATCGTCGGCTACGACGACATCGAGTTCGCCGAGGCCGCAGCGGTGCCGCTGACGTCGGTGAGCCAGCCGCGCGACCGGCTGGGCCGCGTCGCCACCGAGATGCTGCTCGTCGAGGCCCAGGAGGGCACCCGCCACGAGCACCGGCAGGTCGTGCTCGCCCCGGAGCTGGTCGTGCGGGCCTCGACCCGGTCGCGGCCGGTGGACGGCGCCGCCTGAAACGTCCGCAGGCACCCGTGCGAACGTGACGGCATGTCCCAGCGGTTCTTCTCCGTCGTGCGCGGGTACGGCCGCGGGGAGCTGGACGACGGCGTCCTGGTCATCCAGAAGGACGCAGCCGCCGACTCGTTCGACGTGTGGATCGCCGTGGTCGGGCGGACCGGCGCGGACGCGCTGGCGGCCGAGGTCACGGTGAGCCGCGAGGGCGAGGCGGACCGGCACCTGCGCGTCGAGCTCGTCCACTACCGGCTCGACGAGGGGCCCGTGCGCGGCGTGCCTGCGGACGCGCGGTTCTACCACCGGCACGCCACCGTCCCCGGGCTCGCCGCGGACACCACCTACGACGTCACGGTCGATGTCGACGGCGGCGGCCGGGCCGGCTGCGCCGCGCGGACCCTGCCGGCCCGCCTGTCGCCCGGGCGCGGCCTGCGCCTGTTCGCGGGCTCGTGCTACGACTTCGGCACCGACCCCTACGACCGGCTGGACACGGCCTACCAGCGGATCTTCCGCCGCGACCCGCCCGATCTCACGCTGCTGGTCGGCGACCAGGTCTACGCCGACGCACCCACGGTCCGCTACGTGCTCCACTCGCAGGCCAACCCCCGAGCCGACCTCCTGCTGAAGTACTGGACGACGTGGGGGATGTCGCGGCCGGCGCCGGCGACGGGGTGGCGGCGCCTGCCGCCGTGGCCGCTGCGGCCGAGCCGGCGCAGCGGCCTGCGCGCGGTGCTGGCCGCGGGCCCCAACTACTTCCTCCCCGACGACCACGAGTTCTGGAACAACTGGCCGAACCAGGCCGCGACCGCCCGGCACTCCTACGCCGCGTTCCGTTCCGGGTGGCGCGAGGCCAGGCAGCGCCGCGGCGCCGTGCTGGCCGACGCCGAGACGCTCGCGGCCGGGCCGCCACCGCCGCACGGCGAGCCGCAGTACCCGCCCGCGACCCCGCTGGAGCAGAACTACCTGCCCGTGCACCCGGCCGAGCGGGACCGGTGGAGCCTCGCCTCGTTCGAGCTGTTCGAGGCGTTCCAGACCCGCAGCCGCGCCGACCGCGCCGGCCGGCCCACGCGGGGCGCCGCCGACACCGCGTGGGTCGGCCCGCCGGACGCCACCGCGGCCGGGACCCACCCGCCGCGCAACCGGATCCTGCAGACCGTCCGGGTCGACCCGGTCACCGTCTGCCTGCTCGACACCCGGACCCGGCGCACCCGGCGGCTGCGACACCCGCGCTACTCCCAGTTCGTCGACGCGCACTACCTGGACGCGATGCTCGAACAGGCCGCGACGGCCGACATCTTCGTGCTCGCGACGCCCCAACCCCTGCTCAGCCGCGCGTCGTTCACACCGGAGGAGGCCGGGCCCGAGAGCGGCGGTCCGTTCGACGACGTCAACATGTGGGACTACTGGCACCAGTGGCAGCGGCTGTGGACCCGGCTCATCGCGGCCAGGGCCGGGCGGCCGACCGTGACCATCGGTGGCGACATCCACCAGAGCTACGTCGCGTTCGCGCAGGAGCTCAACCTCGTCGAGGTCGTGTCGTCGCCGATGTCGCTCGTGTGGGGCGGCGGCGCGATGCAGCTGGCCTCGCGGGTGATCGGCGCGGCCCAGCTCGCGCTGCGTATCCCCGGCGACGAGCTGGACTACCGGCCCGGACCCGGCTTCATCCGGCTGCCGCAGGTCGTCGCCGGACCGGACCCCGCCGCGGCCGTGCCCGACGCCCCGGCCGTCTCGGTGGGCTGCCTGCGCAAGGACGAGGAGGGCTTCGCCCGGCTGGGCTTCGAGCTGACCGCCCCGGACACCGTGACGTTCACGGCCGAGCTGTTCCGCCGGGACGAGGTCGCCGACCGGGGCGTCACGACGGCGGCGGTGACGGGCCGCTTCGCGATGAGGATCGGGGCGGGGTCCGCCGGCGGGCCGAGCGTCGTCGACCTGGCGCGGGCCGCGACCTGACGGCCGCCGCCGTGCTGCCCGGAGCTCGCGGGCACGACACCCCGCCCGGCGGCCCGACCGAGGCCGGTGATCACCGAACCGGGAGGACCCCAGCCACATCCGGCCCCAGAACTCCCCGGACGCCGATCACGACCCACGCGACCCGACCCACCACCGCAGATCGCCACGAGAGCCGGGCACCCCGACCCTCAACCGCTCAGCTGCACGCCGAGCCCGGCCGCGCCGACCGCCGTCACCAGGGTGAGGGCGCCGAACACCGCGAGGCCGGCGCGGCTGCTGGCGCGCAGGTGCAGGTAGGCGGTGACGCCCGAGAGCGCCGCCAGCACCAGCTTGACGACGAGCGTGACGCGGTGCGGCCCGCTGCCGGTCCCGTCCGCCACGAGGTTGCCCACGCCCGTCGCGACCAGCAGCGCGTACGCCGGCCACGCCACCAGGTTGAACCGCCGCGCCGACGCGACGACGACGTCGCGGCCGAACCCGCGCAGTGCCGGCACCAGGCCGGCCAGCACGATCTGACCGCCCACCCACACGGTCGCGGCGAGCACGTGCAGGATCACGACCAGGGTGGTCCAGGTCAGCGGGAGCACGGGGGCATCGTGCCTCAGCGGAGCGGTCCGGCCCGGCCGCCGTGGACGTGCCCGGTCGCTCGGCGTCTGGCTCAGCCCGCAACTCGGACCGGCTCAGACCCCGACTCGCGGTTACTTGCCGAACCCCGCCGTCAGGCCGGACAGCAGCTGGCGGCGGCCGAACGCGTAGAGCACGAGGACCGGCAGCGTCGTCAGCACGACGGACGCGAGCACCGCCGGCACGTCGACGCTGTACTGGCCCTGGAAGCTCCACAGCGCGAGCGGCAGCGTCCGCCGGTCGGGGCTCTGGGTCAGGATCAGCGGCAGCAGGAACCCGTTCCAGATCTGCAGTCCGTTGTAGATCCCGACCGTGACCAGCGCCGGGCGGGTCAGCGGGAACGCCAGGCGCCACAGCATCGTCCAGTCCGACGCCCCGTCGAGGCGCATCGACTCGAACAGCTCGGCCGGGATGTCGCGCAGGAAGTTCGCGAGCACCAGCACCGACAGCGGGATCGCGAACGCGATCGACGGCAGGATGATCGCCATCAGGGTGTCGTACATCCGCATCCGGATGATGATCAGGTAGACCGGGATGATCACAGCTTGCTGCGGGATCGCCAGGCCCATGAGGACGAGCGTGTTCGTCGAGCGCAGGAACCGCCCCGCGCCCCTGACGAACGCGTACGCCGCCATGAAGGAGAACGCCACGGCGGGCACGACCGCGCCGACCGTCACGATCGCGCTGTTGAGGAAGTACCGCGCGAACCCGGACGAGACGACCAGGGCGTAGTTCTGCAGCGTCGGAGAGGTCGGCGGCAGGAACGGGTTGGTGAAGAAGTACACGCTCTGCGCCTTGAAGCTCGTGATGACGATCCAGTAGATCGGCACGATCACCAGCGCGAGCCAGAGCCAGCCGGCCACCCCGCCGACCCAGTTGCGCGCACGGGCCACCCGGCCGCCGGGGGGCACCTGCCCGCCGTCGCCGCCCGGGCCGACGCGCGCGGCGTCCGTCGTCGGCGCGGCCATCTAGAGGCCCTCGAGCTGGCTGTCGGACGGGCGCCCGCCCATGCGGCGCATGACCAGCGACAGCGCGAGGCCCACGAGGACGAGGATCACCCCGATCGCGCTGGCCGGGCCCATGAGGTTGGCCTGGAACCCGCGCTTGTACATGTCGACGGCGAGCACGCGCGTCGCGTCGCCCGGCCCGCCCCCGGTCAGGATGTAGATCAGGTCGAACGAGGTGAGGGACCCGATGATCATGAGGGTCGAGGACGTGATGATCGTGAACTTGAGCAGGGGCAGCGTCAGGGCGAAGAACTGCCGCACCCGCCCGGCGCCGTCCAGCTCGGCGGCCTCGTACATCGAACGCGGGATCTGCCGGACGCCGCCCTGGTAGATCAGCGAGTGGAACGGGATGTACTGCCACGACACCACGAACACGACCACGCCGACGGCGAGGTCGCCGCGGCCGAGCCAGTCCTGGCGCAGCAGCGGGACGCCCAGGCTCGCGCCGAGCCCGAAGTTGGGGTCGAGCAGGGCGCTGTAGGCGATGGAGATGGCGGCGGAGCTGAGCAGCAGCGGGATGAAGTACAGCACCGCGAGCGGGCCGCGGTAGCGCTGGCGGCCCGCGATGAACACGCCGATGAGGATCGACAGCGGCGTCTGGACGACCCAGGACAGCGCCATGATCAGGAACGTCACGCCGATGGAGTGGTACAGGCCGGGGTCGGCGAGCACGGCGGACCAGCTCGTCAGGCCGGAGAACGTGATCGTGCCGATGCCGTCCCACGACGTGAACGACAGCAGGACGACCCCGACGAGCGGGACGAGGGCGAACGCCGCGTAGACGACCAGCGCCGGCAGCGTCATCCACGCCACCGAGGAACCCGCCCGCCCGCCCGTCGGACGGGCGGCCACCTGCTGGCCGGCCGCGACGGGCGGGGTCAGGGCGGTCACTGCCCGATGACCCCGTTCATGTTCGACGCGAACTGCTGGGGGCTGATCGAGAGCTGGAACAGCTGCGCGATGTTGTCGAGCAGCTTCTCGGCCTGGGTGGGCGAGAGGGCCTGGTCCCAGGACTGCGGGAAGGCCTTGGCCTTGCTCGCGACGCCGTAGACGAACTGCAGGAAGTCCGCGCCCTTCGCCGCGGCGAGCTTGTTCTCGATGCCCTTGACGATCGGGACGGCGCCGATGCCGATCCAGTCCTGGACCTCGGCGTCGGTGAGCACGCCGGTGGCGAAGAACTTCTTGGCCGTCGCCTTCTGCGCGTCGCTCGCCTTCGACGAGATCGACAGGTACTGGGCCGGGTTGCCGGTCGTGTCGCTCGGGTCGCCCTTGCCGCCCTCGACGGGCGGGAAGTTCATGAAGCCGAGATGGCCGCCGGAGACGAAGTCGCCGCCGTTGCTCGCCATCGTCCCGTAGGTCCACGAGCCGTGCAGCATCATCGCGGCCTTGTCCGTGTAGAGCAGGGCGAGGTCGGCGTTCGAGTCGGCGGTGATCGAGGAGAAGCCCTTGACGAAGCCGTTCGCCTTGACCAGGTCCTGCACCTTCGTCAGCGCCTCGAGCGCGGCCGGGTTGGACCAGGCGTTCGCCTGGCCGTTCGCGACCGCGTCGAACACCTCCGGCCCGCCGATGCGGTCGAACAGGAACTCCAGCCACATCATGTTGGTCCAGCGGGACTGGCCGCCGAGCGAGAACGGCGCGACGCCGGCCGCGTTGAACTTGGGCACGAGGGCCATGATGTCGCCCCAGCTCTGCGGGGGCTGGGCGCCGACCTTGTCGAAGACGCGTTTGTTGTAGTAGAGGACGATCGGCTGGACGGTCTCCGCCGGCGTCGCGTAGATCTTGCCGTCGACCGTCGCCGGGCCGAACGACGAGTCGAGGAGCCGGCTCTTCACGTCGGGGTTCTGGCCGAACCACGACGTCAGGTCCTCGACCTGGCCCGCCTTCACGTAGCTGCGCAGCGTGCCGCCGCCCCAGCCCCAGATGATCGTCGGCGCCTGGTTCGCCCCGACCGCCGTGCGGATGCGGGTCTTGTAGGCGTCGTTCTGGAACGTCGTCCCGGTGATCTGGTCGTTCGGGTTGGCCTTGTTGAACGCGTTGAGCGCGTTGGTGCGGACGCCCTCGCTGGGCTGCCCGGACAGGTACCAGTAGGTCGCCGTGCCCGTCCCGCCGCCCCCGCCGCCGGCCTGGCCGGGGCCCGACGTCCCGCACGCAGCGAGCGCCGAGGCCGCCAGCGGGGTGGCGAGTGCGTAGCGGAGGAAGGTGCGCCGCGACGTCGTCGGGGAGTCCACGTTGATCTCCGGTCTCGAGGGCCGCGGAGCGCGGCGAGCGGGTCGTCCGTGTGTGCGGCGTCACGCTAGGTTTCGCTCACCGACGCTGTCAAGACGTACGAAGTTTCGACGCATCCAGCGGATGAGATTACGAAAGTGGCTGCGCCACCTGGCGGTTCACCTGTAACTTTCCCTGCCAGGCGCTGAGCCGCGGCGTCGAAAGTTTTCGAAGGAGTGCCCGTGTCGACATCTCCAGCGACCACGGCTGTCGGCGCCACGCCGTGGCGGGACCCGGCGCTGCCCGCCGCCGAGCGGGTCGAGCTGCTGCTGGGCGCGATGAGCCTGGAGGAGAAGGTCGCCCAGCTCGGCAGCCGCTGGGTCGGCAACGACCTGGCCGGCGGGGGGGCGGGTGACCTCGCAGCCGACCCGCCGGGCACCACCGACGGCACCCATCACGTCGCCCCCATGCAGGACGTCTTCGCCGCGGGCGGCGCGAGGACGCTCGCGGACGCCAGCCGGCACGGGCTGGGCCACCTGACCCGGGTCTACGGCAGCGCACCGGTCACCGCGGTCGAGGGCGCCGCCGAGCTGGTGCGCCAGCAGCGGACGGTCGTGGAGTCCTCGCGGCTCGGCGTCCCGGCCATCGTGCACGAGGAGTGCCTCACGGGGTTCACGACCTGGGGCGCGACGGTCTACCCCGCCGCGATCGCGTGGGCGGCGACCTTCGACCCGGGCCTGGTCGAGCGCATGGCGGGCGCGATCGGCCGCGACATGGCGGCGCTGGGCGTCCACCAGGGCCTGTCCCCCGTCCTCGACGTCGCGCGCGACTACCGGTGGGGCCGGGTCGAGGAGACCATGGGCGAGGACCCCTACCTCGTGGCCACGCTGGGCTGCGCCTACGTCAGCGGCCTGCAGGACGCCGGCGTGATCGCGACGCTCAAGCACTTCGCGGGCTACTCGGCCTCGCGCGCCGCGCGCAACCACGGGCCGGTCTCGATGGGCCGCCGCGAGCTGCGGGACGTCGTGCTGCCCCCGTTCGAGGCGGCGGTGACGCTCGCCGGGGTCGGCTCGGTGATGAACGCATACTCCGACACGGACGGCGTCCCGGCCGGCGTCGACTCCTGGCTGCTCACCGACGTGCTGCGCGACGAGTGGGGATTCGCGGGCACGGTCGTCTCCGACTACTGGGCCGTGCCGTTCCTGGCCTCGATGCACCGCGTCGCGACCGACGCGACCGACGGGGCCGCGCAGGCGCTCGCCGCCGGCGTCGACGTCGAGCTGCCCGACGCGATCGGGTTCCCGGGGCTGGTCGAGCGCGTCCGCCGCGGCGAGGTCGCCGAGGAGCTGGTCGACCGGGCGGTGCGGCGGATCCTCGGCCAGAAGGTGCGGCTGGGCCTGCTCGACCCGGGCTGGACGCCGGAGGGCTCGGTCGCGGCCGCCGCGGACGTGGACCTGGACTCCCCGGCCAACCGCGCGATCGCCCGCGAGCTCGCGGAACGCTCGGTCGTCCTGCTCGACGCCGGGTCGGCGCTGCCACTGCTCGGCGAGGGCCGCCCGCCGCTGCGGACGGTCGCCGTCGTCGGCCCGTGCGCCGCGGACGTGCGCACGCTCATGGGCTGCTACACGTTCGCCGCGCACGTCCTGCCGCGCTACCCGGACGTCCCGATCGGGCTGGAGGTGGCGAGCGTCGTCGACGCGCTGGCGGCCGAGCTCCCCGACGCCACGGTCGTCCACGAGCCGGGCTGCGCGGTCCAGGGCGACGACCGGTCGGGCATCGCCGCCGCCGTCGCGGCCGCGCGCGACGCCGACCTCGCCGTCGCGGTCGTCGGCGACCTCGCCGGCCTGTTCGGGGGCGGCAGCTCCGGCGAGGGCTGCGACGTCGACGACCTGCGGCTGCCCGGCGTCCAGGCCGACCTGCTGGACGCGCTGCTGGACACGGGCACGCCGGTGGTCGTCGTCGTGGTCTCCGGCCGCCCGTACGCGCTCGGGCACGTGCACGGGCGCGCCGCCGCGCTCGTCCAGGCGTTCATGCCCGGCGAGGAGGGCGCGGGCGCGGTCGCGGGCGTGCTGTCGGGACGGCTGCAGCCGGTCGGAAAGCTCCCCGTGCAGATCCCGCGCCGCCCCGGCGGCCAGCCCTCGACGTACCTGCAGCCGCCGCTGGGCAGCGCGGAGAGCTCGGGCATCAGCAGCCTCGACCCGACGCCGCTGTTCCCGTTCGGCCACGGGCGCTCTTACACGACGTTCACGGTCGGCGACCTGCGGTGCAGCGCCGCGGAGATCCCGACGGACGGCGAGGTCACGGTCTCGGCCACGGTCCGTAACACCGGCGGGCGCCACGGCGAGGAGGTCGTCCAGCTCTACCTGCGCGACCCGCTCGCGCCGGTCGCCCGCCCCGTGCGCCAGCTCGCCGGGTTCGCCAGGGTCGCGCTCGAACCGGGCGCCGCGGCCGACGTCCGGTTCCGGCTGCACGCCGACCGGACGGCCTTCACCGGCCGGGAGTACGAGCGCGTCGTCGAGCCGGGGGACGTCGAGGTCCACGTCGGGACCTCGGCGGCCGACCTGCCGTGCGCCGGCGTCGTCCGGCTGACCGGGCCGGCCCGCGTGGTCGGCGCGGACCGGGTGCTCGTGACCCCGGCCGAGGTCGTCGCGCGCGGGTCCCGCTAGGAGGAGGGACCGTGCCGACCAAGGACGAGCGGACGACGCTCGCCGCCGTCGCCGCCTCGGCCGGCGTCTCGGTGGCGACCGTGTCCAAGGTGCTCAACGGGCGCGAGGACGTCTCGGCGGCCACCCGCGCCCGGGTCGCCGAGCTGCTGGAGCAGCACTCCTACGTCGGGCGCCGGTCGGCGGCCCCGGTCCGGACCGACGCCCAGCCGGTCGTCGAGCTGGTGTTCGACGGCGAGCTCAACGCGTACGCCACGGAGATCCTCCAGGGCGTGCTCGACGCCGCCGCCGAGGCGGGCGCGATGGCGGCGGTGACCGTGCGCGGCCGCGGCCTGCCCGACGCGGCCCAGCCGGCGACGTGGGCCCGCGACCTGGTCGCGACCGGCCGCCACGCCGTCATCGGGGTGGTCAACGCGCTGACGCCGGGGCAGGTCACCGCGCTGGACAGGGCCCGCCTGCCGCTGGTCGTCATCGACCCCATCGACCTGCCACGCGCGCGCATCACCAGCGTCGGCGCCACGAACTTCGCCGGCGGGCTCGCGGCCACCCAGCACCTGCTCGCGCTGGGCCACCGGCGCGTCGGCTACGTCGGCGGCTCGCCGACCGCGGCCTGCAACCAGGCCCGGATGCACGGCTTCCGCGCCGCGATGGAGGCCGCGGGGCTCCCGGTGCCAGAGGGCCGCGTGCAGCCGGGGCAGTTCCGCTACCAGGACGGCGTCACCGGGGCGGAGGCCATGCTGGGGGGGCCCGAGCCCCCGACGGCGATCTTCGCGGCGTGCGACGAGACCGCGGCCGGGGTCGTCGAGGCGGCCCGGCTGCGCGGGCTGCGGGTGCCGCAGGACCTGTCGGTCATCGGGTTCGACGACACCGAGCTGGCGCGCTACTGCTCGCCGCCGCTCACGACCGTCCGCCAGCCCCTGCGCGAGATGGGCGGTGTCGCGGTGCGGACGGCACTGCGGATGGCCGCGGGCGAGAAGCTCGACTCCCACCACGTCGAGCTGGCCACGGCACTGGTCGTGCGGCACTCGACCGCGCCACCCACGGAAGGGGCCCCGCGATGACCACCCAGCTCGCCGGTACCGACCTGGCCGCCCTGGTGGCCCGGCTGGACCTCCCGGCCAAGGTCGCGCTGCTCACCGGCGCGGACTTCTGGTCGCTCCCGCCGGAGCCCGCCGTCGGGCTGCGGCGCCTGGTGATGTCCGACGGGCCGGCCGGCGTGCGCGGCGAGGCCTGGGACGAGCGGTCGCCATCGGCGAACGTGCCCTCCCCCACGGCGCTCGCGGCCACCTGGGACGCGGAGCGGGTCGAGCGGATCGGGGGGCTGCTGGCCGCCGAGGCGCGCCGCAAGGGCGTCGACGTGCTGCTCGCCCCGACCGTCAACCTGCACCGCTCGCCCTACGGCGGCCGCCACTTCGAGTGCCTGTCCGAGGACCCGCTGCTGACCGGCCGGATCGGGGCGGCGTTCGTGCGCGGGCTGCAGGCCGGCGGCGTCGCGGCGACCGTCAAGCACTTCGTCGCGAACGACTCGGAGACCGAGCGGTTCACCGCCGACGTCCGGATGGACACCCGCACCCTGCGCGAGCTCTACCTCGCCCCGTTCGAGCACATCGTCCGCGAGGGCGGCGCGTGGGCGGTCATGGCCGCCTACAACGCCGTCGACGGCGTCACGATGACGGAGAACGCCCTGCTGCGCGACGTGCTCAAGGACGAGTGGGGCTTCGACGGCCCGGTCGTGTCGGACTGGTTCGCCGCCCGGTCGCTCGCCGCCGCGGGCCCCGGCCTGCTCGACGTCGTCATGCCGGGGCCCGGAGGCCCGTGGGGGGAGGCGCTGGTCGCGGCCGTGCGCGCGGGCGAGGTGCCCGAGTCGGCGGTGGACGACAAGGTCCGGCGCGTCCTGCTGCTGGCCGCCAGGGTCGGCGCGCTCGCCGGCGTGCCGGGCCCGGCCGCGCCGCCGGCGTGGACACCCGACGGGGTCGCCGCGGAGCTGCGCGCCGCCGCCGCGGCCTCGTTCGTGCTGGCCCGCAACGCGCCGGCCGCGGGCTCGCCCGTCCTGCCGCTGCCGGCCGGCCTGCGCCGGGTGGCGGTGCTGGGCCCGAACGCCGCGGAGGCACGCACGCTGGGCGGCGGCAGCGCCACGGTCTTCCCGCCGTACACGGTGTCGCCGCTCGCCGGGCTGCGCGCGGCGCTCGGCGCCGGCGTCACCGTGACCCACGCGCGCGGCGGCCGGACGACGCGGCGGCTGGCCGCCGCGGACCTCGCGTGGCTGCGCACCCCGGACGGCGACCCCGGGGTGCGGCTGCGGTTCCTCGCCGCCGACGGCGCGGTGCTGGGCGGCGAGGACCGGGCCGCGGCGGGCTACCGGTGGAACGGCGCGTTCCGACCCGGCGTGCCCGTCCGGGCGGTGGCGACGGTCGAGCTGGCGGCGCGGCTGCGGGTCGACCGCGACGGCACCTACCGCGTGGGGGGCTCGGGCGTCGGGCGCTTCCGCCTCGCCGTCGACGGCACGCCCGTGCTCGACGAGCGGGCCGCGCTGCCGCCCGAGGCCGACCCGGTCGAGGGGATCATGCGCCCGCCGCAGGTCGCCGGGCGGGTGGCGCTGCGCGCCGGGCAGGAGGTCGAGCTCCTGCTGCTCCACGAGCCGGCGCAGGCACCGGGGCACGGCGACACCGACGAGGGCAACGTGACGCTGCAGCTCGTCGCCGACCGGGAGAGCGACGACGACGCCGAGCTGGCCGAGGCGGTCGCGCTCGCCGCGGAGGCCGACGTCGCCGTCGTGGTCGTCGGCACGACCGAGGAGGTCGAGAGCGAGGGCTTCGACCGCGACGCGCTCGGCCTGCCGGGCCGCCAGGACGATCTCGTCCGCCGGGTCGCGGCCGCCAACGCGCGCACGGTCGTGGTCGTCAACGCGGGCGCGCCGGTGCTGCTGCCCTGGGCGGACGAGGTGCCGGCCGTGCTGCTCGCCTGGTTTCCGGGCCAGGAGTTCGGCCACGCGCTGGCCGACGTGCTACTCGGCGCCGCCGAGCCCGGGGGCCGGCTGCCCACGACCTGGCCGGCCGACGAGCGCGACCTTCCCGACCCGGCGCCGGTCGACGGCGTCCTGCGCTACGGCGAGGGGCTGGCCGTCGGGCACCGGGCCGCGCCGGCCGCCCGGTACGCGTTCGGGCACGGACTGGGCTACACGCGCTGGGAGTACCGGCGAGCGACGGCCCGGCGGTCGGCCGGCGGGGACATCACCGTCACCGTCGAGGTCCGCAACGCCGGTGACCGGCGCGGGCGCGAGGTCGTGCAGGTCTACGCGGCGCGCCCGGACAGCGCCGTGCCGCGGCCGCGGCGGTGGCTCGCCGGCTACGCCGCGGTGGCGGTGGACGCGGGCGCGACGGCGACGGTCGAGGTGACCGTCCCGGCCCGCTCGCTGCAGCACTGGACGGACGCGGGCTGGGTCACCGAGCCCGGCCCGTTCCGGCTGGAGGTCGGGCGGTCCTCGGCCGACCTGCCGCTGGCCGTGGACGTGGGGTGAGCGCGGCGGGTGGCGCCGCGCGCGGCTAGGCCGTGTCCCGTGGATCAGCGAACGCGGTGTCCGCGCCCAGATGGCCGCTCGCTGCGTTGTCGGACGGCTCGAGTACGCCCGGTACGAGAGCCGCCCTCCGCCTTGCGAGCAGCCATCTGGATCACGAATCCCGTCGCCCGTGATCCACGGGACACGGCCTAGCCGGAGGTCGCGGCGCTCGTCGGGACCGCGGCGCCGGTCGTGGTGCCGGTGCTCCCGCCCGACGCGGTGGCGCCTCCCGCGCTCCCGCCGGCGGCCGCGCCGCCCGCCGTCCCGCCGGTGAGGGCGCCGGTGACGGCGCCACCCGCTCCGGTCGCGGTGCCGGCCGCTCCGGTCGCCGCACCGCCCGCTCCGGTCCCGGCGGACCCCGCCGCGGTCGGTGCGGTCGCGGCGCCACCCGCTCCCGTGCCCGCGGCGCCCGCCCCGGCCGCCGGGGAGGCGCTGGGCTGCCCCGGGCGCATCGCGCTGGTCGGCGCGGCCGAGACGCCGCCTCCCGCGCCGGCCGGCGCGCCGGCCGTGGTCGGGAGCGACCCGGTGCCCGACCCGGTCCCGCCCGGGCCACCGGTCCCGCCCGAGCCACCGGTGCCGGCCGTGCCGCCCGTTCCGCCGGAGCTCCCGCCCCCGCCGCCCGCCGCACCGCCAGCCGCCCCGCCGCCGGCCGTGCCGACGACCGCGCGGTTGGCCTCGGCGCGCCCGATGCCGCGCCCGACGGTCACGCCGGCGGCGAAGGCGACCACGACGAGCACGAGGACCACGAGGACCTTCGTCAGGCCGTTCGTGCGCCGGGGTCGGGCCAGCGCCTCGGCGGTCAGCTCGTCGTCGAAGAGGTCGGGCGGTTCCGGCCCGAGGTCGTCGCGCGGCACCTCGGTCGCCGCCCGTCCGCCGGGGTCGCCGGCCGCCGGCTCGTCGACAGCCGGGTGGTCGGTTGCCGGGTCGTCGGCAGCCGGGTGGTCGGCGAGCGCCGTCGTCCCCGCCGCCGTCCCTGCCGCCGTCGCCCCCGCTGCCGTCGCCCCTGCCGGCCCGGACCCCGGTCCGGCTGCGGCCGGGCCGCTCCCCGGCGTCGGCGCGGCCGGGCCGGCGGACTCCCGCTCCCCGGCATCGGGGGGCGCGCCCGACGCCGCGGTGGCCGGAGGGTCCCCGGCCCCGGTGGCGGGCGTGGTCCCGGTGGGGTCGTGCGGTGCGGGCATCAGCGGCGGCTCCCTGGTCCGTCGGCCCGTTCCACGGTAGCCGCGGCGGTGAGCGCCCGCCGGGTCACGACGGCGGGAGTCGGAGCGACCGGGGCGGGAAAGGCCACCGCATCGGACGAAGCCCGCGGTGCGTGGTGGTCGTCACGGGCGGGTATCCCTTCTCACATGCGGTCGGGCGGGCCGCGAGGAACGAGGTGGGAAGATGCTCAACGAACGCGAGCGGCGGGTCCTCGACGACCTGGAGCGCCGGATCCTGGCCGACGACCCCGGGTTCGCCGGGCGGATGTCCGGCCGGGGGAAGCGGCGTGACCGGCGCGCACTCCTGCGGCGCGTGACGAGCGCCCCGGTGATCCTGCTGCTGCTCGCGGCGGCCGTGGGCTCCTTCGTCGTCCAGGTGAGCTCGATCGGCTGGCTGCTCCTGTGCTGCGCGCTCGCCTCGGGCGGCTGCTGGCTCGCCCGCGCTGCCCGCGAGGGCGACCCGTGGCTCGACGGCCCGCCGCCCGCCCCGCGTACCGGCGCGGCGAGTGCCGACGGGGCGCCGGAGCGCGACTGAGCCCGGGCCGCGCTCCCGCTGGTCAGGCGGGGTCCGGGCGCACCCCACCGACCGCGGGAGCCGGCCCGGCCGCCGGCTCCGCACCCGGCCCCGGCGCCGCGTCCAGGAACCGTGTCCGGTACCGGCGGTAGAGAACCAGCACGACCAGTTCTGCGACGACGACCGCGACGACCGTCTCGGCGTCGACGTACCCCAGCACCACGTTGACCCCGCCGAGCCCCACGACGAGGCCCGCCCGGCCGAGCGCGAGACCGGCCCGGTCCCGGCCGACCAGCAGGGCCAGCGCGGACAGCACCAGCAGGCAGCCGACGAGCGTCTCCCCGAACGACGCCACGAGCAGGACGGGCCGCAGCGTGCCGATGTCGATCGGGCCGCCGTCGAGCACGAGCTCGACGTCGGGGTCGCCGACCGCCAGCGCGACGAACAGCGCGAGCCCGATGAGCGACAGGAGGCCGAGCAGCGCGGCCGCGGCCACCAGCACCAGCCGGTGCACCCAGCGCGGGAGCAGCACGCGCTCGACGCCGGCGAGCGCGGCGACGACCGGACCGGCCCGCGACGCGGGCTCCGCGACGGCCGCTGCCTCGACCACCGGCCGCAGCTGCCGGGCCAGCCGGCCGAGGTCCGGCCGGGACGGCGCGGACTCGAGCGCGGCGACCTCGCGCAGCATCCGGTCGCGCTCCCCCGCCGGCACCGGCCCGTCCACCACGCCCTTCAGGCGCACGAGCAGCGTGTACGCGAGCGACCGCGGCCGGTGCAGCGGTGCGCGCCGCGCGAGGACGGCGATGCCGAGCACCCCCAGGAAGAACGCGTAGATGATCGGTGCGGCGAGCGGCGTGAAGTAGTCGTTGCGGGCGGTGATGAACTTGCCGACCTCGTCGATGAACAGGCCGCAGCCCACACCCGTGCACAGCGCCGTGGCCCGCTGCACCCACGGGTCGCTCCACAGCAGCCCGATGACACCGCCCACGACGAGCAGCAGGCCGCCCCACAGCGCGTGCGCGATGTGGTAGTCGCCGCCGCCGATCTGCGGGTACCCGGTGAGGCTCAGGTAGAGCCGGGTCCCGACCACGGTGACGCCGAACGACACGGCCAGCAGGCGCACCCCGTCGGCGCCGTCGACGCGCGGGACGGGCGGTCTCATGCGCCGCGGCCTCCCGCCCCCTCGCCCGCCGCCGGCCGGCGGCTCCCCGGAGGTCGATCATGCCGCCCCTCGCGGCCGGCGACGGCGGGCATCACCCCGACGGACGAGTCGCCCTGACGGGACCCGAACGTCGTGTGCACCGGGGCCGAACGCCGCGAGGCCATCGTTCTCCCCTGCCGCCGACCGGCGGCACCGCTCCCGAAGGTGAGACACGACGATGACCGCACCGCTCCCCGCCCGCCCCGACACCCTCCGCCGGCGCCGCCGCGCGCCGCTGCTCGCCGCCGGCGCGGCGCTGCTCGCCGGGGCCGCCACCCTCGCCGTCACCGGCGTCGCGGACGCGAGCACCGCGGCCCCCGCCGTGCCCGTCGCCGCCTGCGCCGACGGGCCATGGCACGTCGCCGGGGCCCCGGTCGAGGGCAGACCGGTCGACTTCGAGCACGGCGACCCCGGCCGCACCTACCTGTGGCACGACGGCACCGGCTGGCACCTGCGCACGACCGACACCGTCCCGGTCGCCCACCACTACACCGGCAGCGTCGCCGCCTCCTCCGGCGCCGCTTTCGCCGACGTGGACAAGGTCCGCCTCGACCCTGGCGACCGGCTGTGGGTCGACCACGGCACGCTCTACTACGACTTCACCACCTACACCGGCGTCGACGGCATCGACTTCCGGGTCACCGCGTGCGACGCCGCCCGCACGAGCGAGCAGCTCAGGTTCACCCTCCGCAAGGGCGGGGCCGCGGACGCCGGCCTCGTCGACCTGGGCCCAGGGCGCGCCCATCCCGGCAGCGACCCGTTCACCGCGACCCGCTGAGCGGCGCCTGACCCGCGCGGCCTCGACGGCGAGCGCCGCAGGGACGGCGCGCCGTGGTCGGCCCGCGCGCTGGTCGCGGCCCCGCCCGCCTCGGCCTCGCCCGAGGCGGGCGGGGGCGACGTTCGGCCCTGACCGGGCGGGACTCCCGGCGGTACCGGCGGCCGGCCGGCGGCGGCACGCTGCGGGGGACGTCCCGCCGCGACCCCGGAGGCCCGATGACCGTCGAGCGGGCTCCGGCGCCCGGGGCGGACACCGTCGTGCCGGCGCCGGCCCACCGGGCCGAGGTCGTCGAGCACCGACCGGCGGCGACGGCCGTCGAGGTCAGGGGACTCGTCGTCGAGCTGGGCCACCGGCCGGTCCTGCGCGGGCTCGACTTCCGGGTGCCCGCGGGCCGGGTCACCGGGCTGCTCGGCCCGAGCGGCTGCGGCAAGACCACGCTGTTGCGCTGCGTCGTCGGCGTCCAGCAGGTGACCGCGGGCGCCGTCACCGTCCTCGGCCTGCCCGCCGGGTCGGCGCCGCTGCGCCACCGCGTCGGCTACGTCACCCAGGCCGCCTCCGTCTACACCGACCTCTCCGCGCGCGACAACGTCCGGTACTTCGCCGCGCTGCACGGCGTCGACGCGGCGGTCGCGGACCGGGCGCTCGCGGACGTCGCGCTGGCCGACCGCGCGCGCCAGCGGGTCGAGACGCTGTCCGGCGGCGAGCGGGCCCGCGTCTCGCTGGCCTGCGCGCTGGTCTCCGCCCCCGACCTGCTCGTCCTCGACGAGCCGACGGTCGGGCTCGACCCCGTGCTGCGCCGCGACCTGTGGGACCGCTTCCACGCGCTCGCGCACGCCGGGGCGACGCTGCTCGTCTCCAGCCACGTCATGGACGAGGCCGACCGGTGCGACGGCCTGCTGCTCATGCGGGAGGGCCGGGTGGTCGCCGAGGGCACGCCGGACTCGCTGCGGCGGCGCACGGGCGCCGCGAGCGTCGAGGAGGCGTTCCTGGCCCTGGTCCGGCAGGGCCGGCCGTGACCCCGCGGATCGTCGGCGCGACCGCCGCGCGGGTCCTGCGCCAGCTGCGCGGCGACCGGCGCACGGTCGCCCTGCTGCTCGTGCTGCCGAGCGCCCTGCTGGCGCTGACCTACGCGATGCTCGACTCGCGCCCGACCTTCGACCGGCTCGCGCTCGCGCTGCTGGGCACGTTCCCGTTCACCACGATGTTCCTGGTCACCAGCGTCGCGATGCTCCGCGAGCGGACGAGCGGGACCCTCGAACGGCTGCTCACGACGCCGATGTCCAAGCTCGACCTGCTGCTCGGCTACGGCATCGCGTTCGCCGTTGCGGCCGCGGCACAGGCCGCCGTGACGTGCGCCGTCGCGTACGGCCCGCTCGGGCTGACCACGCCCGGGAGCCCGTGGGTGGTCGGGGGCACCGCGATACTCGGCGCGGTGCTCGGCATGGCCATCGGCCTGCTCGCCAGCGCCTTCGCGACGACCGAGTTCCAGGCCGTGCAGTTCATGCCCGCGATCGTCATGCCGCAGGTCCTGCTCGGCGGCCTGTTCGTGCCGCGCAGCCAGATGGCCGACTGGCTGCAGCGGATCAGCGACGTCCTGCCCATGACCTACGCGATCGACGCGCTCAGCGAGGTCGGCCGTACCGGGCTCGTCACCGGCACGCTGCTGCGCGACCTCGCGGTCATGGGCAGCTCGGCCCTGCTCGCGCTGGGGCTCGCCGCGGCGACGCTGCGGCGGCGCGGCGGCCCGCTGTCGCGCCGCACCCGGCACGCGCTGGCGGTCGTCCCGGCGGCGGTGCTCGTCGCGACCGCGGTGACGGGGGCCGTCGTGATGGGCAACGCCCGCGCCTACGTCTCGACCGACGACGCCGCCATCGACGGCACCGCGCTCCCGATCGTCGCGCCGGCCACCGGGACGCTGCGGGAGTGGACGCTCACGACGGGCAGTGTCGTCCGCCGCGACCAGCCCGTGGGCCGCGTGGAGATGCAGGTGCCCTTCGGGCAGCCGCAGCGGGTGGTCCGCGCCCCCGCCGACGGCACGGTCGTCGTCGACGACGCGGTGCCGGGCGGCTGGGTCGTGGCCGGCACGCGGCTGGCCGTCGCGACGGACCTGTCCCAGGTGTACGTCACGGCGCAGGTCGAGGAGGCGGTCATCGACGACGTCCACGTCGGCCAGGCCGTCGACGTCTCGGTGGACGCCTACCCGCACGCCGCGCTGCACGGCACCGTGACGGCGGTCAGGGACAGCACCGGTGCCGGGACGGCGCCGCTCCCGGCGACCGCGGCGACCGCGCGGTACCAGCGGCTGACCCAACGCGTGCCGGTGACGGTCGGCCTGGACGGCACCGGCGGCCTCGCGCTGCTGCCGGGGATGAACGTGACCGTGCGCATCCACCGCGGCTGAGCGGGGCGCGCTCAGACCGGGCGGACGGCGGCCGGCCCGCTGCCGGCGTCGGGACCGGGGCCGGGCGTCGCGCCGGCGGCCCAGCCGATGGCGGCGTCGAGGGCGTCGTGGTCGAAGTGGCGCAGCTCCGCGCGGACGAAGTGGCCCGCGACGACCGGGGCGAGCTCGGCGAGCGCGCCGCCCGTGGCCAGTGCGACCCGCCGGACGTGCCGGTGCCGGTCGTGGACGAAGCGCAGGTGGCGGACCATCGCGCCGATGTTCTCCCAGCCCGGCAGGGCGGCGGCGTGCACGACCACGCCGGCCGGCGTGCCGTGGTTCGCGACCCACGCGTCCACGGCCGCGGCCACGGCGTCGAAGTCCGCCGCGCGCAGGGGCGCCGCGACCTCGACCACCACGACGCCCGCCTCCGGGACCAGCCGCACGGACGACCCGGGGCCCTCCGGCAGCGCGGCGAGCCAGGCCGCCGCCCGCGCCCGCCCGCCCTCCTCGAAGATCCGCACGGGGCAGGGCATGAGGAAGGCGGCGAGCCGGCTCGCCCCGCGGACCCACCCGAGGTCGCCGACGACGGCACAGCCGTCGAACAGGTGCAGCGCGCGCAGGCCGAGCGTGACGTCCTCCCAGGCGGCGGCGGGCCCCAGGCCCTGGTAGTCCGCCGCCACCTCGCACAGGCAGCGCAGGTGCCGGTCCTCCCGCAGCGCCTCCTCCACCACCGGCAGGAGGACCTCGTCGTACTCCGCCCTCGTCAGCCGCCCGCTCGCGCGGACGGCGAGGACGCCGGGCGGGACGTCGTGCAGGATCTCCAGCATCCGCCACCTCCGGCGGGGCAGGCTGCTCCCCCCGGCCGCCCCGCACCACGGCCGAAAGGCCCGAACCGGGCGACCGGGTCGCGTCAGGCCGGCCCGCCGCGCCGGTGCCCGGCGAGCGCCACCGGGCAGGGGGCGCGATGCACGAGCACGTTGCCCACCGAGCCGAGCAGCAGGCCCGCCACCTCGTTGCGGCCGCGGGAGCCCACGACGAGCAGGCCGGCGCCGTCGGCCTCGGCGAGCAGCGCAGGGGCCGGGCGTCCGCGCACCACCCGCTCGGTGACGGGGACCCGCGGCCAGCCGGGACCGCCACGGCGCGAGCGCGGCGGCCAGCTCGTGCCGCTGGGCCTCGTCCCACTCGGGGACCTGGTCGGCGAGCTGCCGGTCCTGCCACACCCGCACCGCCACGACACCGGTCCCGCGGGCAGCCGCCGTCTCGAACGCGAGACCCAGAGCGGGCGCGGGGTCGGCGGTCCCGCCCACCCCGACGACGACCGGCGCGCTGTCGGCGGCGTGCGCGGGGTCGGCCGGCTCCGGCCCGCGGACGACGACCACCGGGCCCGCGCCGTGCGCGGCGAGCGCGACCGGGACCGACCCGGCGAGCATCGCGTCGAGCGCGGTGAGGCCGCGGTCGCCGACCACCACCATGGCCGCCCCCGCCGCCTCTTCGGCGAGGACGCCGATCGGCCCGCCGGTCCGCAGCTGGGTCGTCACCGCCACGCCGGCCGGCACCGCGCCGGCGGCCCGCTCCAGCGCGCGGCACGCCGCGGCCCGTTCGGCCTCGCGGTGGGCCGCGCCCGGCCCGCCGCCCGGCGGCCAGGGAAACGCCATGACCAGCCGCACGGGCAGGTCCCGCCGCGCGGCCTCGGCGGCGGCCCAGCGGACCGCGCGCAGGGCGGTCGCCGAGCCGTCGACCCCGACGACGACCGGCCGGGGCGCCCGGTCGGGACGGGTCACGGGTACCCCGCCGCCTCGCCGAAGGGCAGAACCGGCAGGCCCGCCACGATCCGCCTGCCGTCGATCCGGTGCGGGATGATCCGCAGCCAGATCGCGTGCTCGCCCGGCGCCCACGGCGTGACGCGGGTCGCCCGCGTGCGCGCCACCAGCTCGGCCTCGTGCTCCTCGGTGACCCGCTCGGCCATACCGCGGACGAGGACGGTCCAGCCGGTGTGGTGCGCGCGGTCGATCTCGTCGACCTGGAACGTCACGTTCATGTGGTCGGCCCCGAGCAGCATCCCCGGGTGCGTGCGGATGACGACGACGTCGCCGTCGAGGCCGTAGTTGACGGGGATGACGAGCGGGTAGTGCTGCGCGACCAGCCCGAGCCGGCCGACCTCCTGCGTCGCGAGCAGCCGCAGGCACTCCCGGGCGTCGATGGTCTGCAGGTCGTCGGTCCGGCCGTCCGTCGGCATGGGTGCGCACCCCCGTCTCTCGCCGCCGGGCGGCGGCCACGGTCCATCGTGCCCGCGCGCCGCCGCCCGGCGGCCGAGCCCAACGGGCCCGGCGACAGGGACGTTGGTCCCGGCGCTCAGCCGGACAGGTGCTCGGTGAACCAGTCCCGGGCACCGCCGCTGGAGTGCTCGAAGCCCGCGACGTAGGCGTCGAAGTGGCCGCCCGGCAGGATCTGCAGCTTCTTCGGCTCGCGCGCGGCCTCGTAGGCGGCGATGGCGAAGCTCGTCGGGGTCAGCGTGTCGTTGTGCGCGGGCTGGATCAACAGCGGCGTCGGGCTGATCCACGGCACGTACGTGCCCGGCTCGTACTCGGTGAACAGCTCGATGCTGCGCATCGTGACCTCGTTGCGCCACGACGGCGCCCGCAGCTCGTGCGTGTCGGTGAAGAACGCGTACGAGTCGGCGGTCGGCAGCGCCGACGGCGCGAGCGGGTCCTTGTCGACGACCGGCACCATCGCCGGTTCCTTGCCCTCGTAGCGGGCCATGCGGTCGGCGTCGAACTGGGCCCGGAAGCCGTCGATGAAGTCCGAGCGCACGAGGCTGCGGAAGTTGGCGTGGCCGGACACCAGCGGCACCTGCGCGACGGCGGCCTTCACCCGGCGGTCGATCGCGGCCACGACGAGCACGTGCCCGCCCGAGTACGAGGAGCCCCATACCCCGATCCGGTCGCCGTCGACCTCGGGCAGCGTGGTGGCCCAGGTGATCGCGTGCCGGTAGTCGCGGACCTGCGCCCACGGGTCGATCTCCTGGCGCGGCTCGCCGTCGCTGGCGCCGAAGTTGCGGTTGTCGAACACCAGCGCGTTCAGCCCGGCCGCGGCGAACACCTCCGCGTACTTGTCGAGGTACATCTCCTTCACGGCCGAGAAGCCGTGCGCCATGACGATGGTCGGCGCTGCGCCGGACGCCCCCTCCGCGCTGTAGAACCAGCCGCGCAGGACGACGCCCTCGGCGTCGAACTCGATGTCGCGTCGGGCCATGGTCGGTCTCCTCCGTCGTCGGGTCACCACGCGGCCCGCGGGAGCGCCTGGCTCAGCTGCGGGCCGTCGTGACGCCAGTCTCGTGAGGTCCGGCCGCGCGGCGATGGACCGTCGCGCCAGCCCGTTGCACGGACGCGCCACCCTGGCCCCGCGCGTCGAGGCGGTACGCCGTCGGCGACGTCCCGTAGCGGGCCTTGAAGCTGCGGCTGAAATGGCTCGTGTCCGAGAAGCCCCAGCGGTGGGCGATCGAGGCGACCGAGCGGTCGGACTCGGCCAGCTCCTCGCGCGCCCTGGCGAGCCGCCGCACGCGGACCACCTCCGAGACCGTCTCGCCCGTCGCGTTGAAGATGCGGTTGACCGTGCGGGTCGAGACGCCGTGCGCCGCCGCCACCGCGCCGGGCGAGATCGGCCCGTCGCCGAGGTGCCGGCCGATCCAGCGGTCCATCGCGGCCCGCAGCGCGGGTGCGGCCGTGGTCGTCGACGGCGCGACCGCGTCGGCCCGCAACGCGCCGACCAGCAGCTCCAGGGTCGCGTTGCGAGCGGCGGCGACGGCCGAGGAGCCCAGCGCCGGCAGGGCGCTGCGCAGCACGTCCAGGTAGGACACGAGCAGGCGGGTCGCCGGCGCCGCCCCGTCCAGCAGCACGCCGGTGGGCGGGCGGGTCCGGCCGGTGACCTCCTCCAGCGCGGCGCGCGGGACCAGCAGGCTGCGCTTGGCCAGCCGCTCCCCCACCCGGAACCGGGCGGGCCGCGTGCTGTCCCACACCACCGCGTCGCCTGGGCGCAGTGCCATCTCCGCGTCGTCCTGGCCGACCGTCTCCCGGCCGGCCAGCGTCATGAGCACGACCACGAACTCGCCGTCGGAGCCGGCCAGCTGCCGGCGCCCGCGGGTGCCCGAGCAGGGGTCGCAGGCGCAGTCGACGAGGGCCAAGTCGTCGATCCACCACCGGCGGATCCAGGCCTCGAACGGCGCGGCGTCCGGCTCGACCCGCACGCTCCACGGCAGGTGCGTCGCCGACACCATCTCCTGCCAGCGCTCGGCGCGCTCGCCGGCGCCGCGGCGCGCGCCCGTGGTCCAGTACTCGCCGTCGTGCACGGCCCACCTCCCGTCCGACCAGCCGCCGAACAGCACCGGGACCGACACTAGGCGCTCGCCGCGTGGCGCGGCACCGTTTCCCGGACGGCCGCCGCGGGTACCGGATGGCCATGGGGTCCGTCCGATGACGACGGGGGTCGGGCAGGCGCTGCCCGCCGGACTCACGCGCTCCGACCCGGCCGGTCCGGGACTCGGGCGCCGCAGGCGGGGCCGGGGCTTCAGCTACGTGGACGCCCACGGGCTCCCGCTGACCGATCGCGACCGCGATCGCGCGGATCAAGGCGCTGGTGATCCCGCCCGCCTGGCAGGACGTGTGGATCTGCGCCGACGCGCGTGGCCACATCCAGGCGGTCGGGACGGACGCGGCGGGCCGGCGCCAGTACCGCTACCACGACCTGTGGCGGGCCGCCCGCGACCGCGAGAAGCACGACCGGGTCCTCGGCCTTGGCGCCGAGCTCTCCCGCGTGCGGGTCTCGGTCGTCGAGCGGCTCGGCGTGCCGGGGCTCGGGCGCGAGCGGGTGCTGGCGGCCGGCGTGCGGATGCTCGACGTCGGCGTGTTCCGCGCGGGCGGCGAGCAGTACGCACCGGGCGACGACGACGAGGAGGAGGGCACGTTCGGCCTCGCCACCCTGCGCCGGGAGCACGTGCGCCTGCGCCGCGGCGCCGTGCTGTTCGCCTACCCGGCCAAGGGCGGGATCCCGCGCACCCTCTCGCTGACCGACCCGCTGCTGCACAAGATCGTGAACTCGCTGCTGCGCCGCCGGGGGGGCGGCGACGACCTGCTGGCCTACCGCATCCGCCGGGACTGGCACGACGTGCGGGCCGAGGACCTCAACGCCGCGGTGAAGGAGCTCGCCGGCGAGCAGTACACCTGCAAGGACCTGCGGACGTGGAACGCGACCGTGCTGGCGGCCGTCCTGCTGGCCGGCGCGGCCGCCGGCCGGGGCGTGCCGCCGACCGAGCGCGGCCGGGCCCGCGCGGTGACGCGGATGGCGCGCGAGGTGGCCGAGCACCTGGGCAACACCCCGACCGTCGCCCGCGCGTCCTACATCGACCCGCGCGTCGTCGAGCGGTTCGCAGACGGGCGCACGATCCTGGCGGCGCTGCGCCGGCTGCCGGGGCCGAGGCCCGACCTCACCGACGACGTCACCCGCGCGACCGTGGAGCGGGCGGTGGTGCGGCTGCTCACGGCGTGACGGACAGGTCTCCCGGCCCGCGGCTCGGGCCGGGCTGGCGTCAGCAAAGCCACCTTCCGGACGCCAGAGGTCCGGAAGGTGGCTTTGCTGACACTTCCCCCTCACCCGGCGCGGCGGTCCGGAGCCAGTGCCGTCGGCACCGGGGCCACCGCGTGTGGCGCGTCGCGCGCCGCCGGGCCCAGCTTCGCCAGCACCTGCGGCGTCAGACCGCGGTAGGCGGCCGGGTCGACCGGGTTCAGCCAGTGTGACGCGCGCACCCGGGCCGGGACGTTCACCCCGATGTCACCGAGCACCTCGTCCACGTTGTGCAGCGAGAACGGGATGATCTTCGTGCCGCGGCAGTGGTGGGTGCTCGTCGCGTCGTCCATGAACGCGGCTTCGTGGGGATGTCGCACTCCCCGTTCGCGACGATGACGCCGCCGTCGGGCCCCGGCGAGCCGGGCGCCCGGTTCCTCGCCGACGCCGCCCGCGTCGCGCGCGCGGTCGCGACCCTGGGGCCGGACGCCGCCGTCGTCATCGGCGCCGACCACTTCCACGCCCACTTCTACGACGTCATGCCGCCGTTCACGCTCGGCGTCGAGGCGGCGTCGGGCTTCGGCGACTTCGGCAGCACCGAGGGCCCGCTGCCGGTCGCGTCCGGGCTGGCGTGGGCGGTCCGCGACGGGCTGGCCGCCGCCGGGTTCGACGTGGCGCTGTCCTACGCGCTCACGGTCGACCACGGCGTCGTGCAGAGCTACGAGATGGCGGGGGCCGCCGGCGTCCCGATGGTCCCGCTGGTCGTCAACACGGCGGCGCCGCCGCTGCCGGGCCTGCCCCGCTGCGTCGCGCTGGGCCGGGCGCTGGGCGCCGCGGTGCGCGCGTCGGGCGCCGCGGCGCGGGTCCTGGTCGTCGCCAGCGGGGGGCTGTCGCACTGGCTGCCCAGCAACGACCCGCGCAGGCTCACCGGCGACCGGCGCGCATCGGTGATCCACGGGCGCGCCGACGTCCGGGCCGTCGCGGCCGTGCGGGAGCCGCGGGTGCGGGCGATGGGCGGCAACCCGGACGCCCGGGTCAACAGCGCGTGGGACGCGTGGTTCCTGGAGCGGCTCGCCGCTGGCGACCTCGACGCCGTCGCCGCGCTCGGCGACGCGGAGCTCGAGGAGCGTGCGGGCACCGGCGCCCACGAGATCCGGACGTGGCTGGTCGGGCAGGCCGCGGCGGCGCGCCCGCTGGCCTGGACCGGCTACGAGGCCGTCCCGGAGTGGATCACAGGGATGGGTGTCGGGGCGACGTTCACCCCGGGCTGACCGCGGGCGCCCGACCGGCCGCAACGGCCCGCAGCCCGACGTCCGACGGGTCGGGGTCGGACGCCCCGGACGGCGCGGGCACCCCCTGCCAGCTGTGGAGGCACCGGGCGAGCACGTCGCGGTGCTCCGGACGCGCGGCGGCGTGGACGTCCCGGAGCATGCCGACGACCCGGGCCCGGATGCGCTCGTCCTCTCCGCCCCACCGGCCGACCTCGGTGACGGCCAGGTCGAGGTACTCGTCGAAGCGCGGCACGGGCACCAGCAGGACGCACCGCCCGTCGCGGTCGAAACCGCTCCACCCGGCCAGCTGCCGGGTCGCGAGCCGGCGCAGCAGGTCGTGGACCTGGTCGAGGACCTGCACCGCGGTCGTCGGGTCGTTGACGCCGGGTGAGAGCGCCCGCAGCGCGATGTCGACGAGCTGGCGCAGGCCGAAGCCCGGGTCGTCGTCGGGCGTGCGCTCCTCGGCGAGATGCACCTCCCGGCAGAGTCGCGCCGCATCGGGCTCGCCCCCGCGTACCCGGAAGAGCGGTCCGCCCTCCGGTACGAACTCGCCCACCGTTCGCAACAGCTCCACCTGGCACCCGCCGCGGGCGGCCGCTGCGGCGAGCGCGTCGGTGTCGACGCGCACGATGACGCCGGGACCGGCCGAGCCGACGACCGTCGCGGGCCCGGAAGGGCGGTCGGGCGGCGGGTCGTCCGCGTCGGCCGGATGGCACCGCTCGATCGCGCCCCGGCACTCCGCCGCGATCTCGCCGATGATCGTCGCGACGCGGATCGCCTGTGCGGTGTGGTTGAGGTAGACGAGGAAGACGATCGTGCTCGCCAGTATGAAGCCGAACGCCGTCGTCACCGCGAGCTGTGGCACGAACGGGCTGACCTGCGCGGTGCCGCGCACGGACCGCAGCACGACCATGGCGTACACGAACGTCGCCACGAAGACGCCGAGCACGACCTGGTTGAAGCGGTCGCGCAGGAACGTCCGCAGCACGCGCGGCGAGAACTGGCCGCTGGTCAGCTGGAGCACCACGATCGTGATCGAGAACACCAGCGCCGTGAACGAGATCATCGAGCTGACGATGGCCGAAAGGAGCGCCCTGGCACCCTCCGGTCCGCCCGCGAACAGGAACACGGCCGTCTCGTTGCCGAAGAGGTGCGAGTCGACCCGCGACAGGCCCTCGGCCAGCAGGCCGGCCACGACCGCGAACACGGTCGGCAGCACCCAGAAGCGTTCCTTCAGCGAGGCCAGTCGCACGGCGTCCCTTCGCCTTCGGCACCGCCGAGGGCTTCCCGTCGGCGGTCCAGTCGTCTCGTCAGCGCTGGGCCGGCGCCCGCGCGCCCCGGACAGGATGTCGTGCCCGCTCCTCCGGCCCGCCAAACCCGCCGCCGCCCAGCGCCGGCCGACCGGCTTGCGGTTGCCTGACGACCGACGGGGCCGGGGGTTCCGGCCGCGGCGCCCGGGTAAGCGACGCCGGGACGCGTCCACCGAGGCGCACCAGCATCATCGAGGCCGGGGAAGGGACGCAACGCGCGTGGACATCGTGGAGCTCATCCTGCACGACCACCAGGAGCAGAGGCGCATGTTCGGGTTGCTCGACGACGTGGGCGGGGACCGGGAGGCGCTGGCGGCGATCTGGCGGCGGCTCGCGATCCTGCTGGACGTGCACGCCGCCGCGGAGGAGCAGCTGTTCTATCCGCGCCTGCTGCACGTCGGGGAGGGCGCGGACGGCGAAGGTCCGCGGGAGGAGACCACCGACGCGGTCAGCGACCACAACGACATCCGCGACGCCGTCGACCGCTCGCGCGGGCACCAGGTCGGCAGCGACGAGTGGTGGAGCGCCGTCGCGGACGCGCGCCACGCCAACAGCGACCACATGGGCGAGGAGGAGCGCGGCCCGCTGGCGGACTTCCGCCGCAGCAGCGACCTGAAGGAGCGCCACGACCTCGGCGTGGCGTTCGCCACGTTCGAGGCGGCCCACGCGGACGGCGTCCGGACGAAGGACCGCGACCCGCAGACCTACGTCGAGCGGGTCGGCGGCTGATGTCGGCTCCGCCCCACGTGCTGCGCGAGTACGCGCTGCTCGCCGACGGCTACCGCGGCGTGCTCGTCGGTCCCGCGGGCGACTTCGCCTGGATGTGTGCCCCGCGCTACGACTCCGACGCGGTGTTCTCCTCGCTCATGGGCAGCGACTGCTCCTACGAGGTCACGCCGCACGGGCGCTACGTATGGGGCGGCTACTACGAGGACGGCTCGTTGATCTGGCGGTCCCGCTGGGTGACCGGCGACGGCGGCATCGTGGAGTGCCGCGAGGCCCTGGCCCTTCCGCCGGACCCGCACCGGGTCGTCGTCCTGCGCCGCATCCGGGCCATCCGCGGTGCGGCGCGGGTCGACGTGACACTGAGGCCGGGCGCCGACTTCGGCCGGGAGCGCCTCACCGGCCTGCGCCGTGACGACGACGGCTGCTGGCACGGGCGCACCGGCCCGTTGCGGATGCGCTGGTCCGGTGCGGGTGACGCCCGGGCCGCAGACGGCCCGGCGAAGGGCCTGCAGGCCTCGGTGCAGCTGGAGGCCGGCGAGGAGCGCGACCTCGTCCTCGAGCTCTCGGACAGCGAACTCGACGGGCCGCCGCCCGACGCGGAGCGGGCGTGGACCGCCACGGCCACCGCGTGGCAGGCCCTGATGCCGGAGTTCCCCACGAGCGTCGCCCCCCGCGACACGCGCCACGCCTACGCCGTGCTGTCCGGACTGACGCATCCCTCGGGCGGCATGGTCGCGGCCGCCACCACCGGCCTGCCCGAGCGCGCCGACCGCGGTCGCAACTACGACTACCGGTTCGTCTGGATCCGCGACCAGTGCTTCGCCGGGCAGGCCGTCGCCGCAGCCGGGCCGCACCCCCTGATGGACGACGCCGTGCGGTTCGTGACCGAGCGGCTGTTGGCCGACGGGCCCGACGTCACGCCGGCCTACACCGTCGGGGGCGAGTCCATCCCGCCCCAGCACGACGCCGGCCTCCCCGGCTACCCCGGCGGGTCCGGCATGCTCGGCAACCACGTGCGGACGCAGTTCCAGATCGACGCGTTCGGCGAGGCCCTGCTCCTGTTCGCCGCGGCCGGCCGGCACGACCGGCTCGACACGGAGAACTGGCGCGCGGCGACCATCGCGGTCTCCTCGTTGGAGGAGCGGTGGGCCGGCAAGGGCGCGGGCCTGTGGGAGCTCGACGACCGGGAGTGGACGCACTCGCGCCTGACCGCGGCCGCCGGCCTGCGCGCGCTCTCCGAGATCGGTCCGCGCTCGGAAGCCGCCCGCTGGTCCAGCCTCGCCGACCACATCGTCGCCGAGACCGCGGCAGGCGCGCTGCACCCGTCGGGGCGCTGGCAGCGGGCGACCGACGACGACCGGGTCGACGCGGCGCTGCTGCTGGCGTCGGTCCGGGGAGCCGTCCCGCCGGAGGACCCCCGCTCGGTCGCCACGATCGACGCCGTGCGCACCGACCTGACCGAGGACGGCTACGTCTACCGGTTCCGCCACGACGACCGCCCGCTCTCGCACGCGGAGGGCGCGTTCCTGCTCTGCGGGTTCCTGATGTCGATCGCCGAGCAGCAGCAGGGCAACAGCGTCGCCGCGGCCCGCTGGTTCGAGCGCAACCGGGCCGCGTGCGGCCCGCCGGGCCTGTTCGCCGAGGAGTACGACGTCGCCCAGCGGCAGCTGCGCGGCAACCTGCCGCAGGCGTTCGTCCACGCAATGATGCTGCAGGCCTCCGTCAGCCTCGCCGTCCCCGACGGGCCGCCGCGATGAGGCTCCGCACGGTGCTGACGCTCGCCCGGCTCGTGGACGGCGTGCTGCTCCTCGCGTTTCCGGGGCGCGCGTTACGGCGCACCGTGCACGGGGTCGACGACACGCCGGCGCGGGTCGTGACCCGGGTGCTGGGGGCCCGCCACCTGGTGCAGGCGGCGCTGACGGGGCCGCGGCCGGGGCCGACGGCCTTGTGGGTCGGGGCGGGCGTCGACGCACTCCACGCGACGACCGCGGTCGGGTTCGCCGCGGTCGACCCGCACCGCCGGCACGCCGCGTTGGCCAACGGCCTGTCCGCCGCGCTGTTCGCGGTGGCCGGCGTCGTGCTCGCGCGGCGACACGGCCGCCGCTGAGCCTGCGGTAGGCGCTGAGCCTGCGGTAGGCGTCCCAGGCGCTCGTCGTGTCGCGTTCCTGGCGATCGACCGACGGTCGGTCCGTCTTCCGCGGCGGCCCCGGCACGTGCCTGGGGGCCAGAAGGGCCCGTGCCCGGCACCGCCAGGTGCTCCCGTGCTCGGCCCTGATCGTCGGCCCTGATCGCCGGCCGGGGAGGACCCGGGCCTCATCCGGCCTCACAGCCCCCATCCCGGTGATCACCTCGGGGTCGACTCGGTCCGTGCTCCGCGTGGCCCGCACAGGGCGGCTCAAAGCCGCAGCAGCGCCGCTACGACGCCGGGCGGCTCGGCGCCGCAGCAGCACTGCTGCGGCGCCGGGCGACTCAGCGCCGCAGCAGCGCCGCCACGCCGGCCAGCGCCAGGCCGCCGACGCCGGCGGCCAGCGCGCCGCGGTGCATCGACGCCCACGACAGCGGGTCGCTGCCGTACGCCTCGTCGTCGAACGGGCCGTGTGCGCCGCGGTCCTCGTCGGCATCGGACGGGGTGAAGACGTTGGACCCGTACCGGGGCAGGTCGGCGTCGGTCTGCTGGCCGGACACGCCGGTGCGGGCGAGGTAGGCCCGTACGAGCAGCGGCGCCACGCGCTCGCCGAGGATCGTGTACGCCGTCGAGATCCCGACCCAGATCGACCGGCGGGGATGCTCGGCGAGGAACCGGATCGCGCGGCCGGCCAGCTCGGGCTGGAACACCGGCGCGACCGGCCGGGGGTGGCCGGGCATCTTGTTGAGGTTCCAGGTGAACTGCGGGGTGTTGAGCCCGGGCAGCTGCACCATGCACACCTTGACCTTGCTGCGCTCGGCGGCGAGCTCGGTCATGACCGCCTCGCTGAAGCCCTTCACCGCGTGCTTGGCCCCGCAGTAGGCGGACTGCAGCGGGATCGACCGGAACGCCATCGCCGACCCCACGTTGACGATCACCCCGCGGTCGCGCGGCCGCATCCGCGCGAGGGCGGTGCGCGTGCCGTTGACCTGGCCGTAGTAGGTCACCTCGGTCATGCGCCGGAACTCCTCCTCTGAGGTGTCCCAGAACCACGACAGCGCGCCGGCGAACGCGACGTTCACCCACACGGTGATCGCCCCCAGCTCGGTCTCGATCTGCGTCGCGGCGGCGTCGACCGCGGCCGCGTCCGCGACGTCGGTCGGCACCGCGAGACCCCGGCGACCGGCCGCCTCGACGTCGGCGACCGCGCCCTTCAGGCCCGCCGCTCCGCGGGCCAGCACCGCCACGTCGTACCCGGCCGCGGCGAGCTCGCGCACCGCCGCCCGCCCGACCCCGGCCGTGCCGCCGGTCACCACCGCGACGCCCTTCGCCGCTCCCGCCATCAGGTTCCTCCCATCGTCGTCCCCTTCGGACTCGCCCTTCGGGTAGCCGCGCCTGTGCGGGCCGAACCTTGAGCCGAGCTGACGATGGCCGTCCTGCGGCGCGGATCACGGTGCCGACCAGCGGACCGGTGCCGACTACCCTCGGGGCAATGGAGTCGTGGCCGCGCCCGTTGCCGCTGGTGGGGGACGTGACGTCGGCGTCGCAACGGCGCGCGGACCCGAGCGGCTGGGCCCTGCCGGCCGACGTCCGCGCCGGGCTGTACGCGACGATCGCGGCGCGGCGGGACGTGCGCCGCTACCGCCCCGACCCGGTCCCCGACGACGTGCTGGAACGGGTGCTCACGGCCGCGCACGCTGCGCCGTCGGTCGGCCACAGCCAGCCGTGGCGGTTCGTCGTCGTCCGCGACGCCGCGCTGCGCGACCGCGCGGCCGTCCTCACCGACCGCGAGCGGCTCCGGCAGGCCGCCGCGCTGGATCCCGAGGCCGGGCGGCGCCTCTTGGACCTGCAGCTGGAGGGCGTCCGGGAGGCTCCGCTCGGCGTCGTCGTCTGCTGCGACCGCCGGACGCCGGCCGGCGGAGTCCTCGGCCGGGCGACGTTCCCCGACGCCGACCTGTGGAGCTGCGCGGCCGCGATCCAGAACCTCTGGCTCGCCGCCCGCGCCGAGGGCCTCGGCCTGGGCTGGGTCACGTTCTTCCGGCCCGACGACCTGGCCGCGCTCCTCGGGCTGCCCGACGGCGTCGTGACGCTGGGCTGGCTGTGCCTCGGCTGGCCCGACGAGCGCCCGCCCGCGCCGGGGCTGGAGCGGGCGGGCTGGTCGCGGCGGCTTCCCCTCGCGGACGCCGTCGTCGTCGACCGCTGGCCGGACGCCGACGTCGTCGCGCCGCCGTCGCACCTGCCGGCGGCCGGGGTGGGCGCGCCGGACCAGCGGGCCGTCGTCGCCGCGCACGACGCGGCCGACCGGCTGCTGACCCCGCCCGGCTCGCTCGGCGTGCTCGACCGGGCGCTGGACCGCGCCGCCGCGCTCGGGCTCCGGGAGCCGGGGGGCGGCGTCCTCGTGCTGGCCGCGGCCGACCACCCGGTGGCGGCGCGGGGCGTCTCGGCCTACCCGGCCACCGTGACGCGTGACGTCGTGCGCGCGGCGGTCGCCGGCACCTCCGTCGGGGCCGTGGCGGCCCGCAGCGCCGGCCTCGACGTGCACGTCGTCGACGCGGGCGTGACCGGGCCGCCGGTCGAGGGGGCGACGGCGCTGCGCCCGCGGGACCCCCGCGGCGACCTCGTCACCGGGCCCGCGCTGACCGCTGCCGACGTCGAGCGGCTCGTCGAGGGCGGCCGCGCGCTGGGGACGGCCCTCGCGGGCCGGGGCGTCGTCGGCCTCGGGGAGGTGGGCGTCGGCAACACGACCGTCGCAGCCGCGCTGACCTGCGGCCTGCTCGGCCTCGACGCCGACGCGGTCGTCGGGCTCGGCTCGGCGGCGGACACCGCGATCCTCGACCGCAAGCGCGAGACCGTGACGGCCGCCCTCACCAGGGCGGCGCCGGGCCCCCGGCGGGATCCGTTGCGCATGCTGGCCGAGCTCGGTGGGCCGGAGCTGGCGGTGCTGGCCGGGGTGACGCTGGGCGCGGCGGGAGCCAGCGCGGTCGTCGTCCTGGACGGCCTGGCGACGTCCGTCGCGGCGCTCGTCGCGGTCCTGCTGGAGCCGGGGGTGCAGGCGAGCCTGGTCGCGGGCCAGCGCAGCCGCGAGCGGGCCCACCCGCTGGTCCTGGAGCACCTCGGCTGCGAGCCGCTGCTCGACCTGCGCATCCGCGCGGGCGAGGGCACCGGTGCGGCGCTCGCGGCGGGACTGCTCGCGGCGGGGCTGCGGATCCGTCACCAGACGACGCTCGTCGATCATTGAGAGCCTCCCGGGAAATGCCGTTCCGTCCTTTTCGGTAGCCGAATGTCCGGCTGGTGGCGGGTCCTCCGTCTCTACCGCACCGGCGCCCGACAGCGTGAACTGATAAGGGCCTCGGGCGACCGAGGTGAAATTCGAGCGGAGGCAATACCCATGAAGACAGACCCTTCCTCCTCGGCACCAGAACCACCGCCGGAACAGCGCGCGACGCAGACTGTCACCACCAGGTCCACGGCGAAAGCGCCACGGCTCACGCGCGCCGGAGCCGCCTGGGTGGCCACCGGTGGAGTGCTCCTGTTGCTCGTCATGCTCATCATCTTCATCTTGCAGAATCTGGCCCGCGTCGAGGTCAGCTACCTCGGGCTCACGGGCTCCATTCCGCTGGGTGTGGCGCTGCTGATCGCCGCTGTCGTTGGGGGCCTCGTTGTTGCCATTGCAGGGGTTACCCGGGTCACGCAGTTGCGCTCGAATGCGCGCCAGACCCGCCTCCACGGGCGGGCGAGGGGCCAGCAACGATAGATGGTCTTGAATGGGCGAGGTCGCCCACGACGTAGTGGCCAGACGTCTGCGATTCACCGAGGACACATGACCGCCATGGTGCCGCTGCAAGCCGACAAAGGCCCCCCTGCTGCGCCACCGACCCGGCCCGCTACCTTCCGCCGGGCGTGGCCTCGGACAGGCACTGGCCGACGTGGCCACCATCGGCATCCTGTGACCCGAGACCCCGCACGGAAGAGCGTGGGCCGGGAGCTTGCTGATCGGCTTGGTCTTCGCGTTCTGCGCGATGGTCTTCGACAGCGGAGCCGGGTTGCTCCAGTCCGACGCGACCCGACGGGTCCGCAAGCGGCACCCGTTGGTCATGCAGCCGCGTTACCTCGGCGGCCTGATCTTCGACGGCTCGGTTGGGTGTGCACCGTCGTCGCGCTACGCCACCTGCCGGTGGTCGCCATGCAGGCTGTTCTCGGTGGCACCATTGCGCTTACGGCGCGGGCTGGGCCCAGCCCGGCCACCCCCGCCCGCCGTGTCGGTGACATCGTGGAGCCCCGCGTCGACCGCGGTGCTCCGACGGTCGGGTCCGTCCCCGCGCCGACGACGGCGGCGACGGCGACGGCGACAGCGGGGGCGGCCGCCGCGACCACGACCGGCGGGCCGGTCCCGACGACCGGGCAGGGGGCATCCGGTCGCCGCGGCCGGGGAGGCGGCCGGCTCTCTGCGAGGCCGGCCGGCGCGGACGACCGTGCCGGCCGGCGACCCGGTGCCGGCGGTGGAGCGGCCGCGGCGCCGGCAACGAACGGCACTGTCGTTCAGTAGGTTTGAACGACAGTGCCGTTCGTTGCGTCGCGGGAGGGCCCGGTCAGCCGCTCCGCCTCCAGCATGTCCCGGTACGGGCCGGGGCGGGCCGCCAGCGCGGCGTGCGACCCGCGCTGGACGACGCGGCCGCGGTCCACGACGACGACCTCGTCGAACACCGCGAGCCCGGCCAGCCGGTGCGTGACGACAACCGTCGTGCGGCCGCGCCTGCCGGCCAGCAGGCCGGCGAGGACCGAGTCGGCGAGCGCGGGATCCAGGCCCTCGGTCGGCTCGTCCAGCAGCATCAGGGGCGGGTCGGCGAGCAGCACGCGGGCGAGCAGCAGCCGCTGGCGCTGCCCGCCGGACAGCTCGTGGCCGCCCTCGCCGAGCGGCGTGGCCAGCCCGAGCGGCAGGCTCGTGGCGACGTCGAGGCCCGCGCGGCCGGCGGCCTCGATGAGCTGCCCGTCGGTGGCGCCGGGCCGGGCCAGCGCGAGGTTGGCCCGGACGGTCGCGCGGAACACGTGGGCGTCCTGGGTCAGCGCGCGGGCCGGAGGCGCCACCACGCTGCCGGCGGGCGGGTCGACGAGCCCGGCGAGCACGTGCAGGAGGGTGCTCTTGCCGGCGCCGCTGGCCCCGACGACGGCGACCGAGCGGCCCGGGTCGATCCGCAGGTCGACGCCGTCGAGTGCGACGGCGCCCCCGTAGCGGACGTGGACCCCCTCGAGCTCGACCCGCTGCCCGCCCGCTTTCCGGTCACGGCGACACGAACGGGGGACGGCCGGGTCGGCGAGCAGCGCGGCGACCCGCCGGGCGGGCGGCCGCAGCTCGGCGAGCTGCCGGGCGGCCCCGGCCAGTGGGCGGGTGGCGTCGACGGCGGCGAGCGACCCGATCGCCAGCACCGCGACCGTGACCTCGCCGGCCCCGCAGCGAAGGGCGACGAGCGTCACCGCGGCGGCGGTCAGGCCCGCGACGAGCTCGCCGGCGGCCGAGACCAGCGCGGTGGACTGCGCACTGGCCCGGTCGGCGCGGGCCAGCGCGTCGACGGCCGCTTCCGCGCTGGCGAGGGCGCGCCGGGTGGCGCCGAACGCGGCCAGGTCGGCGGCGCCGTCGACGAGGTCGAGTGCGCGGACGGCCAGGGCCGCCCGCGCGGCAGCGGCGCGGGCCGCGGCCCGGCGGGCACCGAGCGCCGCCACCGCGGGGAGGACGAGTACCGACCCGCCCAGGCCGGCGGCCAGCGCCGCGCCCGCCGCGGGGACCAGCGCCGTCGCGAAGCCGAGCGCGACGCCGGCGACCCCGAGCGCCGCGGTCGCCGGCAGCAGGCAGCGCAGCAGCAGATCGGAGACCGCGTCGACGTCGGCGACGAAGCCGACCAGCGCGTCGCCGTCGCGGGGACCCGGCCGGGCCGCGAGGGCCTCGTAGACGCGGGACCGCAGGTCCGCGACGGCTCGCAGCGCGACGTCGTGCCCGACGACCCGTTCGGTCCAACGCAGCCCGCCCCGGGCGAGCGCGCACCCGCGCACGGCCACGACCGCCAGCCCGAGCGTCGCGAGCGGCGGCTCCTGCGCCGCCCGGGCGAGCAGCCAGACGGCGGTGGCCGTGAGCCCCCACGCCGAAAGCTCGGCGAGCGTCCCGGCCAGCGCGGCGCCGGCCAGGCGGGACCATCCGGCGCCCCGCAGCAGCACGATCACGCGTGCCACGCCCCGCCGACCACCGCGCCGACGACCCGGGCACCCCCGCCGCCCGACGCCGCCCCGCCCTCGACCGCAACTCGGGCTGGCCCAGAGCCCGACTCGCGGGCGGCCACAGCAACTCGGCCTGGCCCAGAGCCCGACTCGCGGGTGGGGAGCCGTTCGTCCGCGACGACCCGGCCGGCCTCCAACCGGACCACCCGGTCGCACGCGGCCAGCACCGCCGCGCGGTGGGCGACGACGAGCGCCGTGCGGCCCGCCAGCAGCCGGGTCGCCGACGCGACGACGGCGGCCTCGCTGCGCAGGTCCAGCCGGGCGGTCGGCTCGTCGAGCAGCACGACCGGGGCGTCCCGCAACCACGCCCTGGCCAGGGCGAGCCGCTGGCGTTGCCCGGCGGACAGCCCCGCGCCCCGCTCGCCGAGCACGGTGTCGTACCCGGCGGGCAGCGCGGCGACGACGTCGTCCACCAGCGCGGCCCCGGCGGCGGCGCGGACCGCGGCCGGCGTCGCGCCGGGCGCTCCGAGGCGGACGTTGTCGGCGACGGACACGGCGAACAGGTGCGGGTGCTGCGGGACCCAGGCGAGGCGCTCCCGCCACGCGTCGAGGTCGAGGGCGCGCAGGTCGGCCCCGTCGACCAGCACCCGGCCGGACTCCGGCTCGACCAGGCCGAGCAGCACGCGCACGAGCGTCGACTTGCCCGCCCCGCTGGGCCCGACGACGGCGAGCCGCTCGCCGCGGCGGACCGTCAACGACACCTCGTCGAGCGCGCGGCCGGCCCGCCCCGGGAACCGCACCACGACGTCCTCCAGCCGGATCTCGCCCGGCGCCGCCGGGCGGCCCGCCGCCCGGCCGCCCCCGGCGACCCGCCCGCAGGCCCCGGACCCCGACGCCACCACCGGCCCACCCCCAGCGACCCGCCAGCCCTCCCCCGACCCCGCCACCGGCCCACCCCCGGTGACCCGCCAGCCCGCCTCCGGCTCCGACGCCGCCGACGGCCCGAGCTCCGCACGCACCTGCGCCGCCACGGCCATGCCCTCCCCCGCCGTGTGGAACCGGGTGCCCAGCGTCCGCAGCGGTCCCACCGCCTCCGGGACGAGCAACAGCACGACCAGCGCCGTGGTCAGCCCCAGCCGGCCGTCGAGCAGCCGCAGCCCGACCGGGACGGCGACGAGCGCCACCGTCAGCGCGCCCGCCAGCTCCAGGACGAGCCCGGACAGGAACGCGACCCGCAACGCCCGCACGGTCGCGACTCGGTGCCCGTCGGCCAGCCGGCGGAGCACGCCCGCCTGGTGGCCGGTGCGGTCGAACGCCCGCAGCGTCGACAGGCCGGCGAGCACGTCGCGAACGTGGCCGCCCAGGTGCTCCAGATGAGCCCACTGGCGCCCGGTCAGGTCGCGGGTCCGCCGCCCGACCAGCGCCCCGAACACCGGGATCAGTGGGAGCATCGCGAGCACGACCAGCGCGGACAGGAGGTCGGCCGTCCCGAGCGCCACGAGCACCACCGGCGGGACGACGGCGGCGAGCGCCAGCTGCGGAAGGTAGCCCGACAGCGCCCCGGCGAGCGCGTCGAGGCCGCTGGTCAGCAGCGTCGCCCCGGCGCCGGTCGCGCCGGCTCCGGCGGGCAGGCGCAGCAGCGCCCGCCGCAGGTCGGACGTCACGCGGGCGGCGGTCCGGTCGGCACTCACCCCGGCCACCCACGCGACCGCGGCGCGCGCGGCGGCCACGGCGGCCACCCCGGCGAGCAGGGGCACCGCCCGCTCGGCCACCGCGCGGGCGAGCAGCTCGGCCTGCCCGACGACCAGCCCGGCCCGCGCCGCCGCCACCAGGCCGGACGCCGCCCACGCCCGACGCGGCAGCAGGCCCGCCAGTGCCCTCACAGGTACGACGCCGCGGTCACGCGGTGGCGGAAGAGCAGCCATCCCCAGGCCTGCACGGCCAGCACCGGCGGCAGCACGGCGAGCAGCGCCGGGACGAGCACGTCGAGCGTCGCCGGGTCGGCCGCCGAGCCGGCCGGGGCCCACCGCGCGCCGGCGAGGAGCACCGCGGCCGCCAGCGCCGCCCCGGTGGCCGCGAACACCGCCGCCCCGCCGACCCGGCCGGCCGGGGCGCCGGCCCGCGCCCGCAGCACGCCGGTCAGCCGCAGCCGGGCGAGGCCCAGCCCGTGCGCGGCGACGAGGGCGACGGCGGCCGCGGCCCCCGACAGTGCGGCCGGCCAGTACGGCAGGCCGGCCGGCGGCCCGGCGGCGAGGCCGGCGAGGATCCAGCCCCAGCACGCCACGACCGTGACGCTCCCGGCCGTGACGGCTGCGTCGCACCCCCGCGCCCAACCCGGGCGCCCGACGCGCCCGCGCAGCCACAGGCCCATGTCCCGGACCACCCAGGCCACGGCGAGCGGGACCAGCGCGGCGGCCAGCCCGTGCACCAGCCGGGCCTCCAGCGCGGGGAACGCCCCGGCCAGCACGCCCACGGTCGCGACGAGCCACACCTCGTCACCCAGGAAGAACGGCGCGATCGCGGCGAGCACGACGCGGCGCTGTCCGGCGTCGCGGCCGAGGTGGTGCAGCACGATGCCGACGCCGAGGTCGGCGCCGCCGAGCACGGCGTAGGCCAGCGCGCACCAGGAGAGGACGACGACGGCGAGCGTCTCCATGACCGTCCTCAGAAGGTGATCGCGGGGACGGGGGCGAGCGGCTCCTCGCCCGGCGGGCGGCCCAGCGCAGCCCCCTCGGGACCGCGCCGAGCGTGCCGGATCAGCAGGCCGACGTTGACCGTGACCAGCGCCGCGAACAGCACGGAGAACGCCAGCAGCGACGCGACGGCGGCCGCGGGCGGGAGCGGCGACACGGCATCGCTCGTGCGGAGCAGGCCGTAGACCGTCCATGGCTGGCGGCCGGTCTCCCGGAACACCCAGCCCGCGACCATCGCGACGAACGGCAACGGGACGGCTGCGACCAACACGGCGTGCCAGGCCCGCCACCCCAGCACCGACGCCCGGCGGCCCGCGAAGACGACCGAGACCAGCGAGACGACGGCCATGGCGACCCAGCCGTAGAGCATGACGTCGGCCGCGAGGGCCCAGCCCGGGTCGGGGACGTAGTCGCCGGGCCCGAAGGCGGCGACGGCCGCCGCCTGCAGCCGGGCGATCTCGGCGCTCCGCCCGGTGAACACGTCGAGCTTCATCGGCTGCGTCTGCGCGACCACCCCGAACTGGACGACGCCCACGACGATGCTGAGCACCAGCGCCGGCAGGGTCGTGAACACCCCGACCCGCAGCGACCGGCGGTAGACCTCGACGTCGGCCGACCGCCTCCGCAGGTGGAACGCGCTCACACCGGCGACGAAGAACCCGGCGGTGACCAGTCCCCCGGCCAGTATGTGCCAGAACGCCACGACGGCGTTGGGGTTGGCCAGCACGGCGGCCGGGTCGGTGAGCTGCAGCACGCCGCCCTCGACCCGCGCCCCGACGGGGTGCTGCAGGAACCCGTTGGCCACCAGTACCCAGTACGCCGAGGCGTAGGCCGTCAGGACCACGACCCAGATCAGCGCGAGGTGCACCCACCGGGGCAGGCGCCCCCATCCGAAGATCCACAGACCGAGGACCGTGGCCTCGACGGCAAACGCGACCAGCGTCTCCATGGCGAGCGCCGAGCCGAACACCGGGCCGGCGAACCGCGCGAGCCCGCTCCAGTCCATGGCCAGCTCCAGCTCCATGACCAGGCCGGTGACGATCCCGACGGCGTAGTTGACGACGTAGAGCTGGCCCCAGAACCGCGTCATCCGCTCCAGCACCGGGCTGCCGGTGACGGTCGCGGCGGTCTGCACGCCCGCGACGAGCGTGGCCAGCCCCAGTGTCAGCGCGACGAACAGGAAGTGGGTGGCGGCGGTCAGCGCGAACTGCAGGCGGGCGAGGTCGAGGAGCGAGGCGGGCACGCGGTCGAGGATCGCGGCGCCGCGCGCGCGGATCGTCAGCCCGGCGGGGCGCGTCCGTACCACGTCGGTGGTACCCGCGGCGGGCGCGGCGTGCCCCCGGCAGCACGCGGCAGCTACCGTCGGCGCGTGGCCAGAACGATGCTCGCCAACCCGCTGGAAGCGCTGCCCCTCGCGGCGCTGCGCACCCGGACCAGCGCGAAGTGGCGCACGTTCCCCGAGGACGTCCTGCCGCTGTGGGTCGCGGAGATGGACGTCGAGCTCGCGGAGCCGGTCGCGGCCGCGCTCGTCGACGCGGTCCGGCGCGGGGACACCGGCTACGCATACGGCCCCGCCTACCCGGAGGCGCTCGCGGCGTTCGCCGAGCGGCGGTGGGGCTGGTCCGGCTTCCCCGTCGAGCGCTCGGCGCTGGTCGCCGACGTCATGACCGGTGCAGCCGAGGCCCTGCGGCTGGTGACCGGGCCGGGCGACACGGTGATCGTCAACCCGCCCGTCTACCCGCCCTTCTTCGCCTTCGTCGAGCACGCCGGCCGGACGGTCCTCGACGTCCCGCTCGGGCCGGGCGGCCGGCTCGACCTCGACGCGCTGGACGAGGCCTTCGGCCGGGCCCGCGGCGGCGGCCGCGCCGCGGCGTACCTGCTGTGCAGCCCGCACAACCCGACCGGCGTCGTCCACACCGCCGCCGAGCTGGGGCGGGTGGCCGAGCTGGCGGAGCGGCACGGGGTCCGGGTCGTGGTCGACGAGATCCACGCCCCGCTGGTCCTGCCCGGCGCGACGTTCACGCCCTACCTGGCCGTCGCGGGCGGGTCCGACGCGTTCGCGCTCACGTCGGCGTCCAAGGGCTGGAACCTCGCCGGTGTCAAGGCGGCCGTGCTGTACGCGGGAACCGGGGCGGCGGCCGACCTGGCGCGGCTGCCGGAGATCGTCAGCCACGGGCCGAGCCACCTGGGCGTTCTCGCACACACCGCGGCGCTGGAGCGCGGCGAGCCGTGGCTGGACGCCCTGCTCGCCGGGCTCGACGCCAACCGGTCCCTCCTGTCGAGCCTGCTCGCGCGGCACCTGCCCGCCGTCGCCTGGACCCCGCCGCAGGCGACGTTCCTGGCCTGGCTGGACTGCCGCGCGACCGGCCTGCCCGGGGCCGACGACGGCGACGCCGGCCGCGGCGACATCACCACGACCGCGGGGCCCGCCGCCGCCTTCCTGGAGCACGCGCGGGTGGCGCTGTCGACCGGCAGCACGTTCGGGCCGCCGGGAGCCGGCCACGTCCGGCTCAACTTCGGGACGTCCGCGGCGATCCTCACCGAGGCCGTCGAGCGCATGGGCCGGTCCGTGGGCCAGGCGGGCGGGAACGGCCGCGTCCCGACGGGCCCCGCCTGACGGCCGCCCGGATCCCCGCGCACCTTCTGGCTGCGCGCCTTCTGGCTGCCCGCGCGCCTTCTGGCTGCCCGCGCGCCTTCTGGCTGCCCGCGCGCCTTCTGGCTGCCCGCGCGCCTCCTGGCTACCCGCGCGCCTCCTGGCTACCCGCGCGCCTCCTGGCTACCCGCGCGCCTCCTGGCTACCCGCGCGCCTCCTGGCTACCCGCGCGCCTCCTGGCTACCCGCGCGCCTCCTGTCCACCCGCGCGCCTCCTGTCCACCCGCGCGTCGTCGACGGCGCGCGGGCAGCCCCTCGGCGCGCGAACCCGTCAGGCCACGCCGAGCGCCGCCACCCGGCGCAGGCCCAGCCCCAACGCGAGCGCCCCGGCGAGCAGGGCGGCGACGTACACGACGACGCCGGGCCAGCCCGCGTGGTCGAACACCACGCCCCCGAGTGTCCCGCCGACGCTGCTGCCGGCGTAGTAGCACAGCAGGTACAGCGACGACGCCACCGCGGGCGACCCGCCGCGCAGCACCGCCGAGCGGCGCCCGACCCAGCTGCTCGCCACCGAGTGCCCCGTGAAGAACCCGACGGTGAGCACGAGCAGGCCGACCAGCACGGTCGGCAGCCACGGCGGCAGCGTGACCGCGATGCCCGCGATCGCGACGGCGGCGCCCGTCCACAGCACCGTCCGGCGGCCGAACCGGTCGCCGAGGCGGCCGGCCGCCGTCGACGCCCACGAGCCCGCCAGGTAGCCGAGGAAGATCAGCGCGACCAGGGGCGCCGGCAGGTCGAACGGCGGGCGCAGCAGCCGGAAGCCCAGGAAGTTGTAGACGGTGACGAACGCGCCCATCAGCAGGAACCCGACGGTGAACAGGCACGCGAGGCCGGGGTCGCGCACATGCGTCAGCACCTGGCCGCCGAGCTCGCGCAGCCGCACCGGCGCCGCGGCAGCCGCCCGCGGCGCCGGCAGCGCCAGCCGGAACGCTGCCGTGCAGGCGAGCGACACCAGCCCGACGACCAGCAACCCGACCCGCCAGCCCGCGACGTCGGCGACGCCGGACGCGACGAGCCGGCCGGACAGGCCGCCGATGGTGTTGCCCGCGATGAGCAGGCCGACCGCGCCGCCGAGATGCCGCGGCGCCACCTCCCGCGTCATGTGCGCCATCGCCAGCGCCGGCAGCGCGGCCAGCGCGACGCCCTCCAGCCCGCGCACGGCGACGAGCACGGCGAACGACGGCGCGAGCGGCGCGACCAGGCCCAGCATGGCGGCCGCCGCGAGCGCCGCGGTCATGACGCGCGTGCGGCCCCAGGACTCCGCCACCGCGGAGAGCGGGACGACGGCGAGCGCGAGCGCGAGCGTCGTCGCCGACAGCGCGAGGCTCGACGTCGCGGACGAGACCCCGAACCGCACCGCGAGCGTGGGCAGCAGCCCCTGCGGGGCGTAGATGAGCACGAACGTGGCCAGCCCGGCGCACCACATCGCGAAGCCGAGCCTGCGGTAGCCGACCGTCCCCCGCTCGTGGAGGCCCTCCGGCGCCGGGACGGTCGTTGCCATCGCTACGTACGGTAGGAAAGGCGGCGGGCCGCGTCCACCGCAGCGGGCCCCGGGCCGTCCACCGCAGCCGGCGCCCGGCCCTGCGCGCCGACCGCGCCGCCGGTCGGCCCACCGCACGGTGAGACCGCCCGACCGCGGGCGTTCGCGCGCCGGGGGGCGACCCGCACGCGGTCGACAGCGCGCGCCGAGCCCGACCCCACGCGAGCACGACCGGGGACGCGCGAGCAGCCCGACCCCACGCGAGCAGACCGAGGACGCGCGAGCAGACCGGGGACACGCGAGCAGACCGGCGGGCACGCCGGCGTCCACCGCAGCGGGCCCGGGCCGTCCACCGCAGCCGGCGCCCGGCCCTGCGCGCCGACCGCGCCGCCGGTCGGCCCACCGCACGGCGAGACCGCCCGACCGCGGGCGTTCGCGCGCCGGGGGACGACCCGCACGCGGTCGACGGCGCGCGCCGAGCCCGGCCGCACGCGAGCACACCAGGGACGCGCGAGCAGCCCGACCGCACGCGAGCAGACCCGGGGCACGCGAGCAGACCGGGGACGCGCGAGCAGACCGGGGGCACGCCGGCGTCCACCGCAGCGGGCCCGGGCCGTCCACCGCAGCCGGCGCCCGGCCCTGCGCGCCGGCCGCGCCGCCGGTCGGCCCACCGCACGGCGAGACCGCCCGACCGCGGGCGTTCGCGCGCCGGGGGGCGACCGCTCGCGGTCGACAGCGCGCGCCGAGCCCGACCGCACGCGAGCAGACCGGGGGCAGGCGAGCACACCGGGGACGCGCGAGCACACCAGGGACGCGCGAGCACACCGGGGACGCACGAGCAGACCAACGACGCGCGAGCAGACCGGTCCTGCGCGGGCAGACCCGGGCGGACCGACCCCGGGGGCGCGGGACCGGCCGCGTCGGCTCGCCTCGGGCCCGGATGCCGCCCGGACGCGCGGCTGACGGTGACGGCCGGCCCGCACAGTCGATCGACCGAAGCCCGCTCCCGCCCGGGCCCCTAGCGTCCTCCGCGGGAGAACCGGAGGTGCTGGGATGGAGCTGGGGCTGCGCGGCCGGCGGGCCGTGGTGACCGGCGCGAGCAAGGGCATCGGCCTCGCGGTCGTGCGGGCGCTGGCGGCGGAGGGCGTCGAGGTCGTCGCGGGCGCCCGGCACGCCGCGCCGGAGCTGGACGCGCTGCCGGGCGTCCGCAGCGTCGCGGTGGACCTCGCCGACCCGGACGGCCCCGGCCGCCTGGTCACCGCCGCGGGTGAGCCCGTCGACATCCTCGTCAACAACGTCGGGTCGGCCCCGGCCCGCCCCGGCGGGTTCCTCTCCGTGACCGACGAGGACTGGGCGGCGACGCTGAACCTCGACCTCATGGCGGCCGTGCGGGCCTGCCGGGCCGTCCTGCCGGGGATGTTGGAGCGAGGTGCCGGCGTGGTCGTCAGCGTGGCGTCGGTCAACGCCGTGCTCCCGGACCCCAACGTGATCGACTACAGCGCCGCGAAGGCCGCGCTCGCGAACCTGGCGAAGTCGCTGTCGAAGGAGGTCGGCCCGCGGGGCGTGCGGGTGGTCACCGTCAGCCCCGGGCCGGTGGCGACCGACCTCTGGCTCGGTGCCGGCGGGGTCGCCGCGACCGTCGCCGCGGCGACGGGGCTCGATCCCGCCCAGGTGGCGAAGGGCGCCGCGGCGCAGTCCGTGACCGGGCGCTTCTCGCGGCCGGAGGAGGTGGCCGACCTCGTCGTCTGGCTCGCGAGCGACCGGGCGGCGAACGTGACCGGCGCCGACGTGCGGATCGACGGCGGTCTCGTCACGACCCTGTGACGGCGGTCAGGGCGGCCCGGCCTGGCCGGCGAGCCGGGCGGCGAGCTGGCCGCGCGAGGTGATGCCGAGCTTCGGGAACATGCGGTAGAGGTGCGAGCCGACCGTCCGCGGCGACAGGTAGAGCTGCTCGCCGATCTCCCGGTTCGACAGGCCCTGCGCGACGAGCCGGGCGATCTGCGCCTCCTGCGGGGAGAGGACCTCGTGCACGGCTGGCCGCTCCTGCTGCGGGTCGGCCTCGCCCGCCGCGCGCAGCTCGGCCCGGGCCTGGTCGGCCCAGGTCCGCGCGCCGATGACGTCGAGGGTCACCAGCGCCGACCGCAGCGGTGACCGGGCCTGTCCGACCCGCCGCTGCCGGCGCAGCCACGCCCCGTGCGCGAGCTGGAGGCGCGCGCGCACCAGCGGCCAGCGGGTCAGGTCGCGCCCGAGCGCCTCGGCGTAGCGGGCCTCGGCGTCCCCGTCGTCGGCCAGCACCGCGCGCGCGTAGGCCAGGTGCGTGTGCAGCGTCGCCGACGCGCTGGTCGCGGAGATCTCCTCCAGGCCGGCGACGATCGGCTGCACGTCGGCGTGCATGCCGGCGTGGGCGGCCGCCTCGGTTAGGTACATGACGCCGTGGAAGCGCTCGGACGGGTGGAAGCAGGGGTCGGCCGGGTCGAACAGGCGCCGCAGGGCCGAGTACCCCTCGGCGTGCCGGCCGACTGCGACGAACCCGAACCCGCGGGCGAGCTGGACGCACGCGAGCAGGTTGGTCAGCCGCCGCCCGTCGGCCTGGTGCTCGGCCTCCGCGGCGAGGCGCTGGGCCTCGTCGTTGTCGCCGCGCAGGCCGACCACCATCGCGGTCAGCGCGAGCGTGCCGGTGTCCCAGATCGGCTGGCCGGTGTCGTGGGCGATGCGCCTGCCCTCCTCCGCCGAGCCCAGCGCGCGCTCCCAGTCCCCCAGCTCGAGCCGGTCGCCGATCCCCATCGTCAGGACGTGCGAGAGCAGCCCGAGCCGACCCTGCTGGCGCAGCCGGGACTCGGCCCGGTCGAGGAAGTCCGTGCTGCGGACGGGGTCGCCGATCGCGTGCGCGGCCATCCCGTAGAGCCGCAGCGCGTTGGCGTCGGTCTCGCGCTCGACGACGACGCCGGCGAGCAGCGCCGCCACGGCCCGGCTCTCCAGGACGGGCTCGGCGACGGCCAGTACCGCGACGTAGCGGGCGTCGCACGACGGCTCGAACAGCCGGCGCGCCGTGCTGACCACGAGCGCGCGGGCCCGCGGGCCGGTGTCGGCCCACCAGCAGCGCAGCGCGGCGCCCAGCAGCAGGTTCAGCCCGAGGTCGCGGTGGCCGGCCGTCGCGCAGGCCTCGGCGATCCCGGCCAGCTCGGCGACCCGGGCCGCGTCCCCGGGCACCCCGTCGTTGAAGATCTCCCGCAGCCACTCCATGCGGGCCCGCTCGAACGCGGTCAGCGAGTCGCGGGCGGCCGCGGCGAGCAGCCGGTCGACCAGGCCGGCGCGGCCGAGCTCGAAAGCGTGCTCGGCGCCAGCAGCAGCCGCCGGCCCCGGGTGGCCGAGGACGAGGTGAGCTGGGCCGAGCGCTCCAGCGCGGCGATGGCGGCGGCGGCCGAGCCGCGGCCGACGGCGATGCCGTGGGCGTACTCCAGCTCGTCGGCGACGTCGTCGTCGGGGCCGACGATCGCGTGTGCGCGGTGCCAGGTCCGCCGGTAGGGCTCGCCCGCGAGCACCGCGGCCAGCGCCGCGTGCGCGGCCTGCCGCCGGAACGCCGACTCCGACTGCAGGACCCCCGAGCGCACCAGCGGGTGGCGGAAGGTCAGGCGCGCGCCGGCGATCCGGACGAGGCCGGCGGCCACGGCGGCGTCGAGGACCGCGACGCCGGGGGCCGGCGTCCCTGGCGCGAGCGCGGCCGCGCCCGCCAGGATCTCGGCGACGTGGTTCTCGCTGTCGACGGCGGCGACGAGCAGGGCGTCGCGGGTGGGCTGGTCCAGGTCGGGCAGCCGGGCGGCGAAGGCCCGCTCCAGGCGCGCGTTGAGCGGCATCGGCGCGGCCGTCCACTCCGTCACCGCGCCCGCGGACCGCACCGCGGCGGGCAGCTCGACGAGGGCCAGCGGGTTGCCGAGGGCCTGGCCCAGTATGCGCTCGTGGTCGGCGGCGCCGAGGTCGCCGGCGTGCCGGCGCAGCAGCGCCCGCGCGGCGGCGTCGTCGAGGCTCCGCACGGACAGCGTCGGCAGGCCGGCGTCGAGCAGCGGGCTGGCATTACCGTCGCGGACGGTGCCGACCAGCAGGACCGGGTCGCGGCCCAGCCGGCGCGCGAGGAAGCCCAGCACCTGGTGGGACGGGGAATCCAGCCAGTGGACGTCGTCGACGACCAGCAGCACCGGACGGGCGGCCGCGGCCTCCGTCAGCAGGTTGAGCGCGGCGAGCCCGATGAGGAACGGCTCGGGCGCGGGCCCGTCCTCCTGGCCGAACGCCGTGAGCAGCGCGCGCCGCTGGGGTGGCGCGAGCGCGGCGGCGCGGTCGAGGACCGGCAGGAGGAGCGCGTACAGGCCCGCGAAGGGCAGGTTCGTCTCGTTCTCCACGCCCGTCGTCGCGAGGACCGTGAACCCGGCGTCGGCTGCGGCCGCCTCCGCCGCCGCGAGCAGGACCGACTTGCCGATGCCGGCGGCGCCGTGCACGACCAGGGCGCCGCCCCCGTCCGGGATCCGCCCGACCGCGTCGATGAGGACGGCCAGCTCGGCGCTCCGCCCGACCAGCGCGGCCGCGGACGTCCGCGTCATCTCGGTCCCGTCACCCCTCCCGTCAGCCGTCCCCATCATCGACCGCCGGCCCCCAGCCGGGCGAGCAGCTCACCCGCCTGCCGCGCCCAGGTGCGGGCCCCGGTGGCGTCGAACGTGTCCCGCGCCGCGCTCAGCAGCGCGGCCGCCTCCGCCGGCCGGTCGGCGGCGAGGGTCAGGGCGTAGGCCTGCTCGACACGGGCCCGGACCCACGGCCAGCGCCCCAGGTCCGCGGCGAGCGCGACCCGGAACAGGGCCTCCGCCCGCTCGGGCGGCGCGAGGACGGCGCGGGCGTGCAGGAGCTGGGCGTGCAGCAGCGGCGCGGGGGTGGTCGCCGCGACGGCCTCCAGGCCCGCCATGACGTCCCGGCCCTCCGCGGCGTGGCCGGTCGCGGCCGCGGTCTCGGCCAGGAACATCACGCCGTCGAAGCGCTGGCGCCGGTGGAAGCTCGGGTCGGCCGGGTCGAACAGGGCCCGGAACGCGGGGTAGGCGAGGTCGGGGCGCCCGGCGTCGAGGTGCGCGAGCCCGCGCACGAGCTGCGCGCACGCCAGCAGGTCGTTGAGCCGCCTGCGGTGCGCGGCCAGCTCGGCCTCCGCGGCGAGGTCGAGGACGCGCCGGCGGTTCCCGGCCATCACCTCGACGCGGGCGGCGCACACGAGCGTGCCGGTCGACCAGGTGGGCTGGCCGGTGTCCTCCGCGACCCGCAGCCCCTCCTCGACGGCCGCGACGGCCCCCGCCAGGTTCCCCAGCTCCAGCCGGATGACCACCTGCATGCTGAGGACGTGCGCGAGCAGCCCGAGCCGGCCCTGCTCGCGCAGGAGCACCTCCGCGCGGTCGAGCAGCGCGCCCGCCCGCGGCGAGTCCCCGATGGCGTGCGCCGCCATCCCGAGCAGGCGCAGCCGGGCGCCGTCCCGTTCGTCGCGGGCAGGGTCGTCGCGGGCAGGGTCGTCGCGGGCAGGGTCGTCGCGGGCGGGTCTTGCGGCCGCCGTCCAGCGCGTCGAGCCGGGCGCTGACGACGGCCCCCCGCCCGACCGGCTCGGCGACGGCCAGTATCGCCGTGGTGCGGGCGTCGGGTGGCAGGCCGAGCCCCTCCGTCGTCGCGACGACGGCCGCCCGGGCGGCCGGCCCGGTGTCGGCCCACCAGCAGCGCAGCGCGGCGCCGAGCAGCAGGTTCAGCGCGAGGTCCGGATCGGCCGCCGCGGCGGAGCGCCGGGCCATGGCGCACAGCTCGAGCACCCGGACGGCGTCGCCGGGGCGGCCGTCGTCGAGGATCTCTCCCAGCCACTGCAGCCGGGCCGCGTCGAGCTCGCCGAGCTCCGTCGCCCTGGCGGCGTCGAGCAGGCGGAAGAGCAGGTCGGCCCGGCCCGGGTCGAACGCGTGCTCGGCGGCGACGAGCAGGCGGTGGCCGCGGCGGGCGGGGTCCGCGGTCAGCTGGGCCGCGCGGTCGAGGCCGGCGATCGCCGACAGCACGGCGCCGCGGCCGGCGGCCCGGGTGGCCCATTCCTCGAGCTCGTCGGCGACCGCGTCGTCCGGGCCGACGATCGACTGCGCCCGGTGCCATGCGCGCCGGTAGGGCGCCTCCGGCAGCGCACGGGCGATCGCCGCGTGCGCGGCCTGCCGGCGGGCCAGGCTCTCCGACTGCAGGATGCCGGAGCGCACGAGCGGATGGCGGAAGGACAGGCGCCCGTCGCGGACGGCGAGCAGCCCGGCCCGCTCGGCGACGGCGTAGGGGGCGGGCGCCGGCGCGCCGGTCAGCTCGGCCGCCGCCCGGCGGAGCTCCTCGACGTCGTCGGAGGGGTCGGCCGCGGCGACGAGGACGGCGTCGCGGACGGCCGGCGGCAGGTCCGCGATGCGGGCGGCGAAGGCGCGCTCGAGGCGCTCGGAGAGCGTCGGGCTCGCGCCTTCCGGCCCGTCCAGCGCGGGAGCGTCCCAGCTGCGGGACAGCTCGAGGAGCGCGAGCGGGTTGCCGGCGGCCTCGCGCCGGATTCCGCCGGCGGGTCCGGGCCCCGAGGGCGGGCGCGTGCCGGGTGAGCAGCTCGTCGGCCGCTGCGTCGTCGATCCCGGTCAGCTCCAGGACGTCCGCACCGGGCAGCCGGCCGTCGGGGTAGCCGGTGCGCACGGCCGCGACGACCAGCACGATCCGCGGCCCACCGGCGAGGCGCCTGCTCACGAACGCGAGCACCTCCGCGGACGGCGGGTCGAGCCACTGCAGGTCGTCGGCGGAGAGCAGGACCGGCCGCTCGCGGGCGACGGCGGTGAGCAGGGCGAGGACGGCCTCGGCGGTGAGGAACAGCTCGGGCCGCTCGCCCTCGGCGAGGCCGAACGACGTCCGGATGGCGTCGCGGTGGCGGGCGGGCAGGGCGTCCTCGGCGCCCAGGAGCGGCGCGAGGAGCTGGTGGAGCCCCCGCGAACGGGATCCCGGGCTCGGCCTGCACCCCCACGGTCGCCAGCACGAGCCGGCCGGCCCCGGCTGCCGTCGCGGCGGTCTCGGCGAGCAGCGCCGACTTCCCGATGCCCGGGTCGCCGCGCAGGAGCAGCGCTGCGCCCCGGGGGCACGCGAGCACGGCCGACAGCCGGGCCAGCCCCGCCCGTCGCCCCGCCAGCGCGACCGCCATCTCCCACCTCGGGTGGACGGTAGGGACGGCGGCCGCGCCGGCGGTATGCGTCAACCGACTGCGGTGCACTCCAGCGGCACCTGCGCGGCGCGCACGAGCCCCAGCTGCACCGGTGACGGGGCGGTCAGCCCGCCGAGCAGCCAGTCCGCCGCGACGCGCACCCTGTTGCCCGGCATCGCCAGCAGGTGGTAGCCGCGCGTCACCGCGGCCGCCGGCAGGCCCGACAGCGGCACGCCCAGCGGGTTCGCCGCGGCGTCGCGGCCGCCGAGCTCGACGACGAAGCCGAGGTCGTGGTGGCGGTAGGTGCCCGCCGTGCCCCGGCCGAGCGCGGCGGCGACGTTCCGCGCGGCGAGCGCTCCCTGGCGGGTCGCGTGTTGCGCGGTCATCGCCGTCGGCCTCCGGTCCCGCGTGACGTCGGGGACGGCCGCAGCGTCCCCGCAGGCGACGATCTCCGGATGACCGGGGACGGCCAGGTCGGTGCCCACGACGAGCCGGCCGCGGTCGGTCGCCAGGCCGAGGCCCGCGACGAGCGGGTCCGGGCGGACGCCGACGCACCACACGAGCGTGCGGGTCGCGACCTCCTCGCCGCCGGTCAGCCGGACCCGTCCCGGCAGCGCCTCGGCCACCGACTCGCCGGTGCGCACCTCGACGCCGCGCCGCCGCAGGACCCGCGTCGCGCTGCGGGAGAGCCGCGGGTCCAGCTCCGGCAGGATGCGGTCGGCCGTGTCGACCAGTAGCCAACGCACCCGGTCGCGCAGGACGGGATGCGCGGCCACCGCGGCGTCGGTGAGCCGCACCCCCCTGCGCGGCGACCTCGGTGCCGGTGTAGCCGGCGCCGACGACCACGACGGTGCAGCGGGCGTCGCAGTCCGCGCCGGTGGGGTTCGCGGCGGCCTCCTCGACCTGCCGGACGAGATGGTCGCGCAGGTAGAGCGCCTCGCCGAGGCTGCGGAAGCCGTGGGCGTTCTCGGCGACGCCGGGGATCGGCAGCAGCTTGTTGACGCTGCCCGCCGCGAGCACGAGCCGGTCGTAGTGCGTGACGCCGCGGTCGCCGTCCGGGCCGGTCCAGCCGACCGTGCGGGCGTCGACGTCGAGGGCGTCGACCGAGCCGAGCACGAGCCGGGCGCCCCGCAGCGTCTCCGTCAGCGGGACGGCGATCCGGCGCGGGTCCAGCGTCCCGGCCGCGACCTCGGGCAGCAGCGGCAGGTAGAGGAAGTGGTCGCGCGGGTCGACGACGGTGATCTCGGCGGTGTCGCCCAGCGCCCGCAGGAGGCCGCGTGCGGCGGTGTGGCCGGCGAAGCCGGCCCCGACGACGACGACCCGCGGCCGGCTCACCGCGCCACCGTACCCGCCGGCGGCCCGCCCAGCGGTGCGACGCAGGGGTGGTCGAGGGCGGGCAACGTCCTGCGTGCCGCCCCCGAGCCATCTTCGCCATGCCGGCGACCCGGT
>CAVSJZ010000042.1:0-13532 GCA_963728105.1 uncultured Actinomycetota bacterium | reverse complement strand
GCGGATCGCTCCGGGCTTCTTCGACTCCGCGATCACCGCCGGAGCCGATGTCCGGCTGCTGTTCAACCATGACCCGAACTTCCTTTTGGGTCGGGTCTCCTCGGGAACGCTCCGCATCGAATCGGATGCCATCGGGCTCAAGATCGAGGCCACCCCGCCGACCTCTCGGGCCCTTCGGGATCTCGTGATCGCCCCGATGGAACGGCGTGACCTGACCGGAGCGAGCTTCTCTTTCACCTTGGCTCCGGGTGGCGATGCCTGGGCCAAGGCGGCCGATGGGGTCTGGGAGCGGACGCTGACTCAGGCTCAGGACCTCTTCGACGTGGGGCCGGTGGCCTTCCCGTTCTACCCACATACGAGCCTCGCGATGCGGTCGCTCGATGACTACCTGGAGGCTCATCCCGACGAGAAGCTGGGCGAATTGGCTGGCATTGGACGCTGACCGGTTGAGGCTCGCGGGTCTCTGAGGACTTGACAGGGCGGGTGGATCGGGGCGACGCTCGGCGATCTGGGCCTGCAGGCGCAGCGCGGTAAGAGGCGTGCGCAGCTCGTGCGCCGCATCGGCGACGAATGCGCGCTGAGTCTGCAGGGCGCGCTCGAGCCGCTGCAGCAGGTCGTTCAATGATTTCCACCAGCGGCCGCACCTCTTCCGGCAGCCCGCGCTGCGGAAAAGCGGCTCGAGCGCATCCGGCGAACGGCGCCCGACGTCGCGCGCCAGGCGCTCGAGTGGCTACAGCCCGCGGCCGACGGTGAACCAGATCAGCAGCCCGAGCAGCGGCAGAACGGCGACCAGCGGCCATGCGGTGCGCAGCGCGACCGTGGCGGCGATGCGATTGCGCACCGCGTAGGGCTGTGCGACCTGGATCACGTGGTCGCGCACCTGCACCGAATACACGCGCCAGCGGCCTTCGCGCGAGGCGACGTCGGCGAAGCCGAGCTGGGCGCGGTCCGGAATGCCGGAAAGGTCTGCTCGGTGACCGGCTCGACGCCGATCCAGCGGGTCAAGGACCAGTCGCTCACCGAGTCGGGCAACATCATCGAGTTCCAGACCTACAGCCAGTGCGTCGACCAGCTGCTCTCGAACCAGGTCGACGCCGTCACCACCGACGACGCGATCCTCAAGGGGTACGCGTCCCAGCAGCCCGAGCAGCTCAAGGTCGTCGGCGACACGTTCTCGCAGGAGCCCTACGGCATCGGCCTGAACAAGGACGACGCGGCGCTGCGCGGCAAGATCGACGACCTGCTGCAGGCGTCCTACGACGACGGCACCTGGCAGAAGATCTACGACGCGACGCTGGGCAAGTCGGGCTCGTCCGCGTCGCCGCCGCCGCTGCAGCGCTACTGACCGCCGGTGGGTGAGCGGCCGTGAACGTCCTGCTCGACAACCTCGGGCTGTACGGCAGCGCGTTCCTCGGGACGGTCGAGCTGTTCGTGGTGTCCGCCATCGGCTCGCTCCTCGGCGGGCTCCTGCTGGCCGCGATGCGCGTCAGCCCGGTGCCGGTGCTGCGCGCCTTCGGCACCGGCTACGTCAACATCGTCCGCAACACGCCGCTCACCCTGGTCTTCTTCTTCTTCGCGTTCGCCTACCCCCGGCTTGCCGTCCTCGACCTGTCCTTCTTCACCCGCGCCTGCGTCGCGCTGATCGTGTACACGTCGGCGTTCGTGTGCGAGGTCGTCCGGTCGGGGGTGAACACGGTGCCGGTCGGCCAGGCGGAGGCGTCGCGGGCGCTGGGCTTCTCGTTCGGGCAGACGCTCTCGGCGATCGTGCTCCCGCAGGCGCTGCGCTCGGTCGTGCCGCCGCTGACGAACGTCGAGATCGCCCTGCTCAAGAACACGACGATCGCGGCGGGCTTCTCGGTCTTCGAGGCGGGAGGGATCTACCAGCGGCTCTCCGAGCTCGGCTACAACGTCTTCGTCGGCCTGCTGTGGGTGGCGCTGGGCTTCCTCCTGCTCGTCGTGCCGTTGACGCTCGCGCAGCGGCATCTGGAACGGACCTGGAGCGTGGCCCGATGACAGTGCTCTTCGACGTGCCCGGCCCACGGGCGCGGGCCCGCTACCGCCTCGTCGGCGTGGTCGGCGTGCTGGCGCTGCTCGCCGTCGTCGGGTACGTCCTCTACCGCCTGGCCGTCGCCGGCCAGTTCTCACCGCGCGTGTGGGAGTGGATCCAGTACAAGAACATCCAGCTGCTCCTGCTGGGCGCGCTGTGGAACACGGTCAGGGCGTTCGCGGTGGCCGCGGTGCTGTCGATGCTGTTCGGCGCGGTCTTCGCAGCGGGCAGGCTCTCCGACCACCGGTGGGTGAGCCGCCCTTCGGCCGTCGTCGTGGAGTTCTTCCGCGCCGTCCCCCTGCTCGTGCTGATCTTCATCTTGTTCTACGGCCTGACCAAGGGCCTGGCCATCCAGATCACCGCGTTCTGGGCCGTCGTGCTGGGCCTCATGCTCTACAACGGGTCCGTGCTCGCCGAGATCTTCCGGGCGGGCGTGCGGTCCCTGCCGCGCGGCCAGTCGGAGGCGGCGTACGGGCTCGGGATGCGCAAGACGCAGGTCATGACGAACGTCCTGTTGCCGCAGGCGATCCGCTCGATGCTGCCGACGATCGTCAGCCAGCTCGTCGTGGTCCTCAAGGACACCGCGCTCGGCTTCCTCATCCTCTACCCCGAGCTGCTCTACCAGGCGCGCTACCTGGGAGGGCAGGGCCAGCTCGGGTCGCCGATCCTGCCGGTCGCGACCGTCATCGCGGCGATCTACATCTCGATGTGCCTGCTGCTCGCGTGGCTCGCGAAGATCCTGGAGAAGCGCACCCGGCGCAGCGCCAAGTCCGGTGGCGGCGCGGGCCCCGCGGCGGTGGTGGAGGAGGAGCCCGAGGGGGTCGGGGTCGGCTGAGCCGGACCCTCATCCCAGGTTCTCCACCTCGACCGGCTCGATGCCCTCCTCCGGAGGCAGCGGGAAGCCCAGGACCTGGGAGTAGAACGACAGCTCGGCGTCGAGCGCGCGCCGGATGTGCTCGGCCCGCCGGAAGCCGTGCTGCTCGCCGGGGAAGAGCAGGTAGGCGACGGGCACGCCGCGCTTGCGCAGCGCCTCGACGATCATCTCGCTCTGGTTGGGCGGGACGATCGGGTCCTCGTCGCCCTGCAGGACGATCAGCGGGCGCGACAGCCGCTCGACGTGGTGGATCGGCGAGCGCTCGACGTAGACCTCGCGCGCGGCCGGGTACGGCCCGACGAGCCGGTCGAGGTAGTGGCTCTCGAACTTGTGCGTGTCGGTGGCCAGCGCCTCCAGGTCCGCGACCCCGAAGTGGTCCGCCCCGGCGGCGAACGGCGTGTCGTCGCGGGCGAGCGCGGCCAGCGTGGTGAAGCCGCCGGCGGAGCCGCCGCGGATCGCCATCCGGGCCGGGTCGACGAGGCCGCGCCGGGCGAGGTGGCGGGCGGCGGCGAGGCAGTCGGCCACGTCGACGACGCCCCATTGCCCCGTGAGCTCCTCGCGGTAGGCCCGGCCGTACCCGGTCGACCCGCCGTAGTTGACGTCGACGACGGCGAAACCGCGGCTCGTCCAGTACTGCACGGACGTCGAGAGCACCGGCACGGCGGCCGCGGTCGGGCCGCCGTGGATGACCACGAGGAGCGGCGGGAGGTCGCCTGCCGGCCCGGACAGGTCGGGGTGGGCGGGCGGGTAGTAGAGCGCGTAGGCCGTGCGCCCGCCGTCGGAGGGGAAGCTCAGGTGCTCGGGCACCGACACGAACCCGGGATCCACGCCGAGGTCGCGCGGCGGCCGGAGCGTCTCGACGTAGCCGGTGGTCGGGCGGACCCGGTGGACGCCCAGCTCGGCCGTCGGCGAGCCGGCGACGACCACGACCGTCCCGTCGCCGGCCGCGCGGACGGCGGCGACGGCGGTGAAGGGCGCGTCGAGGTCGGTGACGGTGCCGTCGGGCGTGCGCCGCGCGAGCGTGTCCGCTCCGCGCGACCGGCGCGCGAACACGACGTCGCCGCTGGGCAGGACGGCGTAGCGGGCGGAGTCGAACGTCCAGCCCGGCACGCCGATCTCGGCGTCCGCGCGGATCACCGTGGCGATGTCGGCGCCCTTCTGCCAGCGGTAGAGGTTCCACCAGTCGGTGCGGTCGGAGATGAACCACAGCGAGCCGTCCGGCTGCCAGGCGGGCTCGGCGACCGACTCCCCCGGGCCGCCCGCGATGAGCACCTCCTCGCCGGTCCCCAGGTTGCGCGCGCGCAGCTCGACGGCGTCCCACGGCATCGACGGGTGGTTCCACTGCAGCCACGCCAGCCGCGTGCCGTCGGCGGACAGCCGCGGCGCCGCGACGAAGTCCGGCCCGCTGACCAGCGCCTGCGGCTCGCTCGGCGCGTGCGCGTCGAGCCGGACGACCTCGTTGCGGACGCCGTCCGCGCCGTGCCGCTCGCGCACGCAGACGATCGTGGCCCCGTCCGGGGCGAGGTCGCCGTCGGCGTAGCGGTCGCCGCGCGGCGTCGCCGGCTCGGGCGTCAACGGCTCCGGCGCCCCGCCGGGCGCCATGCGGTAGAGCCGCTGGTCGTCCCAGTGGCTGAACCAGACGACGCCGTCGCGCACCCACCAGGCGCCGCCGCCGTACTCGTGGACCGCGGTGCGGGCGTTGAACCCGTCGGGCAGCAGGTCGGCGGCCGTGCCGTCGGCGGCGTGGCGCACGAGCTGGGTGCGGCCGCCCTCGGCCGGCCGGCCTTCGGACCACACGACGTCGGTGCCGTCGACGCGCAGCTCGCTCAGCCGTACCGACGCCGCGACGACCAGCTCGGACGTGAACGGGGTCGGCCAGGAACCGTAGGGGGCGGTCACATGCGTCGACGCTAGCGCCTCGCCCGCAGCGCCGCGAGCAACAGGCCGACCGCCTCCTGCGAACGGCCGGGGCGCACGTAGGGCAGCACGCCGGCCGCCCCCGACAGGCCCGGCCACCAGCGGACCGCGCCGCGGGCCGAGACGGTCGCGACGGCGGGGCGGCGGCAGGCACGCACGGCGGCCGGCACGGCGGCGGGCAGGCGCGGGTCGCGGCAGGACAGCACCTGGACGGGCACGCGCAGCAGGTCCGGCAGCTCGCGCGCGATCTGCGAGCAGGGCGGGCAGTCCAGGTCGGCGACCACCACGACCGCCGCGGTTCCGCGTAGCGTGCCTCTCATGACCTCACCGTCGGAGCCGGATCCCGCCGACATCGTCGACGCCGAGATCGTGCCGGATCCGGCCGCGCCGACGCCCGTGCCGGACTACGACGAGCGGGGCGTGCCCAGCTTGGACCACGTGCGCGACAAGATCGAGGGGCGACACGCGACAGCGCTGGGCTGGCAGGAGCTGGCCGCCGACACGGAGCAGGGCCGCTCCCTTGAGGAGCAGGAGGCCGAGCGGGCGAAGAAGGCGGCGGCGAAGCTGGAGGAGATCCGTCGCTCCCTCGGCCGCTGACCCCCCACCGAGCCGTTCGTTGGGTCCGGATCGAGGCTACGCGCCAGAGCGCTTGAAGATCTTGTTGCCGAGCCAGACCAGCGGGTCGTACTTGCGGTCCACCGCGCGCTCCTTGAGCGGGATCAGCGCGTTGTCGGTGATCTTGATGTGCTCGGGGCAGACCTCGGTGCAGCACTTGGTGATGTTGCAGTAGCCCAGGCCGTGGTCCTCGACGGCCTCCTTGGCCCGCTCGCCGTGTGCGTCGAGCGGGTGCATGTCCAGCTCGGCCATGCGCATGAGGTAGCGGGGGCCGGCGAAGGCCTCCTTGTTCTCCTCGTGGTCACGCACGACGTGGCAGGTGTTCTGGCACAGGTAGCACTCGATGCACTTGCGGAACTCCTGGCTCCGCTCGACGTCGACCTGCGCCATCCGGTACTCGCCTGGCTCCACGCCCTCCGGCGGCACGAACGACGGGATCTCGCGCGCCTTCGTGTAGTTGAACGACACGTCGGTGACGAGGTCCCGGATCACCGGGAACGTCCGCAGCGGCGTGACCGTGATGATCTCGTCCTCGGTGAACGTCGACATCCGGGTCATGCACATCAGCCGCGGCCGGCCGTTGATCTCGGCGCTGCAGGAGCCGCACTTGCCGGCCTTGCAGTTCCAGCGCACGGCCAGGTCGTTGGCCTCGGTCTGCTGGAGCCGGTGGATGATGTCGAGGACGACCTCGCCCTCGTTCACCTCCACCGGGTAGTCGACGAGCTCCCCCTTCTCGGAGTCGCCGCGCCAGACGCGGAAGTGGCCGTCGTAGCTCATGCGTTCTCCCCTTGGCCCGAGCTCTGTTCGATTCTCACTCCGCAAGCTCCGTTCGGTGCCCGCCCAGCTCCTCGCCGGTGTAGTACTTCTTCAGCTCGTCCATCTCGAACAGGTCGAACAGGTCGGGCCGCATCGGGACCTGCTCCTGGCGCACCAGCTCGACGTCGTCCTCGCCGACCGCGCGCAGCACGAGCAGCACGTGCCGCCAGTCGGAGTCCATCGTCGGGAAGTCGTTGCGGGTGTGCCCGCCGCGGCTCTCCTGGCGCTCCAGCGCGGCCTTCCCGACGCACAGCGAGACCAGCAGCATGTTGCGCAGGTCGAGCGCGAGGTGCCAGCCCGGGTTGAACTCGCGGTGGCCGGTCACGGTCACCGTGCGGGTGCGGGTGGCGATGTCCTCGAGCTTCTTGAGCGCGAGGCGCATCTCGTCCTCGCTGCGGATGATGCCGACGAGCTCGTGCATCGTCTTCTGCAGCTCGAGCTGGACCTTGAACGGGTTCTCCCCGCCCTCGGCCGCCGTCGTGAACGGCAGGAGCGCCCGCTCGACCGCGGCGTCGAGGTCGGTGTCGACGACCGCGGGGAACGCACCGCCGAGCCCGTCGACGTACTCGGCCGCGCCCAGCCCGGCGCGGCGGCCGAAGACGAGCAGGTCGGACAGCGAGTTGCCGCCCAGCCGGTTGGACCCGTGCATCCCGCCCGCGACCTCGCCGGCCGCGAACAGGCCCGGCACGACCGACATCGCGGTGTCCGGGTCGACCTCCACGCCGCCCATGACGTAGTGGCAGGTCGGGCCGACCTCCATCGGCTCCTTGGTGATGTCGACGTCGGCCAGCTCCTTGAACTGGTGGTACATCGACGGGAGCTTCTTGAGGATCTCCTCGGGCGTCCGCCGCGAGGCGATGTCGAGGAACACGCCGCCGTGCGGGCTGCCCCGGCCGGCCTTCACCTCGGCGTTGATCGCGCGGGCGACCTCGTCCCGGGGCAGGAGCTCGGGCGGACGCCGGTTGTTGTCGGCGTCGGTGTACCAGCGGTCGCCCTCCTCTGGCGTGGTCGCGTACTGCTCCCGGAACACGTCCGGGATGTAGTCGAACATGAACCGCTTGCCCTCGGAGTTCGTGAGGATGCCGCCGTCGCCGCGGACCGACTCGGTGACGAGGATCCCCTTCACCGACGGCGGCCAGACCATGCCCGTCGGGTGGAACTGCAGGAACTCCATGTTGATCAGCGTGGCGCCCGCGCGGATGGCGAGCGCGTGGCCGTCGCCGGTGTACTCCCAGGAGTTGGACGTCACCTGGTAGCTCTTGCCGACGCCGCCGGTGGCCAGCACGACGGCCGGCGCGTCGAAGCGGACGAACCCGCCCGTGTTGCGGTAGTAGCCGAAGCAGCCGGCGATCCTCCCGTCGGCCTTGAACAGGTCGGTGATCGTCGTCTCGTGGAAGACGCGGATGTTCGACTCGTAGTCGCCCGTCGCGCGGAAGTCCTCCTGCTGCAGCGAGACGATCTTCTGCTGCAGCGTGCGGATGAGCTCCAGGCCCGTCCGGTCGCCGACGTGGGCCAGCCGCGGGTAGGTGTGCCCGCCGAAGTTGCGCTGGCTGATCTTGCCGTCGGGCGTGCGGTCGAACAGCGCGCCGTAGGTCTCCAGCTCCCAGACCCGGTCCGGGGCCTCCCTGGCGTGCAGCTCGGCCATGCGCCAGTTGTTGAGGAACTTCCCGCCGCGCATGGTGTCGCGGTAGTGGACCTGCCAGTTGTCGTTGCTGTTGACGTTGCCCATCGACGCCGCGCAGCCGCCCTCCGCCATGACGGTGTGGGCCTTGCCGAACAGCGACTTGGAGATGATCGCGACGCGCTTGCCGGAGAGGCGCGCCTCGATCGCGGCGCGCAGCCCGGCGCCGCCCGCGCCGATCACGACGACGTCGTAGTCGTGGGTCTCGATGTTCTCGGTCATGCCGTCCTCACCCCACGATCCGCAGGTCGGAGATCCAGCCGGCCGACACGGCCATGATGTAGAAGTCCGTGACGGCCAACGAGGCCAGTGTGGTCCACGCGAGCTGCATGTGCCTCGTGTTGAGGCGGGATATCTGGGTCCAGAGCTTGTAGCGGACCGGGTGCTTCGAGAAGTGGTTGAGCCGGCCGCCCATGATGCTGCGGCACGAGTGGCACGACAGCGTGTACGCCCAGAGCAGGATCACGTTGGCCAGCAGGATGATGTTGCCAAGGCCGAGTCCGAAGTGCCCGTCGGCCGTGACGAACGCCTTGATCGCGTCGTAGGTGTTGATGAGCGAGATGATCGCCGCGATGTAGAAGAAGTACCGGTGGATGTTCTGGCCGATCAGCGGGAAGCGGGTCTCGCCCGTGTAGCGCTTGTGCGGCTCGGCGACGGCGCAGGCGGGCGGCGAGAGCCAGAACGCCCGGTAGTACGCCTTGCGGTAGTAGTAGCAGGTCAGCCGGAACAGCAGCAGGAACGGCAGCGTCAGGCTCGCGTAGGGCAGCCACGGCAGGTCGGGCAGGAACCGGCCGAAGTGCGCGGCCTCCGGGGTGCAGCCCAGCGACACGCACGGGGAGTAGAACGGCGTCAGGTAGTTGTACTGCGGGACGAAGTACCACTTCTCCATGAACGCCCGGACCGTCGCGTAGATGACCCATGCGGCGAGACCGGCGAAGGTGAGCAGCGGTGGCAGCCACCACCGGTCGGTACGGAGCGTCCGGGCGGCGATCTGTGCGCGGCCGAGGGACGCGTCAGTGACGGACGACACGTCGTTGGGTCCTCGTTTCGGGTTCGGGCGGAGTGAGCGCAGAGGTTACGACGGGTCCGACCAGCGGGTCCGACCAGGGCGCCAGCATCGTTCCGGGACGCGAGGCCGTCCAATGCATCGAGCGACCGTTGTCCATAGCCGTACGCTATTCCTGTGACGTTGCAGCAGCTCACCTACCTCGTGGCGCTGGCAGATGTGCGCAGCTTCACTCGGGCGGCCGCACTCGTCGGGGTGGCGCAACCGACGCTCAGCCGCCAGCTGCAGGTGCTGGAACGCGAGCTGGGCGCGGCGCTGTTCGACCGCGGCGGGCGCGACGGGCCGGTGCTCACCCCCGCGGGCGAGGCCCTGCTGCCCCTGGCGCGGCGGATGCTGGCCGACGCCGAGACCGCGCGCACCGTCGTGGCCGACGTCGTCGGGCGCCGGCGGGGCCGGGTGCGCATCGGGGCCACGCCGTCGCTGTGCATCGGCGTGCTCGCCGACGTGCTGCGCGTCTTCCGCGACGCGCACCCTGGCATCCGGCTGGAGCTCGCCGAGAGCGGCTCGCAGCCGCTCGTCGGGTCGCTGGAGCGGGGTGAGCTCGACATCGCGCTGGTGATCGTGCCGGAGGCGGGCGTCGACCCGGCGCTGCACACGACGCCGATCCTGCGCGAGCGGCTCTCGATCGCCTCGCCGGCGTCGGCGGGCCCGCTGTCGGGACGCGGCTCGCTGTCGGTCGCGGAGCTGGGCCGCCGCGCGCTGGTCGTCCCGCGGCGGGGGTACGACCTGCGCGAGTCGACCGTCGCCGCCCTGGCCGCCGCCGGCGTCACGCCGCGGTTCGCGGTCGAGGGCGGCGAGATGGACGCGGTGCTGCGGCTCGTCGAGGCGGGCACCGGCGTCGCGGTGGTGCCCGACCTCGTGTTCGCCGGGCGCCCGCGCCTGCGGCGGACCGTGCTGACGCCGCCGCTGTTCCGGACGGTGGCGCTGGCCCGGCGGGCGGACCTGCAGCCGACGCACGCGGTGGGCGCCTTCCAGGACACCCTGCTGTCGTTCCTGGCCGATCTCGCCACGGGCGGCCGCCTCCCCGGCGACGTCCAGTTCCTCCACCGGCCCACCTGACGCGAGTCGGGGCCTGGGCCAGGCCGAGTCGCGCTGTGAGCCGAGCCGGGCCGCTCAGTCCTCGGGCGGCTCGGTGCCCAGCTCGTCGACGTCGGCCCCGTGCGCGGCCAGCACCTCCCGGACGACCCGGTAGGCGAGCCCCGCCGGGTAGCCCTTGCGCGCGAGCATGCCCACCAGCCGCCTACCGGCGGTGACGCGCTGCTCCGGGGTGGCGGCCGGCACCGTGCGCAGCTTGCGCAGCACGAGCTCGCGGGCGCGTTCCTCCTCGGCCGGCTCGTCGACCTCGGCCAGCGCCTCGGCGGCCACCTCGTCGTCGACGCCCTTGCGCCGCAGCTCGACCGCGATCGCCCGGCGCGCGAGCCCGCGCTGCCGCTGCCGCGACCGGACCCACTGGCCCGCGAACGCGGCGTCGTCGATGAGCCCGACCTCGTCGAACCGGTCGAGCACCGCACGGGCCGCCTCGTCCGGCACCAGCCTGCGGCGCAGGGCCTCGGCCAGCTCGTGCTTGGTGCGCGCGCGGTCGGTCAGCAGCGTCAGGCAGATCTCCCGGGCGGCCTCGACGGGGTCGGCGTCCGGATCGACCGGCCGGAGGCCGGACCGGCGTCCGGTTCCCCGGCCGGACCCGCGTCCAGGTCGCTGTTCGGGCGCGTCCGCCACCCGGCCAGGTGCCGCAGCGGGCCGACCACCGTCCGGCTGCTCACGGTCGACCGGACCGTCCGCTGTCCGCCGGGCCCGGCCGGCGGGCCGCCTCGCCCCGGCTCGCCCGGTACCGGCACCGGGATCGACGACCCGGGCCGGGCGGTCGGCGGCGGCCGGGATCCGGCGCAGCTCGGCCACCGCCCGCGACTCCCCCGTCGGGCCGGCCCCGGCGTCCGGGGCCGGGCCGATCTCCGCGGTGCGCGCCGGCGGGCGGTCGCCTGCCGAGATCGCCCGCAGGTCGGCCGCACGCGAAGCGCCCCCGGCATCCTCCTCGGCCGGGGGGAAGCGCGCCACCGGGGCCTCGGCCGCCTCGGCCGGCGCGACGAGGTACAGCCGCGCCGTCGTCGGCCCGTCGCCGGCCACGGTCAGAAGTCGACCGGCGCCGGCACGGGCTCCTCGGCGTCGAGCACGGCTCCGATACCCAGCTTCTCCTTGATCCGCTTCTCGATCTCGGCGGCGACGTCCGGGTTCTCGCGCAGGAACTTGCGGGCGTTCTCCTTGCCCTGCCCCATCTGGTCGCCCTCGTAGGTGTACCAGGCACCGGACTTGCGGATGATCCCCTGCTCGACGCCGACGTCGATCAGCGAGCCCTCGCGGCTGATGCCGACGCCGTAGAGGATGTCGAACTCGGCCTGCTTGAACGGCGGAGCCACCTTGTTCTTGACGACCTTGACGCGGGTCCGGTTGCCGACCATGTCGGCGCCGTCCTTGAGCGTCTCGATGCGGCGGATGTCGAGGCGCACCGAGGCGTAGAACTTCAGCGCCTTGCCGCCCGTCGTCGTCTCCGGCGAGCCGAACATGACGCCGATCTTCTCGCGCAGCTGGTTGATGAAGACCGCGGTCGTGCCCGACGTGCTCAGCGCGCCGGTGATCTTGCGGAGGGCCTGGCTCATCAGCCGGGCCTGCAGGCCGACGTGGTTGTCGCCCATCTCGCCCTCGATCTCCGCGCGCGGGACGAGCGCGGCGACCGAGTCGATGACGATGATGTCGAGCGCGCCGGAGCGGATGAGCATGTCGGCGATCTCCAGCGCCTGCTCCCCCGTGTCGGGCTGGGAGACCAGCAGCGCGTCGGTGTCGACGCCGAGCGCCTTGGCGTACTCCGGGTCGAGCGCGTGCTCGGCGTCGATGAACGCCGCGATGCCGCCCGCGGCCTGGGCGCTCGCGACGGCGTGCAGGGCCACGGTCGTCTTGCCGGAGGACTCCGGCCCGTAGACCTCCACGATCCGGCCCCGGGGCAGCCCGCCAACGCCGAGCGCGACGTCGAGCGCGATCGAGCCGGTGGGGATCACCCCGATCGGCGGTCGGGTGTCGTCGCCGAGGCGCATCACGGAGCCCTTGCCGTGGTTCTTCTCGATCTGGGCGAGGGCCAGCTGGAGTGCCTTCTCGCGGTCGGGTGCGGTCATCGCCGGATCTCCATCTCGTGCGGGATGCCGTCGACGGTAGGGGCAACCACCGACGTTTCTCCGCGGAGCGGCCGCACCCTGTGGACGACCGCCCCGGTTGGGGACAGAGCCTAGCGAACGCGCGTTCGATCGTCGCCACCGACACGCCGCCGGCGCAGGGTCGCCGCCTACCTCCTGGCGGGCGGCACGTCGTAGACCTCGCAGACCGCCAGCCACACCTCGCGGGGTGCGATGCCGGCCTCCAGCGCGTCGTCGACCGTCCGGCCGCCGAGCTGGGAGAAGACGTGGTCGCGGGCGAGCGACGCGGCCCGGACGGCGCCGAACTCGCCCTCCATGAGCTCGCGGAACTGCGTCAGTCGCACCCGCGCCACGGTAGCGTCGCCACCGTGCTCGCGTCCGCATGGGCCGCGCTCGGCGGCGACCCCGCCGAGCTGGGCCGGCTCTCCGTCACCGGCCCGCCGACGACCATGGCCTCGACCTTCCCGGTCACCGACGCCGGCGTCGCCACGGTCGGCGCGAGCCTGCTCGCCGCGACGCTCGGCACCGGCGCGCGGGTCGGCGTCGACACCGGGCAGCTCGCGGTCGCGCTGCGCAGCGAGCGGTTCCTGCGCCGCGACGGCGCACCGGCCGGCAACCCGTTCGACCCGCTCTCGGCGTTCCACCGCGCCGCCGACGGCTGGATCCGGCTGCACGCCAACTACGCATGGCACCGCGACGCGGCACTGCGCGTGCTCGGCACGACGACGGACGGGGCACCGGCGGCCATCGCGGAGTGGAAGGCCGTCGAGCTGGAGACGGCGCTGCACGCCGCGGGCGGGGTCGCCGCCGCCGTCCGGACCCGGGCCGACTGGCGGGCGCAGACGCCCGTCCCGCCCCTGGTCGAGCACCGCGTCGTCGGGCCGGCCGACCCGCGTCCCGCGCGCCGCCCCCGGGTGCTGGACCTGACCAGGGTCATCGCGGGCCCGGTCGCGACCCGCACCCTGGCCGCGCACGGCGCGGACGTGCTGCGCCTCGACCCGCCCGACCGTCCCGAGATCCCCCTGCAGTACTGGGACACGCTGCGCAGCCCACCTGCCGGCTCGGTCCCGCCCGCCGAGGCCCTGTCCGAGCCGCCTCGTCGTCGCCGCTCCGCCGCCCGCTCGTCCCGGCTCGCCTGACCTGGGCGCCCGGTGGTGTGTGTCTTCTCGTCGCGGCCATGGTGGGGGGGGGGGGGGCTCGTCTCCCGGAGGACCCGGACGCGCCCGGCGCTCTCGACCAGGTGAAGCCGACGACCCTCGCCGCTCTGCTGGTGAAGGACCTTGCCCCCCCCCCCGTTTGTTTGTGTGTGTGTTTGTTTTTTTTTTTTTTTTTTTTTA
>CAVSJZ010000041.1:0-4267 GCA_963728105.1 uncultured Actinomycetota bacterium | reverse complement strand
GCCCGAGCCGGTGGCGCCCACACAGAGCCCGTGCGGCCCCATGCCGAGCTGGGCGGACTCCTTGAGGTCCAACAGGGTCGGGTGCCCGAGCTCGTCGACGCCGATGGGGACGCGCAGGAAGTCGCGCTCGGCGCGGGGCTGCCAGAGGCGCAACGGGTCGAGAGCGGCGGGGTCGTTGATGCCGAGCAGCTCGGCGAAGTCGGCGGGCGGTGTGCCGGTGCCGTCGTCGTAGGAGTCGGGCGCCAGCCGCAGCGGGGCGAGCGTCCGGGCCAGCGCCTCGATCAGCGGTGCAGGCGCGTCGTCCACGGTGCCGGTGACCACGACGGGCGGCGTCGAGGCGAGGTCCTCCAGCGTGACGTCCGTGCCGGTCACCGTCACCCGGCGGGTGACCTCACCGGGCTCGTGCAGCCGGTCGGCGACCAGGTGCATCACCGTCACGCCCATCGCCGCGAGCCCGATCGCGGCGTCTGGGCCGGTGAACGTGCGGGCGACGCTGCCGTGCGCGTCGTCGACGACGACCAGCCGGGACCGGGCGCGGGCCTCGGCGCTCCCGCCGCCGTGGCGCCTCGTGGCTGCGGCAGCGTGGGCCCGTTCGGCGAGGTCGTCGGCCAGCATCGCCTGCAAGGTCGGCATGTCCGGAACGAGCCGCGGGACGGGTCCGGCCCGGCCGATGCGCTCGCGGTCGAGCAGATGCGGCAGCCACCTGACCCACGCCCAGTCCCGTTCGGCCGCGGGGTCGGTGACGACGGCGAGTGTGACGTCATCGGGCGCGTGCAACGCGGCGAGCTGCGCCAGCAGCGCCCTGGCCAGGCGCAGCACGTCGGCGCGCTCATGGCCGATCACGCTGACGTCGCCCGCACGGTCGAGGCCGATCCGCAGCGGCAGCCCGGGGGTCCGGCCGAACCGGCGGACCAGCGCGCGGGCCTCCGACCGCATGAACGGGTCGGTGGGGCTCGTCACCGTGCCCTCGTCGCGCAACGCCAGCTCCCGCACCGGGAGGGCGCCGGTGCCCGCGCGCAGGCGCAGGAAGTCGATGTCGGAGCGGCGGCGTTCCCACAGCCGCGCCGGGTCGGCCGCGACGTCGAGCAGGTGGGTCGCGGGCGGGTCGCGGCGCAAGCTGTCGTGACGGAACGCGCGTTCGGCGCCGCGCAGGTCGTCACGGAGGCCTTCGAGATAGGTGACGTAGAGCTCGCGCTGGGCCCGGCGTTTGCGCCCCGCCTGGCCGCGCTGGGTGACGTAGAGGCCCGCGGCGGCGCCGAGCGACACGACCAGGATGATCGCGCCCAGCGCGGCGAAGCCCGACCCGCGCAGGAACATCATCATGCTCATCGCGACGCCCGACCCGGCCAGCGGAACCAGCGACGCGAGGCCGTGGCCGCCGCGCCCCTCTGGGAGGACGGGGGGAGCGCTGATCACGACGGGGTCGACGACGCCGAGCGGAGGAAGCGACCTGGCGGGCCGGTGGACGAGACGGGTGGTCATCGGCCGAGTGCCGCGGTGAGCGCGAGCCCGGCGAGGCGGGTGGCCTCGCGTCGGGTGGCCGCGCCGGTGCGGTCGGGACGGATCGCCGCGCCCGCCGCGAGATGGCGGTCGTAGGGCAGCTCGACGACGGGAACGCCGTAGCGTCGCAGCGCCGCGTCGGGATCGTGGCGGGTGCGGTCGCGGGCGACGAGCGCGACGACGACGGGGCCGCCTGCCCACGCGTCGAGGGCCGCGCACGTGCTGCGCACCCCGTCGGGTGTCCGTGGTGGTGACGAGGACAGCGGCGTGCGCGTCCACCTGTCGCGACGGGCCCCCGTCGAGCACGGCGATCGCGAAGAAGCGCGACAGCGCGCGAATGAGCTCCGGCGGCAGCCGCGCTCCCCCGGCGAGGACGCGCAGGCCTGCGACGGCCGCCGGAAGCACGGCCTCGACGTCGGCGAGGGTGCCCGTGCGGGCGGCGAGCAGCCGGGATCCGACCGCGGCCGGGTCGCTGCCACCGGGGATATTGCCATCTGGGTCGACGCCGAGCCGCCAGGCCAGCGAGCCGATGCCGGGATCGGCGTCGACGACCAGGGTGTGGTCGGCCCGGCGGGCGGCGTAAACGCTGGCGAGCAGGACGGCGACCGTGGTGCGGCCCGCCCCGCCGCGCGGACCGACGACCGCGATCCGCCTTCCTGTGGTGACGGGAAGCTGGGCCGTGGCGGCGAGGTCGATCAGCTCGCGGGCCGCCGCGGCCCCGGTGACCAGGTCGAGGGTGGCCCGGCCGAGCCTGCGCAGAACGGTGTCGCCCCCTGGCGGCTGCCGGGGTGATCGTTGCCGGGGCGACGGACGGTCCGGCTCCGCAGGACGAGCGGGAGCGGCGGGACGAGCAGGAGCGGCGGGACGAGCGGGCGCGCCCGTTGCCGTTCGCGCGCTGGTCGCGCGTGGCTCCGCCGCGGGGATCCGCCACGCGAGCGGGATCTGCCCGGCCGAAGGAGCATGCCCGGTTGGTGCGGGCGACACCCGCGCCGACCGTGCGGGGCGGCGCGGTGCCGGAATCGACGGGGACGGCCCGGCTGGCGTTGCGGGAGCGGGCGTTGCGGGAGCGGGCGTTGCGGGAGCGGGCGTTGCGGGAGCGGGCGATTGCGGGAGCGGGCGTTGCGGGAGCGGGCATTGCGGGAGCGGGCGTTGCGGGAGTGGGCGTTGATGCCGCGGTCGGCCCGGCCGCAACGGGCCCACCGTCGGTGAGCGGGCCCGCAGGTTCGCCGCCCGGTTCGGGTCCGACGACCAGGAGGGGGCCGGTCTCGGCCGCACCGCCGCTGTCCGAGATCAACTGCGGCGCGCAGGCCTCGGCGGCCGTGGAGCCCGACGGTGGGGACGCCATGGTGATCTCGGACAGTCGATGCCGGGCGGCACGGGACGGGTGCAGGCTGGGGTGGAGATCCTCGGTCATGGCGGCAGGCTCAGAACGTGGCCAGCAGCCGCTCGTACAGCCCGAACACGCCGACGGCGACCGGGACCGACCCGACGACGGCGAGCGCCTCCAACCGGTCGCCGAGCTGTCGGGCGCGGGCTCTGACATGCGGACGCGGCCGGTAGGCGAGCAGCACCAACGCAACTCCTGATCCGCCGAGCGCAGTCGCGGCGACCGCCCACCGTTGTCCCGGATCCAGGCGGATCCAGAGGCGCAGCAGCCCCGCGATCGCGACGAGGGCCGCCCCCAGCAGGGGGACGACTTCGACCGTCAGGGGAAACGCGCGCAGCCGCAGCAACAGCGTCAGGGCGAGGATCCCGGCCAGCGCCTGGGCCCACGGGTTGCTGCTGCCCGCCAGCAGCCATCCGGCGAGCGCCGAGGACGCGGCCGTGGCGATCGTCGCCAGCGCCAGCCCCCGGTGTGCGGCGTCTACCGCGGCCTGCGCGGCGAGCCTGCCGACCGGCTCGTCCGCCGCCTGCCGGTCGTCCAACGCGGCGAGCCCGGACATGAGGATCGCGACGCGGGGCAGCAGCCCGAGCAGACCGGTCGCAACGACCGCGACGACCGCGGCGAGCCGCGCGGTCGGAACCCCGGCGATGCGCAACCCCCACCACAGGAGCAGGTGGCCCGCGAGCATGCCCGCGCCGAGAAGGGCGGCCCGGCTGTTGCCGGTGGCGACCCCGATGAGCGCGAGCGCCGCAGCCACCACGACCGTGCCGAGCGCGACCCTTCCGGCCCCCCCGTCGACGGCGATCGCGCATCCGACGAGGGCGACGCCCGTCCCGGCCAGCGCCGTGGCCACGCCCGCTGCGTGCCATTTCGTCGGGGCTGCGGACCCGCCGTCGCGGCCTGCGCCCATCGCCGTCGCCGCACCGGCGGCCACGAGGACCCCGCCCGCCGCGATCAGGCCCGCCCGCACGGCGGCACTCACCAGGAACGCCGCGGCGACCGCGCCGGTCACCGCGACTGCCGTCGCCGTCCACCGCAGCGCGGTGGGGTCCCACCGGCCCCACTTGCTGTCCGCATCGTCGGAGACGTGGTCGGTGACGTCGTGCAGGATCGGCACCGGCGGCGCCTCCGCCACCGTGTCCAAGCGGATCACGGCGCCATCGGGCACGCCCGCGTCGTGCAGCGTGGCCGTCGGGTCGAGGACGGTGCCGTCGGCCGTCGCGAGCTGGTAGCCGCCCGGCCCGTCTACCGCGCTGACCCCGACCATCGCGACGAGATCGGGCACGAGCAAGCCCAGCGGCTCGTCAGAGGGAAGGACGAGGTCGGCGCGGCGCAACGCTCCGCTCACCGTGATCCGGGTGAGCCTTCCCCCGACGGTGGCCG
>CAVSJZ010000040.1:2500-155497 GCA_963728105.1 uncultured Actinomycetota bacterium | reverse complement strand
TAGGTCCTCTACTCCGATGCTACCGGGAATCGCGCCAATCGCGCCGCGTGCCAGGTCGTCCAGTAGGTAGCTTCCCCCCGACAGGATAGACACTCCGTCCGAGCACAATCGCTGCAATTCAGTAATGCGGTGACCGGAGTCGAGCGCTTCCTCTTTGACCCAGCGTAGATTCGGGTACCTCGACCCGAGCCGAGCGATCTGGGCGGGTGGCAAAGTCACGCGAGCGTCCTGGATGAGGATCGGTAAGCTCACCGCACGGGCCAGGGCGCCGTAGTGGGCTTCCAGCGCGTCTGGGGTGACCGGCCCGTACAGTGGCGGCGTGGCGAATACGCCGATCGCTCCGACCTCGGCGGCGTGCCGCGCCAGGTCTACCGCATCGCCGGTACAGGTTGCCGATACCCCGACGAGGACTGGCACCCGTCCGTTCGCCGCGTCGATAGTCGTGGCGGCGAGCCACTTTCGCTCGGCCACGGTAAGCTTGTGGCACTCGCTCGCGCCGCCAACCGCGGCCAGGCCGTGGGTGCCCGCCGCGATCGGATAGTCTACCAGGCGTCGAAGATCCTCTTCGTCAATGCTCCCTTTGGCGTCGAACGGAGTGTAGACGATTGGGAATATGCCGCGAATTTGGTTAGTCACGATTAGCATCCCTGTCCGGCGCGGTAGCCGCTGATGAGTTGCTTGGTCAAGTCCAGATATTGGGTCCCGTACTTCTTGCTCGGTTCGATGTAGCTTCCCTCGGTCCATTCGTTGAAGGACGTGATGTTGATAATGTCCGGATTGGTGGCGACCGCGCCGGCCCAGGCCAACTTGTAGTAGGCCCCGTTCGCGCGATCCCGTACGTAACCGTTCGACCCGTTCACGCCAACGTCATTATAGCCAGGCATCGCGGTGGCCATCCAGACCTTGCCGGGAACTGCTCAAGTTTGGCGAGCGTAACTGGCCAGTGGACTGCCGGGGCTCGCCCACCACGCGATCGAATAGGGATGAATCCCATCGAAGGCGGACAAGTACGTGAACACCACACCTTCGCCCATCCAGAAGACCTGGTTGTTGGGATTGACCTCCGCTCGCATCGACGTCCAGGTTGAAACGGGGTAGCGGCTGACGCCATAGAACACGACGAACGGCTTGCCGTTGAATTGGAACCAGGCCGGATTGCTGTAGTAGCGCGTGAGATAGCTCAACGCGGCGGTAATCTGTGCGGGGTTGGTCAGGAGTGGCGAATTGAGATCGACGTCAACGGTGACCTTGAAGTTATGAGCCTGGGCAACCGATAGGAGGGTCTGCAAGTTTGTGTCGGTCGGATTGTTGGGTCCGTTCCAGTTGACTTCGAACCCGTCAATTCCAACGCCCTGGGCTTCCGTTACCTGCCGCTCAATTGTCGCCCGGTAGCCGAGATGTAGGGGGCGGCGGGTTGGTCGGACAGCGTGCTGTTCCAGGAGTTCATGTCGTACCAGTCATAGTACATCGCCAGGATTGGCGCCTTCCCGCACACACTGGCCACCGTGCCTCCGGTCGTCGCGGTGGGCGAGGGGGTAACGGCGGCGGCGGGGGTATTAGTGACCGTACTCGACGGCGTCGCAGCCGGTGCGGTCGGGCTGGGGGTTGCCGACACGGAGGGAGCCGCGGTCACGGTCGGCGTCGTGCTCGGCGTCGCCACTGCCGTCGCGGTCAAGGCCGCGTCGGCAGCGGCAGTCGCGCTGATTTCAGCCACGGCGGTCGCGGTCGGCGCACTACCAGCCTGGGCTGTTGACGTCAGTTCGGCTCCGCTAGCCACGGCCGGAGTTGCCGTCGCGGTCGCGGTTGGCGTTTGGGTTGCCGTGGGCGAGAGGGTTGGCGAGGCGCTCGCGAGCGCCGTTGCGGATCCGCCTGCGCCCGTCGCCGAGCCGCCGGTTGTTCCCGATGAACTGGGCGCCGCCCCGGCCGCGCACGGATGGGCTGGAGAGTCCGGTGATTCCTCCGCTGAGGTTGATTACGACGGTAAGGCTGCCCGCGTTGCTAAGGTCAGTTCCTTCGAACCAGGCGGTATGGCCGTCGATCAGATCGTGGCGAGTTGGCGAACCGGTCGAGTCGAGCCCGACCCCACCGGTCGGCACCGTGTTCGGAATCGCGACTTCAACCGTTGTCCGCCACACCGGACCGCTCTGGCGCGGCGACACGACCTGACGCTGGAACACCGCGCCCGTCCCCGCGGCGTGGGTTGACCCGGTAAGATGATAGCTGATCGTATAGGTGTGCTCCGCGGGGACTCACGATCGTTGGGAACGTCCAGGTCAGAAGGGGGTCGTCGCCCTGGACAACCAGGTGCGCGGAACGATCGGTCGGAGAGGCCGGGTCGAAGACGTACACCAGGTCGCCGTCCTTGAGCTTGACGTTACTGACTTTCTCGCCCGGTGCGGCCGGAATATCCCACTGAAGGTTACTGAAGGAGCCCGACGTAAACGAGACGCGCTGGGTGTCGACGATGTCGGCCGTGCCGTCTGGATGGAGGGTGATACTCTCGTCCAACCAGTTCCACGATAGCGAGGCAGGCGCGGTAACGCCGGCCGCACGTCGCAAGGCAAAGTACAGGCTCTTCCAGTCCGCGCAGCCGGTGGTTGGGATCGCCTGGCGGAGCGATTGCTCCGTTCGGCATCGTTCCCCCGGTGGGCTTAAAGGCTTCGCGGAACTCGCCAATGCGGTCGCCGTTGGAGCAGGATATGGCGAGGTTGTAGGTTGCCTCGCCGGTAGCGGGAGTTTGTGGTTGCCAGAACTGCCACCCGACGATCACGTGCGGCGCAGCGCTGGCAACCGGTTGAAGGCCGAGGTGCGCGATCTCCGGGTTCGCGATCACCGTCGGCGCCGCGGCGCCTCCCGAGACGATGATGGCTGCCGAACCGATCGCGAGGAACGGCATCGCGCCCCCGCGTGCCCAATCCATCGCTCCAGTGCTGACCAGGGCGGAGCGGGTGCGACCAAGCGCGACGAAAAGAACTCCAGCGACGGTCGCCGTCAAAGCGATCAGGATGACGCCCAGGATCCAGGGACTTCCGTTCCCGGTGTTGAGACTTGCGACGAGTGGCGGACCAATTAGCCAGAAAGCCAGGACAAGGAGAGCGATATCGCCAAGCGCTCGGACTAAGACCGGCCAGCGCCGATTTGCGTCGGTCGCCGTCATCTTCGCTCGGCGCTTCGACCGGACCGACCAGTTGGCGTTCGGCCCAGGCGCCGAGCGGGCGCGCCGCGCCCTTTTCCACGGACGAGCGAAAGAGCAACAGAAGAAGAGCGGCCAAGCCGGCCGTCGCCCAGACCGCCACCGTCCGGGGTGGAGCGCCGCCCAGCGCGGTGATCCCACCAGTCGCCGGAAGTGCCGTCGCGGTCGTCGCAAAGAGCGGAAGACCGACGACGACGGCGAAGGCAATCCAGGACCAACCACTGCCGGCGGCAAGACGTAGGGCCAGGATCAACCAGATGGCGAGCGCGACCGCTGGGTAGACGTACCCTGGTAGCAGCAAACGCCCGGAAACCGAAGCAAATGCGTGGAGGAGAATGATCAGGAGAACCACCGCGAGCACGAGATCGACCGCTCTGCCAATCGACCGCTCGGCTTGCCGTCTTCGCTGATCGCGGACGTCGGGCGCGCGCAGGTCGCCACTCTGAGCGACGACCCGAAGCGCGACTCCGGCGAGGATAGTCTGAGCGCCGCGTCGAAGCGGGAGCCAGCTGGCGATTAAGACGAGCGCGCCGAGCGCCTGAATTACCGCCAGGGTCGAGGACTCTCCAAGCAGGGCGGCTTGTCCGGGCAGCGCGCTGAGCACGAAGCTGGCGACGACCACGACCAGGCCAATCACCACGAAGGGACCGACTGACCGGGACATTCCGACGAGGATGATCAGGGTGAAGAGCACCGCCAGTCCGACGGCAACCGCGCTAACGACCGTCGCGTCGCCGCCCGGAACGAGTACCTGCGAGATCTGGGCGATCGGTGCCAGCAGGAGCTGATACACGGCCAGGACGTAACCGAGATTCACAATGCCTTCCGTCGCGCCAATCAACCGCTTCCGATACCGAGACCAGCGATCGAGCGCGGCCGGGGATGCGATGGTCGGGTTCGGGCGGGCGACGTCGGCAAGGCTACCCATGCCACGCGCCAGTAACCCAATTAGGTACCAGCGAGCGCGAAGCAAGACTCCGACGAGGAGCAGCGAAACCAGCACGGAGAAGGGCCAGGTCAACGAGATGCTGCCGAAGATGGCCGTATCCGGAATGCTGGCAAGGAGGACTGGAGCGAGAACGAGCAACCCGAGAAACGCGACGAGAGTGGGGGCGAGACCGGCGAGGGCCGCTTTGGTTTCGAGGCTGACGCCGTGCGTCTGGGCAACCGCGAGGCGCAGAGCATCGCCGAAGCCCTGGATCGTCGGGTACCGGTTGTTCGGATCTTTCTCCATGGCTCGGAGGAGGACATCCTCGACCGGGGCCGGGACGCCCGGATTCACCGATCGGGGCCGGGGCGGAGGCGAAAACCGGTGATCGTTTAACAACTGTTCGGTCGTCGTCGCCTGGAAAGGCAACTGACCAGTCAGCATCTCAAACGTCGCGACGGCGAGCGAATACTGGTCGCTTCTGCCGTCGAGCGGCTCCCCCGCGGACTGCTCCGGGGACATAAACAAAGGGGTCCCGGCGATCCGAATCGCGCCACGGTCGGTTTGCTCCGTTTCCATCGCCCGAGTGATCCCGAAGTCGGCGAGCAGTGGCCAGTCGGCTCGCCCGAGTAAGATGTTCGACGGCTTGATGTCCAGGTGAACCAATCCGTGATCGTGCGCGTGTTGAAGCGCGGAGGCAACTTGCGAGATGATCCGAGAGGTGGTGACCAGATCGACCGGTCCATCCAGGACCGCCAGGCGATCGGAGAGCGTACCGCCGGAAACCATGCGCATCGCAATGTAGACGAGACCATTCTCCACGCCGTATCGGTAGACCTCGACGAGGTTCTCGTGGTGCAATTGAGCGAGACTTCGGAACTCGTCAAGAAACCGCTGGCGAAACTCCGGGTCGGCGGAGAGGCTCGGCGACAGTACCTTGACAGCCACTTCGGCATCACGGTCTCGCGAGTAAGCGCGATAGACCACGGCCTGGCCGCCCCGCGCGAGCAGCGACCGGGTCTCGAACTCCCCGCCCAGAACCTGCCCGACCAGGCTTTCTTCTACTGCTCTCATTGCTTTAGCGGTCTCCTCGCTCGGTCGGACGTTCCGCGAGAATCGTTTGGTCCGATTCCGCTTCGATGGCGGAAACTGTCGCCGCGGTGTCTGGTTTCGGGGCGACCATAGTTGCCTGGCTGGCGAACACGGTCGCCGCCTCGCCCGCGAGAACATTCGGACCTTCGCTCGGCGCTTGTTGGGTTACTTCGTCGCCCGAGCGGTTACCGCGCTGGGTAATCACCGCGCGAGTTCGATGCTGGCTAGTGTCGTAGAAGCGGCGAGCACCCTCGGAGTTCGAGGTGGCCATGACGGCGTCCAGCGTATACCAGGCGCCTGCCTCCACCCAAGGTCGGGAGGTCGCGTTCAGACGCAGGAGAAGGAGAAGCAGCACAATCAGGCAGCCGACCGAGATTCCCTCGTCCGCAGACGCGGCGTAGATTGGCCCTCCGAGAGCGGCGACAATCGCCGGTCGGCTGATGGTCTCGGCGAGGGCTACGACGATCGTCGCGACGAGAGGGAAACTGATCCAACCAGTCGTCGCGGCTGGTACGGCGTGCGGACCGTCGGTTCGGAACCACGGCGTGTGGCTCACGCCCGTCCGCACGACCCGGTTGAGAGCCGAGGCCATCGCGAGACTGACGACGACGAGGAGACCCGCGCCCAGGATCCAGAAAACCGCGGCAATGGGGAGCGACGACGGCGTGGCTTGTCGAGCGCTCGGCGCAAGCAAAGCCGGGAGAGCCCAGATGCCCGCGCCCGCGACAAGTACATAAAGAATGATGACTCCCGCGACTGCTGGGGATTCCGCGTTGGCTGTGTCGGGCTTCACGCTAGCCGTCCTTTCCCACCCTCGTCAAAATGCTGGACCGTTGCCCCGAGTCCAAAGCGCCAACAGTCTACAGCACCTTGCAAGGCGCTACAATACCCGCTTGCTTGCCGTTATGCTCTGGTCAGCCACGGAGACGGCCTAACGGCACCGACCTTGCGAGACATCGTTTTGATCTTCATGGCGCGCGTCCGCGATTCGAAAAGGGCTGGCTAGCGTGGACGATTCAGATCCCCGCAGTAGGGGACAATCGGCAAATTCGGGTCAGGCTGAGTCGGTGCGTCAGCCGCCAAGCGGCGCCGACGCGGAACACCGCAAGTATGACCTGTTCACCCGGACCGCGCCCGCCCTCATTGGCTCGATTGCCGACGCCGCCGTCGCAACTGCGGACACCGGCTTTTCGGCGATCTTTGAGCTTACCAATTCCGTGCTGTTTAACGAGGGTCCGCACGACGCCGTTCCTCCCGAGGGGCTCGCGGTTCGTTGGCAGGCGGCGATTGGTAAACAGCCCGTCGTTCACAACCTGCTGACGATTAGCAACTTCACCCAGGGATTCGTCGACGTCTCGCTCGACCTGGCATTCGCGTCCCACTTCGACGACATCTTCAACGTGCGCGGCTATTTGACCGACCACCCGGGTAAGGTACTACAGCCAGTGGTGAACAGAAAAGACGTCGAGCTCTGCTATCAGGGCGCGGATGGCCGGCTCGCGGAGGACCCGGTTGGCGTTCTTGCCAACTCCCGCCCGGATCACGGCGGCTTCGCCAGAGAGGGTCGACGTGCACGACGAGCTGGCGATTCCACCAGAGCAGCCTCTCCAGATTGCGTACGTGATTCAGGTTGCCGACGACGGAGTTGGCATTCAGAACCCAGTATTCCCATTACCGGCCGCGGAGCGCAAGCGCATGCATTCGATTCATGGAGGAGTTCAGCGGCGGACTGGTTACGGCGGGATAGCTCGATAGCGATAGATAACATGCTTTTCAATCGAGCGATCGAGCGCTGTCTGCTGGACCTGCGCAAGCTCGAAATGGAGCTCCACGACTTCACCTACTTTTCGTCCGGCCTTCCCGGTTCGGTACGCTCTTCGGGCGCGACAGCTTGATCAGCGCGTATCAGATGCTCGGATATAATCCGACGATCGCCGAAAAGACACTCCGGGTTCTCGTGCACTATCAAGGCAAGGTTGTCAACACCTGGCGTGACGAGGAACCCGGACGAATTCTCCACGAACTGCGTGTCGGCGAGCTCAGCCACCTCGATCTAGTTCCGATGAGTCCATACTACGGAACGGTTGACGCGACGCCGCTGTTTCTCGTCCTCCTCGGCTCCCACGCCCGCTGGACCTGGCCGGTTGGACCTCTTCAACGAGCTCCGACCGAATGTCGAAGCCGCACTGAAGTGGATCGAGGATTACGGAGACCTTAGCAACAACGGCTATCTGGAGTACTTCAGCGTGTGTCGAGGAGAACTGATCAACAAAGGGTGGAAGGACTCCGGCAACGCAATCATAAACGTGGACGGCTCGATCTGCACGCCGCCGATTGCGCTCGTCGAAGTGCAGGGGTACGTCTACCTTGCCTATCAATTGATCGCCGATCTTTACGAGCGAGGCGACGACCCGTCGCGGGCGGCGCAGCTTCGCGCGAAGGCGAAGACGTTGCGAGAGCGGTTCAACGCCGAGTTCTGGGTAGCCGACCTTGGTTTCTACGCCCTCGCGCTGCAGCGCGACAAGCGACCGGCCCGAGTGCGAGCCTCGAACCCCGGGCAAGCCCTCTGGACCGGCATCGTCGCCCCGGAGCGATCTGACGCGGTAGTCGACGGCCTGATGTCACCGACTATGTTCAACGGCTGGGGGGTCCGAACTCTCGCGAATGACGAGGTCGCCTATAATCCGGTGGGCTATCACGTTGGAGGTGTCTGGCCGCACGATTGATCGTTGATCGCCGCGGGATTCCGCCGGGTCGGGCACGACGCCGAAGCTCTCAAGTTGTTCACCGGCATCTTCGAGGCGGCCACGAAGTTCCCCGATGCCGTGGTTCTTCTCGATCTGGGCGAGGGCCAGCTGGAGTGCCTTCTCGCGGTCGGGTGCGGTCATCGCCGGATCTCCATCTCGTGCGGGATGCCGTCGACGGTAGGGGCAACCACCGACGTTTCTCCGCGGAGCGGCCGCACCCTGTGGACGACCGCCCCGGTTGGGGACAGAGCCTAGCGAACGCGCGTTCGATCGTCGCCACCGACACGCCGCCGGCGCAGGGTCGCCGCCTACCTCCTGGCGGGCGGCACGTCGTAGACCTCGCAGACCGCCAGCCACACCTCGCGGGGTGCGATGCCGGCCTCCAGCGCGTCGTCGACCGTCCGGCCGCCGAGCTGGAGAAGACGTGGTCGCGGGCGAGCGACGCGGCCCGGACGGCGCCGAACTCGCCCTCCATGAGCTCGCGGAACTGCGTCAGTCGCACCCGCGCCACGGTAGCGTCGCCACCGTGCTCGCGTCCGCATGGGCCGCGCTCGGCGGCGACCCCGCCGAGCTGGGCCGGCTCTCCGTCACCGGCCCGCCGACGACCCTGGCCTCGACCTTCCCGGTCACCGACGCCGGCGTCGCCACGGTCGGCGCGAGCCTGCTCGCCGCGACGCTCGGCACCGGCGCGCGGGTCGGCGTCGACACCGGGCAGCTCGCGGTCGCGCTGCGCAGCGAGCGGTTCCTGCGCCGCGACGGCGCACCGGCCGGCAACCCGTTCGACCCGCTCTCGGCGTTCCACCGCGCCGCCGACGGCTGGATCCGGCTGCACGCCAACTACGCATGGCACCGCGACGCGGCACTGCGCGTGCTCGGCACGACGACGGACGGGGCACCGGCGGCCATCGCGGAGTGGAAGGCCGTCGAGCTGGAGACGGCGCTGCACGCCGCGGGCGGGGTCGCCGCCGCCGTCCGGACGCGGGCCGACTGGCGGGCGCAGACGCCCGTCCCGCCCCTGGTCGAGCACCGCGTCGTCGGGCCGGCCGACCCGCGTCCCGCGCGCCGCCCCCGGGTGCTGGACCTGACCAGGGTCATCGCGGGCCCGGTCGCGACCCGCACCCTGGCCGCGCACGGCGCGGACGTGCTGCGCCTCGACCCGCCCGACCGTCCCGAGATCCCCCTGCAGTACTGGGACACGCTGCCCGGCAAGCGCAGCGCCCTCGCCGACCTGGGCGACGCCGAGCGCCGCGAGGCCCTCCTGTCCGGAGCGGACGTCGTCGTCAGCGGCTACCGGCCGGGCGCGCTGGACCGGTTCGGCCTCGCTCCCGAGGCGCTGGCGCAGCGGCATCCCGGGCTCGTGGTGGTCACGCTCTGCGCGTGGGGACACGAGGGTCCGTGGGCGGCGAGGCGGGGATTCGACTCGCTGGTCCAGGCGGCCTGCGGGATCGCTCTCGCCGAGGGCGGCCCGGACGCGCCCGGCGCGCTTCCGGCCCAGGTGCTCGACCACGCGACCGGCTACCTCGGCGCCGCCGCTGCCCTGCTCGCGCTGGACCGCCAGCGGCGCTCCGGCGGCACCCATCACGTCCGGCTCGCGCTCGCCGGCACGGCCGCCTGGCTGCAGGACGCGCCGGGCCCCGCCGCGGCCGCCACGGAGACCGATCCGGCGCCCCACCTCGTCGACGTCGCGGCCCCGGACGGCGTCCTGACGCTCGCGCGCCCGCCCGGGACCATCGGCGGCGAGCCGCTGGGCTGGCCCCCGCCCGCCCCCGCCTACGGCGTCGCCGCGCCGGCCTGGGACTGATGGGCGGCCAGCAGGCCCCGCCGCGGCCCGGCGACGTCGCGCGTGGAGCGTTCGAGCGCATCCTGGAGTGGCTGCTCGACGGGCTGGAGGGGATGACGTGACGGGCGACCCGACCGGGTTCTCCTCCCCGCTGGGGCAGGTGATCGTCGGCCTCGCCCTGTTGGCGGCGCTGGTGACGCTGCTGCGGTGGTTCTGGGTCAACCGCCGCCGGTAGCCGGCCGGCCCTGCTCGACCCCCGATGACACCCGGACCCGGAACCGCCGGTCCGCCCTGCCAGGGTGGTCCCATGCGGATGACGTTCGGCCCCGACGACGAGCGGCCGTACCAACCGGCCCGTGCCGAGCTGGTCAGCCGGTCCGAGGTCGGGGCGGTGGGCAACGGCGTCGACGCGCAGCCGGGCGACGCCGCGACGGACGCGCCGCGCTTCGTCGGCCCGGTCCGGATGCCCGGGCCCGCTGAGGTCGACGCCGCCGTCGCGGCCTCGCCCGCACTGGCCCGGGTCCGCGAGCTCGCAGCGCGCTGCGCCGCGCCCGGGCTCCCGCTGACCGACACGGGCAACCTGCGCCCGTCCGCCGCCCGCACGCTCGCCGCCGACCTCGGCTCGGGCGACGGCGCCACGTGGTCGGCCGAGCTGGACCTCGTCGTCCGGACCGCCTGCGAGGCCCGGGCGGTCCGCCGCCACCAGGGCCGGCTGGTCTCCGTCGCGCGCTTCGCCGCCCGGTCGGACCGCGACGCCTACACCGAGGTCGTGCGGGCCGCGGTCGACGCGACGACGACGGTGCTGGTGGCGGAGCTGCTCGACGCGGGCGACGCGGGCCTGCCGACCGACGACCTGGTCGCGACCGCGGTGCAGGTCGCGACGGGAACCGAGCTGATCGCGGCGATCCTCCCGCCGGCCGACCTCGAGCTGCTGGCGCGCACGCGGGTCGACCGGCTGGCCGGGCTCGGGCTCACGCACCCTGGCGACCCGGTGACCCTCACCGCGGCGGGCGTCGCGGTCGGGGCCGAGCTCGTGTCCGACGAGCTCGGCGTCGACGTGCTGGTCCGCGCCGACCCGGCCACGGCGACCGCAGCCGAGCTCGTCGAGTCCGTCCTCATGATGCCCGCCGAGTCGGCGACGGCCGACCTCGTCGCCTGGTCGCGACACGGACGCGACGTCGCCGACCTGCTCGCCGCGCTGATCGTCGAGGACCGGCCGAGCGGTGCCGTGCTGGGCCTGCTCCGGGTGCTCCAGGAGATGTCGCCCGAGGCGACGGCCGCCGCGGCCGCGGCGCACCGCGACGGTCCCCACGGGGCCGTGGTGACGATGTGGCTGATGGCCGCCGGGGCGGTCGACCCGGGCACGGTGCCCCGCCGCGTGGTGCTCGACGGCACGGTCGCGGTCACCGCCGGCATGCTCGACGAGGAGGGTCCCGACGCGGTCGTGGAGTTCGTCTCGACCGGCACCCGCGAGGAGGCGCTCCTCCTCGTGGACGAGCTGTGGCGGGCCGGCCACGAGCGGACCGGCGACGTGCTGGACGCGCTCGGGCACCACCATCCCGACGAGCAGGTCGCGAAGGCCGCGCGCCGCAGCCGGATGAAGCTGCGCGGCCGCTGACGCCCCGGAACTGTCGTACCCGGGGCGCATGATGGTCGACGTGAGCGCGCTCGACGGCTTCTCCCCCGCCACCCGGGACTGGTTCGCGGGTGCGTTCGCCGCGCCCACCCCCGCGCAGGAGGGTGCGTGGGCGGCCGCCCAGCAGGGCCGCCACGCGCTGGTGGTCGCGCCGACCGGCTCCGGCAAGACGCTCGCCGCGTTCCTGTGGGCACTCGACCGGCTGGCGTCCGCGCCGCCGCCCGCGTCGCCGCAGCGGCGCTGCCGGGTGCTGTACGTGTCGCCGCTCAAGGCGCTGGCGGTCGACGTCCAGCGCAACCTGCGCTCCCCGCTGACCGGCATCCGGCAGGCCGCGCAGCGGCTGGGCCTGCCCCTGCCGGACGTCACGGTCGGCATGCGCACCGGCGACACCCCGGCCGACGAGCGCCGCCTGTTCGCCCGCACCCCGCCCGACGTACTCGTCACGACCCCCGAGTCGCTGTTCCTGCTGCTCACGTCGGCGGCGCGGGAGTCGCTGCGCGGGGTGGAGACGGTGATCCTCGACGAGGTGCACGCCGTGGCGGGCACCAAGCGGGGGGCGCACCTCGCGCTGTCGCTGGAGCGGCTCGACGAGCTGCTCGAGCGCCCCGCCCAGCGCATCGGCCTGTCCGCGACGGTCCGGCCGCTCGACGAGGTGTCGACGTTCCTGGCCGGCGCCCGGCCCGTCGAGGTCGTGCAGCCGCGGACCCCGAAGACCATCGAGGTGACGGTGCAGGTCCCGGTGCCGGACCTCGCCGCGCTCGACGAGCGGCCCGCACCCGGGAGCTCCGACGAGGAGGTCATCGGCTCGGCGGCGGGCACCGCCCAGCGCCCGTCGATCTGGCCCGCGGTCGAGCGCCGGCTGCTGGAGCTGGTCCGCGAGCACCGCTCGACGATCGTGTTCGCCAACTCCCGCCGGCTCGCCGAGCGGCTCACGTCGCGGCTCAACGAGCTGGCCGCCGAGGAGGTCGATGAGGCCCAGGAGCTCGACGCCTTCCCGGCCGAGGCGATCGGCCAGTCGGGCATCGGCGGCGCGGCCCCGCCGACCGTGGCCAAGGCGCACCACGGCTCGATGGCCCGCGAGCAGCGGACGCTCGTCGAGGAGGAGCTCAAGAGCGGCGTGCTGCCCTGCGTCGTGGCGACGTCGAGCCTGGAGCTGGGCATCGACATGGGCGCGGTCGACCTGGTCGTGCAGATCGAGGCGCCGCCCAGCGTCGCGTCCGGGCTGCAGCGGGTCGGGCGGGCCGGGCACCAGGTCGGCGCCGTGTCGTCGGGCGTCGTGTTCCCCAAGTACCGCGGCGACCTCGTCGCCTGCGCGGTCGTCGCCGAGCGGATGGCGGCCGGGGCGATCGAGTCGCTGCGCTACCCGCGCAACCCGCTCGACGTCCTCGCCCAGCACGTCGTGGCGATGGTGGCGCTGGAGGAGTGGTCGCTCGACGACCTCGCGCGGGTCGTGCGGCGGTCCGCGCCGTTCGCCGCGCTGCCGGAGTCGGCCCTGCACTCGGTGCTCGACATGCTGGCCGGGCGCTACCCGTCCGAGGAGTTCGGCGAGCTGCGCGCCCGCATCACCTGGGACCGGGTCACCGACCGGCTCGCCGGCCGGCCAGGCGCGCAGCGCCTCGCGGTCACCTCGGGCGGCACGATCCCCGACCGCGGCCTGTTCACCGTGATGACTCCCGGCGGGGCCGACGGCGCCGGCTCGCGGGTCGGCGAGCTGGACGAGGAGATGGTCTACGAGTCGCGGGTCGGCGACGCGATCATGCTCGGCACGTCGAGCTGGCGGATCGAGGACATCACCCACGACCGCGTGATCGTGACGCCGGCCCCCGGCGTGCCGGCGCGGCTGCCGTTCTGGAAGGGCGAGCAGGTCGGGCGGCCGCTGGAGCTGGGCCGGGCCGTCGGCGCGTTCGTCCGCGAGATGGCCGGGCTGGCCGAGGAGGCCGCGCGGGAGCGGGCGTCGGCGGCCGGGCTCGACGCGTGGGCCGCCGACAACCTGCTCGCCTACCTGCGGGAGCAGCGCGAGGCCACGCGGCAGGTGCCCAGCGACCGCACGATCCTCGTCGAGCGCTTCCGCGACGAGCTGGGCGACTGGCGCCTCGTCGTGCACTCCCCCTTCGGCGCCCAGGTCAACGGGCCGTGGGCGCTGGCGATCACGGCCCGGATGCGGGAGCGGCGGGGCGTGGAGTGCCAGGCGTCGGCCGCCGACGACGGCATCGTGCTGCGCCTGCCCGACGCCGTCGACGACGCCGGCGGCGAGGTCGTGCCCACGGCCGAGGACGTGCTGCTCGACCCGGCCGAGGTCGAGCAGGTCGTCGTCGCCGAGCTCGGGTCGTCGTCGCTGTACGCCTCGCGGTTCCGCGAGTGCGCCGCCCGGGCGCTCCTGCTGCCCCGGCGCGACCCGCGCAGGCGCACGCCGCTGTGGCAGCAGCGCCAGCGCGCGTCCCAGCTGCTCGCGGTGGCGGGCCGGTACGAGCGGTTCCCGGTCACGCTCGAGGCGATGCGGGAGTGCGTGCAGGACGTCTACGACCTGCCCGGCCTGCGGCAGCTCATGGGCGACGTGCAGGCGCGGAAGGTGCACGTGGTCGAGACGGCCACCCCGTCGCCATCGCCGTTCGCGCGGAGCCTGCTGTTCGGCTACGTCGGGATGTTCCTCTACGAGGCCGACGCGCCGCTGGCCGAGCGCCGCGCCGCCGCCCTGTCGCTCGACTCGACGCTCCTCGCGGAGCTGCTGGGTTCCGAGGCGATCCGCGAGCTGCTCGATCCGGAGGTGCTCGCCGAGGTCGAGGCCTCGCTGCAGCGCCTCGACCCCGAGCGGCGCGCCCGCGACCTCGAGGGCGCGGCCGACCTGCTGCGCTTCCTGGGCGACCTCACCACCGAGGAGGCGGGGCAGCGCGGCGTGCGGCCGGAGTGGCTCGACGAGCTGCGCGCCGCCCGCCGGGCGATCCGGGTCCGGATCGGCGGCGAGGAGCGCTGGCTGCCGATCGAGGACGCCGGGCGCGTGCGCGACGCGCTGGGCGCCGCGCTGCCGGTCGGCGTGCCCGAGACGTTCACCGAACCCGTGGCCGACCCGCTCGGCGACCTGGTCCTGCGCTGGGCGCGCACCCACGGCCCGTTCCCGGCCGCCGCCGTGGCGCACCGCCTCGGCCTGGGGGTCGCGGTCGTCACCGGGGTGCTCGACCGGCTCGTCGGCAGCGGGCGGCTGGTGCGCGGCGAGCTGCGGCCGGGGTCAGAGGGCACCGACTACTGCGACGCCGAGGTGCTGCGCCGGTTGCGCCGGGCGTCGCTCGCGCGGCTGCGGGCCGAGGTCGAGCCCGTCGAGCAGCGGGCGCTGGGCCGGTTCCTGCCGCAGTGGCAGGGTGTGGCGCTGCCCGCGGGCGAGCGCCGCGGCCGCGTGCGTCGGGCCCCCGCCGCCGAGGACGTGCTCGGCGTCGTCGAGCAGCTGGCCGGGGCCCCGCTGCCGGCGAGCGCGCTGGAGTCGCTGATCCTGCCGGCCCGGCTGCCGGGCTACAGCCCGGCCCTGCTGGACGAGCTCACCGCGGCCGGCGAGGTGAGCTGGACCGGCTGCGGCGCACTCGCCGGCTCCGACGGCTGGCTCGCGCTGGCCCCGGCCGACGTCGCCGACCTGTTGCTGCCCGAGGCCGAGCCCGACGGCGTCGACACCCCGCTGCACCGGGCCGTGCTCGACGCCCTGTCCGGCGGGGGCGCGCTGTTCTTCCGGCCGCTCGCCGACGCCGCGGCTCGCACGCTGCTCGACCAGGGCGAACCCGCACCGACCGACGACGCCGTCGTCGCGGCCGTCTGGGACCTCGTCTGGGCTGGGCTGCTCGCCAACGACACCCTCGCCCCGCTGCGGGCCCGGCTCGGCGGGGGCGCGGGCCGGCCCGCCCACCGGCCGCGCCGGGGCCCGGCCCGCGGCCGCTACGCCGGGCTGCGCGCCGGGCGCCCGGCGCTGCCCCAGCGCGGCGGCCCGCCGTCGGTGGGCGGGCGGTGGACCCTCGCGCCCGAGCGGGAGGCCGACCCGACGCGGCGCGCGCACGCCAGGGCCGAGGCGCTCCTGGAGCGGCACGGCGTGCTGACCCGCGGCGCGCTGGGCACGGAACGGGTCAGCGGGGGGTTCGCGGGGGTCTACCGGGTGCTGCGGGCGATGGAGGACTCGGGTCGCGCCCGGCGGGGCTACGTCGTCGAGGGGCTGGGGGCGGCCCAGTTCGCCGTGCCCGGCGCGATCGACCGGCTGCGGGCGCTCTCGCGGCCCGACGGGTCGGTCGCGCCGGGACCGTCGCCGGGCGGGCCGGGAGGCGGCCCGTCGCGGGTCGTGCTGGCGGCGACCGACCCCGCCCAGCCCTACGGCGCCGCGCTGGCCTGGCCCGCCACCACCGGTGACGCCAAGCACCGGCCCGGTCGCAAGGCCGGCGCGCTCGTCGTGCTGGTCGACGGCGCGCCCGCGCTCTACGTCGAGCGCGGTGGGCGGTCCCTGCTGTCGTTCACGACCGAGCGGCCGGAGCTGGTGGCGGCCGCCCAGGCGCTCGCCGGCGCGGTCCACGAGGGCTGGCTGGGGTCGCTGGCGGTCGAGAAGGCCGACGGCGTCGGGTCGCTGGGTTCCGAGCTCGCCGACGTCCTCACCGAGGCCGGGTTCCGGGTCACTCCGAAGGGCCTGCGGCTGCGGGCCTGACCGGCGGGCGGCGGGCCAGCATGCCGTCGACGAGCAGGTCGACGTACCCGTCGGCGACCGCCTCCAGCGGCAGCGGCCCGTCGGGGTGGAACCAGTGCGACAGCCCGTTGAGCGCGTCGCAGAGCGCGAGCGCCGCGAGCGTGGGCTCCGGCACGACGAACTCCCCGGCCGCGACGCCCGCGGCCACGACGTCGCGGACCCGCCGCTGGTAGGTGCGGCGGTGCCCGTCGACGACCGCCCGGTGCTCTGGCGTCAGCGCGGCCACCTCGTGCAGCCCGACGACGTGCTCGACCCGCCGGCGGTGCAGGTGGCGCAGGTGGGCCCGCACGAGAGCGGCGAGCCGGGACGCCGGCGTCCCCGGCGCGTCGAGCAGCGGCAGGTTCTCGGCGTTGGGCTCCTCGGTGACGGTCAGGCAGATCGCGTAGAGGATCTCCTCCTTGGACCCGAAGTGGTGGTAGAGCGACGCCCCGCGGATCCCGACGGCGGCGGCGACCTCCCGCATCCCGACGGCGGCGTACCCCGACTCCGCGAAGACGCCGGCCGCGGCCCGCGCGATCTCGTCCCGGCGCGTCGCCGCGGAGGTGACGTTCACCCCCGCAGCTCCCGCTTGAGGATCTTGCCCTGGGCGTCGACCGGCAGCTCGGCGACGACGTGGACGGCCTTCGGCGTCTTGAAGCCCGCCATCCGGGCCCGGCAGAACGCGATCACCTCCGCCGGGTCGGGCTCGGCATCCGGCCGCGGGATGACGAACGCGGTGACGGCCTCCGACCAGTACGGGTCGGGCAGGCCGACGACGGCGGCGCGCAGCACGCCGGGGTGGGCGTGCAGGACGCGCTCGACCTCCTGCGACGAGACGTTCATCCCGCCGGTCTTGATCACGTCGGTGAGCCGGTCGTGGAAGAACAGGTTGCCCTCGCCGTCGACACGCACGACGTCGCCGGTGTGCAGCCAGCCGTCGCGCAGCACGGCCGCGGTCCGCTCCGGGTCGCGGTGGTAGCCCAGCATCACCGACGGCGACCGGCAGACCAGCTCCCCCAGCTCGGCGTCGTTCCCGTCCGGGTCGACGACGCGGACCTCCAGGTGGCTGACGGGCTTCCCGATCCAGGACGGGTCGCCGCCCCCCGGCACGTCGTCGAGCGTGGCGAACCACCCGACCGTGCCCAGCTGCGACAGCTCCGACTGCCCCCAGTAGGTGCCCCAGCGGGCGTCCGGCGCCGCGGCCGACCAGGCCTCGACCGCCGCCGGCGCGACCTGCCCGCCGTAGGTCATGCAGCGGCGCACGGTCCCCACGGCGTCCCGGCCGAACCCCGCCCGGCCGGCCAGCGCCAGGTAGAACGTCGGGGTCTGGGCGATGACGCTGACCCGCTCGCGCGCGATGACCCCCAGCGCGACGTCCGGGTCGGCCGTCGCGGGCAGCACGAGCGTCGCGCCCATCAGCGTCAACGTCGTCATCGAGCCGAGCCCGGCGATCGTGTGGAACGGCATGACGAACAGCCACGTGTCGTCCGGGCCGGTCTGCAGGCCCCAGCTCCAGGCCGGCGCGGTCGAGATCAGGTAGTTGCGGTGCGGGATGAGGACGCCCTTGGGCGCCGCCGTGGTGCCGCTCGTGTAGACCAGCATCGCGACGTCGTGCTCGTCGACCTCCGCGTCCGGCTCGCCGTCGGGCTGGCCGGCCAGCTCGGCGTCCAGGGCCGGGCCCAGCACCAGCGCGGGCCGGCCGACGCGGTCGGCGAGCTCGGGCGCGACCAGCACCGCCGCCGGCTGCGCGTGGTCGAGCTGCTGGGCGACCTCCTCGGGCCCGAAGAGGACGTTGACCGGCGTGAACGTCGCCCCCAGCTTGAGGGTGCCGTAGTAGGCCGCGACGGTCTCGACGCCGTTGCGCGCCAGCATCGCGACGACGTCGCCGCGCCGGACGCCCCGGGCGGCGAGCAGGTGCGCGAAGCGGTTGGCCAGTGCGTCCAGCTCGGCGTAGGTGACCTCGACGCGTTCGGGGGCGTAGGCGACGAAGGCGACCTTGCCCGGCTGCGTGCGGGCATGGCGACGCAGCTGGTCGCCGATCGTCGCCCGGCCCAGCGGCGCCCGGTGCTGGGCGGCGAGCCCGTACCGGGACGGTGCGGCGGTCATGCGAAGAGAGGGGAGCCGAACGTCTCGGCGAACACGATCTCCTCGACGGGCGTCCGGGTCAGCGCCGTCGGGAACGGCCGCTCGGGGTAGCCGACGGCGATGTGGCAGGCCGTGATGAAACCGTCGGGGATCGCGAGCAGCTCGCGGACCTGGGGCTCGGCCAGGCACAGCAGCGTGGTGAACGCGGTCCCGACCCCGTGGTCGCGCAGGGCCAGGCACAGGTTCTGCACGGTGGGGTAGATCGAGCCGCCGCCGACGACCGACAGCCGGCCCAGCTCCGTGTCGGTCGGGTGCAGGCCCGCGACCTCGGCGCAGCAGACGACGATCGCCGGCACCTCGGCGAGGTGCTCGGCGAACCAGTCGGCGTCGCGGACGGCCTTGGGCATGGCGCCGACGCCGATGTCGCCGGCGCCGACGCCCGCGAGGTAGGCCTTCCACGGCGGCAGGTAGAGGTCGGCCAGCGCCTGCTTCGTCGCGGCGTCGCGGACGACGACCCAGCGGACCGGCTGGCGGTTGCCGCCCTGCGGGCCGAACCGGGCGACGTCGAACGCCGCGCGCAGCACCTCGTCGGGCACCGGGTCGGGCCGGAAGTAGCGGCACGTTCCGGTCGTGCGCATCGCCTCGGTCAGCTCCATCGCTGCCTCCCTTACCGTGGTCAGGTCCGGCGGAAGCATGCTGCCCGACTGTGACCCAGGTCAAGCCGGCGACTTTCATCGGTGCCTAACCGCGGTTAGCCTCGGGAGCATGCTGGCCGAACCGCGACCCGACGCCGTGCCCGGACGCTCCGAGCTCGAACGGGCGATGGCCGACGCCAACCTGCCGACGCTCGTCGTGGTGCTCTACCAGCTCACCGGCGACCCGCGGTGGCTCGCCGACCCCTACCGCCCGACGCGCAGCCGCGGCATGGACGACAACGACCTCGGCGGCTTCGCGCCGGAGGTGCAGGCGGAGATCCGGGCCGCCGCCGTCGACGCCGTGCTGGCCTGGGCGGGCGGGCGCCCGCCCGCCGTGCCGGCCCCGACCGGCGACGAGCTGGTGGCGCTGATGAGCCTGGCCGTCGGCGAGCCGGTCGGCCCCGAGTACGAGCCCATGACCGCAGAGGACATGGGGTTCCGGGACGTCGAGGCGCCGCGGGTGGCGCCCGGGCTGCGCGTCGTCGTCATCGGCGCGGGCGTCTCCGGGATGCTCGCGGCGATCAAGCTGCGCGAGGCGGGCGTCGAACCGGTCGTGCTGGAGAAGAACGCCGACGTCGGCGGCACCTGGCTGGAGAACTGCTACCCCGGGGCCGGCGTCGACACGCCCAGCCACCTCTACTCGTACTCCTTCGCCCCCCGCCAGTGGTCGACGCACTTCGGCAAGCGCGACGAGGTGCTCGGCTACCTGCGCGACGTCGCCGACACCCACGACCTGCGCCGGCTCGTCCGCTTCGGGGTCGAGGTGCGCGAGGCGCGGTTCCACGGCGCCGGCTGGACGGTCACGACGACCGCGGGCGAGACGATCGAGGCCGACGTCGTCATCTCGGCCGTCGGGCAGCTGAACCGGCCGAAGGTGCCGCCGCTGCCGGGCCTGCACCGGTTCTCCGGGCCGCTCTTCCACTCCGCCCGCTGGCCCGCCGGTCTCGACGTCACGGGCAAGCGCGTCGCCGTCGTCGGCACCGGCGCGAGCGCGATGCAGATCGTGCCGGCCATCGCCGGGACGGCCGCGCACGTCACCGTCTTCCAGCGGTCGCCGCAGTGGGCGGCCCCCAACGAGGTGTACTTCGCGCCCGTCCCGGAGGGTGCCCGGGTGCTGCTCGCGCACGTGCCGTTCTACCGGCGCTGGTACCGCAGCCGGCTGTCGTGGAACACCGGCGACCGCGTGCACCCGGCCCTGCAGGTCGACCCCGGATGGGACCATCCCGAGAGATCCGTCAACGCGGCCAACGACGCCCACCGGCGCGCCTTCACCCGCTACGTCCAGGCGCAGCTGGGCGACCGGGACGACCTGCTGGCCGACGCGCTCCCGGACTACCCGCCGTTCGGCAAGCGCATGCTGCTGGACAACGGCTGGTACGCCGCGCTGCTGCGCGAGGACGTCACGCTCGTCACCGAACCCGTCGCCGAGATCACCGAGACCGGCCTGCGCGGTGCGGGCGGGACCGTGGTCGACGCCGACGTCGTCGTCCTGTGCACCGGGTTCGAGCCGCAACGGCCGCTGTGGCCGATGGAGGTCACCGGCCGTGACGGCCTCACGCTCTCGGACGTGTGGGGCGACGACGATCCCGACGCCCACCTGGGCATCACGGCCGCGGGGTTCCCGAACCTGTTCCTCACCTGCGGGCCGGGCACCGTGCTCGCGCACGGCGGCAGCTACATCACGATCGCGGAGTGCCAGGTCGGCTGGATCGTGCGTGCGCTGGCCGGCATGACCGAGCGCGGGGCGAGGACCGTCGAGGTGCTGCCGGAGGTCCACGCCGACTACGCGGCCCGCCAGGACGCCGCGCACGAACGGATGATCTGGACGCATCCGGGCATGCGCAACTGGTACCGCAACGCAGCAGGCCGCGTGGTGTGCGCGCTGCCGTGGCGGATCGTCGACTACTGGGCGATGACGCGCGAGGTCGACTGGTCGGAGCTGGAGACCACGGGCGGCGCCGACGTGGGGGCGCCGGCCTACGCCCCCAGCAGCCCCAGGCGGTAGCCGGCCGCGACGGCCGATGCGCGGTCGCGGACGTCGAGCTTGGCGTAGATGTGCAGCAGGTGCGTCTTGACCGTGGCCTCGCTGATGAACAGCCGGCGGGCGGCGTCCCGGTTCGTGGACCCGGCGGCGACCAGCGTGAGGACCTCCAGCTCGCGGGCGCTCAGCGCCTCGGTGGACCCGGTCTCGGGCGCGGGTCGGCGGACCTGGCCCATGAGCTTGCCGGCGACCGCCGGGGACAGCACGGCCTCGCCCCGGTACGCCGCCCGCACCGCACGCACGAGCTCGGCGCGCGGGGTGTCCTTGAGCAGGTAGCCGGTCGCGCCCGCCTCGATCGCCGGCAGCACGTCGCGGTCGGTGTCGAACGTCGTGAGCACCAGCACCCGCGTGTCCGGCGCCTCCTCGCGCAGTGCCGCGATCGCCTCGACGCCGCCCATCTCGGGCATCCGCAGGTCCATCAGCACCACGTCCGCCGGGACCGTGCGCAGCCGGGCGAGCGCCTCGGCCCCGTGCCCCGCCTCGCCGACGACGTCGAGGTCCGGCTCCCCCGCCAGCACGCCGCGGAGCCCGTCGCGCACGACCGGATGGTCGTCGACGATCATGACGCGGATCACCCGTCCACCTCCGCTCCGATGGCCGGGACCGTGGCGCTGACCGCCGTACCCTCGCCCGGCGCGCTCTCGACGTCCAGCGTGCCCGCGACCCGGCGCACCCGCTGCTCCATCCCGGCGAGGCCGTAGCCGCCCCCGCCGGAGCCGGGCTCGAACCCGGCGCCGTCGTCGACGACGTCGAGGACGACGACGTCGCCCATGTAGGAGAGCGTGACGCCGGCCCGCGTCGCCCGCGCGTGCTTGCCCGTGTTGGCCAGCGCCTCCTGCGCGACGCGGAACAGCGTCACCTCGAGGTCGGGCAGGAGCCGTCGCGGGTCCCCGGTGACCTCGACGTGCACGGCCACCCCGGCCGTCTCGGCCCAGGCCTTCGCCATGTCCGCGATCGCGTCGGGCAGCCCGGCGTCGGCGAGCCGGCCCGGCGCGAGCGCCTCCACGGACCGGCGGGCCTCGGTGAGGTTCTCCCGCGCGAGCGCCGCCGCCGTGTCGATGTGGGCGCGGGCGGCCGCCGGGTCACCGGCTCCCGCGGCCTCCAGCTGGGTGACGATGCCGGTCAGGCCCTGGGCGAGGGTGTCGTGGATCTCGCGGGCCAGCCGGGCCCGCTCGTCCAGGACGCCGGCCTCCCTGGCCTGCGCGACCAGGCGGGCGTGCAGGGCGGCGTTCTCGGTCAGCGAGTCCTCCAGCCTGCGGTTGGCGGCGTCCAGCTCGACGATCATCTGCTTGCGGCGCTCGTTCTGCTCCGCGGAGAAGCCCTGGAACGCCGTGAGGCCACCCGCGAAGGCCCCGTTGATCGCGGTCAGGACGACCCAGCCGCCGACGACCCACGTCGACCAGGTCGTGAACGCGCCGCCGAGCTGGGCGTAGGCCGCGACGCCTGCCGACACCGCGATCCCGGCGAGCCGCCAGCCGCGGCGCAGGAAATGGTAGGAGTGCGCGTAGCCGGCGAACACGAGGAAGGCGTAGAAGGGCGACAGCTGGACCAGCGCGACCGTGAGCAGCAGCAGGCCGGCGACGTACACCGCTCCTGCGCGCCGGTCCAGCCCGGCCGGCACCGGCGGCCGGCCGCAGAGGTCCGGACCGGGGCGGCGGCGGGTCGCGAACCCGTAGGTCCAGGCGCCCGTGACCAGCGTGAGCACGCCCGTGAGCACCCAGCCGGTCGCCGTCGACGGCCCGGCGAGCGGCGCCAGCACCGTGCCGATGCCCAGCCCGGCGAGCCCCGCGAAGCGGTCGATCGCGCTGTCGATCCGGCGCTCGCGCAGGTCGCGCTCGTCGGTCAGGCCCATGCCGACCTCACTGCCACCGGAACACCCGCACCGCCAGCGCCGTGCCGGCCACCGCGAGCGCGGCCATCGCGAGCAGGGGGCCGGCCGGTGGACCGGCGCCCAGCCACGCTGCGGAGAAGGCGGTGACGCCGGGCGGGACGTAGGCGCCGACGCGTACCACGACGTCGGGGAGCAGGAACGTCGGCAGGTAGACGCCGGCGAAGAACTGGCTCAGCACGAGCAGCACGGTGCCGACCGCGGAGGCGGCGCGGGCGCGCGGGGCCACCGCCGCGACCACCAGGCCCACCGCGAACACCGCCCCCGTCCCGACCGCGTACGCCGCAGCGAGCCCCAGCGGATGCCGGGGCACGGGCAGCCCGACCCCGAGGACCGCGACGCCGACGAGCAGCAGGGTACCCGCCGTCGCCGCGGCGAGCGTGATCGCGATCTGGGCGACCAGCACCGCGACGGGCGACACCGGCGTGACGGCGAGGCGCCGCAGCACGCCCTTCTCCCGGTAGGAGGCCAGGCCGACCGGCAGCACCTGCAGGCCGAGCACGGCGACGGACACGGCCAGCAGCGACGGGGCGAAGACGGTGAGGAACGCCCGGCCGCCGAAGGCCGCCGACGGTTCGCGCAGCGCCGGGACCGTGCCGAGGCCGGCGAGCAGTGCGCTCGGCAGGACCACGCCGGCGAGCAGGTTCGCCGGCTCGCGGACGAACAGGCGCAGCTCGGAGCGGGCCAGCGCGCCGGTCATGCCGAGCTCGCCTCGACCGGTGGGGCGGCTGGCAGGTGGGTCGTGATGGTGGCCGGCCCGGTCATGCCGCGACCTGCCGGGTCAGGGCGATCACGGCGTCGTCGAGGCCGGCCTGCTCCAGGCGCAGGTCCAGCGGGACGACGCCGCGGCCCGCGAGCGCGGACGTGACGGCGGTCAGCAGGTCCCCGTGGCCGCGGACGTCCACGGCACCGCACCCGGCCGCGCCCGCGCGCCGGTCGAGCCGGCTGACCTGCGGCAGGTCGGCGAGCAGCGCGTCCGGGAACGGGCCAGAGGGCCGGAACCGCAGCCGCTGCCCCTCGGGGACGGCCGCCGCGAGGCCGGCGGGCGAGTCGAGCGCCACGAGCCGGCCGCGGTCCAGGACGGCGACCCGGTCGCACAGCCGCTGCGCCTCGTCCATGAAGTGGGTGACGAGCACGACGGTGACGCCGGCGGCGCGGACCTGCTCGACAGCGGCCCAGGTGTCGCGGCGCGCGTACGGGTCCAGGCCCGTCGTCAGCTCGTCGAGGATCGCGATGCGCGGGCGGCCCACGAGCGCGAGGACGATCGCGAGCCGCTGCTTCTGCCCGCCCGACAGCGTGCGGTACGCGGCGTCGCGCCGGTCGGCGAGACCCCAGCGCTCCAGCAGGGCGTCACCGTCGAGCGGGTCGGGATGGAACGCCGACCAGAGCGCCACCGCCTCGCCGACCCGCAGCTTGTCGGGCAGCTCGCTCTCCTGCAGCTGCACGCCGAGCACGCGGCGCAGCCGGGCGCGGTCGCGTCGCGGGTCGCACCCGAGGACGTCGATCCGGCCCCGGTCGGGCGCGCGCAGCCCGGCGACGCACTCGACGACGGTGGTCTTCCCCGCCCCGTTGGGCCCGAGGACGCCGAGGATCTCCCCCTCCTCGACGGTGAAGCCGACGTCGTCGACGACGACCCGGTCGCGGTAGCGCTTGGTGAGGTGCTCGATCTCGACGACAGCCACGCCGTACAGCCTCCGCGCGGCGCGGCCGGGGCGGATCGACCGTCGCGCCCGGCTCCGGTCCACCGATCGGTGGACCGCTCGCTACCGTGCAGGTCGTGCCCGAGGGCGACACCGTCCACCTGGCCGGCATGCGGCTGCGCGCCGCGCTCGCCGGCCGCCTGCTCGTGCGCGGGGAGCTGCGGCATCCCCGGTGGGTGGAGCACGACCTCGCCGGGCGGACCGTGCTGGACGTGGTCCCGGTCGGCAAGCACCTGTTCACCCGCTTCGACGACGGGCGCAGCCTGCACAGCCACTTCCGGATGGACGGGGCCTGGCACCTCTACCGGCCGGGGATGCCCTGGCAGCGCGCGGCACACGAGGCGCGGGCCATCCTCGCCACCGACGACCGGGTCGCCGTCGGCTTCGCGCTGCACGACCTGGAGCTGCTGCCGACCGACCGGGAGGACCGCCTCGTCGGGCACCTCGGGCCGGACCTGCTCGACCCCGCGTGGTCCGCCACGCACGCCGCGGAGGCGCTGCGGCGGTTCACCGCGCGCGAGACCTCCGAGGTGGGGCTGGTGCTGCTGGAGCAGCGCGTCATGGCCGGGGTCGGGAACCTCTACAAGACCGAGACGTGCTTCCTGGCCGGGCTCTCGCCGTGGACGCCCGTGCGGGACGTCCCGGACCCCGCCGGGGTCATCGCGCTCGCCCGCAAGCTCCTGGTGCGCAACGCCGAGCGACCCGAGCAGTCGACGACGGGCGAGCTCGGCCGCGGGCGGGCGCACTGGGTGTTCGAGCGGGGCGGGCAGCGCTGCCGGCGCTGCGGCACCCGGATCCGCACGGCCGAGCAGGGCGACGGCGTGTACGCGCGCCTGGCCTACTGGTGCCCGACCTGCCAGCCGGGCCCCGCGCCGTCGCCGTCCCCGTCGCGCCGGCGCTGACCCGGCTGAGCGCGCGACTCGGTCTGGCCCATACCCCGACTCGCGGTCCCAGGCCCCGACCCGGGTCAGGCGGTGCCGGGCTGCTTCGTCGTCGCCTGGTCGATCTGCGGGGCGGCCGGGGTCGGGCTGCCCGCGGTGACCTCGCCGGCGACCGGGGTGCCGTGCAGGCTGGCCCGGATCTGCTCGAGGCGGCTGGCCCCGGCCATGTCGGTCGCGCTGGCCTGCACCTCGAGCATGCGGCCCTGGACGGAGTTCTGCGCCAGCTCGGCGGACCCGATCGCGTTGGCGTACCGGCGCTCGATCTTGTCGCGGACCTCCTCCAGCGACGGGGAGTTGCCCGGCGCGGCCAGCTCGCTCATCTGCCGGAGCGAGGCTGCGGCCTGCTCCTGCATCTTCGCCTGCTCCAGCTGCGAGAGCAGCTTCGTCCGCTCGGAGATCTTCTGCTGCAGCATCATCGAGTTGCGCTCGACGGCCTGCTTGGCCTGCGCCGCGGCCTGGATCGACTGGTCGTGCAGCGTCTTGAGGTCCTCGACGGACTGCTCGGCCGTGACCAGCTGCGTCGCGAACGCCTGCGCCGACTGCTCGTACTGGCCGGCCTTGACCTCGTCGCCCGACGCGCGGGCCTGGTCGGCCATGACCAGCGCCTGGCGCGCAGAGGCCTGCAGCTTCTCGATGTCGCCGAGCTGGCGGTTGAGCTTCATCTCCAGCTGGCGCTGGTTGCCGATGACGGCGGCGGCCTGCTGGGACAGCGCCTGGTGCTGGCGCTGCGCGTCCTCGATGGCCTGCTGGATCTGCACCTTCGGGTCCGCGTACTCGTCGACCTTCGACGAGAACAGCGCCATCAGGTACCGCCAGGCCTTCGTGAATCCGTTGGCCATCTGCCCGCCCCTCGAGATCGCGACGTCGTTTCGCCCCATCGTGGCACCGGTGCGACCCCGCTACCACCGCGTGGCGACGATATCGGGGATCATCCGGAGGCCAGCGCCGGGGCGACCCCGACGACCACGGTACCGGGCGAATCAGGCAGCCGCCCGGACCCCCGTGACCGGCATCGGGGCCGGCAGCGCCGTCGGAGCGGGCGCCGGCAGCGGCCCGGACGCGGGGTCGCCCGCGAGGCGCAGGTCGGTGTGGCGCAGCCCGATGGGCCGCCGCACATAGGTCAGGGACTCGGCCGCCAGCGAGCGGGAGATGGCCTCCGCCGCCTCGCTCAGGACGTCCGGCAGCGTGACGTCGAGGGCCTCGCAGATGGCCGCCAGCAGCTCGGACGACGCCTCCTTGCGGCCGCGCTCGACCTCGGAAAGGTAGCCGAGGCTGACCCGGGCCCGCCGCGAGACGTCCCGCAGGGTGCGCCGCCGCCCGGTCCGGACCCGCCGCAGCGCGCTGCCGATCGCCTCCCGCATCAGCACCGCCATGCGAACCTCCTCGTGCCGGGTCCGCCCGCCGCGGAACCTGGCCCAACGGTACCGAGTCGGGGTGACCTCCGTCGTCGCGTGACGCGGGCGGGTCCGTCCGCTGAGGGCGAACAGGCTCCTCAGGCGATCGTCGAGCGCAGCCGGGCGGCCCGGAACAGGTAGTCGACCCCGGTGCCGACGGTCAGCACCAGCGCCAGGCTCATCACGGCCCAGCGCAGGCCGTCGAAAAGCCCGGAGCCGTCGAGCGGCAGCAGGTAGAGCCCGATCGCGACGGCCTGGACGAGCGTCTTGAGCTTGCCACCGCGGCTGGCGGGGATGATCCCGCGGCGCAGGACGAGGAAGCGCAGGAGCGTGATCCCCAGCTCCCTCACCATGATCACGACGGTGACCCAGGTCGGCACGAGGCCCAGCACCGACAGCCCGATCAGCGCGCCGCCGATGAGGGCCTTGTCGGCGATCGGGTCGGCGATCGTGCCGAACGCGGTGACGAGCCCGCGGCTGCGGGCGAGCTCCCCGTCGAAGCGGTCGGTGACGGCGGCCAGCACGAACAGCACGGTCGCGACCGAGCGCCAGCCCACGCTCGTCCCGCCCTGGGCGAGCAGGGCGACGAGGAACACGGGCACGAGCAGCAGGCGCAGCCCCGTCAGCAGGTTGGCGACGTTGAGCAGGGGCGGGCCCGCCCGCGTCATCCCGCGCTCCCGGGCACCCGTTCCCGCGCGATCCGCTCGCGGGGCGCGACCGACAGGTCGGCGCCCTCGCTCCCGACGACCACGGCGCGGACGAGGTCGCCGACCGCCAGCCCGGACCCGCGCTCGACGACGCACTCGCCGTCGACCTCGGGGGCCTGGTGGGCGGCCCGGCCGGTGCACTCGAAGTCGTCGTCCTCCGCCGCCTCGACGAGCACGGTCACCTCGGTGCCGACCCGGTCCTCCGCCCGCTGGGCCATGAGCTCCTGGGTCAGCGAGGAGATCCGCTCGACGCGGGCGGCGATCTCGTCGGGGTCGACCTTGTCGGGGTACCCGGCCGCCTCGGTGCCGTCCTCGTCGGAGTAGCCGAACACCCCGACGGCGTCCAGCCGCGCGCCGGACAGGAACTCCTCCAGCTCGGCGACGTCGTCCTCGGTCTCGCCGGGGAACCCCACGATGACGTTGGTGCGGATGCCGGCCTCGGGCGCGAGGGCCCGGATGCGGGCGCACAGGTCGAGGAAGTCGACGCGCCCGCCGAACCGCCGCATCCGGCGCAGCACCGCCGGGCTCGCGTGCTGGAACGACAGGTCGAAGTACGGCGCGAGGCCGGGGGTCGTGGCGATGACCTCCAGGAGGTCCGGGCGCAGCTCGGCCGGCTGCAGGTAGGACACCCGTACGCGGTCGAGGCCCGGCACGTTCGCAAGCCGCGGCAGGAGCCGGACCAGCGCCGTCGTCCCGCCGGGGAGGTCCTTGCCGTAGGACGTCGAGTTCTCGCTGACGAGCACGAGCTCGCGGACCCCGCGCATCGCGAGCCAGGCCGCCTCGGCGACGACGTCGTCCGGCGACCGGGACACGAACGCCCCGCGGAAGGACGGGATCGCGCAGAACGCGCACCGCCGGTCGCAGCCGGAGGCCAGCTTCAGGTACGCGGACGGCCCCTCGGTCAGGCGGGCGCGCGGGATCCAGGCGTGCCCGGGCACGTGGACGTCGGCGGCCGGCCGCTCGACCGGCGTGATCGGCAGCAGCGTCCGCCGGTCGGCCGGGGCGTGCGGGGCCGGCGCGTGCCCGCCGAGCACGTCGGTCAGGTGCCGGGCCAGCTCGGGGTAGGCGTCGAAACCCAGCACGGCGTCGGCCTCCGGCAGGCTCTCGGCCAGCTCCCTCCCGTAGCGCTCGGCGAGGCAGCCCACCGCGACGACCTTGGCGCCGTCCACGTCGGCCGCCGCGAGCAGCGTGTCGATCGAGTCCTTCTTCGCCTGCTCGACGAACCCGCACGTGTTGACGACGACGACGTCGGGGGCCTCGTCGGTCTCGACGAGCTCCCAGCCGGACGTGGCCAGCCGCCCCGCGAGCTCCTCGGAGTCGACCTCGTTGCGGGCGCAGCCCAAGGTCAACAGCGCGGCTCTGCGGGATGACGACACGCCCGTCAGGGTAGCCGCCCGTTGTGATCTACTCGCCGCCGTGGCAGAGGTCGTCGTGCGGCGGGCCCGCACCGCCGACGTGACGACGATCAAGGACCTCGTCGACGCGTACGCCGGCCGGGTGCTCCTGGCCAAGGAGATCGTCACGCTCTACGAGGCGGTGCCGGAGTTCCTGGTCGCCGAGCGCGACGGGCAGGTGATCGGCTGCGGCGCGCTGCACGTGCTGTGGGAGGACCTCGGCGAGGTCCGCACGGTGGCCGTGCACCCGCAGGCGGTCGGGCACGGCGTCGGCCACGCCCTCGTCGGGGCCCTCGTCGAGGCCGCCCGCGAGCTGGGGCTGCGGCGGCTGTTCGTGCTGACCTTCGAGAAGCACTTCTTCTCGCGGCACGGCTTCGCCGAGATCGACGGCACGCCGGTCGAGCCCGACGTCTTCGCCGCGATGCTGCGCTCCTACGACGCGGGCGTCGCCGAGTTCCTCGACCTCGCCCACGTCAAGCCCAACACCCTGGGCAACATCCGGATGATGCTGCACCTCTGACCGGGACGTCACGGGTTCACGGCGAGGAACAGGAACGCCGCGAGCAGCACCAGGTGCACCGTGCCCTGCAGCCGGGTGGCGCGGCCCGGCACGACCGTCAGCACGCTGACCACGACCGTCAGCGCGAACAGCACCATCTGCGTCGCGCCGAGGCCCAGCTGCAGCGGGCCGGGCAGCCAGATCGACGCCAGCGCGATCGCCGGGATGGTGAGGCCGATGCTCGCCATCGCCGAGCCGTAGGCCAGGTTGAGGCTGATCTGCAGCCGCTTGCGCCACCCCGACCGCACCGCGGCGAGCGACTCGGGCAGCAGCACCAGAAGGGCGATCACGACGCCGACGAAGGACGGCGGGAAGCCGACGGCGTCCACGCCCGCCTTGATCGCCGGTGACTCGACCTTCGCCAGCCCGACCACGGCGACGAGCGCGACCAGCAGCAGCCCGAGCGAGGTGAGCGCCGCGCGGCTGCTGGGCGGGTCGGCGTGCGACTCCGCCCCGGCCTCCCCGCCCGTCACGTCGTCCAGGCCGACCGGCAGGAAGAAGTCCCGGTGCCGGACGGTCTGGGTCAGCACGAACGCGCCGTAGAGGACGAGCGAGGCGATCCCGGCGAACGCGAGCTGGCCGGGCGAGAACTCCGGGCCGGGCCGGGCCGTCGTGAACGTCGGCAGGACCAGGCTCAGCGTGGCCAGGGTCGTGACGGTGGCGACCGCGGCGCCGCTGCCCTCGGCGTTGAACGGGATCACGCCGTGCCGGACCGCGCCGACCAGCAGCGACAGCCCGACGATCCCGTTCATGGTGATCATGACGGCGGAGAAGACGGTGTCGCGGGCCAGCGTCTCGGCGCCGGCGTCCCCCGCGACCATGAGCGTCACGATCAGGGCGACCTCGATGACCGTCACGGCGACGGCCAGCACGAGCGACCCGAACGGCTCCCCCACCCGGTGGGCGACGACCTCGGCGTGGTGGACGGCGGCGAGCACGGCCCCGCCCAGCGCGAGCGCGACGAGGGCCACGACCGGGCCGGGCGGCTTCCCGCCCCACGTCGCGACGAGCAGGACCAGCGCGAGGACCGGCACCAGCACGGTCCACGACAGCAGGGGCCGCCACCGCCCGGTCCGCCCGTCCGCCACGCGCTCCCCCGCCCTCTGCCGCCCGCGCCCCGGCCGGGCGCACCGCCGATCATGGCCTGCTCCGCCGGTCGCGGTCGACCGGCCCGCCGCGCGCGCCCCGGCACGCCCGGTCCGGTGGCCGGTCCGCGGGTAGCCTCCCGGCATGGGCGCGATGCACTGGCACCGGCCGCCCGCCGCCGTGCGCGACCACGTCACGACCTCCTGCGGGTACGAGCTGGCGGCCGGGCCGCCCGGCGTGCACCAGGGCGTCGCTTCCGGACACCTGACGCTCGTGCTCTGCCTCGACGGGCAGCTGACGATGCTCGCCAACGCCGACCCGAGCCGGCCGCCGGGGCGGTTCACGGCGATGGTCAGCGGCCTGCATCCCGGCCCCGCGCAGGTCGCGACCGGCGAGCCGGCCACCGGGATGCAGCTGGACCTGACCTGGCGAGGCGCCCGGGCCCTGCTCGGCGTGCCGGCGAGCGCGCTGACGGGCGACACCGTCGACCTGGCCGAGCTACTCGGCCACCGGGTCGGGCCGCTGCTCGACCGGCTCGCGGCCCTGCCGACGTGGCCGGCCCGGTTCGCGCGGCTGGACGCCGAGCTGGCGGCGCTCGCGGCCGGCGAGGGTGCGACCGGGCGGCTCGACCCGGAGGTCGGGTACGCCTGGGACCGGCTCGTCGAGACCGGCGGGACCCTGCGCGTCGCGGAGCTGGCGGGCGAGCTGGGCTGGAGCCGCCGGCACCTCGGGACCCGCTTCCGGGCCGAGACGGGGCTGTCGCCGAAGGGCGCGGCCCGGGTCATCCGCTTCGAGCGGGCGTGCCGAATCCTGCGCCGGCCGGGCGGGGCGTCGCTCGCCGACGTCGCGCACGCCACCGGCTACGTCGACCAGGCCCACCTGTCGCGGGACTTCCGTGACCTGGCCGGCCAGACCGCGACGTCCTGGATCGCCGAGCGCCGCGAGTCGGGGTCTGACCCAGGCCGAGTCGCGCCCTGAGCCAGACCGCGAGTCGGGCTCTCCACCGGACCGAGTTGCGTCCTGAGCCAGATCGGGTGGGCACCGACCGCCTCGCGCGCCGGGCGGATCACGCAACTCGCACTGGCTCAGGCCCCGACTCGCGGTGTGGGTGAGCGCGCGACTCGGCCTGGTTCAGAGCCCGACTCGCGCTACTGGAGGACGGCCTGCACGTCGAGCTGGATGTCGATCGTCGAGCCGACGACCGGGACACCCCGGGAGAGCATCTGCTGCCAGTTCACGGTGAAGTGCTCGCGGTGCAGCTCGGTGGTCGCCCGGCAGCCCGCCCGCACCCCGTTCCACTCCTGCATACCCAGGTAGACGGTGTCGAGCTGGACGTCGCTGGTCATCCCGTGCAGCGTCAGCTCCCCGTCGATCAGCCAGCGGTTGCCGCTCGCCCGGGCGAACCGGTGGCTGGTGAAGTGCAGCTTCGGGAACCGCTCGACGTCGAGGAAGTCGGCCGAGCGCAGGTGCGTGTCGCGCGCGTCGTTGTTGGTCCAGACGCTCGCGGCGTCGATGAGGACCTCCGCGTGCGAGTCCTCGAACCGGGGCTCGATCCGGATCTGCCCGGTGAACTCGCGGAACAGCCCGTACACCCGGGACAGCGCGATGTGCCGCGCCACGAAGCGGACCGCGGAGTGGTCGGGGTCGATCACGTAGAGCCCCACCGCCGGCACGGCCAGGGTGTCGTCGGGCGCGAGGGTGAGCTGGCCGACCGGGCGGTGGGTCCCCCACTCGACGTCCACCCGCTCGTAGGCGGTCTGGTAGCCGCCCGCCTCGGCCTGGACGCGGTACGCCCCGGGCTGGACGGCTGCGGCGAAGAAGCCGTAGACGTCGGTGTCGGCGTGCGCGACCCGCTTGCTCGACCGGTCGAACACCGAGACCTCGGCGCCCGGCAACGGCCGCCCCTCGCCGTCGCGCACCTCACCCGACAGCAGACCGCCGGTCAGCGGGATGGGCATGAGGGCCTGCCGACCCCCGCCGACGGTGCGCCCGGCCCGCCGCTTGCTCCAGAACATCTCCCCGGCCTCTCCCCGTCACGATCCCCGCCGATCCGCAGCCTCGCCGATCCGCAGCCTCCCACTGTGGCACGCCCGGCTGAGCCGATGACCGCCGTTCGGGTGAGCCTGCTCACGATCAGCCCATCGGGCGGCCGGATGCGGTCACTCCTCGTCGGGTTCGTCCGGACCGCCGCCGCGCATGAGCCACAGGACGCCGGGCAGCTCGTCCGGCTTGATGAGCACGTCGCGGGCCTTCGAACCCTCCGACGGACCGACGACGCCGCGGTTCTCCAGCAGGTCCATGAGCCGGCCGGCCTTCGCGAACCCGACCCGCAGCTTGCGCTGCAGCATCGACGTCGACCCGAACTGCGAGGTCACGATCAGCTCCGCGGCCTGGCAGAGCAGGTCGAGGTCGTCGCCGATGTCCGGGTCGATCTCCTTCGCCTCGCCCGCCTTCTGCGCCGTCACACCCTCCGTGTAGACCGGCTCCGCCTGGTCCTTGGTGAACGCGACGACGGTCGAGATCTCGTCGTCGTCGACGAACGCGCCCTGCATCCGGACGGGCTTGGACGCGCCCATCGGCAGGTACAGCCCGTCGCCCATGCCGATCAGCTTCTCGGCGCCCGGCTGGTCGAGGATGACCCGCGAGTCGGTCAGCGACGAGGTGGCGAACGCCAGCCGGGACGGCACGTTGGTCTTGATCAGGCCGGTGACGACGTCGACCGAGGGGCGCTGGGTCGCCAGCACCAGGTGGATGCCGGCGGCACGGGCCTTCTGCGTGATCCGCACGACCGCGTCCTCCACGTCGCGCGGCGCGGTCATCATGAGGTCGGCCAGCTCGTCGACGATGCACAGGATGTACGGGTACGGGCGGTACTCCCGCTCGCTCCCGGGCGGCGCGACGATCCGCCCGTCGCGGACGCGGCGGTTGAAGTCGTCGATGTGGCGGACCTTGTTGGCCTGCATGTCCTGGTAGCGCTGCTCCATCTCCTCCACGAGCCAGGCCAGCGCCGCGGCGGCCTTCTTCGGGACCGTGATGATCGGCGTGATCAGGTGCGGGATGCCCTCGTACGGGGTGAGCTCGACCATCTTCGGGTCGATGAGGATCATCCGGACCTCGTCCGGCGTGGCCCGGGTGAGCAGCGAGACCAGCATCGAGTTGACGAAGCTCGACTTGCCCGAGCCGGTCGAGCCCGCGACCAGCAGGTGCGGCATCTTCGCCAGGTTCGCGGTGAGGAAGTGGCCCTCGATGTCCTTGCCGAGCCCGATGACCATCGGGTGCTCCTCGGCGCGCGCGGTGCCGCTGCGCAGCACGTCGCCGAGGCGGACCATCTCGCGGTCGGTGTTGGGCACCTCGATGCCGACGGCGGACTTGCCCGGGATCGGCGCGAGGATGCGGACGTTGTCGGTCGCCACCGCGTAGCTGATGTTCTTGGTCAGCTGCGTGATCTTCTCGACCTTGACCGCGGGGCCCAGCTCGATCTCGTAGCGCGTGACGGTCGGGCCGCGGGTGAACCCGGTGACCTGCGCGTCGACGTTGAACTGCTCCAGCACGCCGCTGATCCGCTCGATCATGGCGTCGTTGGCGCTGCTGCGGGTCTTCGCGACCGGCCCGCTGGGCAGGATGTCGCTCGGCGGCAACCGGTACGGGTCGCCCCCGCCGGTCGGGGTGACGACCAGGCGCAGCTGCTCCCCCTCGGCGACCGCGGGCGGCTCCGGCTCGGCGGGCGGCGTCGCGACGACCGTGGCGGGCGGCTTGCGGGGCCTCCGCGGGACCGCCGGCGCGGCGGCTTCCGGGGCAGGACCGGCCGGGGCGGAGCCCGGACCGTCGGCACCGGTGTCGCCGGCCGTCCCGGCAGGCGCCGGGCCGTCGGCCGACGACGCGTCGTCGAAGGCGTCCGCGACGCGGCTGGCCTGCCGCCGCCGGGACGGCCGGCGCAGGGCCGGGCCCGCGGCGGGCCCGCCGACGGGGTCGACCGGCTCGGTCCCGGCACCGCTGTCCTCGTCGGCGTCGGGCGCCGTGTCGGGTTCGGCGACCTGGCGGCCCAGCAGGCGCCGGATCCGGTCGGGGACCGCCCGCACCGGGGTCGCGGTCAGCACCAGCACCGCGTACGCCGTGAGCAGCAGGAGCACGGGGGCCGCGACCCACGTCGTGAGGCCCTGGGCCAGCGGCGTGGCGGCGACGTAGCCGACCGCCCCGCCGCCCTGCGCCCAGCGCGCCGGCTGGTCGGGCCGGCCGGCGAGCAGGTGCACCAGCCCCAGCACGCCCATCGTGATCAGGAACCCGCCGACGACGACCCGCGGCCGGCTCTCCGGCCGCGGCGCCGCCGCCATGAGCAGGATCCCGGCCGCCGCGAGCAGGACCGGCAGCACGACCGCGCCGAGGCCGACGACGAAGCCGACGCCAGCCGACAGCGCCCGCCCGACGGGCCCGCCCGCGCCGAACCAGATCCCCGCCGCGCTGACGACGGCGAGCACGAGCAGGGCGACCCCGAGGCCGTCACGGCGGTGGGCGGGGTCGATCTCGCGCATCCGCCCGGCCCCCCGCAGCCCGGCCCGGCCCAGCTGCGCGATGCCGCGGCCGACCGCGTCGATCATGCGGTCGATCGGGTCGGGCCCGCGCCTCGCCGCCGGGCGGCGGGACTGCGGCCTGCGCGTCCCGGACCGTGCGCCCGAGCGCGACCCCGAGCGCCCGGAACCCGCCCGCGCCACCGTCATCCGTCCCGCCATGGCGCCACCGTATCGGCCGTCAGTGATCGACTCCGGGACCGACGCACCCCCGCGGCGGTGTCATCCGTAGCGCTTGAGCACCACCCAGGTCGTGGTCCGCACGGTCTCCCGCCAGCCCGACACGCGGTCGAGGACGGCGTCCAGCTGCGCCGCGTCCGGGGCTGTGACCAGGGCGATCAGGTCGTACTCCCCGGCCACGGTCTCGATCTCGGCCACGCCGGGCAGCGCGGCGAGGCGGCGCACGTAGCCCGCGACGTCGGTCGTGCGGATCACCAGCCCGACCCGCGCGCGGTGGGCCGCCGCGACCTCCGGCAGCGCGACCTCGGCCCGGTATCCGCGGATCACGCCCTCCCGTTCCAGCCGCTGCACGCGGGCGAGGACGGCGGTCCGCGAGAGCCCGACGGCGCGGCCGAGGTCGGCCATGCTCGCCCGGCCGTCGGCCGCCAGCAAGGAGACCAGGCGGCGGTCGAGATCGTCGAGCTGACGATTCGTCGGTGCCACGGCGGACATCGTGGCACTTCGCCGGGCAACTCCGACGCCGCGCGTCGTGACGGCGGCCGGACCGCGTTCCCACACTGGAGTGATGACCGTGACCCCGGACCTCGTCCACGAGACGCTCCGCCGTCACCTGCTCGTCGACGGCTTCGACCTGGTGCTGGACACCCGCGCCAGCCAGGGGTCGTGGCTCGTCGACGCGCGCGACGGCTCCCGACACCTGGACCTGTTCAGCTTCTTCGCCTCCTCCCCGCTTGGCATGAACCACCCGGGCCTGACCGACGACCCGGACTTCGCCTGCGAGCTCGCGGAGGTGGCCGTCAACAAGCCGTCCAACTCGGACATCGCGACGACGCACCTCGCGGCGTTCGTCGAGACGTTCGCCCGCGTGCTCGGCGACGAGGGCCTGCCGCACCTGTTCTTCGTCGACGGCGGCGCGCTGGCCGTCGAGAACGCGCTCAAGACCGCGTTCGACTGGAAGCGCCGCCACAACGCCGCGCACGGGCGCCCCTCGTCGCTCGGGACGAAGGTGCTGCACCTGCGCAAGGCGTTCCACGGCCGCAGCGGCTACACGCTCTCGCTGACCAACACCGACCCGGTGAAGACCGCGCTGTTCCCGACGTTCGACTGGCCGCGCATCGACGTGCCGGCGATCCGCTTCCCGCTCGCGGTCGAGGAGGTCGTCGCCGCGGAGCAGCGCGCGCTCGCCCAGGCCCGCGCCGCGTTCGCCGCCCACGAGCACGACATCGCCTGCTTCATCGCCGAGCCGATCCAGGGCGAGGGCGGCGACAACCACATGCGCCCGGAGTTCCTACAGGCGATGCAGGAGCTGTGCCACGAGCACGACGCCCTGTTCGTCCTCGACGAGGTCCAGACCGGGTGCGGGACGACCGGCAGCCCGTGGTGCTACCAGCAGCTGGGCCTCGCCCCCGACGTCGTCGCGTTCGGCAAGAAGGTGCAGGTCTGCGGGATCATGGCGGGCGGCCGGGTGGACGAGGTGCGCGACAACGTCTTCCGGGTCCCGTCCCGGATCAACTCCACCTGGGGCGGCAACCTCACCGACATGGTCCGCTCCCGGCGGCAGCTCGAGGTCATCGAGGCCGAGGGCCTCGTCGACCGGGCCGCGGTGCTGGGCAAGCGCCTGCTCGACGACCTGCGGGCGGTGCCCGGCATCGACAACGTCCGCGGCCGCGGCCTGTTCGTCGCGTTCGACCTGCCGACCGCGTGGGAGCGCGACGCGGTCCTGCGCCGGCTGCACGCCGCCCGGGTGCTCGTGCTCGGCGGCGGGGAGCGCTCGGTGCGGCTGCGCCCGGCCCTCACGATCGGCGAGGACGAGCTGGCGCTCGCGGTCGCCGCCATCACGCAGGCGGTGTCGTCATGAGCGTCGCCACCATCGGGTCGTTCGTCGGGGGCGCATGGCGCGCGGACGCGCACGGTGGCCGGGTCACCTCCGTCGACCCGGCCACCGGGGGTCCGGTCGCCGTGGCGCACCTCGCGGACGCGGCCGGGTTCGCCGCCGCCTGCGCGACCGCCCGCGACGCCCAGCGCGCGTGGGCCGCCACCCCGGCCCCCGTCCGCGGCCGCGTCGTCGAGCGGATCGGCCGGATCGTCGAGGCCAACGCCGACGCGCTCGCCGCACTGGTCACCCGCGAGATCGGCAAGCCGCTGGCCGAGGCGCGCGGCGAGGTGCAGGAGGTCGTCGACACCTGCTCGTTCTTCGCCGGGGAGGGCAGGCGCCTCTACGGCCAGACCGTGCCGAGCGAGATGCGCGACAAGCAGCTGTTCACCTTCCGCACCCCGGTCGGGGTCGCCGCCGTCGTGACGGCGGGCAACTTCCCGGTCGCCGTGCCGTCCTGGTACCTCGTCCCGGCGCTGCTGTGCGGCAACGCCGTCGTCTGGAAGCCCGCGGAGTACACGCCGGCGATCGCGCGGGCGTTCACGGAGCTGTTCGTGGCGGGCGGGGTGCCCGCCGGGGTCCTCAACACGGTCCTCGCCGACGGCCTCGCCACGTACGACGGCCTGGCGCGGGCGCTCGAAGCGGGGCTCGTCCAGAAGATCGGGTTCACCGGGTCGTCGGCGGTCGGGGTCCGGATCGGCGAGCTCGCCGGCCGGCACCTGCAGACGCCGTGCCTGGAGCTGGGGGGCAAGAACCCGCTGGTCGTCATGCCCGACGCCGACCTCGACCTGGCCGTCGAAGGGGCCCTGTTCTCCGGCTTCGGCACGGCGGGCCAGCGCTGCACGTCGCTGGGCACCGTGATCGTCCACGCCGACGTGCACGACGCGTTCCTGGCCCGCTTCGACGCCGCCGTGCGGGCCGCGGCCGTCGGCGACCCCACCGGCGACGTCCTGTACGGGCCGATGATCTCCGCCCGGTTCCTGGAGACGTTCGAGAAGCACCTCGCGCTCGTCGAGCCGCACCACACGCTGCACGGCTCCACCGGCACGGGCCGCATCACCGCCGACAACCCGCGGGACGGGTTCACCGGCTCGCACGCCGGCCTCTACGCCCACCCGACGATCGTCGACGGCGTGCGGGCGGACGACGCGCTGTACCGGACCGAGACGTTCGGCCCCATCGTCGGCGTGGCGACGTTCACGACGTTCGACGAGGCCGTCGAGCTGGCGAACGGGCACGGCTACGGGCTGTCCGCGGCGATCTACACGACCGACCCGGCGCACGCGTTCCGGTTCCGGGAGCGGGTGTCGGCGGGCATGGTCAGCGTCAACAACTCGACCTCGGGCGCGGAGGCGCACCTGCCCTTCGGCGGCAACGGCCGCTCGGGCAACGGGAGCCGCCAGTCGGGCGTGTGGGTGCTCGACCAGTTCACCCGCTGGCAGTCGATGAACTGGGACTACGCCGGCACGCTGCAGAAGGCGCAGATGGACACCCCGGACCTGCCGGCCGACCTGGAGTTCCGCCTCGCCTAGTCTCGGGCCCGTGGACGGGGCGACGGCGCTGGGGCAGCACGTCCTGGCCGACTTCCTCGACGTCCCCGAGCCGTGGCTGGCGCCGGCCTACCTGACCGGGGCGTTCCGGGCGGCGCTGGCGGCGGCGGGCGCGACCGTGCGCCGGTTCGTCGTGGAGGAGTTCGAGCCGGCCGGCCTTTCGGTCCTCGTCGTGCTCGGCGAGTCGCACGCGTCGCTGCACACCTGGCCCGAGCGCCGCGCCCTGCTGGTGGACGTGTTCACGTGCGGGCCGGTGTCGCCGTTGCCGGTCGTGGACGAGCTGGCCGCGCGCCTGCCCGGGGCCCGCCGGTCGGTCGTCACGGTCGACCGGGCGCGTCCCTGATGCCCTTCGGCAGCACCGTGCGTGCCCGCAGCGCGGCCGCGTCGACCGAGGTCGGGGGCGGCGCGAACCGGCCCAGCCGGGCGGCCGTCTCCGCCGCCGGGTCCGGCCCGGCCACCGCGCGACCGGACAGGAAGGCCCACTCGTGCTCGTCGCTGACGTACGGCACGACCTGCGCGAACACCTCCCGGAACCGGGTCAGCGCCGCGCGCAGCGGCGCGTCGCGCCACAGGGCGGGGCTGCCGGCCTGGGAGACGACGACCCCGCCGTCGGCGAGCACGCCCGCGCAGCGGCGCAGGAACTCGACGGTGTAGAGCCGGTTGAGCTGGGCGTCCGGCTCTCCCGGTCGCTCGTCGGGCAGGTCGACGACGACGACGTCCCAGCGCTCGGTGGCCCCGGCGACGAACGCGGCCCCGTCGCCGTAGTGCACGCGGACCGGGCCCTCGTGCCGCTCGGCGGCGGCGAGCGCGTCCGGGGTGTAGCCGTAGGGCAGGTGCGCGGCGCACGCGCGGACGCAGTCCGGGTCGATGTCGACATGGTCGACGGCCCGCGCGCCCGCCGCGAGCGCCAGCTGCGACACCACGCCCTCGCTGGACCCGACCACGAGCACCCGCTCGCAGCGGGCCGCGAGCAGCGCCGCCGGGACGAACAGCGCCTCGTGGTAGACGAGCTGGGTCGCGGCCGCGCTCTGCCGCTCGGCGTCGCAGAACAGGGTGGTGCCGTGCGCGGTCTCGGCGATGAGCACGTGCTGGAACGGGGTGCGCTGCTCGTGCCGGACGGCGCCCAGCTCCCAGCGCCGGTGCAGCCCCGGCGCGATCGGCTCGTCCAGCGTCCGCACGCCGGCCAGCCTGCCACCCCTACCCGTCGACGACGTGGACGGGCAGCGGGTCGAAGCCGTTGAACCCGACCGACGCGTAGGACGCGGTGTAGGCGCCCGCGGCGAGCAGGTCCACGACGTCGCCGGCGGCGAGGTCGGACGGCAGCGGGCAGGGCGTGCGCCGGTAGAGCACGTCGTCGCCGTCGCAGGTGGGCCCGGCGAGCACGGCGTCCTCCGCCGGGCCGGTCCGGCCCGGGACGCGCAGGGCGTAGGCGATCGCCTCGCCCTCGGTCTCGGCGAGGCCCTGGTAGCGCCCGACGTCGAGGTAGACCCAGCGGCGCTCGTCCACCCCCGGGCGCCGCGACACGCGCAGCACGCCCGCGCGCAGCACGCCGGCCTCCGCGGCGATCACCCGTCCCGGCTCCAGCAGCAGGTCGACGCGCTCGACCAGGCCGTCCGCGACGGCGGCGGCCACCGCGCCGCGCACGGCGTCGGCGAACGCCGCGAGCGGCGGCACCGGCGAGCGGTAGGCCACCGGGAACCCGCCCCCGACGTCGAGGACCGGGCGGCGCACGCCAGCCCGGGCGGCGACGGCGAGCGCGGCGCGGGTCGCGTCGGCGAACGCCTGCGGGCGCACCTGCTGGGAGCCGGCGTGGAAGGCCACCCCGGCCGCGACCGGGCCGGCCGCCCGCAACAGCCGGACGGCCTCCTCTGGGGCGGCGCCGAACTTGCCGAGGAACGGCGTCGCGGCGCCGGTGTCGGCGACGAGCAGCCGCACGAGCACGCGGCCCTCCGGCGGGAGCAGCGCGAGGTCCTCGGCGCTGTCGGTGACCCACAGCCGCACGCCGGCCGCCCGCGCGGCGGCGACGTCCCGCGGGCCGCGGACGGGATGGCCGCAGCAGAGGCCGGCCGGCGCGGCGCCGGCGGCGAGCGCGAGCCCGACCTCGCCCCGGCTCGCGACGTCGAACCCGCACCCGGCGGCGGCCAGCGCGCGCAGCAATGCGGGGTGCGGGCAGGCCTTGACCGCGAACCGGACCGCGGCGCCCGGGAACGCCGCCGCCAGCTCGCGGTACCGCGCGACCGCCACGGCCGGAGCGAGCGCGAGGAACGGCGTCGGCGGCGCGGCTCCGGCGAGGAACGCCTCCAGGGGCAGCGCGGCGGTGACGGGGACGGAGCCGGTCAGACGGCGATCACCGTCGGCACGATCATCGGGCGGCGGCGGTAGGTCTCCCCCACCCACTTGCCCACGACCCGCCGCACGGCCTGGGCGATGCGGTGCGTGTCGGTGATGCCGTCGTTCTCGGTGCGCGACAGCTCGTCCTCGATGAGCGGGAGGACCGCGTCGAGCGCCTTCGGGTCGTCGGAGAAGCCGCGCCCGGACAGCGTCGGGCGCGAGACGGGCCGCCCGGTCGTCGCGTCGATCGCCACCGTGATCGAGATGAACCCGCCCTCGCCGAGCACGAGCCGGTCCCCGAGCGTCGTCTCGCCGATGTCGCCGACGGCCAGCCCGTCGACGTACACGCGCCCGACCTCGACCCGGCCGGTGATCGCCGCCCGCCCGTCGACGAGGTCGACGACCACGCCGTCCTCGGCGAGCACGATGGCGTCGCCCGCGACGCCGGTGCGGGCGGCCAGCGCGCCGTTGGCGCGCAGGTGCCGCCACTCGCCGTGCACGGGCATGACGTTCGATGGCCGCACGGCGTTGTAGAGGAACAGCAGCTCGCCGGCCGGGGCGTGGCCGGAAACGTGGACCTTGGCCGTGCCCTGGTGCACCACGCGGGCGCCCAGCCGGGTCAGGCCGTTGATCACGCCGAAGACCGCGGTCTCGTTGCCCGGGATCAGCGAGCTGGCCAGGATGACCGTGTCCTCGGGCTTGATGCTCACCGAGCGGTGGTCGCCGCGGGCCATCCGGGCCAGCGCCGAGAGCGGCTCGCCCTGGGAGCCCGTGGACACGTAGACGACGCGACCGTCGGGCAGCTGCGCGGCGTCGTCGAGCTCGACGAGCAGGCCGTCCGGCACGCTGAGGTAGCCCAGCTCCGCGGCCAGGCCCATGTTGCGCACCATCGAGCGGCCGACGAGGCAGACCTTCCGTCCGTGGGCGGCGGCCGCGTCGTAGACCTGCTGGACGCGGTGCACGTGGCTGGCGAAGCAGGCGACGATGATCCGCGCGTCGGCGGTGTGGAAGATCCCGTCGAGGACCGGGCCGATCTCGCGCTCGGCGATGACGAAGCCGGGGACGTCGGCGTTGGTGGAGTCGACGAGGAACAGGTCCACGCCCTCGTCCCCGAGCCGGGAGAAGCCGCCCAGGTCGGTCAGCCGCCCGTCCAGCGGCAGCTGGTCCAGCTTGATGTCGCCGGTGTGCAGCACCAGGCCGGCCGGCGTGCGGATGGCGACGGCCAGCGCGTCCGGGATCGAGTGGTTGACCGCGAAGTACTCGCAGTCCCACGGCCCGTGCCGCAGGCGGTCGCCCTCGCGCACCTCCAGCAGGTGCGGGGTGAGGCGGTGCTCCTTGCACTTCGCCGCGACCAGCGCGAGCGTGAACCGGGAGCCCACGACGGTGAGCTCCGGGCGCTGGCGCAGCAGGAACGGCACGGCCCCGATGTGGTCCTCGTGGCCGTGGGTCAGCACGAGCGCGTCGATGTCGTCGAGGCGGTCCTCGATCGCCCGGAAGTCCGGCAGGATCAGGTCGACACCGGGCGAGTCCTCCGCGGGGAACAGCACCCCGCAGTCGACGACGAGGAGCCGCCCTTCGTGCTCGAACACCGTCATGTTGCGGCCGACCTCGCCGATGCCGCCCAGCGCGACGACGCGTAGCCCGCCAGCCGGCAGTGGCGGCGGCGGGCCGAGCGGCAGCTCGGTCGGGTTGACCTCCTCGACGGGACGGGAGGCCTCGTCCCGGCGGCGGGGCCGGCGGTCGGGTCGGGGGGAGGGACGTGACAAGGAGGTCCTTCTTCAGTCGTGGGAGGAGCGGGTGGCCACGGGCCGGGCGTCCCGGCCGAGGAGGGGCGGGCCGAGGCCGCCGGACGGGCCGACGGCGGGAGCGCCGACGACGGCGGCGGGCGGCGCGGCCGGGTCGGCCGGCGGCGCGGCCGGGTCGGCCGGCGGCGCGGCGGCCGGCGGCGGGTCGACGGGCAGGCCGGCGTCGGCCAGGTCGCCCGCGATCGCCGCGGCGTCCTGCTGGCTCGCCGGCACGAGCGGGAGCCGGGGGTCGCCGACGTCGAGGCCGCGCAGCCGCAACGCCGTCTTGACGAAGATCGCTCCGCCGACACGGCCCATCGCCCGTAGCAGCGGCAGCATCGACGCGTTGACGGCGGCCGCCCGGTCGTGCTCGCCCGCGTCGAACGCGTCGACCATCGCCCGCAGCCGGTCGGCGACGAGGTGGCCGGTGACGCTGACGAAGCCGGCGCCCCCGACGGCGAGCCATGGCAGGTTGACCGGGTCGTCGCCCGAGTAGTACGCCAGCGAGGTGGTGGCGGCCATCTCGATGCCGACGTCGAGCTGGCCCCTGGCGTCCTTGACGGCCACGATCCGCGGGTGCGCGGCGAGCCGGCGCAGCGTGTCCCGCTCCAGCGCGACGACGCTGCGTGGCGGGATGTCGTAGAGCATGACCGGGAGCCCGGTCGCGTCGGCGATGGCCGTGAAGTGGGCGATGACGCCGGCCTGCGGCGGGCGCGAGTAGTAGGGCGTGACGGCCAGCAGGCCGTCGGCTCCGGCCCGCTCGGCGGCCCGGGCCAGCTCGATCGAGTGCGCGGTGTCGTAGGTGCCGGCGCCCGCGACGATCGAGGCCCGGTCACCGACCGCGCCCACGACCGCCCGCAGGAGCTCGTCCTTCTCCGCGTCGGTCGTGGTCGGGCTCTCGCCGGTGGTGCCGCTGACGACCAGTCCGTCGTTGCCCAGCTCGACGAGGTGCACCGCCAGCTCCTCGGCCCGCTTCAGGTCCAGCCGGCCGTCCGCGTCGAACGGGGTGACCATCGCGGTGAGGACTCGACCGAACGGGCGACCGGAGCCAGGGGCAGGACGCATGCCCTGACGGTACCGGGGCTCACACGCCCCGCGACGACGAGGCGAGCGCAGCGACGTCGGCAGGCGCTCCGTCCACCTCCACCCGCACCGCCGAGCGGCCGAAACCGTGCAGCACCAGCTCCGCCGGCTCGCCGGTCACGGTGACGCCCGGGCCCGCGTTCTTCGCGGCGATCCGCTCGCCGTCCGGCAGGGCCAGCACGACGCCGACGGGGCTCGCCCGGTAGAGCAGCCGGGCCATGCGCCGCAGGACCGCACGCAGCTCGCCGTCGCGGGCGGGGTCGGCCGGGCGCGGTTCCCAGCCCGGTTCCCCGCGGCGCGCGTCCTCGTGGTGCACGAACAGCTCGGCCCCGTTGACCAGCGCGTCGAGGACTCCGAGCCGCAGCGGCGACCAGACCGGCGGCCCGCTGCGCAGGAGCGCGACCCGCTCCGTCCACGGTGTCGACGCCCAGGACGCCATCGCCTTCTCCGTGATCGGGGCCAGGGGCGGGAGCACGATCCCGCCCGCCGCCCACGGCTGCCGCTCGCGGACCAGGAGGTGGGCCAGCAGGTCGGCCGTGGTCCAGCCGTCGCACAGGGTGGGCCGGTCGGGGCCCAGGGCGTCGAAGGTGTCGCAGATCGCTTGCCGCTCGGCGGAGGCGAGGCTCATGAGGTCAACTTAGTGCCGTGGACCGCACCCGACAGCTCGACAGCGTCGCCGCCGATGCCGGCGTCATCGCGACCCTGACCGGGGCCGAGCCGGACCGGCCCGTCCCCGCCTGCCCGGGCTGGACCCGGTCCGACCTGCGTGCCCACGTGAGCGGCTTCGCGCGCCTCGTCCCCGCGCTGCTGGCCGGGCGGGCCGCCGCCGGGGCGCCGGTGGTCGTGCCGGCGGACGAGGCGGCGGAGACGTTCGACGCCGACGCTGCCGGGCTGCTCGACGCGCTGGCCGCGGCCGACCCCGACGCGTACGCCCCGAACTGGTCGGTCCGGCCGGACGTCGCGGCGTTCTGGCTCCGGCGCTCGGTCCACGAGCTGGCCGTCCACGCCGATGACGCCGGCTCGGAGACGCCGCTCGCCCGGGACGCGGCGGTCGACGGCATCGCGGAGTACTTCGACACGTTCGTCGCGACGGCCTTCGCCGCCGGGTACGCGCCGCCCGCCGCCGCGACCCTGGTCCTGGAGCTGACCGACGCCGGCGACCAGCGGCACGACCTGCCCGACCCGGGCCCGGAGACGGTCGTCCGCGGCACGGTGTCCGACGTCGCGCTGGGGCTGTGGCACCGCCGGGACCTGCTCGCGATGCACGTGTCCGGCGACCGCGGCGTGCTCGAAGGCTGGCCGCGGATCTGAGCGTTTCGAGTCCTGCGGGCTCACCTGCCGAGGGCGTGGCGAGCAGGAGGACGATCGGTCGGACGCAGCGCGTTGACTGCCTTCGTCGCGAGCTGGTGGTCGACCGGCACGACGCCGGGCTCGTCGATCGCAACAACCGCGCATGACGTGCCCAGGTCGCGGCCACCCGGGGCCGGCCGAGTCAGGGACGGCCACACCCCGGTCACCGCGCGTGCCGGCGAGTGCCAGGCTCGGCCACTCCGCCACCCGAGCCGGATCGACGTGCGTCCCGCGGCAGTCGGTCTGGGCCCGTTGGCCGACTGCATGGCACGGATGCGGAGCATCAGAGCCCCGCGCTGTAGCTCACGTCGAGCATGCGACGCCGACCGGCTCGCTCAGGCTCGGGCGGGCCGGCGCCGATCCCCCGCAACGGCGGCCACGGTCATCGATGATCGTCGCGCGGGGACCGCCACGACTGCTGGTCGCCCGAACCGCCCGGTTTTGTCGGGGCTGGCCGATACACTTCGAACATGACATCGAACAGCGCTGACCGGCGACGGAGGAGCCGCGGACGCGGTCACCGCCGAGCTCGCCGCGCTGCTCGACCGCCTCACCTCGCTGGCCAACGGTCCGTCCACCTCCCTCGACCCGGCCCGCGTCGACCAGATCACCCTGCTGGAGCGCGTCAAGGCCGCCGCCGCGGCCGCCCAGCACACGGTGCTGGTCGCGTTCGCCCGCTCCCAGGTCGACACCCACACCGCCCAGATCGCCGCCGGCCAGCTCCGCCCCGACGCCCTCGGCCGCGGCATCGGCGACCAGATCGGGCTGGCCTGCCACCTCTCCCCGACCGCCGGCTCCCACCGGCTGGGCGTCGCCCGCGCCCTGCACGCCGAGCTGCCCACCTGCCGCGCCCTGCTCGCCGCAGGACGCATCGGCGAACACCTCGCCGAGACCGTCGTCTCCCAGACCCGCCACCTCGACCCCGAACTACGCCGGCTGGTCGACAAGCAACTCGCCACCCACGGCATCGAGAACCTGAATCCCCGCCAGGCCGAAACCCTGGCCAAGACCCTCGCCTACCAGGCCGACCCCGCCGCCTACGTGGCCCGCGGCCGCACCGCCCGCACCGACCGCGGCGTCTCCGTGCGCCCGGCCCCCGACACCATGACGTTCCTGACCGGCTACCTACCCGTCGAACAAGGAGTCGCCGCCTGGGCCGCCCTGCGCCGGCGCGCCGACGAGCTGCGCGCCGCGGGAGACCGGCGGACCCGCCCGCAGCTGATGGCCGACCTCATGGTCGAACGCCTCACCGGACAGACCACGGCCACGGATGTGCCCGTCGAGGTCGGCATCGTCCTGCCGATCGACCAGCTCCTCGATCCCGACCATGCCGGCTCGGCGCAGATCGTCGGGCACGGGCCGGTCCCGGGGCCGATCGCCGCCGACATCCTGGCCACCTCACAGGGCCGCAAGTGGTGGCGGCGGCTGTTCACCCGACCCGCCGGCGGACCCCTGATCGGCGGCGACCCGCGGCGGCGGTGCTTCGACGGGTTCCTCGCCCACCTCATCCGGGTCCGCGACGGCGACCGCTGCCGCGACCCCTACTGCGGCGCCCCGGCCCGCCACCTCGACCACGTCGTCCCGTACCGGGCCGGCGGCCCCACCACGCTGGGCAACGGACGCGGGGCCTGCGCACGCGGCAACTACGTGCGCGAGCTGCCCGGCTGGCACGTGCACCTGGACCACGACGGGCTCGCCGACACCCCACACACGATCACCGTCACCACCCCGACCGGACACAGCTACCCCAGCCGCGCCGGCCCACCCTGCTGAACGCCGCCGAGCGCCCGGTCAGCCCTCGGTGACGAAGGGGCTGCTCGCGATCTCGGTGCCGTCGTCGAGAGTGGCGATCTCGAAGTCGGCGAACACGTTCGACACCTCCCGCTGCAGCTGGCGCAGGCACTCGACCGCCAGCGCGCGGATCTCGACGTCGGCGTGCTCGGTGGCGCGCATCGCGATGAAGTGCCGCCAGGCGCGGTAGTTGCCGGTGACGACGATGCGGGTCTCGGTCGCGTTCGGCAGGATCGCGCGGGCGGCCTGGCGGGCCTGCTTGCGTCGCAGTGTCGCGTTCGGGACGTCGGCGAAGCGCTTCTCCAGCCCCTCCAGGAGAGCCTCGTAGGCCTTGACGCTCGCCTGAGCCGCCTCGGTGAACAGCGCGTGCAGCTCGGGGTCGGCGGAGATGACGTCGGGCTCGACCATGGCGGCGTCGCGCTCGGGGACGTACCGCTGCGACAGCTGGCTGTAGGAGAAGTGGCGGTGGCGGATCAGCTCGTGCGTCAGCGACCGCGAGATCCCGGTCAGGTAGAAGCTGACCGTGCCGTGCTCCAGCACCGACAGGTGCCCGACCTCGAGGATGTGCCGCAGGTAGCCGGCGTTGGTCGCGGTCCGCGGGTTCGGCTTGCTCCACGACTGGTAGCAGGCGCGCCCGGCGAACTCGGCCAACGCCTCGCCCCCGTCGGCGTCGGTGTCCCACGGAACGTCGTCCGGGACCGTGAACGCCGTCTTGGCCACGAGCTGGACGCGCATCGGCACGATGTCGGGCATGCCACGAGCGTAACCTGACGTCATCAGGAGCTTGACTGACGTCAGCTTTGACGCCACAGTGGCGTCATGGACCTGAGCAAGTACACGGACCAGCTGCGGGAGGGCCTCGCATCGGCCACCGCCGCAGCGGACGAGCAGACGCAGCGCACAGCGCTGCTACTGGGCGCCGCCGTGGAGCCCACCGCGCGGTTGGCCCTGATGAACGCCCTTTCCGACCTGGCAGCGGAGGTCACCGCCGCCCTCGGGGACCGCGTGGTCGAGGTGCGCCTCGACGGGCGCGACGTGCGCGTCGCGGTGAGCGACGACCACGCGGCGGGTGACGCCACGGATGGCGCCACCGCGGGGCCGGGGGCCGCTGACGACGCGGACGACGAGAGCCGCGACTGGGCGGGCTGGGCCGGTCGCAACTTCGGTCGCGGCTTCGGCGGCTTCGGGCCGGACGGCGGCGACATCTCCCGGGTGACGCTGCGGCTGGTCGAGCAGATGAAGAACCAGGCCGAGCGCGCGGCCGCCGAGCAGGGCATGTCGCTCAACTCGTGGGTCGCGCAGGCCGTCCAGGGCGCGCTGTCGGGCCACGGGCCGGGGCGCTGGGACCAGGGCAGGGGCGACCAGAGCAGGGGCGACCAGGGCAGGCCCGGCAAGCGTGACCGGCGCTCGGAGCGCCGCGTGAAGGGATGGGTGCAGGGATGAGCGGGAACGAGTGGACCGACCCCGACGTGCCGGCCGAGGAGCCGGGCACCGGACCGGTCGACACCGGTTCCGGCGACACCGGACCCGGCGACACCGCCGAGCCGCTGTCGCGCTCGGGGAGCTGGGAGGTGACGGGCGCGGCCGAGCTGGAGCTGTCGGTCGACGTCGGGCGGATCACGGTCCACGTCGACGATCCGCAGGCCACCCAGGTCCGGGTCGAGGTCCGCCACGACCCCGCCCTCGGCGGGATGTGGACGCAGAGCGTCTCCAGCCTGATCAGCTGGCTCGGCCAGGCGACCGGCGGGCAGTCGACGTCGACGACCGACCTCGCCGAGCAGGCGGTGGCGGCAGCGGAGATCAGCTGGTCGGAGCCGGCGCGGCGGCTCGTCGTGCGCTCCTCGCCGGAGGTCCCGCTGCGCGTGGTGCCGCTCGACGTGACCGTGTGGGCGCCCGCCGGGTCCCGGCTGGCGGCCCGCACCGGCGCCGGGAACGTCGCGATGACGGGGACGGCGGGCTGGGCCGCGGTCCGCACCGGCTCGGGCGGCGTCGAGGTCGACACCGTCGACGGCGACGCCGACGTCACCACGGGATCGGGCGACCTGCGGGTCGAGGCGATCTCCGGGCGGGCCCGGCTGCGGACCGGCTCCGGCGCCATCCGGCTGACGACGGCCGGGGGCGACACCGACGTCAAGGCCGGCAGCGGCGACGTCGAGATCGGCAGCGTCAACGGCAACCTCGGCGCGCGCACCGGCTCGGGCGACCTGTGGATCGCCGACGCCCGCTCCGGCCAGGTGGACCTGACCACGGGCTCCGGCGAGCTGCGCGTCGGGGTGCACCCGGGCGTCCGGGCCGAGCTGGACCTCTCGTCGGGCTCGGGACACGCGCGCAGCGAGCTGGACGTCGCCTCGGCGCCGCCGGAGGCCACGGTGACGCTGCAGGTCCGCGGCCGGACCGGCAGCGGCGACGTGCTGGTCACCCGGGCGCTAGTGCCCGCCTGAGCGGCGCGACCAGGTCGCCCCGCTCACCGGCCACCACGCCGGAAAGGCCCTGCCACTCCGCCATGACCCGCAGCTCCTCGGCGAGCTCGGCGACGACCCGGGGGGTGTCGACGCCGGGCTCGCCGAACGCGCCGACGACACGCAGCACGCCCGTCGCCCGGTCGGCCTTGAGGTCGACCCGGGCGACGAGCTCGCCGTCGAGCAGGAACGGGAACACGTAGTACCCGTACTCGCGCTTCGCCTCGGGCACGTAGATCTCGATCCGGTAGCGAAAGCCGAAGATCCGCTCCGTGCGCGCGCGCTCCCAGATCAGCGGGTCGAACGGGCACAGCAGCGCCCGCCCGGTGATGCGCCGGGGCACTGGCGTGCCGGGGACGCGGTAGGCGGGGGCGCGCCAGCCCCGCACGTCGACGCGCTCCAGCGCGCCGTCCTCGACCAGCTCCGCGACGGCCTGCCGGCTCGCCTCCGGGCCGAGCCGGTAGTAGTCGCGCAGGTCGGGTTCGGTGCCCACGCCCTGAGCCCGGGCGGCGTGCAGCACCAGCCGGCGCGCGGCCTCGTCCGCGGACGGGGCGGGCGCGGCGAGGACCTCGGGCGGGAGCACGCGCTCGGGCAGGTCGTAGAGCCGCTGGAAGTGCACCCGCGCACCGGTCGTCAGCAGGCCCATCCCGAACAGCCACTCGCAGACCCGCTTCACCTGCGAACGCTCCCACCAGGTGGCCCCAGGCGGCCGCGGCGCGGTCGTGGCGCCGAGCGCCTTCTCGAGGGTTCCGGCGCCGACCGGGCCGAGCTCCTTCACGGCGGCCAGCACGTCCTCGACGAGGGCGGGCTCGGACTCGGCGAGCTGCACGTAGTGCCGCCACCAGCCCCGCCGCTTCGCCCCGGACAGCAGCAGCGGCCAGTCGGCCACGGGCAGCAGGCTCGCCTCGTGGGCCCAGTACTCGACGAGCAGGCGCGGGCGGCGGGCGGAGTGGCTCCAGGCGGCCTCGTCGACGAGGGCCGGCGGGTAGGGCCCGAGCCGGCTGAAGACGGGCATGTAGTGCGCCCGCACCGCGACGTTGACCGAGTCGAGCTGCAGCAGCCGCAGGTCGCCGACCAGGCGCGCGAGGTGGCGGCGGGTCACCGGACCCGCCGGGCGGGGCGTCGCGAACCCCTGAGCGGCCAGCGCCAGCCGGCGGGCCGCGGGCGCGCCGATCGTTTCCGGACTCACGGAGCCGATGCTGCCACCGGGGTACGACGTTTCCGCTCCGACGCCACGACCACGACCACCGCGAGCAGGACGACGGCCCCGCCCGCGAGCTGCAGGCCGGTGAACCGCTCCCCCGCGACCGCCACGCCCAGCGTCATCGCGATCACCGGGTTCACGTAGGCGTAGGTCGAGACGGTCGAGACCGGCAGCGTCCCCAGCGCGTAGGCGTACGCGCTGAACGCGCCCAGCGTCACGACGACCGCGATGTAGACCCACGCCCACCAGGCCACCGGCGCCACCGCGGCCCAGTCCGTCCGCTCCCCCGTCGCCGTCCCGACGGCCAGCAGGATCATCCCGCCGATCAGCATCTGCACCGCGGCCAGCGCGAACGGGTTGGCCGGCGTCGGCAGCCGGGTGGTCGCGAACGTGCCGGCGGCCCAGCCCGCGCTCGCCAGCAGCACGAGCCAGGGGCCCCACCACGCGCTGCCCTGCGCCCCGCCCGACCCGGGTCCGGCCAGCGTCAGCACGGCCAGCCCGACGACCCCGATGCCGACCCCGGCGAGGGTCCTCGGGCGCGGCCGGTCCCCGCCGAGCGTGCGCAGGACCACGATCCACAGCGGCACGGCCGCGATCAGGAGCGCGGCGAGGCCGGACGAGACCTCCTGCTGGGCCACGACGACGAGGCCGTTGCCCCACGCGGGGAGCAGCAACCCGGACAGTGCCGCCGTTCCCAGCTGGGCGGCGCTCATGCGGAACGCCGTCCGGCCGGCGACCGCGAGCACGACCACGGCCAGCAGCGCGCCGCCGACGACGAACCGGTAGCCGCCGACGAGCAGCGGCGGCACGCTGGCGACGATGAACCGGTTGGCCAGGTACGTCGTGCCCCACAGGACGTAGACGACCCCGAGGGCGAACCAGGGCAGGCGGGACGGCACCCCCTGACATTGCCATGATGGGGCATGGCTCTCGCCACCGTCCGCCCCGCCCGCCCCGACGACGTCGAGGAGATCGTCCGCATCCAGTCCGGCACGTGGGCCACGGCCTACGCCGACCTGGTGCCCGCCACCGCCGTCGAGGCGCTGCGCGACCCGCAGGCCGCGACCGCCTGGGCCGCCGCCGTCGAAGCCGGCGCGGTCCTCGTCGCCGTCGAGGGCAGCTGGACGGTGGGGTTCGTCGCCGCCGGGCCCGCCGACGTGCCCGCGGAGAGCCCGCTGGGGCCCGAGGCCTGGGGCGAGATCGGCACGCTGCTCGTGGAGCCCCGGTGGGGGCGGCGCGGCCACGGCGGGCGCCTGCTGGTGGGGGCCGCCGCGGCGCTGCGCGAGCGCGGCGCCCGGTACGGGCAGGCGTGGGTGCCGGAGGCCGACCGGGCATCGCAGGCGTTCTACACGCGCGCCGGCTGGGAGCCCGACGGGAGCGTGCGCGGGCTCGACACCGGCCAGGGCGTGCTGCGGGAGGTGCGCCTCACCGGGTCGCTGGACCTAGAGGCCGAGTAGCGGCTCCAGGCCGACCGTCAGGCCGGGGCGTTCCAGCACGGCCCGGACCGCCAGCAGGACGCCGGGCATGAACGACGCCCGGTCGAACGAGTCGTGCCGGATCGTCAGTGCCTCCCCGGTCCCGCCGAACAGCACCTCCTGGTGCGCGACCAGCCCGGGCAGCCGCACGGCGTGGACGTGCACGCCGTCGAGGGTCGCTCCGCGCGCGCCGCCCGGGTCGCTCGTCGTGGCGTCCGGGACGTCGTCGAGGCCCGCCTCGGCCCGCGCGGCGGCGACCAGGGACGCCGTCCGGGTGGCCGTGCCGGACGGGGCGTCGATCTTCCCGGCGTGGTGCAGCTCGACGATCTCGACGGACGGGAAGAACCGGGCGGCGGTCCGCGCGAACTGCATCATCAGCACGGCGCCGACGCCGAAGTTGGGCGCGACCAGTACGTGCCCGGCCGTGCCCTCGAGCCAGCGCCGCAGGGTGTCCAGGCGCTCCTCGTCGACGCCGCTGGTCCCGACGACGGCCGCGATCCCGTGGTCGAGCAGGTACCGGACGTTGCCGAGCACCGCGTCGGGATGGGTGAAGTCGACGACGACCGCCGCGTCCTCGAGCGGCCCGAGGTCGTCACCGAGGTCGAGCCCGGCCACCAGCTCGAGGTCGCCGGCCTCCTCGACCGCGCGGCACACCTGCGCGCCCATCCGTCCCCTGGCCCCCAGCACACCCACCGCGATCGTCACGACGGGCAGGGTAGGCCAGGCACGCCCGCGCTCAGGCCAGTACCAGTGCCCCGACCCACACGCCGGCGGCGACCAGCGCCGTCACCAGCTCGATGGCGATGCTCGCGCCCACGGCCCGGAGCGCGTGCCGGGTCGACGTCCAGGCCGGGCCCCGGGCGCGCAGCCGCAGCAGCTCCCCCAGCCAGACGCCGAGAACGAAGCCGAGCACCAGGCCCACGACGGGCACCACGAAGAACCCGACGACGCCCAGCACGGCGCCCAGCGCGAGCGTGCGCCCGGGCACGCCGGCGTCGCGCAGGCGCCGCCCGGGCACCACGTACTTGACGACGCTGCCCACGACCGCGACGGCCACGGCGACCCCGAGGACCGACCAGCCGAGCGCGTCGCCGCGCGGGACGGCCCACACGGCGATCCCCAGCACCACCAGTACCAGGCCGGGCAGCACGGGCACGACGATGCCGACGATCCCCACGACGACGAGCAGCGCCGCGACGCCGACGGTCAACGCAGCTGCCCTGGTCACCCTGCCCCGGCAGGTCCTCGACCTCGTCGTAGGGGCCGAGGACGGCGGCGGTCATCGGCACGTCCAGCACCTCGCGGGCCACGGCGGCGACCTGCTCCGGCGTGACCGTGGCGATCCGCTCCAGGCTCTCGGCCACCGAGCGCTGGCGGCCGTGGTCGATCTCGGACCGGCCGATGCGGTTCATCCGCGACGGCATGTCCTCCAGCCCGAGCAGCAGCCCGCCGCGCAGGTTGCCCTGCGCGCGCGTCACCTCGGCCGGCGTGACCCCGGAGCGCGCGACGTCCGCCAGCACCGCCCGGACGACCCGCACGACCTCCTCCAGGCGCTCGGGCGCGCACCCCGCGTAGACGGTGAACGCGCCGGCGTCGGAGTACCCGACGCTGGCCGAGTAGACCGAGTACGCCAGCCCCCGCTGCTCGCGGACCTCCTGGAACAGCCGCGAGCTCGGGCCGCCGCCGATCGCGGTGTTGAGGACGGTGAGCGCCGGGCGGCGCGGGTCGGGCCGGGACAGCCCCGGCACGCCGAGCATGAGGTGGGCCTGCTCGGTGTCGTCGGGCCGCAGCACGACCCGCCCGGCCGCCGCGAGCGTCGCGGGCTCGCAGGGACGCGGCCCGGCGGGCGAGGCCGCACCGGCGCGGCCGCTCGCGGCGGCGAGCGCGGTGCCGACCAGCTCGACGAACTCCTCGTGCCTGACGTTGCCGGCCGCCGCGACGACCATCCGCGGCGTCGTGTACTCGCCGCGCCAGAACGCGTGCAGGGTCTCGCGGCTCATGCCGCGCACGGACTCGACGGTGCCGATGACGGGCCGGCCCAGCGGGTGCGCCCCGAACACGGCCTCGTCGGACAGCTCGCCGAGCAGGTCCTCGGGGTCGTCGTCGCGCATGGCGATCTCTTCGAGGACGACGCCGCGCTCGGTCTCGACGTCCGGCGGGCGGAGCGTGGCGTCGGTGACCACCTCGGCCAGTACGTCGACCGCGAGCGCGAGGTCGGTGTCGAGCACGTGCGCGTAGTAGCAGGTGTGCTCCTTGGTGGTGAACGCGTTCAGGTCACCGCCGACCGCGTCGAGGGCCTCCGCGATCTCCACCGCCGTGCGTGTGCGGGTGCCCTTGAACAGCAGGTGCTCGAGGAAGTGCGCGGCGCCGGCCTGGTCGCCGGTCTCGTCGCGGGAGCCGATGTCGATCCAGATCCCCAGCGACACCGAGTGGGCGCCGGGCACGTCCTCGGTGACCACGCGCAGCCCGCCCGGAAGCTCCGAGCGGGCCACGCCGAGGTCGGGGGCGAGTGTCGTCACACCTCGACGGGCTCGGCCGCGTCGGCGGGGCTGTCCGCCGCCGGCGCCGCGTCCGACGCCGCCTCGTCGACCACCGGGATCAGGCTGATCTTGCCCCGGTTGTCGATGTCGGTGACCTCGACCCGGAGCTTGTCGCCGACCTTGACGACGTCCTCGACCTTGCCGATCCGCTTGCCGTTGCCCAGCTTGGAGATGTGGACGAGGCCGTCCTTGCCCGGCACGAGCGAGACGAACGCCCCGAAGGCCGCAGTCTTCACGACCGTGCCGAGGAACCGCTCGCCGATCTTGGGCAGCTGCGGGTTGGCGATCGCGTTGATCAGGCCGATGGCCTCCTCGGCCGAGTCGCCGTCGGACGCGCCGACGTAGATCGTGCCGTCGTCCTCGATCGAGATGTCGGCGCCGGTCTGCTCGGTGATCGAGTTGATCATCTTGCCCTTCGGGCCGATGACCTCGCCGATCTTGTCGATCGGGACCTTGATCGCCACGACGCGCGGCGCCCAGCGGCTCATCTCGTCCGGCCGGTCGATGGCCTCGTGGAGCACGTCGAGGATCGTCAGCCGGGCGTCGCGGGCCTGGTTCAGGGCCGCGGCCAGCACCTCGGACGGGATGCCGTCGAGCTTCGTGTCCAGCTGCAGGGCGGTGACGAACTCCGCGGTGCCGGCGACCTTGAAGTCCATGTCGCCGAACGCGTCCTCGGCTCCGAGGATGTCGGTCAGCGCGACGTAGCGCATCGCGCCGTCGACCTCGTCGGAGACCAGGCCCATCGCGATGCCCGCGACCGGCGCCTTCAGCGGCACACCCGCGTTGAGCAGCGACATCGTCGACGCGCATACCGAGCCCATCGACGTCGAGCCGTTGGAGCCCAGCGCCTCGGAGACCTGCCGGATCGCGTAGGGGAACTCCTCGCGGGCGGGCAGCACCGGCAGCAGCGCCCGCTCGGCGAGCGCGCCGTGGCCGATCTCGCGCCGCTTCGGCGAGCCCACGCGGCCGGTCTCGCCGGTCGAGTAGGGCGGGAAGTTGTAGTGGTGCAGGTAGCGCTTGTGCGTCTCCGGGCCCAGCGAGTCGATCTGCTGCTCCATGCGCAGCATGTTCAGCGTCGTGACGCCGAGGATCTGGGTCTCGCCGCGCTCGAACAGCGCCGAGCCGTGCGCCCGCGGCACGACCTCGACCTCGGCCGACAGCGGCCGGATGTCGGTGATGCCGCGGCCGTCGATGCGGACCTGGTCGCGCAGGATGCGCTGGCGCACCAGCTTCTTGTTCAGCGATCGGAACGCGGCGCCGATCTCCTTCTCGCGGCCCTCGAACTGCGGCGCGACCTTCCCCAGTACGGTGGCCTTGACCTCGTCGAGGCGGGCCTCGCGCTCCCGCTTGCCGGCGATCGTCAGCGCCTGGGCCAGGTCGTCGGACGCCTGCGCGGTGACGGCGTCGAGCACGTCGGACTGGTAGGCCGGGTAGGTCGGGTACTCGCCCGTCGGCTTCGCGGCGACGTCGGCGAGCTGCTGCTGCGCCTGGCACAGCACGCGGATGAACGGCTTCGCCGCCTCCAGGCCCTGCGCGACGACGGACTCGGTCGGGGCCTGGGCGCCGCCGGCGACCAGCTCGACGGTCCCGGTCGTGGCCTCGGCCTCGACCATCATGATCGCGACGTCGCTGTCGTTGCCGGAGCCGACGACGCGGCCCGCGACGACCATGTCGAACACGGCCCGCTGCAGGTCCTCGTACTGCGGGAACGCGATCCACTCCCCGTCGATCAGGGCGACGCGCACGCCGCCGATCGGGCCGGAGAACGGCAGGCCGGCGAGCTGGGTCGACGCCGACGCGGCGTTGATCGCCAGCGCGTCGTAGGGGTCCTGCGGGTCGAGCGACATCACGGTGACGACGATCTGGATCTCGTTGCGCAGGCCGTCGACGAACGACGGGCGCAGCGGGCGGTCGATCAGCCGGCAGGTGAGGATCGCGTCGGTGCCCGGCCGGCCCTCGCGGCGGAAGAACGAGCCGGGGATCTTGCCGATCGCGTACATCCGCTCCTCGACGTCCACCGTGAGCGGGAAGAAGTCGAAGTGCTCCTTGGGCTGCTTGGACGCCGTGGTGGCGGACAGCAGCATCGTGTCGTCGTCGAGGTAGGCGACGACGGAGCCCGCCGCCTGGCGGGCGAGCCGCCCGGTCTCGAACCGGACGGTGCGGGTGCCGAAGCTGCCGTTGTCGATGACAGCGGTGGTCTCGTGCACGTTCTCTTCAGGATTGGTCATGGGTCCTTCTCGTCGGTGCGGCCCACTCCCACCGGCCAGCCGGTCTTCGATCGAAGCCCTCGGGTCTCACCCGGGGGCCACTACCGAGGACCGGCGCGTCACTCCGGTGGCGGGCCGCTCTCGTCTCTCGTCAGTTGTGGAGCCGGCCCGGCCGCGGGAAAGCGGCCGGGCCGGCGGTGGTTCAGCGGCGGATGCCGAGCCGCTCGATCAACGAGCGGTAGCGCGCGACGTCCACCTGGCGCAGGTACTTCAGCAGCCGGCGGCGCCGGCCGACCAGCAGCAGCAGGCCGCGCCGGCTGTGGTGGTCGTGCTTGTGGATCTTGAGGTGTTCGGTGAGGTCGGAGATGCGCCGCGTGAGCAGCGCGATCTGCGCCTCCGGGGAGCCCGTGTCACCCTCGTGGGTGCCGTAGTCGGTCAGGATCGTCTTCTTCTGTGCGGCGTCCAGTGCCACGTGGTCCTCTTCCTTCTGCTGTGCCGTGTCGGCGCCCGACCAACGGCGTGCCCGGGCTCGCGACGCCGCCCCGCCAGGGCCGGCATCCGGTCACGGCCGCCACGGACTGCAGCCGGACCCGGACGTCAGGCTACCAGCGCGGACCGTCACGCCCTGGTCCGGGCCGCGGCCTGCCACAGTACCTCGGCGAGCTCGGGGAACGACGGGTTCAGCGCGGCGGCCGCGGCCGCGAGCCGCGCGGGCTCGGTGACGCCGCGCAGCACCTCGGCGGCGGACGGCGCCCCCGCCGGCCGCGCCCGCGGGTCGCCGGCCGCGGCCCACTGCCAGTCGAGGTCCGCGACCTCGGCCAGCAGCGCGTCGACCTCGGCCGGGTCCGGCGGCCCGACCCGCGCGGGGCAACGCTGGTCCAGCACGCGCAGCCGGGCCAGCACCGCCGGGTCGCCGATCTTCACGCGGCGCCCGCTCACGAGCTGGCTGAGCATCGCCGGGCTCAGCCCGACGGCCCGGGCGAGCCGGGCCTGCGAGATGCCAAGGCCCGTGGTGAGCCGGCGGACGCGGTCGCCGAGCGGGGCGCCGTAGAGCGCGCGCTGGCGGGCGCGGTTGCCCGCCACCCGGTCCGGGACCCGGCCGGCCACCCCGTCCCCGACCGCGCGCGACGACGCCATGGCCCGATGCTCGCAGGACCGGCAGGGGCCGCGGGGCGGAACGGGAGAACCGGCCCGGATCGTCCTACGGGGGACCGAGGAGCTCCCTGGTCCGCTCCACGTCCGCGTGCATGCGCTCGACCAGCGCGCCGACGTCGGTGAACCGCTCCTGGCTGCGCAGCCGGTGGACGAAGTCGAGCGCCACGTCGAAGCCGTAGAAGTCCTCGTCGACGTCGAGCACGTAGGCCTCGACCGTCCGCTCGCGGCCGGAGAACGTCGGGTTGGTGCCGACCGAGATCGCGGCCGCGAACGTGCGGTCGCCGATGAGGAACCGGCCGGCGTAGATGCCGTCGGCCGGCAGCGCCGTCCAGGCGGCGACGGCGAGGTTGGCCGTGGGGAAGCCCAGGTCGCGACCGCGGTGGTCGCCGTGGACGACGACGCCCTCGACCCGGTGCGGTCGCCCCAGCGCCGCCGTGGCGGCGTCCATGTCGCCGGCGTCGATGCAGGACCGGACGTAGGTCGAGGAGAACGTGATCCCGTCGTCGGTCATGAGGTCGAGGCCCTCGACCGCGAACCCGAAGCGCTGCCCGAGCTCGGCGAGCAGCGGCACGTCGCCGGCCGCCCGGTGCCCGAACCGGAAGTTGCGGCCGACGACGACGGCGGCCGCGTGCAGCCGCTCCACGAGCACCGCGTGCGCGAACTCGGCGGCCTCCGTCCTGGCCAGCTCGGGCGTGAAGGGCAGGACGCAGAACGCGTCGACGCCCAGCCCCTCGACCAGCTCGGCGCGCCGGCGCAGGCTCGTCAGCCGGGCCGGGTGGCTGCCGGGCCGGATGACCTCGGCGGGGTGGGGGTCGAACGTGACCAGGACGGTCGGCAGGCCCCGTTCCCGCCCGCGCAGCACCGCGAGGCTGATCAGCTCCTGGTGCCCGCGGTGGACGCCGTCGAAGACGCCGACGGTGACGACACTGCGTCCCCACCCGGTCGGAACGGCCTCGAGGCCCCGCCAGCGTTGCACGCCGTGCAGCCTAGAGACCCGCCGCGGGCGCCAGCACGACGACCGGCCTGGCCCGCCCGTCGCGGTCGCGCACCAGGCCGACCACGTGCCCGTCGGGGGCGAAGACGCCCTGGACCTCGGCGGTGCCGGCGGCCGGGAGCGGCCGGCCGTGCGCCAGGTCGGCCGCCTCCGCGGGGTCGACGTCGCGGCGCGGGAACGCCAGCGCGACGGCCGCGTCCAGCGGCAGCGGCACCTCGGGCCGCTCCTCGAGCCGGTCGAGGGTCACCGCGGCGTCGAGCGCGAACGGGCCGACCCGGGTGCGCCGCAGCGCCGTGAGGTGGCCGCCGACGCCCAGCCCTTCGCCGAGGTCGCGGGCGAGCGCCCGGACGTAGGTGCCCGAGGAGCAGGTCACGGCGACGTCGAGGTCGACGAAGGGCCCGGCGTCGCGGCGGGCCAGCACCGCGAAGGCCGACACCGTCACCGGCCGGGCCGCCAGCGCGACGTCCTCGCCGGCGCGCACCCGCGCGTACGCCCGCCGGCCGTCGACCTTGATCGCGCTGACCGAGGCGGGGACCTGCTCGATGGGCCCGGTCAGCGCCGCGACGCCCGCGGCGACCGCCGTGTCGGTGACGCCCGCCGCGTCGGCCGTGGCCAGTGTCTCGCCCTCCGCGTCGTCGGTGCTGGTCGCGGCGCCGAGCCGGATCGTCGCGGTGTACGCCTTGTCGTCCAGGGCCAGGTGGCCGAGCAGCTTCGTGCCGCGCCCGACCCCGCAGACGAGCACCCCGGTCGCCATCGGGTCGAGCGTGCCGGCGTGGCCGACCTTGCGGGTCCCCAGGATGCGCCGCAGCCGCGCCACGACGTCGTGGCTGGTCAGCCCCGCGGGCTTGTCGACGATCACGAGTCCGGACGCGTTCACGCCCGATGATTCTCCACGGTCGTCACGCCGGTCCCGTCGTCGCCCAGCGGTCGCCGCGGACCCGCAGCAGCACCGCGACGAGCCGGACCAGCATGAACGCCGCCAGCCCCGACCAGATGCCGGCCAGGCCCCAGCCGAACGCCAGCGCCGACCACACCAGCGGCAGGAAGCCGACGGCCGCGGCGAGCAGGGTCGAGGTCCGCAGGAACGCCGCGTCGCCCGCGCCGAGCAGCACCCCGTCGATCGCGAAGACCACGCCCGCGACCGGCTGCAACGCCACCAGGAACCACCACGGCACGGCCACGGCCGCGAGGACCGCCGGGTCGGCCGTGAAGAGCGACGGGCCCGCGGCGTGCAGGGCCGCGAAGACCGCCCCGAACCCGACGCCCAGCACGGCGCCCGCGCCGGTCACCCGGCGGGCGAACGCCCTGGCCCGCTCGGCTCCCCCGGCGCCCAGCGCCGCGCCGACGAGCGCCTGCGCGGCGATCGCGACCGCGTCCAGCACGAGGGCGAGGAACGACCACAGCTGCAGCACGATCTGGTGCGCGGCCGCGGCGGGCGCGCCGAAGCGCGTCGCCACGGCGGCCGCGGACAGGAAGCAGGCCTGGAACGCCAGGCTGCGGGCGACGAGGTCGCGCCCCATCCGCAGCTGGGCCACCAGTACGGCGGGCCGGGGCCTGCGCGGGCCCGCTGGCTCCCGCCACAGCGCGGCGAGGAACAGGCCGGCGCCCAGCGCCTGCCCGGCGAGGTTCGCCCAGGCCGAGCCGACCAGCCCGACGCGGGGCACCAGCAGCACGCAGCCCGCCGCCGACAGCGCGTTGCCGGCCAGGACGAACGCGAGCGGCCTGCGGGTGTCCTGCACGCCGCGCATCCACCCGTTGCCGGCGAGCGTGACGAGGACGAGCGGGGCCCCGCACAGCGCCACCCGCAGCCACGCCACCGCGGCCTCCGCGATGGCTCCCCCGTTGCCGAGCGCGGACGCGACCGGGCGGGCCACCAGCTGGCCGACGGCCAGCACCAGCAACCCGATGCCCAGCGCGAGCCACGTCGCCTGCACGCCCTCGCCGACGGCGGCGGCCCGACGCCCCGCGCCGAACAGGCGCGACGCCCGCGCCGTCGTCCCGTAGGACAGGACGTTCAGCTGCGTGGTGACCTGGGCGAACAGCAGCGCCGCCACCGAAAGGCCCGCCAGCGGGACGGCTCCCAGCCGGCCCACGACGGCGGTGTCCACCAGCAGGTACAGCGGCTCGGCCGCCAGCACGGGCAGCGCGGCCACCGCCAGCCGCGCGACCTCCCGCCCCGCCGCCCGCTCCCCGACGGGCCCCGTCACGGCCGCGTCGTCGGGCGGCGGCAGGCGTAGACGAACGCCGGCGGCAGGTTGGCCCAGACCGTCGCCGTCACGAGCACCTCCTCGAACCGCCGCCGCAGGACGGCCCGGAACCGCCGGGCGGCCGGGATCGCCATGCCGTGCACGTAGGCGAACGTCGTGAAGGCGCCGGTCGGGCCGATCACGCGGCCGACCTGGCCGAGCACGGCGTGCTGCGTGGCGTCGTCGAACAGCGCCCACGGCAGGCCGCACACGACCGCGTCGGCGCGCTCGACGCCGCGGTCGGCGAGCAGCCGGCCCAGCTCGCGCGCGTCGCCGTGGACGACCTCCAGCCCGGGGCGCGACCGGGCCAGGAAGGCGACCATCCGCTCGTCCAGCTCGACGGCCAGGTGCCGGCCGCCGGCGGGCAGCCGTCCGTCGATCGCGTCGCTCACCGCGCCGGTGCCCGGGCCCAGCTCGACGACGACGGGCGCGCCGCTCGCGGGGACGACGGCCGCGAGCACCTCCGCCAGCCGCGCCGAGCTCGGCGCGACCGCGCCCATCGTGGCGGGACGGCTCAGGAACGCGTTGAGGAAGGCGCGGCGCGCCGCGTGTTCGGCGGTCACCTCAGCAGCCCGCCCTCCGCCCCAGCTCCCGGCGCACCAGCTCGACCAGCTCCTCGCGGCTGCCGTCGGCGGTGAACCCGGACGCGACGCGGTGCCCGCCGCCGCCCAGCGCCGTCGCCACGACGGCGACGTCGATGCCCCCCTTCGACCGCAGCGACGCCGACCAGCGGTGCTCCCCCAGCTGCTTGAGCACCAGCGCCACCTCGGCCTCGGCGGTGGTGCGCACGACGTCGACGACGCCGTCGACCTCCTCGGAGCGGAAGCGGGCGACGTAGGCCGACGGGACGAACGTGTGCACGAGGCCGCGGCCGCCGCCCGCGGCCTGGTCCAGCTCCGTGCGCGAGAGCACGTCGGCGAGCGCGGCGAGCCACGGGAAGGGATGGGTGTCGAGGATCCGCCGGACCAGCGGCTCGGGCTCGACACCGGCGGCGAGCAGCTCCGCCGCCAGCCGGTGCGCGGCCGCGCCCGCCGTCCGGAACCCGCGCGTGTCGGTGACCAGCCCGGCGTACAGGCAGCGGGCGATCTCGACGTCGAGGGGCGCATCCAGCGCGGCCAGAACGCGCCGGACGAGCACGACGGTGGCCTCCGCCTCGGGGTCGAGCAGCTGCACGTCGCCGAACCCGGGGTTGGAGACGTGATGGTCGATCATGATGCTGGTCCGCGCCGTGGACAGCAGGCCGGCGAGGTTCCCGAGCCGCGCGGGCTCCGCCGCGTCGCAGGCGACGAGCACGTCCGGCGCCGCCGGCACGTCCTGCGGTGCGACGAGGAGCCCGTGGGGGTCCAGCTGCCGCAGGGTCTCCGGCAGCGAACCGGCGGCGAAGGCCACCCGCACCGGGATGCCGCGGCCGCGCAGCGCCATGGCCAGCGCCAGCGCGCTGCCCAGGGTGTCGGCGTCCGGGTTGACGTGCGACAGGAGCGTCACGTCCGTGGCGGCGGCGAGGACGGCGGCCGCCGCCCGGAAGGGGTCGGCCACTACGGCTGCACCGTTCTGTCGAGCGGGTCCAAGGTGCGCAGGGTAGTCGACCCCCCGTCCGGCTCCGGTCTGCTCCCGCACGGTCACTCCCGGAGGGGATCGCTGTTCTCGTCGTCGCCCCGCTCGCGGGGCACGCGGTACGGGTCGGGGTCGCCCGCCGGGACGGCCGCGGCGGCCCGCCTGGCCACCTCCGCGTCGGTCTCCCGCGTGCGGGCCAGCAGCTCCTCCATGTGCCGGGCCTCCTCGGGCACGACGTCGGCGACGAACTCCAGCGTCGGGGTGAACCGGACGCCGGTCCCGGCGCCGACCTTCGAGCGCAGGACGCCCCGGGCGCTCGCCAGTGCCGCCGCCGCACCGGCCGTGTCGGGCTCGGCGTCGATCGAGTCGCCCAGCACCGTGTAGTAGACGGTCGCCTCGCGCAGGTCGCCGGTCACCCGCGCGTCGGTGATGGTCACCCGGGCCAGTCGCGGGTCCTTGACCTCGTGCTCCAGGGCATCGGCGACGATGTGCGAGATCCGCTTCGCGAGCCGCCGTGCGCGGGCCTGGTCGGCCATGTCCGTTCTCTTTCTCTCGTACGGGTCACTGCCTACCCGTCCTCGGGGCCCAGCATGCGCAGCCGGGCCGAGAGCAGCTCCAGCTCGGGGCGGGCCGCGACGAACCGCTCGCAACGGGCCAACACGTCCGTGACGTGCCCGCTGTCGGCGGCGACGCAGCTCACCCCGATCAGCGCCCGCCGGTGCAGGTCGAGGTGGCCGGCCTCGGCGACGGCCACCTCGAACCGTCGCCGCAGGTCGGCCACGACCGGCCGCACCAGCGACCGCTTCTGTTTGAGGGAGTGGACGTCCCCGAAGAGGACGTCCAGCTCCAGCGCTCCGACGTACACGCCTCCCGCGCTCAGGCGCGCGGCTTCTCCCGCAGCTCGAAGGTCTCGATCACGTCGCCCTCCTTGATGTCGTTGAAGTTGCCGAGCGTCAGGCCGCACTCGAAGCCCTCCCGGACCTCGACCACGTCGTCCTTGACCCGGCGCAGCGATGCGATCGAGAGGTTCTGCGCCACCACCACGCTGTCGCGCAGCAGCCGTGCCTTCGCGTTGCGGCGGATGGTCCCGTCCATGACGAGACACCCGGCGATCGACCCGAAGCGCGACGAGCGGAAGACCTGGCGCACCTCGGCGTGGCCGAGCTGAACCTCCTCGAACTCCGGCTTGAGCATGCCCCGCAGCGCCGCCTCGATCTCCTCGATGGCCTGGTAGATCACGGTGTAGTACCGGATCTCCACGCCCTCGCGGTTGGCGAGCTCGGTGGCCTTGCCCTCGGCCCGGACGTTGAAGCCCAGCACGATGACGTTGTCGGCGATCGCGAGGTTGATGTCGCCCTCGGTGATCCCACCGACGCCGCGGTGGATCACCCGCAGCTCGACGTCGTCACCCACGTCGATCTTCATGAGCGCGTCCTCGAGGGCCTCGACGGTGCCCGAGTTGTCACCCTTGATGATCAGGTTGAGCTGGTTGGTCTCCTTCAGCGCGGCGTCGAGGTCCTCCAGCGACACCCGCTTGCGGCGGCTGGCCAGCTCGGCGTTGCGCTCGCGCGCCCGGCGGCGGTCGGCGATCTGGCGCGCCACCCGGTCCTCATCGACGACGAGGAACGTGTCGCCAGCGCCCGGCACCGACGTGAAGCCGATGACCTGCACCGGCCGCGACGGCAGCGCCTCCGTGACGTCCCCGCCGTACTCGTCGAGCATGCGGCGGACGCGGCCGGAGGCGTCGCCCGCGACGATCGAGTCGCCGACGTGCAACGTGCCCCGCTGGACCAGCACGGTGGCCACCGGGCCGCGGCCGCGGTCGAGGTGCGCCTCGATCGCGACGCCCTGGGCCTCCATGTTCGGGTTGGCCCGCAGGTCGAGCGACGCGTCTGCCGTGAGGAGGATGGCCTCCAGCAGCTGGTCGATGTTCGTGCCCTGCTTCGCGGAGATGTCGACGAACATCGTGTCGCCGCCGTACTCCTCGGCCACCAGCCCGTACTCCGTCAGCTGCTGGCGGATCTTCGCCGGGTTGGCGCCCTCGACGTCGATCTTGTTGACCGCGACCACGATCGGCACGTCGGCCGCCTGGGCGTGGTTGATCGCCTCCACCGTCTGCGGCATGACTCCGTCGTCCGCGGCCACCACGATCACCGCGATGTCCGTGGACTTCGCGCCGCGGGCACGCATGGCGGTGAACGCCTCGTGGCCCGGGGTGTCGATGAAGGTGATCGGGCGCTCCTCGCCCTCCAGCTCGGTGATGACCTGGTAGGCGCCGATGTGCTGGGTGATGCCGCCCGCCTCGCCCTCGCGGACGTTGGTCTTGCGGATCGTGTCCAGCAGCCGCGTCTTGCCGTGGTCGACGTGACCCATGATCGTGACGACCGGGGGCCGGAACTCGAGGTCGTCGTCGCCGCCGGCGTTCTCCCCGTAGGAGATGTCGAAGCTGTCGAGCAGCTCGCGGTCCTCCTCCTCCGGGCTGACGACCTGGACGTTGTAGTTCATCTCGGTGCCGAGCAGCTCGAGCACCTCGTCCGCGACGGACGCGGTGGCCGTGACCATCTCGCCGAGGTGGAACAACACCTGTACCAGCGACGCCGGGTTGGCGTTGATCTTCTCCGCGAAGTCGGTCAGCGACGCGCCGCGCGGCAGCCGGATCGTCTCGCCGTTGCCCTTGGGCAGGCGGACGCCGCCGACCGAGGGCGCCTCCATCGACTCGAACTCCTGGCGCTTGGCGCGCTTGCTCTTGCGGCCCTTGCGGGCCGGCCCGCCCGGCTTGCCGAACGCGCCTGCCGCACCGCCGCGACCGCCGCGGCCGGGAGCGCCGGGACGACCGCCGCCGCCGGGACCGCTGCGGAAGCCGCCGCCCGCGGGAGCGCCGCCGCCCCCACCCGGCCGGAAGCCACCGCCACCGGGACGACCGCCACCGGGGCCGCCACGACCGGGAGCGCCGGGACGACCGCCGCCGGGGCCGCCGCGCCCGGGAGCGCCGGGGCGTCCGGCCGCCGGCCGGGCCGGCATCATGCCGGGGTTGGGCCGGGGCGGCATGTTGCCCGGCGACGGCGGGCGCGGGCCGGCCTGGCCGGGAGTGCCCGGCCGCTGGCCGCCGGGCCGCGGGCCCGGACGCGGTCCGCCACCCTGGCCGGGCTGGCCGCCCTGGCCGGGCTGGCCCTGCGGCCGGGGCGCGGCGGGGCGCGGCGGGGCGCCGGAGCCGACGCCGAACGGGTTGTTGCCGACCCGCGGGGACCGCGGGCCGGGCCGGGGCGCCTGCGGGCGCGGCGGGACCGTGGCCGTGCCGTCGGCCGCGGCGGCCGGCTGCTGCGCCGGGGTCTGGGGCCGCGCGGGGGGACCCGGACGCGTGCCGGGGCGCGCGCCGGAGGTCTGCGGGGCCTCGGGTGCCGCCGGGGCCGACGCGGCGGCCGCCGGGGTCTCGGGGCGGGCCGGTGCCGGAGCCGGTCGCGGGCCCGGTCGCGGGCCGGGGGCCTGCGGGCGGTCGCCCGACAGGCCAGGGGCCGGCTGGGCCGCCGCGGGCTGGGCGTCACCGGGCTGGGCGACACCGGGCTGGGTGGCCGCGGGCTGGGTGGCCGCGGGCTGGGTGGCCGCGGGCTGGGTGGCCGCGGGCTGGGTCGCCGCGGGCTGGGTCGCCGCGGGCTGGGCGACACCCGGCTGGGCGTCACCGGGCTGCGGACCACCGGGCTGCGGACCACCGGGCTGCGGACCACCGGGCTGCGGACCACCGGGTCGCGGCGCCGCCGGCGACGCCGGGGCACCCTGGGGCCCCGGCCGTCCACCTCCCGCGGGAGCGCCCGGGCGGGGCGCACCCGACGGGCCGGGACGGCCGCCCGGGGTCGCGCGCGGCGCGCCGGGGGCACCCGACGGGCCGGACACACCGGGACGGGCACGCCCACCACCCGGGCGGGACGCGCCGTTGCCACCGCCGCCTGCCATCGACTCACGCAGCTTGCGCGCGACGGGGGCTTCCACGGTGGAGGAGGGAGACTTGACGTACTCCCCGAGGTCCTGCAGCTTGCTGAGAACCTGCTTGCTGGAGATGCCGAGCTCCTTGGCGAGCTCGTGCACGCGGGCCTTGCCTGCCACTGCACTCCTTTTAATCGGAGGCCGGGCGGCGGTCCCGCTCGACCTCGAACCTAGCGTCGAAGCACGTTCATGGTGCGATCTTCACGACTGGCTCATGACGGGTCGACTCTTTCCTCGTGACTCTTGACCCCGGCACTTCCGGGGCCCTTCGCGTTGACGGTCAGGTACCGCCGCACCGGGCCGACGTCCAGCGGCCCCGGGACGCGCAGCGCCCGCGGGAACGCCGAGCGCCGCTCGGCCCGGTCCAGGCACTCCGGGACGGGGTGCAACCACGCACCACGCCCGGGGCGCCGCCGCCGCGGGTCCGGGACGATCTCCCCGGCTTCCGCGACGACCCGCAACAGACCGTCGGCCGGCGATCTGGTGCGACATCCCACGCACGTCCGCACGGGCACGTGTCGTGGGGGTGACGCGGCCAGTTCCGCGGCCGGGCCCGAGTGTAGCGCAGCGTGGCGGGCGCTTCCCGCCATGGCGGGTGCCGCTCGGCCCTGTCGGTCGACCGTCAGCCGACCGACTCCGACTCGGGGGCGTCGACCGCGCCGCGCGGGTCGGCGTCGCTGCGGATGTCGATCCGCCAACCGGTGAGCCGCGCGGCCAGGCGGGCGTTCTGGCCCTCCTTGCCGATCGCGAGCGAGAGCTGGAAGTCCGGGACGACCACGCGGGCCGTGCGGGTCCGCTCGTCCAGCACGGTGACCGACACCACCTTCGACGGGGAGAGGGCGTTGCCGACGAACGTCGCCGGGTCCTCCGACCAGTCGATGATGTCGATCTTCTCGCCGTTCAGCTCGCTCATCACGCCGCGGACGCGGGCGCCCATCGGGCCGATGCACGCACCCTTGGGGTTCACGCCGGCGACCGTCGACCGAACGGCGATCTTGGTGCGGTGCCCCGACTCGCGGGCCACGGCGACGATCTCGACCGTCCCGTCGACCAGCTCGGGCACCTCGAGCGCGAAGAGCTTGCGCACGAGGTTGGGATGCGTGCGGCTCAACGTGATCTGCGTCCCCCGCATTCCCCGCGTCACACCCACGACGTAGCACCGGATCCGCGAGCCGTGCGCGTAGGTCTCGCCGGGCACCTGCTCCGCGGCCGGCAGCACGCCCTCGATCTGGCCCGAGAGCTGCACGACGACGACCCCGCGGGCGTTGGCCCGCGCGTCGCGCTGCACGACGCCGGAGACGATCTCGCCCTCCTTCGCGGAGAACTCGCCGTAGGTGCGCTCGTGCTCGGCGTCGCGCAGCCGCTGCACGATCACCTGGCGCGCGGTCGTCGCGGCGATGCGCCCGAAGCCCTCCGGGGTGTCGTCCCACTCGCGGGCGACGCCGCCGTCGCCGTCCAGCTCCTGGGCCATGACGCGCACGAGCCCGGTCTTGCGGTCGATGTCGATGCGCGCCTGCGGCTGGTGGCCGTCGGTGTGCTTGTAGGCGGTGAGCAGCGCCGTCTCGATCGCCTCCAGCACGGTCTCGAAGGGGATCTCCTTGTCGCGCTCGATGGCGCGCAGGGCGGCGATGTCGACGTTCACGACCCCTCCCTCTCCGGCAACGCCGTCTCCAGTGCTGCCACCTCAGCGTCGGGCGGTGGTTTGAACTCGACCTCGACCACCGCGCGGTCGACGTCGGCGTAGCGCAGCTCCCGCAGGCGCCCGTCGACGAGCAGCGTGACGGCCTCGTCGCCGGCGTCGCCGACCCGCCCGACGAACGGCGTGCCCTCGACCGGGCGCACCGAGACCAGGCGCAGCCGGGCGCGGCGCCAGTGCCGCGGGGTCACGAGCGGCCGGTCCACCCCCGGGGAGGTGACCTCCAGCGTGTAGGAGCCCTCCAGGAGGTGCTCGTGCTGGTCCAGCTCGGCCGCGGCGGCGCGGGACAGGTGGGCGATGTCGTCGAGGCCGACGCCCCGGTCGGAGTCGACGACGACCTTCACGGTGTGGCGCCGGCCGGTCGCGCGAACGTCGATCCCGTCGAGCTCGAACCCGGCCCCGGTGACGATCGGCTCCAGCACGCCGCGCAGCAGCCCGGGCAGTGGCCCTGCGGAGGGCCGCGCGGGGCGGGGCGGGGGCATTCGGGACTCCGATCGGCGGGCCGGGCACGGCGGCGGGTGGTCCGTCAGGGTAGCGCGCGGCGGGGGCCGGCCCGGTGGCCGCGCCACCGATCGGGCGATGGGCGGCCCCTGGCAGGATGGGCCGTCCGGCGAGGGACGGAGCGACGATGACCGGCGACGGGACGGGGACCGGCGACGGGACGGGGACCGGCGCCTGCGCGGGGTTGAGCCGCCGCGCGGTGCTGGCGGGCCTGCTCGCCCTGCCGGCCCTGCCGCTGGCCGCCGCGTGCACCCCGGCGACGGAGGCCCGGGCCGAGGGCCCGGACCCGCTGATCGCCCTCGCCGACGCCGCCCGCGCGGACGCCGCCCGGGCCGCCGCGGTGCTCGCCGCCACCCCGGCGCTCGCCGCCCGCGTGACCCCGCTGCGCGACGCGCGCACCAGCCACGCGACCGCGCTCGACGCCGAGGTCGCGAAGCTCGACCCGACCCGGGCGAGCGCCGGCCCGGCGCCGGCGACGCCCGCTCCGTCCGGGGACGCGACGCTGCCGGCGCTGCGGGCGGCGCTGACCGCCTCGGCGAAGCAGGCGGGCGACGCCGTGCTCACGGTGACCTCGGACCGGGCCGGGCTCGTGGCGTCGGTGTCGGCCTGCTGCGCGACCTACGCGGAGATGCTCTCGTGAGCGCCCCCGTGTCGGTCATCGACGACGAGGCGGCCGCTGCCCTGCAGAACGCGCTGGCCGCCGAGCACGCCGCCCTGTGGTGCTACGGCCTGGTCATCGCGTTCCTGCCCGCCGGCCTGCAGGCGCAGGCGCACGCGGACGAGGACGCGCACACGGCGCTGCGCGGCAGGGTCGAGCAGACCCTGACCACGATCGGGCGCAAGCCGGTGACCGCGGAGCCCGCCTACGCGACCCCGAAGCCGGTGACCGACGGGCCGTCCGCCGCGGCGCTGGCCGCCGTCGCCGAGAACGACTGCCTCGTCGCCTGGCGGGCCGTCGTCGAGCGGACGACCGACCAGGGCCTGCGCGGCGCCGCGCTGACGGCGCTGACCCAGACGGCGCTGCGCAACGCCCGCTGGCGCGGGGTGGTCGCCGCCTCCCCGACGGTGCTGGCGTTCCCCGGCCGGCCCTGACCGGCACCGCCGCAACGGCGACCGCACCGCCGCCGGGACGCCGGTGCCGCCCCCAGAACAGCTGTGCAAGCGGACGGGACGCGGCCCGCACCGCGCAGCCACCCACCACGCGGCGATGGCACCGCCCACGAAGCTCCGCACCGCCCACCCGGCTCCGCACCGCCGCAACAGCGACCGCACCGCCGCCGGGACGCCGGTGCCGCCCCCAGAACAGCTGTGCGAGCCCGAGGTGGCCGGCGGACCCGCGCCCGAGGCGGCCGTGCGAGGCGAGACCTCGGCCGGGGTCACCGAGCCGGCGTCAGGGCAGCAGCACGACCTTGCCGGTCGTCGTCCGCGCCTGCAGCCGCCGCAGCGCCTCCGGCGCCTCGGACAGCGGCAGCTCCGCGCCGACGAGCGGGTCGATCCGCCCCGCCGTCCACAGGTCGGTGAGCTCGGCCTGCCACTGCGGGACCCACGCGGGCGCCTTCGTCCGGTACCACGCCCAGTGCACCCCGACGACCGCGTAGTTCTTGACCAACAGGTGGTTGGTGGGGGCCTGCGCGAACCGGCCGGCGACGAACCCGATCACGAGGATCCGGCCCTCGAACGCGACGACCCTCCGCGAGGCGTCGAACGTGTCCCCGCCGACCGGGTCGAACACCACGTCGGCCCCGCGCCCGTCGGTCAGCTCCTTCACGCGTGCGACGACGTCCTCGCTCGCGTGGTCGACCACCGCGTCGGCGCCGAGGCCCCGCGCGACCGCGCACCGCTCCGGCCCGCCCGCGGTCGCGATCACCCGGGCGCCCAGCGCCTTCCCGATCTGCACGGCGGCGCTGCCGACGCCGCCCGCGGCCGCATGGACCAGCAGCGTCTCACCCGCCTGCAGCTTCGCCCGGTGGTCGAGCGCGCACAGGCCGGTCTGGTAGGTGACGAACATGCCCGCGGCCTGCCCGGCCGTCATGCCCTCCGGCCACGGGAACGTCGCCGCGGCGTCGAGCACCGAGAGCTCCGCGTAGCCGCCGCGGCCCACCGACGGCGTGCCGAGCACGCGGTCGCCGACGGTCGCCGCGGCGCCGGGGCCCGCGGCGACGACCTCGCCCGCGATCTCCAGCCCGGGCGTGAACGGCAGCGGCGGGCGCTCCTGGTAACGACCCTGGCAGACCAGGATGTCGGGGAAGTTGCACGCCGCGGCGTGGACCCGCACGACCACCTCGCCGGGCCCCGGCTCGGGGTCGGGCAGCTCGGTCCAGGTCAGGACGTCGTCGGGATCGCCGAGCTCGCGGACCTGCCAGCCGCGCACGTCAGTGCTCCTGCCACGAGATCGCCGGCGGGGCCGTCCCGCGCGCGCTCGGCACGCCCCGGAACCCGTACGGGCCCGGCTCGCGCCCCGGCTGGACGTACCAGCACTCCCCCGGCTCGCCGCGCTCGACGATCCGCAGGATCGCGTCGGCGACGTCGTCCGCGGTGAGCAGCGGGAACTCGCCCAGCTGGCCGCGGGCCGGGTCGAGCAGCGGGGTGTCGGCGAAGCCGGGGCACACCGCCGTCACCCGGATCCCGTCGGGCGCGAGCGTGGGCGCCGCCGACCGGACGTACCCGACGACGGCGTGCTTGCTGGCCGTGTAGAGCGCGTCGCCGGGCATCGCGGTCAGCCCGGCCAGCGACGCCGTCGCCACGACGACGCCGCCGCCGGCCCGCCGCAGAGCGGGCACGGCCGCGCTCAGGCCGAAGACGACGTGGTCGACGTTGACACCCATGATCCGCCGGTAGCCGGCGAGGTCGAGGTCCTCCAGGCCGGACTGGCCCGCGGTGACCCCGGCGTTGAGCAGCACGACGTCGAGCCGGCCGGCGGCCCGCTCGACGTCGGCGACGAGGCCCCGCACCGCGTCGAGGTCGGTGACGTCCACCGCGTGGGCGCTGCCCCCGACCTCGTCGGCGACGGCGGCGGCGCCCGCGGCGTCGAGGTCGGCGACGGCGACCCGCGCGCCGGCGCCGGCCAGCCGCCGGGCCGCGGCGGCGCCGATCCCGGACGCCCCGCCGGTGACCAGGGCGGCAGCGCCGACGAGACTGTCCGAGAGGTCCATCAGCAGCTCCTCAGGAACGTGTCGAGGACGCGCGTGCCGAACGTCAGCGCGTCGACCGGCACCCGCTCGTCGATGCCGTGGAACAGCGACGCGAAGTCGAGGTCGGGCGGCAGCCGCAGCGGCGCGAAGCCGTAGCAGGCCATCCCGAGGGTGTGGAACGCCTTGGCGTCCGTCCCGCCGGAGAGCATGTACGGGATCGAGACGGCCTCGGGGTCCTGCGCGCGCAGGGCGGCCAGCATCGCGTCCGTGAGCGGGCCGGCGAACTCGGTCTCCACGGGTGGCAGGTCGGTGACCCACTCGCGCGTCACGTCCGGGCCGAGCAGCGCGTCCACCTCGGCGAGAAAGGCCTCCTGGCGGCCCGGCAGCACGCGGCAGTCGACGACGGCCTCGGCCGAGGAGGGGATCACGTTGGCCTTGTAGCCCGCCGACAGCATCGTCGGGTTGGCCGTGTCGCGGACGGTGGCGCCGACGATGCGGGCGATCGGGCCGAGCTTGGCGAGCGAGCCCTCCAGGTCGTCCTCGGGGAACTCGAGGCCGGTCAGCTCGCTCATCCGCTCCAGGAAGGCCCGCACGGTGTCGGTGAGGGTCAGCGGGAAGGTGTGGGTGCCCAGGCGCGCGACGGCCTCGGCGACCTTCGTGACGGCGTTGTCGTCGTGCAGGAACGAGCCGTGGCCGGGCTTGCCGCGGGCGCGCAGCCGCATCCAGGCGATGCCCTTCTCCGCGGACTCGATGAGGTAGACGCGCCGGTCCTCGCCCAGCGTCAGCGAGAAGCCGCCCACCTCGCCGACGGCCTCGGTGCAGCCGTCGAACAGGTCCGGCCGGTGCTTCACCAGCCACTGGGACCCGTACGCACCGCCCGCTTCCTCGTCGGCGACGAACGCGAACACGAGGTCGCGCGGCGGGACGACCCCCTCGCGCTTGAATGCCCGCGCGACCGCGATGGTCATCGCGACCATGTCCTTCATGTCGACCGCGCCGCGGCCCCACACGTAGCCGTCCTGGACCGCGCCGGCGAACGGGTGGACCGACCACTCGGCGGGCTCGGCCGGGACGACGTCGAGGTGCCCGTGTACGAGCAGCGCGCCGCGGTCGGGGTCTTCGCCCGGCAGCCGGGCAGAAGACGTTGGCGCGCCCCGGGCCGCCGGACTCGACCTCCTCGATCTCGTAGCCGACCTCGGTCAGCTTGGCGGCGACGTACGCCGCCGCCTCCGCCTCCCCCTTCGTCGTCGACGGGTCGCCGGTGTTCGAGGTGTCGAAGCGGATCAGCTCCGAGCACAGCTCGACGACCTCGTCCTCGGCCCGCGCGCTGGTCATGCGGATCTTCCTACCACCGCGGGCCAGGTGACGTGGGGCCTGCGGCGTCGGCTATGCTGCGGCGCACAGGTCCGGGTGGCGGAATGGCAGACGCGCTAGCTTGAGGTGCTAGTGCCCTTATAGGGCGTGGGGGTTCAAGTCCCCCCTCGGACACGTACGTTAGCCACAACAAGTGAGATCACGGCTTCACCGCCGCCCTCCTTGTGGCGGTAGCTCACCTTGATGCCCAGCTCCTTGTAGAGCTCGGTCAGGCTGTCCGGCTGTGCGTCCTTGATCGCATCGCCGACGTCACCCTGTCGGGTGCCAGAACTCGGCTGCAGCGTCTGACCAGCGGGTTCAGGCGGCGGCCTCGTACTCGTTGATCACGCCGCCTAGGATGGGCCGCCGCCGGGCCCTGCCGCGGATCGGCTCGGGAACCGGCGATGCCGGGCGCGGCGGACGGAGCTCCAGCGATCGATGCGGCCGCTTGCGCTTGTAATGCACCGCATACCGGGCGAGCACACTGCGCAGGTGTCGCTCGCCGAAGATCAGCATGCTGATGGCCTCGGTACGCAGGAACTGTCGCCAGCTGGTGTCGGTGTGCCGCAACGGCGCCGGAGGGATGCGGTGGCGCTGCAGGATGCGTCGGATGGTCGAGGCGCCGACGCGATGGCCGAGTTTGAGCAGCTCGCCCTGCAGCCGCTTGTAACCCCAGCGCGGGTTCTCCCGGGCCATCCGCACCACCAACGCGGCGAGCATGTCGTCGATCGGTGGGCGTCCGGTCCGGGTCGGGTAGGTCCATCGTCGGTGCACGAGGCGACGATGCCAGCCCAGGATTGTGTCCGGAGTGACCACGCGGCGGCACCGCAGTGCCCGAGGCAACCGCCGCACGAGCACGGCGAACACGGCCCGGTCCGCCCAGTCCAGGCGTGGTCGCGGGTTGGTGCGGCGCAGGACGGCGACTTCGTGGCGTAGGACGAGGAGCTCGACGTCCTTGGCGGAGGACGAGCGACACGACAGTAGGACCAGGCCGAGCACCTGACTGAAGATCAAGTCGAGCAGCCGTAGCGACACGTTGGGATCATGTCCGACCAGCGATCAGCACGCCGCCGGTGCGCGCCACGAGCCACCCGCTGATGTCGACGCGGAGGTCGTCGCGCCGGTCGATGTCGACACAGGGGGCTGGGTCGAATCACAAGAAATCGGCCGCGAAGCCCAGCCGCGAGACACTGGGACGCTCCCGGGGCGGGTTGACGTCCAAGATTCACCTCGCCGCTGACACCCGCTGCCGGCCGATCGCCCGGGTGACCACGGCCGGGCACCGTCACGACTCGCTGGCCTTCGAGGCGGTCATGGCCAGGATCAAGATCCGGCGTCGTGGCCCGGGCCGGCCCCGGACCCGGCCTGGTCACGTGCTGGGCGACAAGGCCTACTCCAGCCGCGCGATCCGTTCCCACCTGCGGCGACGCCGGATCGCCGCGACCATCCCCGAGCCCGCCGACCAGGTGCAGAACCGGCTGCGCCGCGGCAGCCAGGGTGGCCGACCACCCGCGTTCGACCCGGACAAGTACAAGCAGCGCAACGTGGTCGAGCGAGCGATCAACAAGCTCAAAGGCCACCGTGCGGTCGCCACCCGCTACGACTGTGAGGATCTTGCCACCACCCCGGGCCGTGGGCCTGACCCGCGCTACGACTGACCGATGTGTCCTTCGTTTGATCTGTCGGCTCCCGGTTCGGGGTGGTACTTGCTGCCGCCGGACCGACGGGGCGTGTCCCGATAGGGGCCTTGCCGCTAACAAGGCACCATCACAGTCCTGACCGCCCCTGCCGGCCCAGCGACGGACACCCGTTCCCCGAGCCGCAGGAGACGAACGACCATGCCCAGAATGCCGCAGCCGCCCGAGCCCGACCAGGCCCGCACCGAGCTTGCCGAGGATGACGTTGAGGTTGTCCTCGGCGTGGACACCCACAAGGATGCGCATGTCGCGGCGGTGATCAGCGAGCTGGGTGCACTGCTGGGGACCCGCAGCTTCCCCACGACGGCGTTGGGCTATCGGCAGCTGCTGGTCTGGGCGATCGGGTTCGGCACCGTGCGGCGCGCCGGCGTGGAGTGCACCGGCTCCTACGGAGCGGCCCTGACCCGCTACCTCGTATCCGCGCACGTCGAGGTCGTCGAGGTCAACCAGCCGGACAAGGCCACTCGGCGACGACGCGGCAAGACCGACACCCTCGACGCTGAGGCCGCAGCACAAGCGGTGCTGTCCGGGCGGGCCAGCGCGGCCGCGAAGACCGGCGACGGGCCGGTGGAGATGGTGCGCATGTTCAAGCTGGCCAAGGCCTCGGCGATCAAGTCGCGGACCCAGGCGATCAACCAGCTTAAGTCCGTGCTCGTCAGCGCGGACCCCGATCTGCGAGAGGCCATGGCCGGGCTGAGCAACCCCCGCCTGATCCAGCGCTGCACCCAGCTGAGCACCGGCTCGCCGACCGACATCGCCAGCGCTGCGGCCTACACCGTTGAGCTTCTCGCCCGCCGGATCCTCGCGCTGACCAACGAGATCAACGACCTGCAACGCCGGATCGGCGACGCCCTCGCCGGGCACGCCCCGCAGCTGCTGGCACGGAACGGGGTCGGACCCGACACCGCCGCCGCGCTGCTGATCACCGCCGGGGACAACCCCGAGCGTCTCCGCTCCGAGGCGTCCTTCGCCGCGCTCTGCGGCACCAGCCCTGTCGAGGCCTCCTCGGGCAAGACCCAACGCCGCCGCCTCAACCGCGGCGGTGACCGGCAGGCCAACTGCGCCCTGCACACGATCGTGCTCTCCAGACTGCGCTGGGACCCCCGGACCCGTGACTACATCACCCGTCGCATGGCCGAGGGAAAGACCCGCCGCGAAGCACAGCGCTGCCTCAAACGCTACGTCGCCCGCGAGATCTACCACCTCATCCGACCCCGAACCGAACCCCAGCCCACCGCCTCGGCGGCTTGACAATCCATAGGGGCATCAAGCGTGACTTCGTGTTCCGCGGAACCATCGACGTCGCGTCGATCAGGATCTGGCTACGAGACCCCGTTCCATGATCCGCGGGACACGCTCTAGCCAGCCCAGCACGCGAACGAGCACCAGGTAGACGAGTCGCAAGGCCACGGCGAGCGATCATGCTGGCCTCGTCAGCGAAGATGATGCCGAGGTCCGCGGTCGTGAAGGCGCTGGTCGGGGCCGATGACGCAGTTCTCGGCACCTACAGTTTCTGGGCACTCTCGAGGTCTCACTGGTCGCGCAGGATAAGCCGGTGTACGGGTTGCCCGGTGATCTCGGCGATGAGCTCGAAGTCCTTGTCCAGGTGGAGCACGGTGAGTCCGACCAGCTCGGCGGTGGCTGCGATGAGCAGGTCCGGGACCGAGGGTGCGCGGTGTCGGCCCTGCTCGGCCAGGGCGGCCTGTACCGCGACGGCCCGGTCCTCGATCGCGGGAGTCAGGTACTCCACCGGCATCGCCGCGACCGGCGGCCCGCGCAGCCCGCGGCGCAGCTCGGTGGCCGAGCGGGCCGAGTATCCGATTTCGAGCAAGGTCAGCGAGGTGATCCGCACCAGACCGCGGCCGATCAGCCGGGCCCACCGCTCTGCCTCGACGGCGTGCCCGAGACGCGTCAGCGCGGACTTGTCGATCAGCCAAACGGTGGCGCCCGGGGAGTCGATGCTGGCTGTCGTCACGACCAGGCTTGGGCCATGATATCGGGGTCGGCCAGGCCGGCGAACCGCTCGCCGAACGCCTGCAGATCGGCCACGCTGACCGGGGCCCGGGACCTGTGGGCGTCGCGGGCCAGCTGCCGGCGTAGATACTCGGTGCGGGACAGGCCGAGTTCGCCGGCATGCATGTCGATGGCGGCAAGGACCTCGTCGGGCACGTCACGAATTAACACGTCGGACATGGCTAACCTCCTGATATCGCATGATATCACCGGGTTGGACGGCACGCTACGATGCGTCGAAGCCGGGTCAGATCTCGATGTCCTTGGCCGCATCGGAGCGGACGAGCGGTGCCGGCCAGTTGACGCGAACGAGCATCAGGCGAACTGGGTGGGGTCGATACTGGACGGTTGTTGACCCGCGTTGATCTTGCCGATGACGGCGTCATTCACGATGCCGACGAAAGTGGTGTGGGAAGGCCCCGTCCGCTGGTTGCGGACGGGGCCTTGGTCGGCTTGGTGCCGGGCTGGTCGGCGGGGTGATGGTGCCGGTCAGTCGGCGCCGGTTTCGGAGATGGCGATCCGGGCGGCCTCTCGTCGACGATGGTGCTGTTGCGGGCGAAGGCGGAGGTGAGCGCGTTGACGGCGAGGTTGTTGATCGCCCGCGGGTAGCCGCGGGAGGCGTTGTGGATCAACGTGATGGCGTCGGTGCTGAACAGGGTGTCGGCCCGTCCGGCGATCTTCACGTGGTGGGTGATGTAGTCCGCGGTTTCAGCGGCGGTCATGCCGGGCAGGGCGTAGCGGACGGAGATCCGCTGGTCCAGCGCGGCGAGCACACCCAGGCGCAGCCGGTGCCGCAGGGTGGGTTGACCGACCAGCAGCGCCGCGAAGGGGGCACCGGAATCCATCTCGTGATTGGTCAACATACGCACGGCTTCCAGCTGGGCGTTGTCCAGCAGGTGCGCCTCGTCGAAGAGCACGACCGGGGTGCGGCCGCGTTCGGCGTGTTCGGCGGCCAGCGCTGCGGCGGCCTGCGGGACGAGGGTTGCGGTGTAGAAGCTGGGTACCTGCCCGAGCGCGGCGACGATGCGGTGCAGCATGCCGCGCACTCCGACCGACGGGTTGGGCAGGTAGATCACCAGGTGCCGGGAGGTGTCCAGGGCGGCGGTCGCGGCGCGCACGGCCACGGTCTTGCCCGCGCCGACCTCGCCGGTGATCACACCGAGGGCGTGTTGGTCGATGCACCAGCTGATGCGGGCGACGGCTTCGGCGTGTCCGTCGTGGCGGTGCAGCATCGAGGGGGCGAGGCTGCGGCCGAACGGCATCCTGGTGAATCCCCAGTGCGCCTGCAGACGCTGGATGCTCATGCCCGGGCCTCCCGCGCCTGCTCACCGGCGGGAACGTCGTCGGTGGGGGCGTCGTCGATGGGGGCGTCGTCGATGGATAGCTGGCTGGTCGCCGACGCCCACCAGCACCAGGTCGCCGCCGACGAACGCATCGGCTTCCACGCCCTCTATTCCACCGACCAACAGCCGACACCCGACCCAGCACCCGACAGCGGGCTGCAGGTAGGCGATCCCGCTCGCCGGCGGCGGGGCGGGTTCGGGTGTCTCGGGTCGCGCTTTCGGGTGCGCGTGGCGGGTGATGCGGTGGGGCACCGCCCGGCCGTAACTGGTGTCGCGGTAGCGCACCTGAACCGTCCTGAGTTCGCGAGAGGCTGCGGGCCGCGCTGGCGGGGTCGCTCGCCCGTCGCGCAGCGGGCGCAGGTAGCGGCGCACGGTCTGCTCGCTGCCGCGGTAGCCCAGCACCGTGATCTCCTTGGTCAGCACGGCGGCGTCGGTGCAACCCTGGGCCCAACGCTGGTGCAGGTAGTCGGTGTAGCCGTCGAGCAGGCTGGCCCGCTGCAAGGTCTTGGCCTGCAACTGCTCGAGGCTGTCGGCGCGGAGGAACCGGCGCACGGTGTTGCGGTCCACCTTGAGGGTGCGCGCGATCGCCGCGATCGACGCGCCGTCGGCGCGCAGCGCGGTGACCGCCTGGTAGCGCTCCCGGGTCCGGGTCACGATCCGCAGCTCCCGCACCGGCTCCCCAGTGTCCCCAGTGTCCCCAGTGTCCCCAGTGTCCCCAGTGTCCCCGGTGTCCTCGGCGTTGTCGGTGTTCTCGAGATCCTGGCCGTTCTCGGTGGTGGTGTCCTGCTGGGCGCCCGCGGGCGGGGGCTGCTCGGGGTGCGGGAGTTCACGCAGGCAGCGGCGGTGGGCCAGCACGGTGCGCTCAAGGTGCCCGGCCAGGTTGTGCCACAGCTGCCAGCGGTCGGCGACCTGCACCGCGTGCGGGGCGCCGAGCCGGGCGGCCTCAGCGTAGGCGCCGGCCCGGTCCCGGCAGATCACCTCGACTCCGGGATGGTCGCGCAGCCAGGCGGCGAAACTGGTCATCTCGCGGTCCGGCAGCAGATCAACCGGGCGCCCGTCATGTCGAGCACGACACTGCCGTAGACGTGGCCGCGGCGCAGCGCGAAGTCGTCGATCCCGAGCACGGGCACGGTCGTGACCGGCACGTCGGGAAGACTTCGCAGCAGGCGTAGCAGGCTGTCGCGGCTGGTCGGCATGCCCATCCGGTTCGCGAGCCGGGCGCCGGCGCGCCCGGCCAGCGCCACCGCGATCGCCGAGAGCATGCCTCGCAGCACCGACGTGCGGCGCGCCCTGGGCGCGGTCAACGCCGCGGGTTGCTCGGCGAAGGTGCGCGCCGCGCACGCCGGGTTGTCGCAGAACCACCGCCGTACCCGCAGCCGAAGCTGTACCGGCCGGCCGGCGATCGGGGCATCGTCCAGCTGGCGGCGATACCGGCTGTGCACCCGCCGGGATGCCTGCCCGCACCGCGGGCAGGCCGACGCCTCGACCCGGAGCCGGGCGTCCAGGATCACCCCAGCGCCGCGGTCGGTGACCGCCTCGATGACCAGCGAGCCGAGATGCGGAAGCAGTACGTCAAGATCACATTCGGGTGATCTTGACACCAACCGACCTCAGACCGGCGACGACACGCCGCGCTGCCGATCACGCAAAGTGCGCCAGAGCAAACTTCAGTGAGCGTCGTCAACGCTGCCACGCTCGCGACGTCACCGGATCCTGGAACTCGGCCGTCGAGGTCCGCCCATAGAACGCGCGAACCGCACACCTGGTACGACCACATCCGGCGGTTCAGCTACGCGCCGACGCGGTCCTCGCCCGGCGATCCAGCTCTGCAGAACATCCCGATCATCGATCTCGAACAGTGCGTCCATCGCACCATCCGAGCTCCTCGATCGGCCGCCCACGGTGTAGCGGCTCGACGGCCTCGTCATGCCGAAGCCGCTACGCCGGTTCGCCGACCAGCACGTGCTGCGATACTTCGCGCACTCGACGTCGCCGCAGTTGTCGATGGCGTAGGGGCTGACGTGGCCCGCCGCGACGCGTTCGACGCCGGTGGTCGCTTGGCGCTTGCCGCCCTTCTTGGGGCGTCGACCGCGAGCAGCGGCCCGTCGTCCGGCGGGGACATCGCAGGAGAGTTAACGGCGTCGGCGAACACGACGACCTTCTCGGTCGGGGATCGAGACGGCGTCGAGCGCGGCCATGAACGCGCGCTTGCGCTTGTGCGTCGTGCGCAGCTGCCGAACGTACTCGGCGGACTCCGCAACGCGCCAGCGCGCTCGTAGCAGCGGCCGAACTCGGTCAACCTGGCCAGGCAAGATCAAGCCACGCGCGGAGCAACCTTCCCCGTCAGATCGGCATCCAGCGCGGGCGATCCTGCCAGCTCAGCTCCCGAAGCGACGGTAGACGGGTCGCAGCAGCTCCGTCAGCGGGCTTCCACGCAGCGTGATGTCGATCGGTGGCAGCTGGTCCAGGAGGGAGGTACCGGAGGTGACCTGCGGACTCAGCCGGGGAAGGTCCCCCTGCACCGCATAGTAGCTCTGCAGGCAGTCCTCGAGCGGAACGCCGCGATGCTCGGTGCTGTCAGCGGCGGGTGAGCGGTCCGAGCGCGCGGCGTTCAGGTTGTCGAGAAGGTCCTCTCGCGGCCGGCCGCGCCAGGCCAGGATGCGGAAGGGGTCGTCGTCGAAGGACTCGGCGAGCAGGTAGAACGTGGCGGCGAGGTGCTTGCACGGCACCTCCCAGTCCGGGCAGGAGCAGTCGAGGGACAGCTCGCCGGCGCTGGCCGGAAACAGCGACAGGCCGACGCCCGCGAAGACGTCCTCGATGTCGTCGGGCATCTCGCCAGCGAGCAGCGTGGCCAGATACCAGGCGTTGCCGGCGAGTTCGCGCTCCAGACCGGCCCACTGGGCTTTGCCGAAGGCCTGCAGGCCGATCCGCACCCGGTACGGGCGTGACCGGCTGCCCTGCACCCGTGCGGTGACCGAGCCGGCGTCGACCTCAAGGGAGAGCACCTGCCCCTTCCGGGCGTAGCCGCGACCGCGCTGCAGCCGGTTGCCCATGCCGATGTCCTCGAGCACAGCGATGAACCGCTCCGACCACCAGGTCTGCGCGATGGCGCCGCGCTGACTGCGCGCCTTGATCCCGCCCTCGACCGCGCGCGGTCTCGACGGCGGGAAGAACCTACTCACCGATGGCCCCGTCGGACAGGGCGAACACCTTGCGCAGGTCGCCGCTGGACAGCTCGGTGAGCCAGCCCTCGCCGTCGCCGACGACCAGATCGGCCAACGCCTTCTTGTCCTCGATCATCTGGTCAATCTTCTCCTCCAGGGTGCCGGTGCACACGAACTTTCGGACCTGCACGCTGCGCCGCTGCCCGATGCGGAACGCGCGGTCGGTGGCCTGGTTCTCCACCGCCGGGTTCCACCACCGGCCGAGGTGGATGACGTGATTGGCGGCGGTGAGGTTGAGGCCGGTACCGCCGGCCTTCAGCGACAGCAGGAAGATCGGCGCCCCGTGCCCGGTCTGGAAACGCTCGACCATCTCGTCGCGGCGCGTCTTCGGGGTGCCGCCGTGCAGGTAGGCGACATCGGTCCCGAACGGGCGGCCAGGTGGGGCAGCAACATCGCGGCGAACTCGGTGAACTGGGTGAAACACAGCACACGGTCCCCTTCAGCGAGGATCTCCTCCAGCAGCTCCTCGAGGCGGATCACCTTGCCCGAGCGCCTGCCGACCGGCGAACGATCATGCAGCACCTGGGCGGGGTGGTTGCACACCTGCTTGAGCTTGGCCATCGCAGCCAGCACGTTGCCGCGGCGCTCGATCCCCTCGGAGTTCTCGATCTTCTCCATCATGTCGTCCACGATCGACTGGTAGAGCGACGCCTGCTCCACGGTCAGCTGGCAGTACTCCTTCACCTCGATCTTCTCAGGGAGATCGTCGATGATCGCCGGATCGGTCTTGAGCCGCCGCAAGATATACGGACGGGTGATCGCCCGCAGCCGCTCGGCAGGCTCGGTGGCGCCGTGCCGCTCCACCGGGATGGCGTAGCGGGCGCGGAACAGCTCCGACGAGCCGAGCATCCCGGGGTTGAGGAAGTCCATGATCGACCACAGTTCGGCGAGCCGGTTCTCCACCGGGGTGCCGGTCAGCGCGACCCGGTGTGCCGCGCGTAGCCGACGCGTGGCCTTGGCCGTCCGCGACAGGCTGTTCTTGATCGCTTGCGCCTCGTCGAGCACCACCCGCTGCCAGTCGTATCCGCTGAGCTCGTCGATGTCGCGGGTACAGGTGGCGTAGGTCGTGACGATCAGGTCTGTCACGGCGAGCCGTTCACGCAGCGCGTCACCCCGCAACCGCTCCCGGCCGTGGTGGGCGTAGACGTGCAGCTGGGGCGCGAACTTGGCCGACTCCCGCTGCCAGTTGCCGACGAGCGACATCGGGCACAGCAACAGCGTGGGCCCGACATCCGGGTTCGCGTCGCGGTACACGGACTCCAGTGCGAGCAGCTGCACCGTCTTACCCAGCCCCATGTCGTCGGCCAGGCAGGACCCGAGGCCCAGCGACGACAGGAACGCCAGCCAGGACAGCCCGCGCTCCTGGTAGGGCCGCAGGGTGGCTTCGAACGCCGCCGGCGGGTCGACCGGGGTCAGCGATCTGGCCGCTGTGCCGGCCAGCAGTTCGCCCAACCAGCCATCGGCCTGTACACCGGTCACCGGCAGCGGCGTGTCCAGATCGTCCGGGTGGCTGGCGGCCAGCGCCAGCACCTCTACGGCGGTCCTGGCCTCAGCCGGCGCGCGCCGGAGGAACTCCACGCCACGCCGCAGCTGCTCGGGGTCGACGGCGACCCATTGCCCGCGCAACCGGACCAGCGGCGCTTTCGTCTCGGCCAGTGCGACGATCTCGTCGTCGGTCAGCGTGTCGTCCCCGACCGCCAGCTGCCACCGGAAATCCATCAGCGACTCCCGACCGAAGTGGCCGCCGGCCACCACCCCGTCGGTCGGCGTGCTCGCGCTGGCCTTGAGGCCGAGCCTGGCGCGGCGGTCCCACCACGACGGCAGCAACACGCCGAAGCCGGCCTCGTCCAGCGCCGGCGCGACGACCGCCAGGAAACGATGGGCGCCGTCGGCGTCGAGATCGAGCGCGCCCGGGGTGGCCTGCCGCAGGCCCGCCGCCAGCTCGGGGTAGATCCGGCTGGCCCGGCCCAGCTCGGCGAGCAGCAGCTCGTGCGGCCGGTCCAGCCAGCGGCGCAGGCTGCCGTCATCCGACCACGCCTGGGCGGCCGGGACGAGCAGACTGGGGTCCTGAGTGGACTGCAACAGGAACTCCAGCCGCCAGCCTGCAGACTCGTCGGATCTCGACTGGGATTCGACCTCACTGAGACGGAAGGTGGCCCGAGCCGGGCCGATCCGGCCGGTGCCGATCTCCGCCCACGGCCGCAGCTCGCGCTCGAGCGCCCTGAGCTCGTCATCGTCGGCGTCGAACCGGCCGTCGGCCGTGGTGAGCGCCGCCAGCCACGCCTCGACCGCGGGCAGGCGTCTCGGACGGCGGCCGCGCCGCGACGGCACCAGGTCCACGCCGGGCCCCAGGCGATCCCGTGCCGCGGCGTCGGTGAGTACGTGCAGCGCGTCGGCTACCAGGTCGTGGGCGTCCTCACGGCCCAGTTCGGCGCGGCACAGCCATCGCGGTGACCAGCGCCCCGAACGCGACCACGTCCGGGCCTCGCAGCGCGGGCCTCCAACGCGCCAGCGGCCCGACCTCGTCCCGCACCACGGTCGGCACCACCCGGCCACGCTCGACCAGCTCGCCGGCGAAGGCCGCCAACCCGGCCAGGTAGCAAAGCGAGGCGCCCCAGCGGATTCCGTCTGCACCGCCGTCCGCCACCGTGGCCAACCAGGCCAACGCGCCGGCGGGATCGAGCTCGATCGTCGGGACCCGCCACGACAACAGGACCGGGCTCGGACCGGGCGCCGCGCGGGGTGACCCGAATCAGCTCCGGGGAATCCAGCGGAGACTTGGCCAGCGACGGCAGTCGCAGCGTCGCCTCGCCCGGTTTGCCGGAACAGACACCGGTGAGCGGCTCCACCGGAGCGGCGAACGGGTGGGGACGCGCCGAACGCAGTGCCTGGCTGCGACTGGTGACAGCGCGCTCGGAGTCCTCCGCCCACACGCAGAGACCTCGCTCGGATGACCAGAAGCCGTGCAGCACCAGCATGCGCGCGGACCTTCCATGCGCGTCGGGATCGTCGGGCACTGTACGGCGGTCGCCGAGTGGACAGTGCAGCCCCCGGGGGGTCGGTAGGTTCGGGCCATGTCCGAGACGAGCGAGGCGATGCTGGCGGGCCTGCCTGATCGGGTGCAGCGGTTGTTGGCCGATCCACCCGCGATGGACAAGCGGCTGATCGAACTGGTCGTCGCATGGCCCGGGCTGACCGGTGGACTTGCTCGCATGGCAGATGCGGTGCGGCTGTTCGTCATCACGTGGGATCCGCTGGCGGGCATGGTGCAGCGACCCAGCGGGTTCGCGACCACCAACGGTGTCCGGGGCCGATCTCGAGATCGTGATCTACCTGCCCATCTGGTCATTGGTGCGTATGGCCACCGCCCACAACAGCACGGTCGCGGGCGTCATGGCGGCACTGGTCGGGTCAGCCATCGTGACGGCGTCCCGTTACGAGAACGCGGTGAATGCCGGCCGCTACCCTGACCTCGCCGCCAGGGGCGAGGTACCGGATCTCCTGTCCGATCCGGCGGCTGGCAGTGCGCTCGGCGCGGCGGACATCACGGCGCTGCCCGTCAGTGGGAGGCGGCCGAGTGGGAGCCGATGGGCCTGGGTGCCATCACCGATCTCGTCCAACACGCCTTCGGCCCGGTCGACCTGGACCGCTCACCAGTGGAACTCGCCACGGTCGCCGCAATCCACCCGCGTTGCCCGGCGTGCGCGGGCGGCAGGTTCGGCTTCCCCGGCGAACTGGCCGAATCCAGAGCCACAATGTGCCCGACCCACCGCCGCCAGGCCGAGTCAGTCATCAATAGGCGCCTCGCTCGGGCGAACGCGACCAACCCGGACGGGTGGGCGGCGACCACCGCCGCGTCGCTCGCCATCAACCAGCCGCACCTGCCCAACGGGCTGGCCGGCCGGCTGCCCCGCGCCGCCTCCTCGCTCTACGTTATCCCAGGGCCCGATGAGCTCGCCGAGCGCGCCGCCGCCGTCGTCGAGGCGGCCGAGTGGTTTCGCGGCCGGCCAGATGAATTCGCCCTGGCTCTCGGGCAGGAACCCGAGCTGGCCGGCCATGGCCCGAATGGCTGGCGAACCTCATCCTCGATCTCGGCGCGGCCGGCTACGGAGTCGCAGCGGAGCGAGTCGGTGACGCGCTTGCCAAGGTCGACCCCGGCTGGGCAGGCACTCCTTCGACGCCGACGTGTCCGTCGCGCTCGCCGAGTCCGGCCTCGCCGACGAAGCGCGCAACCGAATCGCGGCCAACCTGGCCCGCTGGCCGCACGACCTCTGGGTCCGCATCGCACGCCGGCGACGCACTCGTCGCGCTAGGCGACCCCGAGGGAGCAGGGAGCATTTCGACGCTGCCCTGCGGATGGCCGACGAGAGCGACGACTTTGAAGCCACGGCCGAGGTGATTGACCGGCTCAGGAAGGCAACCCGGCGGTCCGCAGGCGAGCACAGCGGACGCGGTGGCCAGCGTGAGCAACCCAGGCGCAAGCTCAGCAAGGCACAGCGCCTACGCCAAGGTCGCCGCAAGCCTCGGTAGCCCGGTCCGGTTGCGTGTCGATGGCCGCCGGAGCACGACACGATAGACGCCCATCGGGTCAACGTGACGAGAATGGTCACCGACGGGTCGCAGGCCTTGACCTGCGCAGATCGTGGGCAAATGATCGAAGTTTCAGGCCGCTCAGCCGATCGCCAACCGTGTGGTCAGTGTGATCCGTCCCCGACCGCCTGGCCGACGTCACTGGTCCGGCAGCGGGCACGTCGTCCTGCCCCGGAACTCGGCTGGACGGACGAACCGACTACGACCTTGACGACCCGGCCGACGCCGCCGTGCTCTACGAACGAGTCCTCGTCGACGCCGTGCGCACCCAAGACGTGACCCACCTGCTCAACGCCGGCCGGCTGCGCCTCCTCTGGTCTCGGCTCTTCCTCCCGGGACGGGTTTCGCCACCTGTGGGAGACCCGCTTTTCCGACCTGAGCGCCGCAGCCTGACCGACGATGGACCCGCTGCACCACCGCCTGGCCCGGCTCGCACTGGCCGCCGCAGGCGATTACGGGTTCTGCCTCGCGGGCGGCTACGCCGTTCAGGCACACGGACTCCTCGAACGCCCCTCCGAGGACGTCGACCTGTTCACCACCTCGGCAGCCGAGGAGCAGTTCCCGGAGGCGCTCGCCAGGGTGATCGCCGCTCGCAAGGGCGACGGACTCGACGTCTCCACAACAGCGGAGAGCCCGGGCTTCGCTCGGCTCCAGGTCACCGACCCGACCACCCGCGCCACAGCCAAGGTCGAACTCGGCATCGACTGGCGCGCACACCGACCCGTCACGCTCGCCATCGGCCCCGTCCTGCACCCCGATGACGCCGTCGCGAACAAGGTCTGCGCCCGCTTCTCCCGCGCCCAGGCACGCGACTACATCGACCCCTACGGCCTGACCGACGGCGAGGTCTCCGCGCTCACCGCGCGGATGACGCAGTGGGCGGACACCATCGAGAGCTGATCTCACGGGCAGCTCGGCACGTGCCAGGCCGGCGACCGCCCGCTGCTGGTCCTCGCGCAGCCGGGCGGAGAAAGCGAAGCCGGTCTGCGGCTCGCCGGCGACCCGCTCATCGCCGATCACCAGGCTGCTCCCCGCTTCCTCGACCACGGTGGCGACGACATCGAGCAAACCGCGCGGAAGCACGAGCCGCCCATCGAGCGTCTCGTCGAAGCTGTGCAGGAACCTCGGCACACCCCACGTCGACATCCCCCGCCGCTGTCGGTCGTAGAACGCGGGGTTCGCCAGGGAAGCGGCGTGCTTGAGCGTGGCCAGCATCGCCGGGGTGAGTGCGGCAGCGTCGATGCCGACTCTCGCGCCAAGGACGGCCTCGACGGTTGCGGGCGGCCGCGGCCTGATCTTCGAAGAGGAATGTTCGCGCAACCCGCGACCGCCGACCCGACTCGCACCGGCCCGATCCGGGCGGCGAGCCGTCCGACCTCACCCGGCGACAGCCGGTGCAAAGCTCGACGGGTACGCCCACTGGTCGTCGAAAGGCTCAAGGGTCCCCAGGTCGAGGAAGACCGTCGCTCCGTCCTTGCGCAGCCGCCCCTGCAGCGGCGCCGCGATGAGGTTGCCGATCCCGCCAGCCGGCAGCACGTCCTACGCGGGGAACAGCCGATCGTAGCCCGCCAGGTCCATCCGCCCGCGCAACGCGATGGCCTCCCGCAACAGCCCCGAGCCGAGCGTGCGCGCCGTCTCCGCGCGCACCGGCCCCTCGAAGAAGACCCAGACGTGCGCTCCGGTACCCGAGCGCGACACCTCGAGCGCGCCGGGCACGCCGACCGCCCGCGCCGCCTTGAGGTGGGAGAGCGCGTCGAGCATCGCCGACGGCCCGTCGAAGTCGGCGGCCCACCCGGAACGCCCGGTGCGCCGGTTCTCCCACCGGGTGGCGTAGACGTCGGTCCGCGAAGCGAAGAGCCTGCGGAAGAACCGCACCTTGTCCGCCGCGGGTGACCCCGCCACGACCGGTCCGGGGCGACCGAGGACGAGACCGGTCTGCGTCACCTGCGGAGGGCGGGCCTGCTCGGCAGTGAGATCGAGCAGGCGACGCAACCGCGCGTTCTCCGCGCGCAGCCGGGCCAGCTCCGCTTCGACGCTCACAGCCCCGCGGCCGACAACGGTTCCACGAGCGCGGGCTTGCGCCAGCGCTCCGCCGTCAGGTCGTACCGGTACTCGTTCATCACCTGCACGGTAACGCTGCGTGTCAGATTCAGACAGACGCCCAGTGCGGTCTCAGACCGATCAACGTCTCGGCCCACTGCCGACGCCCGCCGCGCATCGTCATCTCAGCGCCAGCCGCGTGGCTAACGTGCAAGTCCCCCCTCGGACACGTACGGCGACCGGAACCACGCGGGGCGGCCGCGGCAATTCAGTAGCCGGGAAACACCCTGCGGAGATCCTCGAGCGTGACGGCGCCAGTGACCTCGACACCCTCCGGCGTGTGCGCCGGGGTCAGCCGGCCCGCGACGAGGCGCACGGCCGCTTCGAGCGGGCCGACGAACAGCGCGGTCGGGTTCGACACCGCATCGGTGACGCTGACGCCCTCGCCGACGACCACGCCGAACCCGGACCCCTCGATCTCGACGACTGCGGGCGTCGCGACCGCGTCGGGCCTGCTGACGAACCCCGTCAGGAAGGCGAGATCGCCGGCCAGGTGTTCGGCCAGCAGGTGCGCCGCGCCGGCGGGCAGGGCGGCGCCGGGGTCGAAGGCGACCCGCACGTCCCAGCCGTGCTGCACGGCCTCGCCCAGCCGCATCCCCGACAGCGCGGCGACGGACAGCGTCGCGAAGCCCAGGTCGACCTGCAGGTCCGCTCGCTGTTCGGCCGACAGCGCCTCGTAGGCGGCGACCAGGCGGGCGTCGTGCTCGCCGAACGCGGCCGCCTGGTCGTGCGGGCCCATCGCGTTCCAGCGGTCCCACACGCTCTGGTTGAACTCCGCGGGCGGCGCGGCGGTCCCCCCGACCGCCGCGGACAGGCTCGCCAGCGCGATCTCCGCGCCGCTGCCCAGGTGCGAAAGGACCTGCGCCACCGACCAGTCCGTGGCCCCGGACGCCGCATCGAGCTGCTCGTCGGACAGGCCGTGAACCAGGGCGAGCAGGTCGTCATGGGTGGAGCGCAGGGCCGCGATCGTGCGATCGGCCAGAGTCGTCATGGACTGCGGAACCCCCACCGAGGTCCGCTTCTTCCCGTCGGGTCGGACGACCTGGTCGTGCGGGCCGCGTCGGACTCCCCGTTCCCGAGCGTCGTCACGAGAATGGTCGGGACGACGCCCCCGGAAGGACGTGACCCATGGACGACCTCGACGAGCTGTGGCGCGCGCTGGACCGCATCGCCACGACCCCGCGGCTGCTCGTCGCCTGCGACTTCGACGGGGGCCTCGCCCCCGACCTCGGCGACCCCGACGACGCGCGTGCCGAAGGGTCCTCCTCCGAGGCGCTCAACATCCTGCTGGCGCTGCGCCACACCACGGTGGCGGTCGTGTCGCGCCGCGACCCCGAGCAGGTCTCCCAGCTGATGCGGCTCTCCGGCTCCAAGGGCGGGCTGCGCCATCTGCCGCCGGAGGACGTCGACGGGCTCCGTGACGAGGTCGACGCCACCGGCGTGATCAGGATCAGCTCGGTCGCCGGGGAGCCGCCGCGGCTCCGGTCCGGCGATCTCGGGATCACCGTGCGGAACGAGGACGACCCGGACGCCACCGGCCCGGGCTACCTGGTCGACGACACCGAGGACGTCGCCGAGGTGCTGGAGGAGCTCGCCCGCCTGCGCCGCGGCACCTGACGCCGCGGCGTCCCGATCACCGCGGGCGGGACGGTGATCACCGGTCAGGGGGCGGAGATCCACCGGTCGTTGCTAGGTTCGGCGCCACGGGCACGGGGACGGCGAGGGCGAGGTACCGGGGATGGTCGCTGACGTCGGGGCCGTCGACGTCCACACGCACGCGATCCCGCCCGGGCTCCCCGACCTGACCCGCTACCCCGGTCGCTGGCCCTCCGTCGAGCCGACCGCGCCCGACCGGGCTCGGATCCTGCTCGGCGGCGAGCTCTACCGCGAGGTCGACGACCGGTGCTGGTCGGCGGCGCGGCGGCTGCGGGACATGGACGCGGAGGGCGTCGCGGTCCAGGTCGTCTCCCCCACCCCGGTGACGTTCTGCCACGACCAGCCCGCCGACGGCGCCGCCGCGCTCGCCGCCGACCAGAACGAGTTCCTGGCCGGGCTCGTCGCGGAGGCGCCCGACCGGTTCCGCGCGCTCGGCGCGGTCCCGCTGCAGGACGTCGAGCGGGCGGTCGCCGAGCTGTGCCGGTGCGTCGACGAGCTGGGCTTCTGCGGCGTCGAGATCGGCACCCGCGCCGGCGACGTCGAGCTGTGCGACCCCGTCCTCGCCCCGTTCTTCGCCGCGGCCGCCGAGCGGGGAGCGCTCGTGCTCGTCCATCCCGTCGACGTGGTCCTCGACCCCCGTCCCGCCGCGCTGGGTGTCGCGTTCGGGCTCGGGATGCCGGTCGAGACCGCCACGGCGGCCGCCGGCCTCGTGACCTCCCGCACCCCGCTGCCCGACGTGCGCATCTGCCTCGCGCACGCCGGCGGGGCGCTGCCGTCGATCCTCGGGCGGCTCGACCGCGGCATGGTCATGGCCGGCCGCGGCGACGAGCCGCCACCCAGCCGACGCGCCCGCAGCCTGCTCTGCGACTCCCTCGCCTACGACCGCCCCGCGCTCGACCTGGCCGTCTCCCGCTTCGGGGCCGACCACGTGGTCCTGGGCACCGACTACCCGTTCGCGGCGCGGGAGGCGCCCCCTGGGGCGGTGCTCGACGGCCTGCCACCGGACACCGCCGACGCGATCAGGGCCGCCAACGCCCGCCGGCTGCTCGCGGCCGTCCGCCCGCAGCGGCCCGCCGGGTCCCGCTGACGGCCGGTCCGCAGCGACCCCGCCCGGCCCGGCCCGCGGCCGGGCCGTCGGTCCCGCCGACCCGGGCCGGGTGCCACTGCCGCGCGGCGCCGCGGCGGCCGATGCTCGGTCGCACCGCCGCACCGGAGGAGGACGCCATGGCGGACCGTCCGATCGTCGTCGGCGTCGACGGCACCGCGACCGGGTTGCGCGCCGTCGCGTGGGCGGCGCGGGAGGCCCGCACGCGGGGCCGCCCGCTGCGGCTCGTCCACGCCGCCCCGTACCTCGGCACTGCCGGACGACCCCGACGGGACGATCCGCGGCCGCCAGGACGCCGTGCTGGCCGAGGCCCTCGCCGCCGCGCGGCTGCTCGCTCCGCTGCCGGGCATCGACGCCGTCGTGCTGCCGGACCCGCCCGTGTCGGCGCTGGTCGACGCGTCGGCCGGGGCGGAGCTGCTCGTCGTCGGGATGGCCGGCGGCGCAGCGGGCACCGGCCGGCCCGACGCCCTCCCGCTCGACGTCACGACCGCTGCGCACTGCCCGGTCACCGTCGTCCGCGGTGAGGACCCCCGCGACCGCCTGCGCACGGCGCCGGTCCTGCTCGGCATCGAGTCCGTCGACGTCGACGCCGACGCGGTCACCGTGGCCTTCGACGACGCGGACCGGCACGGCACCGGCGTCGTCGTGGTGCACGTGGCGGACGGCCCGGCCGCCCTCACCGACGACGTCGCCACCCTGCGCGAGCGGCTCGCGCCCTGGCGGTCGGCCCATCCCGGCGTCGCCGTGACGATCCGGATCGGGCAGGGCGACCCGGGCGTCGCGCTCCTGCACGAGTCGACCGTCGCGCGGCACATCGTGGTGGGCACCCGGGGCCGCCACACCGGCACGCCAGGGGGCCACGGCGCGGTGAGCCGCTTCGTGCTGCACCACAGCCTCGTCCCGGTCACGGTCGTCCCCCGGACCGGGACGACCGGCGGGGCCCCTGCGCCCGCCGCGGCGGCGGCCGACGGCTCCCCGGGGGCCGCCGCGGCGCCCTCCCGCTGAGGCCGGCCGGTCGATGACGCACCCCGCCGGGCAGGTGGACGCCGGGCCGCCGGCCGCCGGCCGCCGACTGCCCCACCTGGACAACCTGCGGACCCTCCTGGTGGCCTGGGTCATCGGCGGCCACGCGCTGCTGGGCTACGCGGCCGTCGGCGGCTGGGCGTACACCGAGGTCCGCGACGTCACGTTCACCCCCGCCGCGGAGCTGGTCCTGACCGCCGTGCTGGGCCCGACCGGGCTGTTCGTGATCGGCCTGTTCTACTTCGTCGCCGGCCTGCTCACCGAGGACGCCGTCGCCCGGCACCGGCCAGGGCCCTACGTCCGCGGCCGCCTGTGGCGGCTGGGCGTGCCGTGGCTGCTGTCGGCGGTGCTGGTGTGGCCGGCGTCGGTGTGGCTCGCCTACCTGGCGGCGGGGCGCCCCGTCACGTTCTGGTGGGTGCTCACCCACCGCCACCCGCTGCTCGACTCGGGCTCGCTGTGGTTCGCGCTGGTGCTGCTGCTCTACTCGACGGCGTTCGCCCTGTGGTGGCGCGCCCGGCCGGCGCCCGCGGGCCCGGTCCGGGCGCTGACCGGAGCCGGCCTGCTCGCGGCCGGGGTGGCCGTCGCGTCCTCGTCGTTCCTGGTCCGGCTGGTGTTCCCGGCACGAAGCGGGCAGGTGGGCGACCTGCACCTGTGGCAGTGGCCGCAGTGCGTCGGCCTGTTCGTCCTCGGCATCGTGGCCGCGCGGCGGGGATGGGCCCGGCACGTGCCCGACCGGCTCCGCCGCGCGTGCGGAGCCACGGCCGTGGCGACGTTCGTGGCGGTCCCGCTGCTCGCGCTGTCCAGCGGGCTGCACGACGTCAGCCGCGACGACGCGCCCTACCTGGGCGGCTGGCACTGGCAGGCGCTCGCCACCGACGCGGCGGAGGCGACGCTGGTCGTCGCCGGGTCGGTCTGGCTGGTCGGGCTGGCCGAACGGCGGCTCGCCGGCACCGGGCGGCGGGCGACCGCCTGGTCCCACGCCGCCTTCGTCGCCTTCGTGATCCAGGGCCCGGTCCTCATGGGCCTCGCGTCGGCACTGCGGCCGCTGGACCTGCCCGCCGAGGTCAAGGCGCCGGCCGTCGCCGCCGGGAGCATCGCGGCGTGCTTCTGGCTCGGCCGCCACCTGCCCGCTCTCGCCGCCCGCGCGCGAGCCGGGTCGGCGCCGCCGTGAGCGCGCCCGGCACGGCCCGGACGGTCGTCGCGGGCGGCCGGGCCGTGCACACCGTCGACTATGGCGGGCCCGAGGCGGGCCCGCTCGTCGTGCTGGTGCACGGCCTCGGCGGCTCCCACCTGAACTGGGACCTGCTCGCCCCCCTGCTCACCGGGCACGCCCGCGTCGTGGCCCTGGACCTGCCCGGCTTCGGGCTGAGCCGGCCCACGGGCAGGCCCGCGACGGTCCACAGCAACCTGCGGGTGCTGGCCGCGTTCGTGCGCTCGCTCGGCGGGCCCGCCGTCCTCGTCGGCAACTCGATGGGTGGCCTGATCTGCCTGCTGCTCGCGGCCCGGTCCCCCGATCTCGTGCGCGGGCTGGTCCTGCTCGACCCGGCCCTGCCGGCGCCGGGGCGGGCCCTGCGCTCCCCGCGCAGCACGCTGCGGATCGCGGTGTGGGCGCTGCCCGGCGTCGGCGAGCACCTGCGCGGGCGCCGGCGGCGACGCATCGGCGCCCGCGCCACCGTCGAGGAGACGCTGCGGCTGTGCGGGGTCGACCCGGAGGTCCTGCCGGCCGACCTCGTCACGCGGTCGGTCGCGCTCGTGCGGCGCCAGTCCGACGTCGCCGGGATGGACCGGGCGTTCCTGTCCGCGTCCCGGTCGCTGGCCTGGACCCTCGCGCGGTCGCGCGCCCACCGGGCGGCCGAGGCCGCCGCGACGTGCCCGGTGCTGCTGGTCCACGGCGCGCGCGACCGCCTCGTCCCGGTCGCGGCGGCCCGGGCCGCGGCCCGCCGGAACCCGGCATGGCGCTACCTCGAGCTGGCCGACGCCGGACACCTGCCGCAGCTGCACTCGCCCGAGGTGCTGGCCCGGCAGCTCCTCGCCTGGCTGGAGGTCCTTCCGCGGGCTCCGGCGCGGCCGGTCCGGACGGGCCGGCCGTCGGTCCGGGGCGGGACCACCGGCCGTAGCCCGGACGCCCGCGCGGGCGGATCCTGACGGCCTGATGCCCCCAGGAGGTGGCCAAGATGAGTGCAGAGGTGGGCAGGTTCCCCTCCGTGATCGTCGGTGTGGACGGGACCCCGTCGGGTCTGCGGGCCGCCGCATGGGCGGCCGGCGAGGCACGCAGCCGCGGCGTCGGCCTGCGGATCGTGCACGCGGCGCCCTACGCCCGCGACCCCGCGGGCCGCAGGCGCGCCGGCGCGATCGTGGCGCGGGCGCACGCGGTCGCGGCCCAGATCGCGCCCGACATCGCCGTCGAGACCACCGTGTCCACGGAGCACACCGTCCCGGCGCTGGTCGGCGCGGCCGGTCCGGACGACCTGCTCGTCGTCGGCACCGCCGGCACCCGGATCGGGGAGATCCGGCTGGGGTCCGTCGCGTCCGCCGTCACCGCGGCGGCCGTTCACGAGGGGACGTGCCCCGTCGTCGTCGCCCGCGTGGGCGGCTCGTCGAAAGGGCCGGTCCTGATCGGGCTGGACCTGGCCCAGCCCCTCGACGCCCTCGACGGTGACGGCGAGGCGGTCGCGTTCGGCCTGGCCGCGGCGGACCGGACGGGCGTCGACGTGCGGATCCTGCACGCGGGTGGGCGGGACGACGTCGCCCTGCGCGTGGCGTTGCGGCCGTGGCTCGCCAGCCACCCCGGCGTCGAGGTCGCGCTGGCGACCCTGTCGGGCACCCCGGACGTCGCGCTGCTCGAGGCGTCGGTCGGGGCGAGTCTGCTGGTCGTGGGCAGCCGCGCGCACGGTCGGTTGGTCGACGCGCTGGTGGGGTCGGTCAGCCGCGCCGCGATCCACGACGCCCACTGTCCGGTCGCGGTGGTGCCCCGCCGTGGGCGCCGGCCGGCGAGCGACCTGCCGCGCGACGCCGCGGCACACGTCGGCGCGGCCGGGCCGGGCGCGCAGCGGTAGGGCACCCGGCGCCGGCACGCAGGGGCCGCGGGCCCGCGGGACCAAGGGGCGGACCGCCGTGACCTTGGGCCCTGGAATGCCGGGGCGACCGGCGCGCAGCCTCGGAGGGTCCTGGACCGGCGGCGGGGGGAGCACATCGTGCCGGATCTCCGCGCGTGGTTCGCCCGGCTGCGTCCGGCGGCCATCCCGGGCGCTGCGGCGCCGGCCGGGGTCCCCGCCGACCGCGTCGCCGAGCGGGAGGCCGAGCTGGCGCCGGTGCTGGCGCTGCTCGCCGACTGCGAGCGTGAGGCGGACCGCATCCGGGCCGCCGCCACGGACGCCGCTGCCGCCCGGGTCGACCGCGCCCGCACGGAGGCCGAAGCCCTGCTCGCGGACGCCGGGGACCGGGCGGCGGCCGAGCCGGCGGCGATCCTGGCCCGGGCCCGTGCGGCGGTGGCCGACGGCCGTGGAGCCGCCGACGCGGCGGCCGCGGCACGGGCCGGTCGGGTGCGGGCCCACGCGGCGGCGCGCACGGACGAGCTGGCCCGGGATGCCGTCACGCGCCTGCTCACCCGGCTCGACGGCGGCGGCGACGGTGGCACGCCGCCCGCTCCGCACCCTGGGCCCGGCTGATGGGCGCCGGTTGGACCACGGGCGGGGTGCGGGCACGCGCCCTGCTGAGCCGCAGGGTCGGCGCCGCGGGCGCTCGGGCGATCGCCGCGAGCCCGTCGCTCGAGGAGGCCGTCGACCGGGTCCGCGCCACCCCGTACGGCCACCGGCTGCCCGCCGCCGTCGACCGGGCCGGCGCGGAGCGGGCCGTGGCCGCGTCGGTGCTCTGGCACCTGCGCGTGCTCGCGGGCTGGCAACCGCGGCAGGGCGTCGTCGCGCTGCGGGCGCTCGCGGGCTGGTTCGAGGTCGCCGACGTCGTCGGGCACGCCCGCGCGCTCGCGGGCCGCGACCCGGTGCCCGCCTACAAGCTCGGGAGCCTCGCGACGGCCTGGCCACGCCTCGCCGCGACGACGTCACCCGCCGCACTACGCGCCGCGCTCGCGCGCTCGGCGTGGCGGGACCCCGGCACCGCGGCACCGGGTGCACTGGCTCTGACACTGGCCATGGGGTGGGCCGGACGGGTCGCGTTGGACGCGCCGGCCGCCCGCGACTGGGCCGTGGCGGGCGCCGCCGTCCTGCTGGCCCGACACCGGTTCGGCCCGGGCGCCGGGCCCGGGCCGGCGGCCCTGCGGCGCGCCGAGGCGGTGCTGGGCAGGTCGGCGTGCGCCGCCGGATCCTGGACGGCGTACCTCGCGGCCCTGCCCGGCCCCGCCGCCCGCACGCTGGCGGGCCTCGCCGGCCCCGGCGAGCTGTGGCGGGCCGAGCGCCGCTGGTGGCGCGACGTCGAGGCCACGGCGTCCGCGCAGGTCCGCGGCCCGAGTGGGCCGGAGCTGCTCGTCGGCTGTGCGGCGCTCCTGGCGGTGGACGCCCGCCGGCTGCGGGCCGCGCTGCAGATCGCGGCGCGCGGCGGCGGGGAGCTGGAGGCCTTCGATGCGGCGGCCTGAGGCGTTCGAGCCGGTCCGGATGCGGCGCATCGCCGTCGTCGCGCCGGCTGACGCCCTGCGCGCCGCGCTGGTCCGCGTCGCCGACGCGGGTGCCGTCGAGCTCGACGACGACCGCGGCGGCGAGGCCCCGCAGGACGCCGGGCACCCACGGCCCGACGGCGGCGAGGTCTCCCCCGCGCTGGCCCCCGACGCCCCCGACCCCGACGACCTCGCCCGCCGCGGCCGCCTCGACCTGCTCGCCGGCGAGGCCGCGCTGGCGTCCGTCGCCCGCCGCGCGACGCGGCGGGGCGGGGTCGCGGCGCTCGCCGGTTGGAGCCCCGCCACGGCGACCGGTGGCCTCGCCGCCGCGCTGGCCGAGGTGGGCGCCGCGGTGGTGCCGCTCCCGACGCCGCGTGGCGTCGACCCGCCGACGCTGCTGCCGGCCGGCGGCGGCGTGCGGCGCTCCTTCGCCCCCGTCGTCGGGATCTACGGGGCGGTGCCCTACCTCGACGTCGACCCGACCCTGGCCGCGGGCCTCGCCTACGTGCTGATGTTCGGCATGATGTTCGCCGACGCGGGTCACGGGGCATTGCTGCTGGTCGCGGCGCTGTTCCTGCGCGCGGGTCGGCCGCGGCGGCTCGCGGGGCTGCGCGCGTCGTGGCCGTTCCTCGCCGGCGCGGGGCTGGCCGCCGCGGCGTTCGGCGTCCTGTTCGGGGAGTTCTTCGGGCCGACGGGCGTCCTCCCGGTCGTCTGGATCTCGCCGCTCGACGACCCGACCCGGCTGCTGGAGGCCGGCGTCACCGTCGGCGGGGTGCTGCTGGCCGGCGCGTACGCCGTCGCGATCCTGAACCGGTGGCGGGAGGGCGGCCCGCAGCGGGCCCTCTACGCCGCGGGGGGCGTCGCCGGCGCGCTGCTCTTCCTGGGCATGGGCGGCCTCGCCGCCGGCCTCGCGCTCGGCTCGACCCCGGTTCTGCTGTCCGCGGCCGCGCTCGTGCCCGTGGGGCTGGCGCTGTCGGCGGTCGGCTACTACGTCGCCGGCGGAGGCGGAGCCGCCGGCGCGACGCAGGCGGTGGTCGAGGCCGTCGACGCGGTGGTGCGCACGGGCTCGAACCTCGCCTCGTTCGCCCGCCTCGCCGCCTTCGGCCTCACCCACGCCGCACTCGGCTGGGTGGTCTGGCAGGCGACCGTGACGCTGGGCCGCTCCGGTCTCGTCGGCCTGGTCGCCGCCGCGCTCCTCTTCGTCGTCGGCAACGCGCTCACCTTCACCCTCGAGGGTGTCGTGGCGGCGATCCAGGCCCTGCGCCTGGAGTTCTACGAGCTGTTCTCGCGGGTCTTCGCGGGCGAGGGCCGGCCGTTCCGGCCCTGGCACGTCCCCACCGCCACCGGACCCGAGCACCCGTCCCCCGCCCCACCGGAGGTGTCGTCGTGAACGCCTGGCTCATCGGGCTGCCCGCACTGGTCCTCACCCTCGCCGGGATCCACGTGCTGCTGCGCCGCAGCCGACGTGGCGCCCTGCGCGTCCTGCTCGGGCTCGACGCGCTGCTGCTGCTCGGCGCGGCCGGCGTCGTCCTGCTGGCCGTGACCGCGGGTCCCGCACACGCGGCCCCGGTCGTGGCCGAGGCGGCCACCGCGCCGGGCACGGCCAACTGGGCGGCGCTGCTCGGCGCGGCGATCTCCGTGGCGGGCTCCTCGATCGGGGCGGCGATCGCCGTCGCCTACACCGGTGCGGCGGCGCTGGCCGCCCTCAGCGAGCGGCCGGAGCTGTTCGGCCGGGCCATCGTCATCGTCGGGCTGGCCGAGGGCATCGCGATCTACGGGTTGATCGTGGCGATCATCCTGATCGGCAGGGCGTGAGCCGTGCCAGTGATGGCCGTCATCGGGGAGCCGGCCGCGGTCGAGGGCTGGGCGCTGGCGGGCCTGCTCGTCCTCGGCGCCGAGACGGCGGGCGAGCTGGCGGCGGCGTGGAACCGGGTCGCCGCAGGGGACGTCGACGTCGTGCTGCTGACGCCGGCCGCGGCGCGCGGACTGGCCGGACAGCTCGCCGGGGCGGGGCCGGACCCGGCGGCAGGGCCGGACCCGGCGGCGGGGCCGCTCGCCGCGGTGCTGCCGCCGTGAGCGCGGCGGCCGTGCGCACCGCCGGTCGGCGGCGGGCGGGCCGGGGCCCCGCTCGCACCCGGCCGGGCGAGGCGGACGCCGTCGCGGCGCTCGCGCCCGTCCGGGCCGCCCTGCTCGCGGCGGCGCGGGCCGACGCGGCGGCGACCCGCGAGCGGGCCGAGCAGGAGGCCGGGCGCATCGTGGCCGACGCCGCCGCCCGCGCGGAGGAGCTCATGGGGCGCGCGCGCCGGCGCGGCCGGGATGCCGCCGACGCGGTGGCCGAGGCCGAGCGGGCCCGCGCGCGGCGGGCCGTCCGCGGGGCCGAGCTGCGCGGCCGCCGGGAGGCCTACGACGCGCTCCTCGACCGGGTGGCGCAGCTCCTGCGCGCACGCTGCGCCGGGCCGGACGGCCCGCGGATCGCCGACCGGCTGACGGCCGGGGCGCGCGCCTTCCTCGGCGCCGACGCGGTGACCGGGCCCGGCGGGCGCGGCGGCGTCACGGGACGGGCGCCCGGCCGCGTCGTCGACGGCTCGGTCACCGTGCTCGCCGAGCGCGCCGTCGCCGCGCTCGGCGCCGAGGTGGAGCGGCTGTGGCCGGCGTGAGCGAGCCGCTGGTGCGGCGGGTCAACGGCCCGCTGGTCGAGTTCGCCCCGGTCGGCCCCGCGGCGATGGGCGACCTGGTCGCGCTGGGCGCGGACGGGCTGCCCGCGGAGATCGTCGCCGTCCGGGCCGAGGTCGCGACCGCCCAGGCCTTCGAGTACACGGGCGGACTCGCCCCGGGTGCGGCCGTGCGCCTGCGCGGCCGCCCGCTCACCGCCAAGCTCGGCCCGAACCTGCTGGGCGAGGTCTTCGACGGGCTGCTCCGCCCGCTGTCGGACGCCGGCCCGTTCCTGACCGGGACGGGCGCCGGGGTCGCGGGCCCGCCGCGGACGTGGGCCTTCACTCCGCTGCTGCGGGCCGGTGACCGGGTGGCGGCGGGGGCGGTCGTCGGGACGCTCGCGACGGGCCCGGTCGAGCACCGGGTGCTCGTCCCTCCCGGGGTGAGCGGCGTGCTCGACGAGGTCGCGGCGCCGGGCGACTACGGCGAGGACGACCAGCTCGCGAGCGTGGCCGGCACGCCGGTGCGCGCGTCGGAGCAGTGGCCGGTGCGCGCGCCGCGGCCGGTCCGGTCACGCTCCGCCGACCAGGCGCCGCTCCTGACCGGCCAGCGCGTCCTCGACGTGCTCTTCCCCCTGCTGCGCGGGGGCAGCGCGGCCGTGCCCGGCGGGTTCGGCACGGGGAAGACGATCCTGCTGCAGCAGATCGCGAAGTGGTGCGACGCCGACGTGATCGTCTACGTCGGGTGCGGCGAGCGCGGCAACGAGATGGCCGAGGTCGTCACCGAGCTCACCGAGCTGCCCGACCCCCGCACCGGCGGGCGGATCCTGGACCGGACGGTCGTCGTGGCCAACGCCTCGAACATGCCGATGATGGCCCGCGAGGCGAGCATCCACACCGGCGTGACGGTCGCGGAGTACTTCCGCGACATGGGCCACGACGCCGTCGTCATCGCCGACTCGACGTCGCGGTGGGCCGAGGCCATGCGCGAGTTCGGCTCCCGCAGCGGCGCGCTGCCCACCGAGGAGGGCTACCCGGCCGACCTCGCCTCCGCGCTGGCCGCCTTCTACGAGCGGGCCGGCGTCGTGGAGACGCTGGGCGGCCCGACCGGCTCCGTCACCGTCGTCGGCGCGGTCTCGCCGCCCGGCGGCGACCTGACCGAGCCCGTCACGGTCGTCACCGAGCGGTACGTGCGCTGCCGTTGGACGCTGGACAAGGACCTGGCGTACTCCCGCCACTACCCCGCGGTGTCCTGGACGGCCTCGTTCTCCCGCGACCTGGACGCCGTCGCCACGTGGTACGCGCGTGCCGGCGACCCGGACTGGGCGCAGCGGCGGGCCCGGCTGGTCGCCGTCCTCGCCGAGGCCGACCGGCTCGCCGCGCTGGCCGACCTGCTCGGCGCCACGGCGCTGCCGGACCGCCAGCGCGTCGACCTGCTCGCCGGACGCCTGGTCCGGGACGCCGTGCTGCAGCAGAGCGCCCTCTCCCCCGCGGACGCGTACTGCCCGCCGGGCCGGACCGCGGCGCTCGTCGACGCGGTCCTCGCGGCCGTCGACGCCCTGCGGGAGGCGGTGGGCCGCGGCGCGCCCGCAGAGGCGCTCGAGGGGCTCGACCTCGGCCCGCTGGTGCGCGCCCGCGACGACAGTCCCCCCGGGACGCCGGGCGACCTCTCCGGCCGCCGCGACGCGGTGCTCGCCCGCATCCGCGGAGCGGCGCCGTGACCTCGCTGCTGCGCTGCGCCTACACGGCGGTCCGCGAGCTGCGCGGGCCGCTGCTGGTGGTCGAGGGCGTCCGCGGGGTCGGCTGGGACGAGTTCGCCCGGGTGCGGTCGGCGTCGGGGCAGGAGCGGCACGGCCTCGTGCTGGAGGTCGAAGGGGACGTCGCGGTCGTCGAGGTGTTCGAGGGCACCGCCGGCCTCGCGACGACCGGGGTCGAGGTGGAGTTCACCGGCCGCCCGCTGCACGTCCCGGTCACCGCCGCGTGGCTGGGCCGGGTCTGCAACGGGCGCGGCGAGCCGCTCGACGGCGGGCCGCCCGTGCTCGGCGACGAGCTCGCCCCGGTCGCCGGCCACCCCCTCAACCCCGTCCACCGCGACGCCCCCGCGGACCCCGTCACCACGGGCATCTCGGCGATCGACGCGCTCACCACGCTCGTGCGCGGGCAGAAGCTGCCCGTGTTCTCCGAGCCCGGCCTGCCGCACCTCGAGCTCGCGACGCAGATCGCGGCGCAGGCCGACACCGAGGGCGAGCCGTTCAGCGTCGTGTTCGCCGGCATGGGCCTCACCCACGCCGACATCGCCTTCGTCCGCGACGAGCTGGAACGGCGCGTCGCCGACGGCGAGCTCACGCTGCTGCTCAACGCGGCCGACGACCCGGTCATCGAGCGGCTGACGACCCCGCGGATCGCCCTGACCGTCGCCGAGCACCTCGCGTTCGCGACCGGCCGGCACGTCCTGGTCGTGCTGAGCGACATGACCAGCTACGCCGAGGCCCTCCGCGAGGTCGCCGCCGCCCGCGGCGAGACGCCGGCCCGGCGCGCGTACCCCGGCTACCTCTACAGCGACCTGGCGTCGCTGTTCGAGCGCTGCGGGCGGATCCGCGGCCGTCCGGGCTCCGTCACGCTGGTCCCCGTCCTCACGATGCCGGGCGGCGACATCACCCATCCGGTGCCGGACCTCACCGGCTACATCACCGAGGGACAGGTCGTGCTGTCGCCGCAGGCGCACGCCCGCAACGTCTACCCGCCGTTCGACCCCCTCTCCTCGCTGTCGCGCCTGATGCGCCGGGGCGCCGGGCCCGGCCGCACCCGCGCCGACCACCTCGACACCGCGGCCCAGCTGCTGTCCGCGCTGGCCAGGGCACGACAGGTCCGCGAGCTGGTCGAGCTGGTCGGCGAGGACGGGCTGACGGCGGCCGACCGCGCCCACCTCGCGCTCGAGGACGCCTTCCACACCGAGCTGGTCGACCAGGGCACCCATGAGCGGCGGGCCATGGCCGACACGCTCGACCGCGTCTGGGACGTCCTGCGCCGCCTGCCCCGCCGGGAGCTCACGATGCTGCCCGAGTCGCTCCTGCTCGACCGGCTCGGACCGGCCGGCGGCGGGGGCGGCCCGTGAGCCCGGTGCCGCCCGGACGGGCGGGACGGACGTGGCTGCGCCACCGGCTCGACGTCGCGGCGCACGCGGCGACGACCCTGGAGCTCAAGCTCGGCCGCCTGCAGGAGCGCCGGCGCGTCTTCGAGGAGGCCGAGCGCCGGCTCACCGCCCGGTGGCACGAGGAGGTCGCCACGGCGCGGGAGTGGCTGCTGCGGGCGCTGCTCGAGGGCGGCCGCACGGGTCTGGACCTCGCGACGCCGGCCGGCGCCGGGCAGGTGCACGTCCGGTGGGCGGCCACGATGGGCGTCCGGCATCCCGACGGCGCGGACTACGCGGCGCCGCCGCCCGACGAGAGCGCGGTCGACACCGGCACCGCCGTCGTGCTGGCCCGGGAGGCGTACCTCGTGGCGGCCGCGACCGGGGCCGAGGTCGCGGCCGCGGCCCGCGCGACACGGGCGGTCGCGGCGGAGGCCGACCGCACCCGGCGCCGCCTGCGCGCCCTCGACCGGCGTGCGGTCCCGCGCCTGCGCGCGGCACTCGACCGCCTCGAGCTCGACCTGGAGGAGCGGGAGCAGGCCGAGCACACCGCACGTCGGGTCGCGGCCCCCCGTGACCCCGGCACCCCGTGAGTCCCGTCAGCTGCCGTCCGCGATGAGCGCGAAGTGGCACCCGCTCACGTTCCGCAGGGGAATCGCGATGACCGGACCAGCCGGCCGGTGCTCCCCGGCGGCCGCGGGACAGCAGGAGGCGAGCCCGACCAGCCGGTCCGGGTCCACGACCTCGTAGGCCTCCCCGAGGCCGTACACGCTCCAGCCGGTCCCGTCGGCGTCGTCGATCTCGTCCGCCTGGAACCCCACGACGGTGTGCTCGACCGCCGCCGCGAGCCGATCGGCCGCCGGGAACACGACCTCCTCGCGGTCGAGCGCGAACGGGACGGGCCGGACCGCGGGCAGGGCGTGCTCGGTGTACACGATCCGGCCGACCCCCGCGGTGGCGAGCAGCGCGAGACACTCGCTGCGACTGAGTTCCATGGGTACGCACCTCGGACGTGTGGTTGCACGGACGGTGCCGGTCGGGTCCGGCGGACCGTGTCGATGCTCCGCACCGCGCGCCGCACGGGCCAGTGACCAACGACCCGCCCGCTGCGTCCGACCTGCGGTGCCGGACCGGCCCGACCGCCCACGGTCGCGGCCGGGACAGGGCCCGGGCGGTGGGACCAGCGACCCGCCGAGCGACGGCCGATGGGCACTGCCGGCCGGCGGTGGCAGGCAGCACAGTCGACGCTGCGCGCCGGCAGCGGGACCGAAGGACGGGGCCCGGACCGTGGCTCACCAGCTCTCGTAGGGGTCGGCCGGCGCGGTCGCCGGGTCGGCCCGGCTGACGTCGAGGAACGGGACCGGGCCGCCGTTGACCGGGTCGGTGGTCTGCCGGGCGGTGTAGGTGCCGGTGACGGCGAGCCACGTGTCGGGGGCGAGGACGGGCGGGATCCGCCCGGACAGGGCGACCTTGACCGGCTGGGCGTCCGCCGCGCAGCAGCTGAGGATCATCCGGGTCAGGTACGGCTGGCCGTCGCTGGCGATGGTGACGAAGCCGGTGAGCGTGATCGGGCGGCCGGTGAGGGAGCGGCCGTGGTCGAACACCGCGCGGCGGGCGTAGTCGAGCACGCCGAGCTGCAGCGGGCCGGAGGCCGGCAGGCGGGTCGGGACGCCGAACGCCTGCCGCAGCACGGTGCCCGTGCTCGCCGCGCTGTAGGAGCCCAGCGCCGGCGGCACGACCAGGCTCAGGGCCAGCAGCGGGGCCACCAGCAGCCAGGACACGCGCGGCTCGCGGTGGCCGTGGCCGTGTTCGTCGTGGCCGTGGCCGTCGTGGCCGGCGCCGGACGGTTCCCCGGCCGACTGCCGCGCGGCCGCCCTGGCCGCCCGCGCCCGCCGCCAGTCGTACCAGGCGGTGACGAGCGCGACGACGATCAGGACGACGCCGGCGGCGAGCAGCAGCGGGCGCAGGCCGGCCTTGACGTAGCGCAGGTACAGGTCGGTGGCGCCGGCGTGCACGAGCGCCCCGCCGAGCAGCACGAGCACGACGGCCTGGGCCTCGCGGTTCACAGCAGGACCGTCCCGACGGTGACCGACACGACCACGGCGACGACGAACGTGGCCGGGGCGAACCGCAGCGCGAAGGCCCGGCCGAACGTGCCGGCCTGCATCGCGAACAGCTTCAGGTCGATCATCGGCCCGACGACGAGGAACGCCAGCCGCGCCGTCAGCGAGAACTGGGTCAGCGAGGAGGCCACGAAGGCGTCGGCCTCGGAGCAGATGGACAGCAGGACCGCGAGCACGGCCATGGCCAGCACCGCCACGACCGGGTTGTCGGCGGCGGCCTGCAGCCAGCCCGGCGGCACGACGGACTTCAGGGTGGCCGCCGCGAACGCGCCGACGACCAGGAACCCGCCCGCGTGCACGACGTCGTGGCGCAGCGCGCCCCAGAACGCCGCCGCCCGGCCCGGCCCGTCGGCGACCGCGCGGGCCGGTGGCCGCAGCCAGTCGGGCCGGCCCAGCCGCAGCCAGAGCCAGCCCATCACGCAGGCGGCGAGCAGGCTCGCCGTGAGCCGGGCGAGGACCATCGCGGGGTCGGTGGGGAAGGCGACGGCCGTGGCGGTGAGCACGACCGGGTTGATCGCCGGGGCCGACAGCAGGAACGCGAGCGCGGCGGCGGGGGTGATCCCGCGCCCCATGAGGGCGCCGGCGACGGGCACCGACGCGCACTCGCAGCCGGGCAGCACCACCCCGGCGGCGCCCGCGACCGGCACCGCCAGCGCGGGCCGGGACGGGAGCGCGCAGGTGAAGAACGACGGCGGGACGAAGACGGCGATGGCCGAGGACAGCGCCACGCCGAGGACCAGGAACGGCAGGGCCTGCACGAGCACGGCGACGAACACCGTCATCCAGTTCTGCATGACCGGGGCGGCCAGCGCCTGCCGGATCGGGGCCTGCAGCCCGACCAGCAGGAGCAGCACCACCACGAGGACCAGCGGCGAGCTGACGTACCAGCCCTGGTCGCCGTCGGCCTTCCCGCGGTCGCCCCGGTTCGGTTCCGTCTCGGAAAGGGACACGCGAGAGCCTCCGATGCCGACGGCGTGAGGGTAGCTGCAGGGCGGGACGCCCTTCGCGCCGGCACGGACCGGCACCGCCGCGCAGCAAGGTCCCGGCAAGAGGGGGTTGCGATGCTCGCTGGTCGGTGCGGGTCCGCGGCCCGCCCGGAGCGCAGCCACGGCCGGCGGCCGACCCCGGCACCGATCGCCGTCGACGACGGGCGCCTGCAGCGCCTGTGGTTCGCCGAGGGCGCCGACGCCACGAAGCGCTGGGACGTGATCGTCGTCGGCACCGGCATGGGCGGCGGCACGCTGCTGACGTCGATCGCCAGGAACCCCGTGAGCACCGACGCGGCGAAGCGCCCGCTCGACGTGCTCGGGCTGGAGGCAGGGTCGCTGCTGTTCACCGGACATGCGGGCAACCAGCCCGCGGTCCGGCCCGGCGGCGGCGACGCCCAGTTCTCGATCACGATGTGGAACACGCTGCAGGACTTCGGCACCGTCCCGTTCGGCCAGGAGGCCTGGCGGGGCCGCGAGCTCTTCGCCCTCGGCGGACGGACCCTGTACTGGGGCGCGCTGGCCCCCCGCATCGACCGTGCCGAGCTGGCGGCGCACTGGCCGGACGCCGTGGCGACGGCCCTCGGGGAGGACAGCGCCTACTACGCCGCCGCGGAGGAGCTGCTCGACGTGTCCCGTCCGCGGGCCGACGGCATCGCCCGCGACGGCCTGCGGCTGCTCGACGACGTGCTCCCCCGGCGCTCCAACGGGCTCGCGCCGGTGGCGCTGCGGCAGGAGAAGCCGACGAGCTGGCGGATCCCCGGCGGCCTGTTCTCCACGGCGGAGCTGCTGCTGGAGGAACGGCTGTCGCGCTACGACAACGGCTACGGGCCGCCCTACGTCCACCTCGGGGAGCTCGTCGTCGGCGTCGAGCCCGACGAGCGGGGCTGGACGGTGCACACCGTCGACCTGCGCGACGGCGGCGCGCGGGTGCGCTACGCCACCCGGGTCGTGCTCTGCTGCGGCACCGTCGAGTCCGCGCGCGTCCTCGCGGCCTCGCCGAGGGCGCTGGACCCGGCGGTGGCGGCGGGGATCACCCTCACCGAGCACCGGATGGGCTGGGTGCACTTCGAGATCCCGCCGGGCAGCCCGTTCTGCCGCGCCGACACGTCGGTCAAGCTGCTGTCCACCCCCGGCGCCTCCGGCGACGACTGGAACCTCGTCCTGGACCTCGGCTCGGACCTCAACCTCGGCTTCGCCGACGCGGCCGACTGGGCGCGCAGCATCACGAGCCCCGGCGCCGTCGCCGGGCAGCTGGTGGTACTGGGCCGGGCCTCGCGGGACGAGGGCGTCCCGCTGCGGTTCGGCGCGGACCCGTGGCTCCGGCTCAACCTGCCCGGCACGGGCCTGCCCGCGGCCGACCTGGCCGCCCGGCAGACCGGTGGCCTGCCCGGTGCGTGGGACGCGGTGGCCCACGAGGTCGTCACCGCAGTGGGCGCCCGGCAGCTGGCCGGCGAACGCGGCGACGACCACTACCGGGACTGGCCCGCTCTCCACCAGGGCGACTGGGGCTACGTCGCGCACGAGGTGGGCACGCTGCCCCTCTCGGACGACGGGACCGGCGTCGTCGACACCGACCTCGAGGTCACCGGGGCGAACGGCCTCTACGTGTGCGACAACTCCGTCTTCCCGACCAGCCCCGCCGCGAACCCCTCGCTGAGCCTCGCGGCGCTGGCGCTGCGCCTCGCGGACCACCTGCGGGGCCTGGACTGGCGGACGACCTGAGGAGCCGGCGCGCCCCCGCCGGTCAGGAGACGTAGACCCGGATCTCACCGGGGGTGAGCGCGTCGACCCGCAGGACCGCCTCGCCCGTCTGCGGGCGCGTGTCCACCTCGGCGGCCTGCTCGTGCTCGCCCCACGCGCCGGTCGCCTCGTCGTGCCGCAACCACGCGACCACGGCCGTCGTCACGTCCTGCCCGAAGCCGCCGCCGTCGATCCGGCCGCGCGTGAGCCGCGAGATCGCGCCGGTGGCGAGCACCGGGTGCGCCCGGCGAGCCGCGGCCAGTGCCGCGATCCCCCGGTACCACCGCGACGCCGGGTCGAACACGTGGACGCCCGTGCTGCCCCCCGGGCCGAAGCCGGGCAGGCGCTCGTCGAAGAGCTCCTTCGCGCCGCCGTCCCCGCCGGGGCCCGGCCGGCCGGCGAGGCCAGCCTTGCGGGGGTGCTCCGGCCCGAACATGGCCTCGCGCAGGTAGCGGTCGCCGCCCCGCCGGGGGTCCGTGCGGCCGAAGTCGTCGAGGAACCCGCCCGCCCCGACCGGCCCGGACAGCGCCTGCCCGATGCCGTAGTAGAGGCACGGGATCGACGGCCCGAACATCAGGCAGGCGACGGCGGGCAGGACGTAGTCGGGGCTGTCCGCGGCCAGCCGCAGCTTGGCGCCGTCCCACAGGCCGTCGTGGTCGTCGATCGTCAGGATCAGCCGGTCGGCGGGCAGGGGCCGGCTGACGACCTGGCCGTCCACCTTCTGCTCGACCGTGCCGGGCGGGGTCAGGACGAGCGCGGCCTGGTCCGACCGGCCGCGCCCGAGCGCGCGCAGGGCGGTGCGGCGCTCGCTGAGCTCCAGGAGCCGCACGCCATCGAAACCCGCGTAGTCCGCCTCCCAGAAGTCCCCGCCCGCGACCTCGCCGAACACGAGGAAGTCCGTCTTCCCGTGCGCGGCGGCGGCGTGCGCCCGGATGTCCGCCGTCGCCTTCTGCGCGACCCAGCGCGGCACGTGCTTGAACGTGTCGATGCGGAAGCCGTCGCACCCGGTGAGGTCGATCCAGTCGCACCAGATCCGGGTGAGGGCGTCCAGCACCGGGGAGGGACCCTCGTGCGGCGGGTAGGCGAAGTCGCGGTTGCGGTAGTCGCTGACGCGGAACTGCGCCTGCTCGTCGGCGGCGTCGCCCTCCCCGTAGTGGCCGGCTCCGGCGCGGGAGAAGCACTCCGGCGACTGCAGCGACTCTGGCCACACGCCCTCGTCGCGGTTCCGCGGGGCCACGCCGCGCGGCAGCGGCTGGTTGTCCACGTCCAGCCACGCGCCGAAGGGGTACCGGACGCGGAGCACGTCGCGCCCCCTCGCCGTGACGGGCGGGTCGTAGGGGGGCCTCATCGGGTTGCCCGCCACGTCGTAGGCGAAGCACTCCCCGCTGTGGTTCAGCATGATGTCGAAGATCACGTACATGCCCTCGTCGTGGGCGGCCTCGACGAGCGCCACGAGGTCGTCCCTGGTGCCGAACCGCGGGTCGACGTCGGTGAAGTCCTGGATCGCAGTTGGGCTCGAGGTCGATGGGCATCACACACCTCCGCCGGCTCGTGCGGTCGATCCTGACGACGCGCCCTTGCCGCAACCTTGCTGCCCCGCCGGCCCGGCGACGGTCGGCCGGGCGTCACCCCAGTGCCGCGGCGAGCGCGTCGACCTGGCCGTTCATCCAGGTGACGTAGTCACCCGCCCCGGCGGGCAGCGTCTCCGTCACCGGGACGACGGGCACGCCGCCCGCCCGCGCCGCCTGCTCGACCTGGCGGGTCAGCGGGCTCTCCGTCTGCGCGTTCGGCAGGAGCGCCGCGACCTTCCCCGGCCCGGAGAAGAGCGCGAGGGTCTGCTGGAGCACGGCGGCGGGCGGGTCGTTGCCGTCCTCGACGGCCTTGGCGAACGCCTGCGGCGTCGCGTCGACCAGGCCGGCGGCCTGGACCAGGTACAGCGGCACCGGCTCGGTGACCGCCACCCGCTCCCCCGCGTGCTTCGCCTTGATCGCGGCGACCTTCGCCGACAGTGCCTCGACCTTGGTGTCGAACGCCTCGGCGTCGGCGCGGAACGTCGCCGCGCGAGCGGGGTCGGTCCGGGCGAGGTCGGCCGCGATCGTGTCCGCGACCTTGCGGACGGTCGGGAAGCTGTACCAGACGTGCTCGTTGAAGTCCTGGCCCGCCGGGGTCGCGGCCTGCAGCCCGGACAGCTGCGCGACGTCGATCGTCTGCGGCTTCGTCGAGAGCGAGTCCAGGATCTTCGTGGCGAAGTCGTCGTAGCCCGCCCCGTTGTAGACGACCAGCGAGGCCCGCCCGACCGCGACGACGTCGGCCGGCGTGCTCTCGTACTCGTGCGGGTCGGTGGTCGGCGAGTTGATGATCGACCTCACCGGCACGCCGCTGCCGGCGACGGCCGTCGCGATCGAGCCGTAGACGTCGGTGGAGGCGACGACGGACGGGCCGGTGGGGGGCGCCGCGGCGGTGCCCCCGCACGCGGCCGGCAGGAGCGCGACGCCGGCCAGTGCGGCCGTCGCGACGAGGGAGCGGAGGTGCGGCATCGGGTCGGACTCCGAACGTTAATGACATCGGTTTTCATAATCGTACGACGCCGCCACCCGGCCGGGCCACCGCCCCCGGCCTGCTCCCGACGGCCGCGCGGCCGTCCCGCTCACGACGCGTCCGCGACGACCCGCACCAGCGAGCAGCGACCCTCCCGCATGCTGCGGCGGGAGTTGTCCCGCTTGGCGGCGACGTCGGGGACGTAGACGTCCAGGCCGAGCGCCGAGCCGCCCGGCGCCGCCCGCTGGGCCAGCGCCCAGCTGGTGATGTCCTCGAACGTCCTGGGCACGAGCCCGGCCGCGACGAGCTCGCGGCGCAGCGCATCGGGCCCGGCGAGGTGGCTGAGCTCCGGCGTGTCGGCCCACGGGACGGGGAAGTGCACCGGGAGCCCCGCCGGGCCCGCGACGACCTCCTGCAGGGCCAGGCGCCCGCCCGGCGCGAGCACGCGGCGCACCCCGGCCAGCAGGCGGGCCCGGTCGCCGATGTTCATCGTCGCGTTCTGCAGCCAGACGACGTCGAACGAGCCGTCGGCGAACGGCAGCGCGGTCGCGTCGCCCGTCACGACGTCCACAGAGCCCGTGAGCCCGGTCAGCACGGTGAGCAGCCGCGCGGCGGCACAGTAGCCCGGGGTGAGGTCCAGGCAGGTCACGCGGCAGCCCCGGCGGTGCGCGACCAGCCGGGCCGGGCCGCCCAGCCCCGCGCCGGCGTCGAGCACCCGGCTGCCCGGCCCGATGTCCAGCAGCGCCAGCAGCTCCTCCGTCGCGGCCCGGCCGCCGGTGTGGAACTGGTCGAGCGGCGCCAGCTCGGCGGGATCGACACCGACGCCCAGGCCGGCCGCGGCCACGGCGGCCCGCACCGCGTCGAGGATCGGGCCGCGGCCGTAGTGCGCCGCCACGTCGGCCGGAGTCGCCACGGCCCGTGACGCTACGCCGGGGGTGGGTCGGGTCGGCCCCGTCATGTCGTCAGGTGCAGGACGGTCAGCTTGCCGTCGCCGAGGTCGGTGACGTAGCCGACGCGCCCGTCCGGGAGCACGGCGATCGAGGTCGGCGACCGGCCGGTCGGGATCGTCGCGGTGACGCTGCGGGTGGCCGCGCTGATGACCGACACCGAGTCGTCGGTGTTGTTCACGGCGTAGGCGAAGCGGCCGTCCGGTGACCACGCGATCGCCTGGGGGTTGTGGCCGACCGGGATGGTCGCGACGACCTTCTGCACGGTCGTGTCGATCAAGGTCACCGACGCCGAGTCGTAGTTGACGTTGGCCACCAGCGGCCGCCGGGGGTGCACCGCGACGCTGTGCGGGCTGGTCCCGACCGGCACCGTGGCGATGACCGACGCCGATGCCGTGTCGATCACCGACACGAGGTTCGACTCGTGGTTGGCGGTGTAGGCACGCTTGCCGTCCGGGGAGAAGGCGACCCAGTGCGGGTCGGGTGCGACCCGGATCTCCCTGGTCACCGTCCGGGACTCGGTGTCGATCACGCTCACGACGCCGGTGTCGTGGTTGGGCACGTAGAGCTGCCTGCCGTCGGGGCTGACGGCGGCGAGGAACGGCCGGCTGCGCACCGGGATGGTGGCGACGATCCGGTTCGTCGTGGTGTCGAGCACGGCGATCTCGTGGATCGTGCGCTCGTCGTTCCAGATGCTGACGTAGAGCGTCCGGCCGTCCCGGGAGAACGCGAGGAACTGCGGCGGCCCCTCGGGCACGGGGATGCGCGCGGTGACCCGGCCCGCCGCGGTGTCGACGACGGTGATGACGCCCGAGTTGCCGCCCGCGACGTAGACCTGCCGGCCGTTCGGCGCCGCCGCGGCGAACGTCGGCGTCGGCCCGACGTCGATCGGCCGTCCCAGTGCCGGGACGGGGATGCTGGTGTGGACGAGGATGGGGGCGGGACCCGGCGGCGCCGGCTCGGCCGCGTTCGCCTCCTCGGAGGCGCCGGTCGGCGTGGCGGCCGGGACACCGGACAGGCCCAGGTACGCGCCGACGCCGAGCACGAGCAGGACGGCCGCCAGTACGGTGGCCCGCGGCCGGCTTGCGCGGCGGGCCGCGGCCATCCACCCGGCGCCCGGCCGGCCCGTGCCCGGCCGCCGGGTGCCGGACGGCGCGGGACCGGACGGATCGGGCCGGACCGGCGCGTCGTCGGGCACGCCGGCGCCCGTCGCGGCCCCGGCGGCCGGGTGGCGCGGAAGGGGCAGCGCCATGGCCGTCACGGGCAGGCCGGCGACGCGCTGCGCGTCCTGCAGCGCGTGCCCGAGCGCCTCGGCGCTCGCCGGGCGCTCGGCCGGGTCCTTGGCCAGCGCGCGTTCCAGCACCGCGCACACCGCGTCGGGCACGGCCTGGCCGCGCAGGTCAGGGACCGGGCGGCCGGCGATCCGGAGGAACTGCGCGATCGGCTCCTCACCCGGGCGGCGCGCGAACGGCGCCTGTCCCGCGATGAGCGCGAACAGGGTCGCGGCGAGGCCGTAGACGTCCGAGGCCGGTGTCGGCGGACCGCCGCCCAGCACCTCCGGCGCGCTGTAGGCCAGCGACCCGGTGAACCCCCCGTGCGCGGTCCGGAAGCTGCCCTCGACGCGCGCGATCCCGAAGTCCGTGATGAGGGGCTCGCCGTAGTCGGAGAGCAGGACGTTGCCGGGCTTGATGTCGCGGTGCAGGATGCCGACGCGGTGCGCGGAGTGAAGCGCCCCGGCGAGCCGCACCCCGACGCGGACGACCGCGGGCCACGGGACGGGCCCGTCCCGCCGCATCCGCGACTCGAGCGAGTCGAGCGAGTGGAAGGGCATCACGAGGTAGGGACGCCCGCTGCGGGTGATCCCGACCTGCAGCACGTCGACGACGTTGGGATGGCCCGACAGCCGGGCCATCGCCCGGCCCTCGCGGAAGAACCGCTCGCGGTGGACCGCGTCCAGGTCGGCGTGCAGCAGCTTCACCGCAACCGTCCGGCCGAGGTTGCGCTGGAGGCACCGGAACACCACGCCGAAACCGCCCCGCCCGACCTCGGCCGCCTCGGCGAAGCCGGCCTCCGCGAGCTCGTCCTCGACGGTCAGGGGCCCGGCTCCGGCCTCGTCCGTCCCTGTCATCACCGCCCCTCCCCCGCGAGACGACGGCGCGTGCCCGCTCAGCCGCGGTCGAGCACCGCCTTGAGAAACTGCCGCGTCCGGTCCTGCTCCGGGTCGGTGAACAGCTTCGCCGGCGGCGCGTCCTCCACGATCCGGCCGTGGTCGAACATGAGCACGCGATCGGAGAAGTCCCGCGCGAACCCCATCTCGTGGGTGACGCACAGGATCGTGATGTCGGTCGTCTTCGCGATGTCCTTCAGCAGCGCCAGTACACCCGCGACCAGCTCGGGGTCCAGCGCCGAGGTCACCTCGTCCAGCAGCAGGATCTCCGGGTGCATCGCCAGCGCCCGCGCGATCGCCACCCGCTGCTGCTGGCCGCCCGACAGCCGCGTCGGGTGCTCGTCGATCTTCTCGGCCAGCCCGACGAGCTCGAGCAGGTCGGCGGCGCGCGCGCTCGCCTCCTCCTTCGACAGCCCGAGCACGCGCGTCGGCGCCTCGGTCAGGTTGCCGCGGACGGTCATGTTCGGGAACAGGTTGAACTGCTGGAACACCATCCCGATCCGCTTGCGGACCTCCCGGCTCGACCGCTCGTCGGCCGGCATCCGCCGGCCCCGCCGCATCTGGTGCGAGAGCACCGCGCCGCCGACGGAGATCGTGCCCTCGTCCGCCGACTCCAGGCACATGAGCAGGCGCAGGATCGTCGTCTTGCCCGACCCGGACGGCCCGATCAGGGTCACGTGCTCGCCGGGGCTGACCGTGAAGTCCAGCCCGTCGAGGACGGTCGTCGACCCGAACCGCTTCCCGACGCCGTCGAAGACGATCTTCGAATCAGAGGGTTCCGACACGGCGCTCCAATCTGCGCACGAGCAGGGCCGACGGGTAGGACAGCAGCAGGAACAGCAGGCCGGCGATCGTGTACACCTCGACGTAGCGGAACGTCGTGTCCCCGACCTCGCGCGCCTGCCCGACGATGTCGAGCACCCCGATGCCGATGAGCAGCGGAGTCTCCTTGAACATCGAGATCACGTAGTTGCCGAGTGCGGGCAGGACCCGCGGCACCGCCTGGGGCAGCACGACCCCCGTCCACACCCGACCCCGCGGCAGCGACAGGGCGTGTGCGGCCTCCCACTGGCCGCGGGGCACGGCGTCGATGCCGGCGCGGTAGACCTCCGAGGTGTAGGTCGCGTAGTGCACCCCGAGCGCGAGCACGCCGACGGTCAGCGCCCCGAGCACGATGCCGAACCGCGGCAGCACGAAGAACAGGAAGAACACCTGCACCAGCAGGGGCGTGCTGCGGACGAACTCGACGAACCACCGCACCGGCCGGGCCAGCCACGCCGGGCCCCGCTGGGCCACCGCGAGCGCCAGGCCGAGCACGAACGCGACCACCGAGCCGAGTACGGTCGCGATCAGCGTGACGCGCAGGCCGGCGAGGAGCGCAGGGATGACCTCCCCCACGTACTTCCAGTCCCAGACGGTGTTCACGCCGCGCTCCTCGCCGGGCTCCTCGGCGGTCGCGAGCGTGCCGGGCCGCGCCCGACCCGACGCGCCGCCCAGCGCTCCAGCGCCCGCATCCCCGCCGTGATGAGCAGCGACAGGACCAGGTAGATCGCCAGCAGCAGCAGGAAGATCTGCACCACCTGCGCGTTGAACGCCGGCACCAGGATCTGCGTGGCCTGGCGGGTGATCTCGGAGATGAACACGAACGACAGCAGCGAGGTGCTCTTGAGCAGCTGGATGAACAGGTTGTTGAACGGCGGCAGCATCTCGACGACGGCCTGCGGGAGGATCACCCGCCGCATCCGGACGCCGCTCGGGAGGCTCAGCGCCCAGGCTCCCTCGTACTGGGCGCGCGGCACGGACTGCACCGCGCCGCGCACGATCTCCGCGCCGTACGCCCCGTGGTTGAGCCCCAGCACGAGCACGCCGGCCCAGATCGGGACGATCTGGTAGCCGACGAGCAGGGGCAGCGCGAAGAAGATCCAGAACAGCTGGACGACCTCGGACGTCCCGCGCAGGCCCTCGACGTAGACACGCGCGACGACCCGCACGACGCGCCACCGCGACAGCATCGCCAGGCCGGCGGCGAACGAGAGCACGATCGTCACGGCGATGCCGCCGACGGTCGCGATCAGCGTCGGCGGCAGGCCCTGGCCGAGCACGGCCAGGAAGGTGCCGAGGTCACCCACCGGGGTCAGGCCGCGCAGAGCGACTGGGTGGTGACCCCGCTGGCCGGCAGGTTGGCCTTCGTGAACCCGAACGGGGCGGCGATCTGCACCCACTTGCCGTTGTCGTGCAGCTGCTGGAGCTGCGTGTTGAACGCGTCGCGCAGTGCGTTGTCGGCGGTGCGGAACACGAACCCGCCGGCCGAGACGACCGGCTGCCCGTTCTCCTGCGGGGTGAAGCCGTCGGTGACCTCGACGCCCGCGCTCGGGTTCTGCTTCACCAGCCACTTCAGGGAGATGTCGGTCAGCGCCGCGGCGTCGACGCGGCCGGCCGTCACCGCCTGCAGCATCGCGTTCTGGTCTGGCAGCGTGGTGATGTTCCCGGCGGGGACGCCTGCGCCGGTGGCGTAGCCCTTCTCGACGGCCGCACCCAGCACCGCGATCTTGGCGTTCTTGGACGCGACGTCGCCGAAGGACGTGATGCCCTTCGGGTTGCCCTTCGGCACGAGGAAGGCGGTAAGGGCCGAGTAGTCCGGGATCGAGAACGCCGCCTGCTGGCAGCGCGCGGGCGTGATGTTCATGCCCGCGCAGACCATGTCGAACTGGTTGGCGTTGAGGCCGGGGATCAGGGAGCCGAACTCGACCTGCTGGGCGTCGACGTTCGGGATGCCCATGCCCGAGAGGGCGGCGCGCGCGACCTCCGGCGCCTCGCCGGTGACCTTGCCGTCGACGCCGGTGAAGCCGTAGGGCTGCTCGCCGGCGATGCCGATCTTGATCGTGCCGGCGCTCTTCACCCGGTCGAGGGTGTTGCCGCCGCCCCCACCACCGCCGCCCGAGGCGCCGGTGCTCGTACAGCCGGACAGCACGACCCCGCCGCCCAGGACGGCCGCTCCGAGGAGGGCGCCGTGGCGCAGGAAGTCGCGGCGACGCAAAGGACCATCGGTCATGCAGGGAAACTAGGAACAATCGCCCCGGCCGGACGCGTCCGTGGCCGATCGTCGGAGAACCGCAAGGCCGGCATTCACCAGGCCGCGGATGCGTCGAGCGCGGCGACCAGCGCGGCGAGCACGGCGAGGCACGCCAGCACGGCCAGCAGCGCACCGGCCCACTCCGGCAGCTCGTCCGGCTCGGCGCGCGGGACCCGCCCGCAGCGTTCCTCCCAGAGGGCGAACGCCTCGGCCAGCTCGGGATCGTCGGCCGCGAGCTGCTGCTCGATGCGGTCGAGCCGCCGTCCCCACCGCTCCACGCGCCCCATTCTGGGCGGGTCCCGCCGGGGGGCACCTGTCGGCGGACTTGCGATCCGCACCGGTTAGCGCGGCGGACCCGGCTCCACCCAGATCGGCGACGACCAGGCCATCTCCCCGTCCACCTGGAACACCCTGGCGTAGTAGAACGCCGGGCCGGCCAGGTCCGCCTCGTCGGTGACCGTGACGTCCCGCTCGCGGGCGCCCAACCCCAGCAGCGCGCCGGTCGCGGGCTGCAGGGCCAGCACGCCGGGCCCGCCGTCCCCGGCGGGCACGAACGGGCCCCGCGCGAGGCTGCCGGCCAGCTCGCCCAGCCGGACCCGGACCGCGCGGCCCCCGCAGTCGAGCGCCACCAGCGCGTCGTCGGGCCCGCAGACGCTCACCTCCACGCCGCCGCGCTGCGCGCCGTAGGGCTCGCCGAAGCTGTGCGTCACGTGCCGCCACTCGACGGCGTGGGCGTCCATCGCGACGACCTCCGGGCCGACGTGCCCCGGCAGCGCCAGCGTGCCGCCCTCGACGGCCAGCCGCCCGTCCCAGCGGGTGGTGTCGCCCGACTGCCCCCACTCGACGCGGACGTCGACGCGCCGGTGCCCGGCCGGCAGGTCGGGCTCGCCGCGCACCGTGTGCACCACCCGCCCGTCCCGCACGAGGTCGATGCGGGCGAGCTCGGCGTAGCCGCGGGCGTGCACGGTGAGCGTGCGCGGCCCGGACCAGCCCGTGACCTCGCTGCCCATGAGGTGCTCCCCCAGCCGCAGGACGGCCACGACGTCGCGGGTCGTCGCGGCGCACGTCCGCCGCGACCACAGTCCGTCGAAGACGTCGGCGCGGGTGAGCGAGCGCGCGAGCACGGCGACGTAGCTGGCGCCGTGGCCGTGGTCGGAGGAGGCGATGAGCCCGAACCGGTGGCCGCGCGCCAGCCCGTCGAGCATGAACGTGCCGGTCGCGGTGCCGTCGGAGTACTGCCGGAAGCAGCCGTCCGCCTCGTAGTTGCCGCGGCAGGCCTGGAACACCTCGACGAGCCGGGCGAAGCGGGGGTCGTGGTAGTCCCAGTCGTTGTGCACCATCGCCGAGCCGGGGTGGTGCGGGATCGTGACCGCCGGGAACGCGGGGTGCGCGGCGAGCCCGCGCCACAGCCCGTCGGGGGTCGTGGTGCCCTGCGCGAACGCGGAGAAGATCGGTGCGCCGCGGGCGACGTCGCCGTAGACCACGTTCTGGTGCCCGTGCGCGGCCGAGGTCCACTCGAAGCCGTACAGCGGCACGAACCGGCCGGGCACGTGCAGCAGGTCCGCGATCTTCTGGATGGTCCACCACTGGTAGGAGGTCGAGTTCTCGGCGTGGTCGGTGACGGCCCAGAAGTCGTACTCGTCGACGTCCCACGCGTAGCGGTAGAAGTCCTCCAGCGACGGCTCGTCGCCGGACGTGCAGCGGCTGACCAGCGAGTGCCGATGCAGGTCGCCCCAGTAGAGCGCGAACCCGTCGACCTGGAGCCGGGCGCCGGCGCGCTCGGCTCCCGCCCACCGGCGGGCCTCCCGGCGCCGGTCCGACCCGACCGACGGCCGGTGCTCGCCCGCGGCCGTCGCCTGGCCCGCCGACGCCACGGCGGCCAGCACGACCCGGCCGGCGCCGTGCACCCCGTGCCAGATCACCGCGCCGTGGTGGTCGGCGAGGTAGGGGCACTCGCGCCCGCCGAAGCCCTCCGTCCAGTGCAGGGCGCGCGCGAGGCGCCCGTCGGCCTGCGTGGCGAGCACGACCCCGGCCGGCCCGGCGGCGAGCGCGACCTCCTCCAGCGTCGCGTCGGTCCCGCCGACCGTCACCGGCGGCCCCCACCCGTCCGGGCCGAGCACCTGCGCCGCGGCCTCCCAGTAGTACGTCATGAGCGGCAGCTGGCGGTGGACGCGGTAGCCGACGGCGAGCCCGCCGTCCGCCGTTGCGCACAGGCGCGGCAGCGCGGAGGGGACCACGTTGAGGCCCGGCGCGAGCGCGCCCGGCGGCTCGACCAGTCCGTCCGCGGCGACGCACACGACCCGCAGCTCCGCGTGGACCTCGGGCAGCAGCTCCGGCGGCACGGAGGCGCCCGGCTCGCGCACGCCGTCGGGGTCGTCGAGGTCGACGAGGCCCACGCCGTCGCGTCCGGGCCGCGGGCGCAGCCGGGTGGGCCCGCTCCCGCCGTGGCCCTGCACCGAGACGACGTCGAACGCGCACCACAGCCGCCCGTCCGCGGTCGCGGCCAGGCTGGGGTGCAGCGCGTAGTCGGTGCCGCCGGTCAGGACCCGGACCGGGCCGGGGACGCCGTCGGCGTCGAGGAGCCGCAGCGCGACCGCGTAGCTGCCGCCGCGGTACTCGGTCCAGGCGTGCGCGACGCCGCCGCCGGGCAGGACGGCCAGCGCCGGGTCCCAGACGTTGCCCGACGCCTCCGCGCTGACCCGGACCGTCGGACTCCAGTCGGCGCCGTCCCAGCGGCGGGTGAGGACGGCGAACCGGTCGCCCGCGCGCGCCTGCCAGCTCACGTGCAGTCCGCCGGACCCGTCGGCCGCGACCTCCTGGTTGAACGAGGGCCCGCCGGTGTCGCCGACCGGCTCGGGCACGCTCCACCGGCCACCGGAGTACCGGCTCGCCCACACCCCGACGGTCCCGTCGACGGAGCGGCCGAACAGCAGCCACGGCACCCCGTCCGCGGTGACGGCCGCGGTCGGGCGGAAGAGGTCCTGCGGCTCGTCGACGACGGCCGCGCGCACCCCGTCCACGTCGGCGACGAGCCGGTCGCCGCGGCCCTCCACCCATTCCAGCCAGGCCACCAGCGTCGTGGTCCCGCCCGTGGCGACCGTCGCCCGGGCGGCGTTGCGGCTGCCATCGACCGGGCGGGCGGCCGCCCGCGTCTGGCCGGGCAGGCGCGGCGCGTGGTCGAGCACCGCGGCCGCCTTGGCGAGCTGGGCGGGGATCTGGCCGTCGCCCTCGTCGACCCACATGTACCGCAGCGGGTCGGGATCGAGGGCCGCGATCGTGCCGGTGATGTCGATGCTGTCCTCGATCGCCGAGGCGAGCCGGTGGTTGAACGCCAGCACGCGGTCGAGGTCGGCCCGCTGGCGTTCGGTGTACCCGCCCCGGTGGTGGTCGGCCACGCAGCCGTGCCCGTGGCCGTGCACGTGGTCCCGGCTCTCCCCCATCGCTCCCCCTCCTAGTGTCCCACCGCGATGCGGCGCGACGCGTGCTCGGGCGGCGCGACCCGCAGCGCCTCGGCGCGGGCCGCCACCGCGTCCGGGAACGGGGTGGCGCGGCCGGCGGCGCTGTCCACGTGCACGGCGAGGACCTCCTCGGTCGCGCGCAGCCGGTCCTCGCACCACATCTCGTGCCACAGCCACAGCAGCTTGGCCGTCACCCCGATCACCGAGGAGCGGACGGCGAGGTGCGCGCCGGGCGGCACCTGGTCGAGGTAGCGGACGTGGGCCTCCAGCGTGTACAGCGACGTGGCCGTGTCGGCCAGGTGGGCCGGCGTCATCCCGATCGCGGCCATCACCGCGTCCGTCGCGTGGCCGAACACCAGCACGTAGTACGGCTCGGAGAGGTGGCCGTTGTAGTCGATCCACTCGGGCCGGACGTCCTCGGACCAGGTGACGGGCCCCGGCTCAGGCACCGCGGTCCCTGCCGAGCACCCGCAGCAGGTCGACGAGCGCCCGGTCGCGCTCGCGGACGAGGTCGGCGATGGTCCGCGTCCCCGCCTCCTCGGCGCAGCCGGCGACCACGCGGTCGCGCAGCGTCGGGGTGAGCTCCGGCGCCGCCAGCCGCGTCCAGGGCGCGAGCAGCGAGGGGCCGAAGTGGTCGAGCATGTGGGCCATGCCGCCCGGGCCGCCGGCGAGGTGGAAGGTCAGCATCGGCCCGTGGAACGCCCAGCGCAGGCCGGGCCCCTCGGTGATCGACGCGTCGATCTGCTCGACCGTGGCCTCCCCGTTGGCCACCATGTGCAGCGCCTCCCGCCACAGCGCCTCCTGCAGCCGGTTCGCGATGAACCCGGGGACCTCGCGGTCGAGGGTGATCACGGACTTGCCGATGTGCCGGAAGAACGCGGCGGTCCAGGCCACGACGTCGGCGGCCGTCTTCTCCCCGCCGACGACCTCGACCAGGGGGATGAGGTAGGGCGGGTTGAACGGGTGGGCGACGACCATCCGGTGCGGCGAGCGCGCGTCGACGGCCATCTCCGTCATGCCGAAACCCGACGTCGAGGACGCGACGACCACGTGCCCGGGCGTGGCGGCGTCGATGGCGGCCAGCAGGCCGCGCTTCAGGTCGAGCTGCTCGGGCGCGCTCTCCTGCACGACGTCGGCGCCGTCGACGGCCGCGGCGAGGTCGGGCGCCACGGTGAGGTTGGCCGGGTCCGCGCCGGGGGCCAGCCCCAGCTCGGCCAGCGCCGGCCACGCGGCGTCCACGAGCCTTCGCAGCCGCGCCCCGGCGTCCGGTGCGGGGTCGAAGGCCCGCACGGCGAACCCGCGGGCCAGGAAGTACGCGACCCAGCCGCCGCCGATGACGCCCGCGCCGATGCAGGCGACCGTCCGGACCCGGTCCGGCGCGACCCGCTCCCTCACGCCCGCGGCCGCAGGTCGAGCAGCTCGCGGGCCTCGTCGGGCGTCGCCACCTGCGCGCCCATCGCCGTGACGATCGTGACGGCGTTCGCGACCAGCTGGGCGTTGGTCACCGCGTTGCCGCGGCCGAGGTAGAGGTTGTCCTCCAGGCCGACCCGGACGTGGCCGCCGAGCAGCACCGACTGCGCGACCCACGGCATCTGCATGCGCCCGAGCGCGAACGAGGTCCACACCACGCCGCGCGGCACCTGCGCCACCATGGCCGCGAGCAGCGCGGGGTCGGCGGGCGCGCCGTACGGGATGCCCATGCACAGCTGGTAGAGCGGCGGGTCGTCGACCAGCCCCTCGTCGACGAGCTTGTTGGCGAACCACAGCTGCCCGGTGTCGAAGATCTCCAGCTCGGGCCGCACGCCCAGCTCCTTGATGCGCTTCGCGCCCGCGCGCAGCATGTCCGGCGTGCTGACGTAGACCAGGCTGCCCTCGCCGAAGTTCAGGCTGCCGCAGTCGAGCGTGCAGATGTCGGGCCGCAGCTCCTCGACGTGCGCGAGCCGGTCGAGGCCGCTGACGAGGTCGGTGCCCTCGGCGAAGCCGGACGGGTCCTCTGGGTCGAGGTAGAGGTCGCCGCCCATGCCCGCGGTGGTGTTCACGACGACGTCGACGCCGCTGTCCCGGATCCGCTCGACGACCTCGCGGTAGAGCGCGACCTCGCGGGAGCCCACGCCGGTCCGCGGGTCGCGGACGTGCACGTGGACGATCGCGGCGCCCGCCCGGGCGGCCTCGATACCCGACGCGGCGATCTGCTCGGGCGTGACCGGGACGTGCTGCGACTTGCCGACCGTGTCACCGGCGCCGGTCAGCGCGCACGTGATGATGACCTTGCGATTCACCCCTTGACCCTTTCCTGGGACGGTGCTGCGGCGGAGGCGATCCCGGGGAGCGTGAGGTAGCACAGGTCGCGCAGGTGCCGGTCGCGCACGGCGTCGGCGTGCGGCCAGGCCGAGGTCTTCACGACGACGGTCCGGCGCGCCCGGTCGACGAGCACGAACTGGCCGCGGCTGCCGTCGGCGGCGACGAGGGACCCCTCGTCGTCGAGCGGCCACCAGTGGAAGCCGAACCCGACGTGCGCCGAGAGCGGGTCCGGCAGCCGGCCGGGCGAGAGGAACGGCAGCGACGGCCGGGACGCGGCGTCGACCCAGCCGCAGGGCAGCAGCCGGCGCCCGGCCGGGGCCGTGCCGTCGACCTGCAGCATCCCGATCCGGGCCCAGTCCCCCGCCGCGGCGGCGAGGCCGCCGCCGGCCAGCGCCACCCCGTCCCCGTCCACGGCGACGACGGCGTCAACGGCGCAGCCCAGCTCCCGCCACAGCGCGGTCACCGCCGCGACGAACGGGAGCCCGGTGGCCTCCTCGCGCACCCAGTCCAGTACCTGCGAGTCGGCGGTGTTGTAGGCGTAGCGGACGCCGGGTGCGCACCCGGGGGCGACGCGGGCCAGCAGCGCCCGCGACGACCCGCCACGGGCGAACGCCGCGACCAGCGCCGTCGCGGGCCCCGCCGGGTCGCGGTGGTCCTCGACCCAGCCGACGCCGCTGGTCATCGTGAGCAGCGCGCGCACCGGCACCCCGCGGTACCCGGAGTCGCGCAGCTGCGGCACGTACGCCCCGACGGGCCGGTCGAGGTCCAGCGCGCCCGCTCCGACCGCCGTCCCGACCAGGTGCGCGAGCACCGACTTGGTCGCCGACGCGCCGAGGAACAGGTCCCGCGGGCCCAGCCCGTCCCGGTACCACTCGTGGACCTGGACGCCGTCGGCCAGCACGACCAACGACGTCCCCGCGGTCTCCTCGGCCAGCTGCGTCGCGCCCGGGCCGACGGCGAGCGGTCGCCCTGCGACCGGATGCGGGCGCGGGTCCGTTGCCGGCACCGGGAGGTAGGACCAGGCCGCCCGCCCGGGTGCCCGGTGCGGGTTCACCATCTCCATGCTGGACAGGAACCCGCGCCCGCCTGTCGTCATCTCCGGTCCGTCATCTCCCCGCCGCCGTCGTTCCCCGGGCCGTCACTTCACCGCGGGCGAGCTCTCGAGCAGCCGCTTCGTGTACGCCTGCTTCGGGGTGTCGAGCACCTCCACGACGAACCCCGACTCGACCAGCTCCCCGGCGTTGAGCACCTGCACCCGCGCGGCGATCGAACGGACCAGCGCCAGGTTGTGGGTCACGAACAGCATGCTGATCCGCCGCGTCTTCCGCAGGTCCTCCAGCAGCGCCACGATCGAGCCCTGCACCGAGACGTCCAGCGCCGAGGTGATCTCGTCGCAGACCAGCAGGTCCGGTTCGGCCGCCAGCGCCCTGGCGATGGCCACCCGCTGGCGCTCGCCGCCGGACAGCCGGTCGGTCTGCAGGTCGAGCACGGTCGGGCCGAGCGCGACCGCGTCCAGCAGCTCGACGACCCGGTCCCGGGCGGCCTTGCCCTTCGCGATGCCGAACAGCTCCATCGGCCGGCTGACGATCTGCTGGATGGTCAGCCGCGGGTTCAGCGAGAGGTACGGGTTCTGGAAGATGTACTGGATGCGTTTGCGGTCCTCGGCCGTGCGGGCCCTGGCGCCGTGGCCCAGCCCGTGCCCCGCGAACCCGATGTCGCCCGTCCACTGCTTGTGCAGGCCGCCGACGCAGCGCGAGATCGTCGTCTTGCCGCTGCCGGACTCGCCGACCAGCGCGACGACCTCGGCCTTGGCCACGTCGAACGTGACGCCGTGCACGACCTCCTTGCGGCCGTAGAAGACGCGCAGGTCGTCGACGGTGAGGATGATCTCGCGCTCGGTCGAGGGGTCGGCGTCGCGGGTGTTGCCGCGGTTGATGTCCCACTCGCCGATCTCGCCGACGCGCAGGCACTTGGCCGTGTGGTCCGGCCCGACCTGGACGTCGGCCGGCTCGGTCTCGCGGCACCGGTCCTGCACGTACTCGCAGCGGTTGTGGAACCGGCAGCCGCTCGGGCGCCGGCCCGGCCCTGGCGTCGAGCCGGGGATGCCGGTCAGCGCACGGGCCTGGGACAGGTGCGGGATGGCGTCCAGCAGCGCCCGCGTGTAGGGGTGCGCGGGATGGCCGAACATCGCGTCGCGCGGCCCGAGCTCGATGATCCGCCCGGCGTACATGACCGCGACGCGGTCGGCGATGTTGGCCACCACCGCCAGGTCGTGGGTGACGTACAGCGCGGCGACCTGGTGGCTGCGGCACAGCTCGCCCATCGTCTTCAGGACCATGCCCTGGGTCGTGACGTCGAGCCCGGTCGTCGGCTCGTCGAGCACGAGCACCTTCGGCCGCGGCAGGAACGCCATGGCCAGCGCGACGCGCTGCACCTGGCCGCCGGACAGCTGGTGCGGGTAGCGGGCGAGGAACTCGTCGTCGTCGGGCAGGCCGACCTCGAGCAGCCCGGCGCGGGCGCCGGCGAGGCGCTCCTGCGCGGTCCCGACCCCGTGCAGCTCCAGCAGCTCCACGATCTGGCGGCCGATCCGGATCGCCGGGTTGAGCGCGGCGCCGGGGTCCTGGGGCACGTAGGCGATCTTCATGCCGCGGATCTCGCGGATCTTCTCCCACGGCAGGGCAAGAACGTCCTGGCCCTCGAACATGACGGTGCCGTGCTCGATGAACGCGCCGCGCCGCGCGTAGGCCAGCAGCGCCGTGCCGGCGGTGGTCTTGCCCGAGCCGGACTCGCCGACCAGCCCGACGACCTCGCCCGGCCGCAGCTCGACGGTGATCTCGTCGACGACGTCGAGGCCGCGCCCGGTGAGCGCGACCCGCAGGTCGGTGACGACGCAGCCGGCCTGTGCGGGCCCGGTCGTGTCGGCCGGGCGGTCGACGACGGTCATCAGTCCCCCCGTCCCGAGAGCTGGGCGATGCCGTCGGCCATCAGGTTCGTGCCGACGGTGAACACACCGATGACGATCACGGGCGCCAGCACCCCCCAGGGCTGGACGAGCAGCGCCAGCCGGTTCTCGTTGATCATCTGTCCCCAGTCGGCCGCGCCGGGGTTGGTGGCGAAGCCGAGGAACCCGATGCCCGCGACCATGCCGATCGAGTAGGTCAGCCGCAGGCCGGCCTCGGCCAGCAGCGGCGCGTTCATGTTCGGCAGGACCTCGGCCAGTATCACGCGCAGCCGGCTCTCCCCCAGCGCCTCGGCGGCCGTGACGTAGTCGCGGGAGACGATGCCCAGCGCCACGCCCCTGGCGACGCGGGCGACGCGCGGCGCGTGCGAGATGCCGACCAGCAGGACGATCATCCACCAGGCCGGCTGGTCGACGGCGGTCAGCACGAGCAGCGCGAGCAGGATCTGCGGGAACGCCAGCGCGACGTCGTTGAGCCGCATGATCGTCTCGTCGAGCCAGCCGCCGGCGTACGCGGCGACGACCCCGATGATGATCCCGACGACCATGCCGAGCAGGGTGGCCAGCAGCGAGACGACGAGGATCGAGCGCCCGCCGTCGAGCAGCCGCGTCCAGACGTCCTGCCCGAGGTAGTCGGTGCCGAGGAACGAGCCGTCGTGCGTGAACGGCTTCCCGACGATCTCGTTCTCGCCGTAGGGGGCCAGCAGCGGGCCGACGATCGCGACGAGCGTGACGACCAGCGTGATCACGATGCCGGTCATCAGCCGGCGTTGCCGGGCGATCCGGCCAAGCGTGGGGTTCGCCGCGCGGGGCGCCGCCGCCGTGCTCGCCGTCTCGGTCATGACGTGATCGCCGTCCTCGCGCGCGGGGTGAACAGGATCGACAGGACGTCCGCGATGAGGTTGACCGCCACGTAGACCGTCGCGATCACCATGGCGAGCACCTGCACCATCGGGAAGTCGCTGTTGCGCACCGAGTCGACGAGGCTGGCGCCGATCCCGGGGTAGGAGAACAGGTACTCGACGATCACGATGCCGCCGGCGAGCCACGCCAGCTGCAGCGCGATGACCTGGATGCCCGGCACGATCGCGTTGAGCAGCGCGTGCTTGCGCAGCACGACCCCCTCCGGCACGCCCTTGAGCCGGGCCAGCTCGACGTAGTCGCTGTCGAGCACCTCGAGCAGGCTCGAGCGCACGATCCGGGCGACGTAGGGCGCGACCGCGATGACCAGCGTGACGACCGGCAGGATCATCGACGCCGGCTTCGACCACGGCGGCGCTCCGCCGCCGGCGATGGTGACGGCGGGGAGCACGTGCAGGACGGTCGTCGAGAAGATCGCGACCAGCAGGATGCCGACGACGAACTCGGGCAGCCCGGCAAGGGTGATCATGACGACCTGGATGGCCCCGTCGGTGCGCTTGCCGCGGTAGTTCGCCGAGATGAGCGCGATGCCGAACGCCACCGGGATCATGACGATGGCCGACACGATCACCAGCACCGCCGAGTTGACGATCCGGTCGCCGACCAGCTGGCCGACCGGGAGGCCGTTGGCGATGGAGTTGCCGAGGTTGCCGGTGAGGAGGCCCCCGAGCCACCCGAAGTAGCGGACGATCACGGGCTGGTCCAGGTGCAGCTGCGCGGTCAGCGCCGCCACCCGCTCGGGGCTGGACGCGTAGTCCTTGCCGAGGATCGCCCGCACCGGGTCGCCGAGCGCGGCCGTGGCGAAGAAGACCAGCACCGAGCAGAGCCACAGGGTCAGCACGGCCAGCCCGAGCCGTCTGGCCAGCCACTTCAGCCAGGCCGAGCCCGCGCCACCGGCGCGGGTGGGCGGGGCCTCGGCGATCGTGTCCGGGGCCGGGGGCGTCGCCAGGTCGGTCATGCCTGCCTCACTCGGTCGGTCCTCACGGCTGGCGGTCTCATGTCGGTGGCGTGACGAAGGAGGCGTGCTTGAACCCGAAGTTGGAGCACGGCAGGTACCGGTGCGGCGCCAGCCCCTGCACGAGGTTCGAGTACGCGTCGAGCTGGCGCTTGAAGCCCCAGATGATGAAGCCGCCGCGGTCGTACTCGATCTCCTGGGCGCTGTGCAGCAGCCGGTTGCGCTTCGCCTCGTCGGGCTCGCGCTTGGCCTGGTCGATCAGCGCGGTGAACTGCGGGTCGTCGAAGTGCGTCTCGTTGTAGGTCGCGCCCTTCACCGACGACGCGGCCACCTGCGGGATGTAGTTGCGGGTGTTCCAGAAGTCCTGGGCGAAGTCCCACGAGAGGTACCGGTCGCCGTAGAAGACGTTGGGGTCGGCCTTGTTGAGCCGGACGCTCACGCCGGCCAGCTTCGCCTGCTGGACGAACAGGTTGGCCGACTCCACCGCGCCGGCCCCCACCGCGGTCGACGTGACCAGCTCGACGTCGAGGTTGGCCTGCCCGGCCTGCTTGAGCAGCGACTTCGCCTTGTCGACGTCCTGCACTCGCTGCGGCAGGTCCTTCGCGTACCCCGGGTCGAACGGTGAGTACAGGTCGTTGCCGAGGATCCCGAACCCGTTGAGCGCCTGGTCGATCATCTGCTGGCGGTCGACGATCAGCCGCAGTGCCTGGCGGACGCGCACGTCGGAGAACGGCGCGGCGTCGACGCGCATCGTGAACGGCACCCACGCGCCGGTCTCGGAGATCAGCGGCGAAGCGCCCTGGTCCTCGATCGTGCCGGCCAGGTAGCTCGGCAGGTTGTCGATGCTCTGGACCTGCCCCGCGAGCAGCGCGTCCACCTTGGCCGCGTCGTCGGCGAAGTCGTAGATGATCAGCTGGTCGACCCAGGGCGGCCCGTCCCAGTAGTCGGCGAACCGGTCGAACTGCGAGAGCTGGCCAGGGACGAACCGGTTGTAGCGGAACGGCCCGGTCCCCACCGGCTTGCTGACGTCGAAGTCGGTCGGGAGGATGCCCACGGTGTACTCGGCCAGCAGCTGGTCGAGCACGGCGTAGGGCTGGTTGAGCTGCAGCACGATCGTCTTCGGGTCGACGACCTTGGAGCTCTTCAGCTCCAGGAACTTCGCCAGCTCCGTGCCGCCGGACCCGGGCTTCTTCGGGTCGGTGACCTTCGCGAGGCTGAACAGCACGTCGTCGGGCGTCACGGTCTTGCCGTGGTGGAACTGCACGCCGTCGCGCAGCCGGACCGTCCACTGGGTGCGGTCGCCGTTGGGCGTGACCGACTCGGCGACCGACGGCTCGATCTCGTACTGGGCGTTCCACCGCAGCAGCGGCTCGTAGAGCTGCAGGCACCGGGCGATGTCCGGGTTGGTGACCGGGAAGTAGGGCTCGAGCGTGTCCTTCAGGCCGCCGCCGGTCGCGCCGTGGCTGTACACGCCGCCCCGCAGCTGCGGCCTGCTCTGGTCCGGCTTGCCGGGCACGGCGCCGCACGCGGCGACGGCGGGCAGCCCGACCATGCCGACCGCGGCGAGCGCGACCAGCTTCAGGACGTCGCGGCGCGACGGCCGCGCCGTGACCTGCACCCTCGCGAATCCGGAGTTGTTCTGCCCTGGCTGTCGCATGATGCGAACCCTTTCGGAATGATGTGAACGTAGAGACGGACGTCACAGTCGTCAAGAGCCGGAGGATCAAGGGCGATGACCGGCAAGCGCGAGACCCAGCGCATCCAGTCGGTGGACCGCGCCATCGACCTCCTGCTCGCCGTGGCGGCGGCCGAGCCCGCCGAGGCGACCGCGCCGGCGCTCGCCAGGGCGTGCGGGCTCAACCGGGCGACGGCCTGGCGGCTGCTCAAGACGCTGCAGGCCCGCGGGCTCGTGACCGTCGACGAGCCGACCGGGCGCTACGCCCTCGGGTTGACCGCGCTGGAGCTGGGGGGCGCCGCCGGGCCCGACGTGCTGATCGGCGCGGCCCGTCCCGCCCTGGAGCGGCTCTGCCGCCGGAGCGGGGAGACCGCGGCGCTGGCGATGCCCGGCGTCGGCGGCCTGACCTACGTCGACGAGGTCACCCCGGCCGCCGTGCTCACGGCGAGCTGGCTGGGTCGCACCGTCCCGCTGCACGCCACCTCGACCGGCAAGGCCCTGCTGGCGTTCCTGCCGCCCGACCAGGTGCGCCGGGTGCTCGCCGGCGACCTGCCGGCGTTCACCGAGACGACCATCACCGACCCGGACGCGCTCGCGGCGGACCTCGCGGCGACGCGGGCGCGCGGCTACGGGACGTGCGCGGGCGAGCTGGAGGCAGCGCTCTACGGGGTGTCGGCGCCGGTCGTCGACCGCGGGGGGCGCCCCCTGGCCGTGGTCAGCATCTGGGGTCCGCGCGACCGGGTGCCGCAGCGGTCGTTCCCCTCGCTCGGCGCGCTCGCGGTGGCGGCCGCGCGCGAGATCAGCTCGGCGCGCCCGGAACCGGCGGCCCCGGGGACGGCGCCGCCGACGGTCGCGGCCTCGCCGGCCTGACCGCGGGGCCGCTCCGTGCCGGCCGAGGACGGAGTCCCGCGGGTACGACCGGGGAGGCGGGCCCGGGCAGCAAGATCACCACAATGGGGCTCTTCTCCCGGTCCACTTCCCGGCCACCGGCACCGGTGCGACCACGCCACTCATGACCACCGGGGCCACGGGCCCACCGGGCCGGGACGACGGCTTGATCACCGGAGGGGGCGCTGGACGGCCACATCCGGCCCAGCTTCTCCCCGCCCGGCGACCATCCCCCGCGCCGACCCGGCTCCCGACCCACCGCTGAGATCATCGGGTCGGGAGCCGCCCGGCCACATCTGGCCCTGGGTCTCCCCGGCCGGCGATCAGCAGCGTCCGGCACACACCGACCCGCAGCGAGATCATCGGCATGGGATCCGCCGGGCCACGGGTGGCCCCGCCCCTCCCGTCCCGGCGATCTTCCGCGGCCCGGCGCCGGCCAGCCCGCCCCCGGTCCGCCGGTCAGGCGCCGTGCGCCTGCGCGGCGTCGATCCAGTCCTGACAGGTCTTCTCCGACAGCCCGACGACCTTGCCGTGCCGCTCCTCGATCATCTCCTTGAGGTGCGCCGCGTTGCGGTGGCGCAGCTCCTTGATGGAGTCGACGCCGATGCCCTTGAGCATCTCCGCGTGCTTGGGCCCGATGCCCTTGATCTCGTCCAGGTCGTTGACGACGGCCATCGCGGGCCTCCCCCTCGGTCGGTGATCACATCCCTGCGTCGGCACACGCTAAGGGGTGCCCGGGCCTGCGACAGCATCCGACCGGGCGAATTCACTAGCCGGGCTAGCAAAGAGTAAGGCGAGTCTTTACGGTGCCCGACCTCGGCCTGACACCATGGCGGCCGTGACGTCCGGTGCGATCACGCTGCGGCGGCTCGCCCCCGGGGACTTCCCGCTGCTCCGCTCCTGGCTGCGGGAGCCGCACGTCGCGCGCTGGTGGAACCACGAGACGGAGCCCGACGCCGTCGAGCGGGACTTCGGGCCCTCCGCGCGGGGCGAGGAGCCGAACGAGGACTGGCTCGTCCTGCTCGACGGCGAGCCGGTCGGCCTCGTCCAGCGCTGCCGCTGGCACGACTACCCGGAGTACGTCACGGCGATCGCGCCGCTCCTGGCCGTGCCCCCGGGCGCGGTGACGATCGACTACCTCCTCGGCGACCCCCGCCGGGTCGGCAGGGGGCTCGGGCCGCGCGTCCTGCGGGCCGTCGTCGCCGACACCTGGACCCGCTACCCCGACGCGGGCGCCGTGATCGTGCCCGTCGTCGCGGCCAACCGCCGCTCGTGGCGGGCGCTGGAGAAGGCCGGCGCGCGGCGGGTCGCGTCCGGGGAGATGGAGCCCGACAACCCCGTCGACGACCCCCTGCACCACGTCTACCGGTTCGACCGGCCCGCCGGCTGACCGGGCGCCGCCGCTAGGGTCACCCGCCGTGCCGATGACCGCCCGCTACGCGACGACCTGCCGCGTCTGCTCGCGCCCCGTCAACCCCGGCGAGGAGATCGCCAAGTCGCAGGAGGGCTGGGCACACGCCGGTTGCGCCGGCGGGCCGGCCGCGAGCGGGCCCGCCGCCGGGACGGCCACCGCGACCCCGGCGCGGGCGGCCCGCCGGGAGATGCCGGCCCCCGACGGCGCGCTCGAGGTCTGGACGGACGGGGCGTGCGCGGGCAACCCCGGCCCCGGCGGGTGGGCCTGGGCGACGCGCGACGGACGCACCGGCAGCGGGGGCGCCCCGGCCACGACGAACCAGCGGATGGAGATCCAGGCCGCCCTGGAGGCCGTGCGCGCGCTGCCGGGCCCGCTCGTCGTGGTGAGTGACTCGACCTATGTCGTCAACTGCTTCCGTGACGGCTGGTGGCGCGGCTGGCTGGCGCGGGGCTGGGTGAACAGCGCGCGCAAGCCCGTCGCGAACCGGGACCTCTGGGAGCCGCTGGTCACGCTCGTCAACGAGCGCGACGACGTCGCCTTCCGCTGGGTGAAGGGCCACTCGGGCGACCCGATGAACGAGCTGGTCGACCAGCTCGCCGTCGAGGAGTCCGCCCGGGCCGCGGGCTGACCGGCGCCGGCCGTTGACGGCGGTCCGCCGCGGGCTCCATCATCCGCGCGACACCGTCGACCGCGAAGGAGCGGCATGGCCGACACCTACCTGATGGTCAACGGCGCCTGGCACGGCGGGTGGGCGTGGCGTCCGGTTGCCCAGCGCCTGCGGGCCGCGGGCCACACGGTGCTCACCCCGACGCTGCCCGGCCTGCACGACGGCGACGACCCGACGAGGTTGGCCCTCACCGACGTCGTCGACGCGCTGGTCGCCCTCGTGGAGCGCCACGACCTGACCGACGTCACGCTCGTCGGGCACAGCTGGGGCGGCTACCCGCTGACCGGGACCGCCAACCGGCTCGGCCCGCGCGTGCGCAAGGCGGTCTACTGGAGCGCGTTCGTCCCGGCGGAGGGGGCGCCGCTGATGGACGAGATCCCGCCGCCCTACCAGGACCTGTTCAACGCCTCGGCGGCCGCGTCGGGCAACGACACGGTCAGCCTGCCCTTCGAGGTCTGGCAGGCCGCGTTCATGCAGGACGCGCCGGAACCCGTCCAGCGGACCGTGTTCGACCTGCTCGTGCCCCACCCGATGCAGTACTTCACGGCCACCGTCGACCCGCTTTCCGCCGACGTCCCGCGGGCGTACGTCCTCTCGGTCGAGGACATCGCGCTGCCGCCGGGCGAGTTCGCGTGGGCGCCGCGTTTCCCCGAGCGCCTCGGGGTCACGGCCGTCGAGGCCCCGGGCAGCCACGAGTCCTGCTTCACCCGGCCAGCCGAGCTCGCCGACGCCATCCTCAAGGCCTGACGGGAGGGGGCCGCCGGGCTCAGGCGCCCTCGCCGCCGGCCGGGCCGGCCGGCGCGGGCCCGTCGTCCGGCGCGGGCCACAGGCCGAACGCGTCCCCGCCGGGCTGCGGCCAGCGCCCGGCGCTCTCGATCCTTGCGTCCGGCGGGGGCAGGACGACGGTGTCGTGCGCGTCGCCCCACCAGCGGACCCGGTAGTGCACCGGATGGGGCGGGTCGTCGATGACCGCGACGATGCGGCCCCACTGGTAGCCGCGCTCCAGCGACCCCGGCACGACGAGCCAGTCCCCCACCGGGGGTGCGGCGGCGGCCACCGTCACTCCCGGCCGGCGAGCGCCGCGCCGGGCTCCGCGACGTCGGCCGCGCCGTCGCCCGCACCCGGGCGGACGACCGTGACCGGGCAGTGCGCGTGCAGCACGCAGTGCAGCCCGACCGAGCCCAGCAGGGCGCTGCGCAAGGGGCCGCGGCCGCGGTGGCCCAGCACCAGCTGGGCCGCGCCGCGGGAGGCGGCGACCAGCTCCTCGGCCGCGTGGCCGAGCCGGACGTCCACCTCGACCGGTGGCGCGTCGCCGCCGCCCAGCGCGGCCCGCCCGGCGTCGACCTGCACCTGCGCCCGCGTGCGCAGGTCGCGCAGGACCTCGTCCACGGGCGGCACCACCGCCATGCCGTAGGTCGTGACCCAGTACTCCGGCGCAGGGCCCACGGTCACGGCCCGGACGCAGCCGGCCCGGTGCACCGCGTCGGCCAGTGCCCACCGCAGCGCGGCGTCGGAGCCGGGCGTGCCGTCGACACCGACGACGACCGTCTCGCCCCTGCTGCCGCCACCGCCTGCGACGCCCATGTCACCCATGTCGGCACCTCCCTCAGCGCGCGCCGTCACGGACGACCGCGACCGGGCAGTCCGCGTGCCGCAGCAGGCTCTGGCCGACGGAGCCGAGCAGCAGGCCGGCGAACCCGCCGCGGCCCCGGGACCCGACGACGACCAGCTGCGCCCCGGCGGACCGGTCCCGCAGCGCGCGCGCCGGGTCGTCCTGCACGACGACCCGCTGGATCTCCAGGTCCGGCTGCTTCTCGTGCCATCCCGCCAGCCGCTCGGCGAGCAGCGCCTCCTGCTCCACGACCTCGGCGTCCCAGTCGATCAGAGCGGCGACGGACGTGTCGAACGCGATGTCCTGCCAGGCGTGCACGGCGACCAGCGGCACACCGCGCCGGACCGCCGCGTCGACCGCGAAGCCCAGCGCGGCCTCGCTCACCGGCGACCCGTCGACGCCGACGACGACCGGACCCGTGGCGGGGGCGGCCGCCCCGTCGCCGGCGCCCCGCACCACGACGACCGGGCAGGCGGCGTGGGCGGCCACCGCCGCGCCGACCGAGCCCAGCACCAGCGTGGCGAACCCGCCAGCCCCCCGGTGGCCGACGACGACCATCCGGGCCCACGCGGACCCGTCCACGAGCAGCCCGGCCGGCGTGGCAGCGCGCAGCTCCGTCACCACCTCCAGGCCGGGGGCGAGCCGCTCGGCCTCCTGCCGCGCCGCGGCGAGGTCCCGCTCGGCCGCCTCCCGCAGCGCGTGTCCCGCGTGCGGGGAGCGCAGCGGGTCCTCCGCGTCCAGCACGGGCATCCAGCCGAACGCCGTGAGCAGGCGCAGGGGCGCGCCGCAGGCGAGCGCCTCGCGGGCGCCCCAGCGAACGGCGTCCATCGCCTGCCCGGACCCGTCGACGCCCACCAGCACCGGCGCATCGGCAGTCGCGGTCATCGGTACCTCCCGTTCACAGCAGCTGCCACGAGGCTCTCCCGATCGGTCCGGTCTGCCCAGACGGCGGGCGTCCCCGTCGAACGGGACGAGGGGCCGTCCCCGGCGGGACCACCGGCCCTGCCGGGCGGCGGCCGACGGCCCGACGCTGGAATCATCCGACGCCGGCGGTCGCCGGGGTGGCGAGAGGGGACGCGATGCAGCTGGCCGCCCCACCCGAGGCGCTCGACGACGACCCACCCGTCACCGCGCTCATGTCCGCCCCGGTCGTCGCGATCACCGCCGACGCCCTGCTGCCCGTGGCCCTGCGCGTGATGGCCGCGGAGGGCGTGCGCCACCTGCCGGTCGTGTCGGGCGGCCGCTGCGTGGGCCTGCTCCTGGAGGGCGAGCTGGCCCGCCTGCTGCTCGGGCCGGCGACGTCACCCGGCGTCCCCCCGCTGCCGGTGGCCGAGGTCTGCCGGGCCGTGCCGCTGCTGGCGCCGGGCGACCGGCGCAGCGTTGCGGCCCGGCGGATGCACGCCGCCGGGATCGACGCCGCGCTCGTGCTCGACGGCGACCGCGTGGTCGGCATCGTCACCGCCGTCGACGTGCTGGCCTCGCTGGCGGGAGCCGGCTAGCCGGTCGGGACCGTCAGGACCCGCCGCGGCGCAGCTCGGCGGCGTACACGGCGGCCTCGGTGCGGCGGGCGAACCCGAGCTTGTGCAGCAGCGACGACACGTAGTTCTTGACGGTCTTCTCCGCCAGGAACAGCTCCGCGCCGATCTGCCGGTTGGTCATCCCGTCGGCCACCAGGTCCAGGATGCGCCGCTCCTGCGGGCTCAACGCCGCGTACCGGGGGTCCTCCGGCTCGGCGCCCCGCCGCAGCCGCTCCAGCACCGCCGCGGTGGCCTTCGGGTCCAGCAGCGACCCGCCGGCCGCGATCGTGCGCACCGCCCCCACCAGGTCCACGCCGGCGACCTGCTTGAGCAGGTAGCCCGCCGCCCCCGCCATGATCGCGCCGAACAGGGCCTCGTCGTCGGAGTACGAGGTGAGCATCAGACACGCCGGCGGCGGTGTCACCGCCGAGCGCACGTCGCGGCACACCGTGACGCCGTCGCCGTCGGGCAGGCGCACGTCGAGGATCGCGACGTCGGGCCGCAGCGCGGGGATGCGGGCCAGTGCGGCCGCCGCGGTCCCGGCCTCGCCGACGACCTTGATGTCGTCCTCGGCCTCGAGCAGCCCTGCGATGCCGCGCCGGACGATCTCGTGGTCGTCGAGCAGGAACACGGTGATGGGCACGGTGGGTCCTCTCTACGGTCTGACCTCCTGAACCGTACCGTCCCCCGGCCGCCTCCCGGCGCACCCCGACGGCCCTAGCCCGTCGGGACCTTCGGCCCCAACCGCACGCCTGCCAGCTCGCTGACGAACCGCCGACCCGGCGGCCGGGCCCGTGCACAGCGGGTACAACGGACCACGGTGGTCGATGGGCCGCGGCGCCCGGCAGGACCTCGCGAGCGCAGAGGCGCAGCTGGGGAGCGCGCGCCTCGCCCGAGCCCCGGCGCCCGGCCCGTCGACCGCCTGCTCGGGCGCCACCACGACGGGCACCTCCCGGCGGGTCCTCGGCCTGCCGAACACCTGACGATCGGGCGCTGCGGCGGGCGTGTCGCCGGGTCGCCACGCGACGATGCTCGTGGCGGCCGGCGAGTGGCTCGCTCGATCAGCGCCGGGCCACCCGGCGTTGCCCCTGGGAGCCGGGTCCGGTGCGCAGCCCCGTGCCCCGGGCTGCGCCGCATCCACCCGTCGGCCGCCGCCCTCCCGCAGCAGGTGGATGCGCCGATCGTCGGCCCCGCGCAAGGTTGTCCACTTCGTCACCCGGGTAGGCCGAACGCAAAGGCCCGGCCGGCACCGGCCCGGCCTCGCCCCCGAGGAGGTCCCATGCCCGTCCAGGTCCGATCCCTGCCCGCAGTGCGCCGCGCGGGCCGAGCGGCCGCGCTCGCGACGCTCGGCCTCGGACTCGTCTGCTGCAGCGCCCCGCCGGCCGCCGACACCGCTCCGACCGCGACGCCGGCGCCCTCCGCGACGGCCGGGGCGACCGCGGCGCCGTCCCCCGCCGCGATGAAGTGGACGGGCACGGTGTGCTCCGCGCTCGACCCGGTGGCCAAGACGCTCGCCGCACCGCCCCAGCCGAACGTCAACGACCTCGCGGCCACCCGGCAGAGCTACCTGACCTACCTCGGCACCGCCGCGCAGCAGGCCGGCACGGCCCGCCAGGAGATCCAGGCCGCCGGCAAGCCCCCGGTCGACAACGGAGACCAGATCAGCACGCAGGTGAGCGAGCAGGCGACGCAGCTCGAGACCGACCTGACGCAGGCCCGCGACCAGGTCCAGAAGACCAACCCGAACGACCCCGCGTCCGTCACGCAGGCGCTCACGGCGGCCGGGAACGTGGGCGGCTCGCTGACGAACAGCGCCCAGCTGCTGTCGGCCATCCGGAAGAACTCCCAGCTGTCGCAGGCGTTCGACCAGGCGCCGTCCTGCGCGCCGCTGCGGAAGGCGTCCGGCGGGTCCTGAGCCACCCGCCCACCCGACACAACGAACGGCACTTTCGTTCAACAGGTTTGAACGAAAGTGCCGTTCGTCGGGTTTGGAGAGGGTGGGTCAGGACTCGGACTCGGCGGGCGCCTGGTCCTTGCCCGCGGCCTCCTCGTGCTCGCCCGGGACCAACCGCTCCACGACGTCCGCGGGCAGCCGGAACTGCATCGCCATCCACATCACCACGACGGTGAGCACGCCCGTCCACAGGAAGCCGAAGTTGAAGTCGATGACTCCCAGGTTGCCGGCGCCCTTGCTCGGGTCGGGGAACGACCCGAGCCAGCTGATCAGGCAGAGCCCGGCCAGCCACGGCAGGACCCACAGGCCGTGGCGCAGGTGCACCTCGGGCGTGCGGCCCTTGGAGACCAGCTCGTGCACCCCGAAGAGGACGAAGCCGAGCAGGACGGCGGCGAAGAGCTTCCAGTTGATGTCCCACCCCGACCAGTACACGATCAGGTTCGACGACCAGAACGCCAGGAACGGCACGACGAGCCCGCCGCGCAGCCGGAACCGCCGGGTGCGGTTCGGCAGCGCCCTGCGCAGGGCGACCAGCGCCAGCGGTCCGGACCCGAACGACAGCACCGTGGCCGACGTGATGAACCCGACCAGCTCCTGCCATCCGGGGAAGGGCAGGAAGAAGATCAGGCCCACCACGAAGGCGAGTGCGATCGAGATCCACGGCACGCCGCGCGCGTTCACGGTCGCGAGCTTCGAGGGGACGTTGCCGTTGCGGGCCATCGCGTACGACAGCCGCGCCGTGACCGTCGTGTAGATCAGGCCGGTGTCGGCGGGCGAGACCACCGCGTCGATGTAGAGCAGGATCGCGAGCCAGGTGGCCCCGATCACTCCCGCGATCGCGGCGAGCGGCCCGAACTGGGCGAGCACGTTGCTGTTGCCGGAGAAGTTCGTCCCGACCTGGCTCCAGCCCTGCGAGAGCGACTCGGTCGGCACAGCGCCGATGAACGCCAGCTGCAGCAGGACGTAGATCACGCCGCAGATCAGCACGGACCCGAGCAGCGTGATCGGAATGTTGCGCTGGGGGTTGCGGGTCTCACCGGCCAGCTCGACGCCCTGCCGGAACCCGAAGAAGGAGAACGCGATGCCGCCGGTCGCGATGGCCGAGAACACCCCGTGCGCGCCGTAGGGGGCGAACCCGCCCGCGGAGCCCAGGTGGTCGGCGTTGAACGACAGCACGAAGAAGACGACGACGACGAGCACGATGATGAACAGCTTCCACCACACGATCGCCGTGTTGATCCGCGCGAACCAGCGCACCCCGTAGAGGTTGATCACACAGAAGAGCGCCATCAACGCCGTGGCGACCGCGTAGCCCGGCGCGGTCAGGACGGGGACGCCGCCATCCGACAGCTTCGTCAGCCACGGGACGTAGTTGGTGGCGTACTGCAGGGCCGCCTCGACCTCGATCGGCGCGACCGAGGCCGCCGCCAGCCAGTTGATCCACCCCGTCGCGAAGCTCGCGAAGGAGCCGAACGCGTAGTGCGGGAACCGCACGACCCCGCCCGAGTGCGGGAACATGACGCCGAGCTCCGCGTAGCAGAAGCCGATGAATATGATCATCACGCCGCCGGCCGCCCAGGAGATCAGCGACGCCGGACCGGCGATCTCCGAGGCGTTCAGCGCCCCGAACAGCCAGCCCGAGCCGATCACCGACCCGATGGCGGTGAACAGCAGCCCGATGGTGCCGATGTCCCGGCGCATCCGGTGGTCGTCACCGGCCGTCTCCGCGCGCGGGGAGGGGTTCGTCGTGACCATGCCCAACGCCTCCTGTCGCCGATCCCGTGTCCCGGGTTGATAGGACGCCAGCGGCGGCGGCTCGTCACGCGCTGGACGGCGTTCCCGCCGATTCGTCAGGAACACGTCAGCGGATGAGGCCTGCGCTTTTCGCAGAGGCCCACTTCGGGTATATCGCTCTTCGTGCCGGTTGGCGGGTCCGAGGAGCGGGGCGTCGCCGCCGCGTACGCGCGTTTCGTGCAGCGCTGGCGCTGGCCGCTGGTGGCGTTGGTCGGCCTCGTCACCGGGACGGCCGTGGCCCTGCTGCCCGGGATCGGGACGCAGGGCGGCAACCTGTCGGGGCTGCTGTCCACGAGCGGCCCGATCATCCAGGTCCAGATCAACGCGGTGCGCCGCTTCGGCCTGCCGCTGCTGACCCGCATCGCGGTCGTGCAGCGCGACCCGCACGGGCTCGCCACCGGCGCGATCGGCCGCTCGGTGCAGCATGCCGCTGCGGTCGACCGGCAGACGCTCCAGGAGGGCTTCGGGCCCGGCCGGGACCTGCTGGCGGCCTACCCGCTGCTCAACAGCCCGGTGCTGGTGCCGGGGGCCGGCGAGCGCGACACCACGATCGTCACCTACCTGTTCACCGACCCGTCGGCGGGCATCTTCACGCAGAAGTTCGCGGCCCAGCGCTACGCGGCCCGGCTCGACCAGCCGCAGGACGCCGTGGTCGGCATCGCCGGGGCGGTGCCGGCGCAGATCGAGCAGGGCGCCGTGATCGGCGCGGCGCTGCCGGCCGTCGAGACGGTCACGCTGCTCATCATCGCGCTCGTCGTGGGCGTCGCGTTCCGGTCCCTGGTCGCGCCGCTCATCACGTTGGGCACCTCCGCCGCCGGGTACCTGCTGGCCGACCGGGCGATCGCGGGCCTGTCGGGCCTGCTGGACGCGCCCGCCGCCGTCGAGCTGGAGCCGATCGTGGTCGCGCTGATCCTCGGGATCACGACGGACTACAGCATCTTCTTCCTCGCCGGGCTGCAGGGCCGCCTCCGCGACGGCGCGCGGAACCCGGCCGCGACGCGCGCCGCGGTCCGCGAGTTCCTGCCGATCGTGGTCACGGCGGGCGTGACGGTCGCCTGCGGGGTCGCGGCCCTGGTCGTCGCCCGCTCGGGGCTCTTCCGCGAGCTGGGCCCCGGGCTCGCGGTGACCGTGCTGGTGGGGCTCGTGGTCGCGGTCGTCGCGGTGCCCGCGTTGCTGGCGATCCTGGGCCGGCACGCCTTCTGGCCCCGGCGCTTCGCGCCCCCGGCCACCTCCCCCGACGCCGCCACCCCGCCGGACGGCGCGGCCGGGGACGTCGACGCCGACGCCGAACCGGCGGACACCGGGACCGCGGAGACGGGTGCCGGCCCGGTCCCGCGGCGCCGGTCGGTGCGCGGGTGGGCGGTCGGGCGGATCGCGAGGGACCGGCGCGTGGCCGCCGTCGTCGGCGGGGTCGTCACGGCGGGGCTGCTGGTCGCCGCGCTGCCCCTCGGCGGCCTGCGCAACTCCGTCGCACCGGTGTCGTCACTGCCGGCGCACAACCCGGTCCGGGTCGCCACCGAGGCCGCTGCCGCCGGCTTCACCCCCGGCATCCTGTCCCCCACCGAGGTCATCGTGTCGCAGCCGGGCATCACCGGCCGCCGGCAGGCGCTGGCCGACCTGGCCTCCGCGCTGACGCACCAGCCCGGCGTCTCGGTCGTGCTCGGCCCGCAGAACCAGCCGTTCCCGATCGAGGCCGGGCTGTTCCTCGCGCCGGACGGCGACGCGGCGCGCTACCTCATCGCCTTCGACTCCGACCCGCTCGGCGCGACCGCGATCGGTCGGCTGCGCGCCCTGCGGGCCGCCATGCCGCGGCTGCTGGCGGGTGCCGGGCTCGCCGAGGCCGACGTCGCCTACACCGGCGACACCGCCGTGGCGACCGCGCTGGTGGACCAGTCCGACGCCGATCTCGGCCGCGTCATCCTCGCCGTCGGGCTGGTGAGCCTCGTGCTCCTGATCGTGTTCCTGCGGGCGCTGGTCGCGCCGCTGTACCTGCTGGCCAGCAGCGTGCTCGCGGTCGCGGCGTCGCTGGGCCTCACGACGTTCGTCTTCCAGACCGTGCTCGGCCACGACGGGGTGGTCTTCTTCGTGCCGTTCGCCGCCGCCGTCCTGCTCGTCGCGCTGGGCAGCGACTACAACGTGTTCAGCGTCGGCTCGGTCTGGGAGCTCGCCCGGCGCCGGCCGCTCGCGGAGGCGATCTCCGTCGCCGTGCCGCGCTCGACGCGGGCGATCAGCGCGGCCGGGCTGACGCTGGCGCTCAGCTTCGCCGTGCTGGCCGTCGTCCCGCTCGACACGTTCACCGAGCTGGCGTTCGCGCTGGCCGTGGGCATCCTGATCGACGCGTTCCTGGTCCGGACGCTGCTGGTGCCCGCGCTGATCACCCTCGTGGGGCCGGTCAGCGGCTGGCCGGCCCGGCTGGGACGCCGAGCCGCTCCAGCTCGGCCAGCGCCAGCGGCCCGTGCCGACCCGCCATCAGGTCCGCCCACGGGTCCGGCGTGACCGCCCGCAGCCGCGCCAGCGGCACACACAGCACCGCCCGGTGCGCGAGCAACGCCAGCAGCGCAGGCTCGGGACCGCCGGGCGCGTCGACCGCCTGACGCAGCTCCCCCAGGGCGCGGGCGCGCCGCACCCGGAACGGGACGTACAGCGCGAGGACCGGCAGCGGCACCGCGGCGATCGCCAGCCCGACGAGCACCGCCAGCAGGCGCACCGTGCCGACGGCCTGCGCGCCACCGGCCCGGACCTGCGCGGCCGCCGAGCGCACGCCGTCGGCGAACCCGCCGACCTGGCCGCCCACGAGGGGGACGCCGGCGACCGCGTCCAACGCGCGGCCGGTGCGGTCCAGCGCGCCCGCGACGTTCTGCAGCCCCGTGCCCAGCTCGGCGACGCGGGCCAGCTCGACGCCGGTCAGCACGCCCAGCACGACCGCGACCAGTACGGCGAGGACGACCAGCACGTCCATCCTCCGGACGGTGCGGCGGCCGGGCAGCAGCGCGGCCGTCACGGCCGGGGCGCGGCACAGGAGGGACACGACACGCGGTCACCGTCCCATGCCGGCGCCGAGCCGGCCGGGTGAGCGGCCCGTGCGCGGCTGACGGTTCGCTGACGCCTGGCGGGTGTGCGCCGCGGGGGGCGAACGTCAGGCCGTCGCCAGGTTCGGCGCGACGGGTGCCGGGTAGCCGGTCCTCGCCGCGCGGACCGGTGCCGCGTCGGCCTCGATCCGCTCGATCCGGGAGCCGCCATGCCTGCGACCGCCCCCAGCGAACCCGCACCCGGACCGTCCACCGGGCCCCCGGCGAGCCGGCGCCGCCCGGCCCGCGTGGCGGCGGGCACCGTCGCCGCCTGCGCCGCCGCGGCGCTGGTGGCCGGCTGCACGGCGGCGGGCACCACGGCGTCGGCGGCCCCGTCCGCATCCCCCGCCTCGCCGGCCCCCACCGCGCCGACCTCGGCGTCCGCCCTGCAGGCCGACTACGTCCGGGTCGTGAACGCCGTGCTGCCCTCGGTCGTGCAGATCACCACCGACAGGGGTCTCGGCTCCGGCGTCGTCCTCGACGCCAAGGGCGACATCGTCACCAACGCCCACGTCGTCGCGAACGCCACGAGCTTCCAGGTCCGGCTCGCCGACACCGCGAAGCCGCTGCCGGCGACGCTGGTCGGCAGCTACCCGCCCGACGACATCGCCGTCGTGAAGCTCACCGCGCCGCCGGCGAACCTCCATCCGGCCTCGTTCGGGGACTCGTCCGGGCTGGCCATCGGGGACATCGTGCTCGCGCTGGGCAACCCGCTCGGCCTGACCGGCAGCGTCACCGAGGGCATCGTGTCGGCCGTCGGCCGCACGGTCACCGAGCCGGGGCAGGGCGGGAACGGCCCGGGGGCCACCCTCCCGCAGGTCGTCCAGACCAGCGCCGCGATCAACCCCGGGAACAGCGGCGGGGCGCTGGCGGACCTGCAGGGCAAGGTCGTGGGGATCCCCACCCTGGCCGCGCTCGACCCGCAGACCGGCGGGTCGGCCGCGCCCGGCATCGGCTTCGCCATTCCGTCCAACCTCGTCACCGACATCGCCGGGCAGCTCGTGCAGAACGGCGGGCACGTGCAGAACAGCCACCGCGCCGACCTCGGCATCGGTGCGGTGACGGTCGTCGACTCGAGCGGCAACCCGGCGGGGGTCGGGGTCGCGCAGGTCCAGTCCGGTGGCCCCGCCGCGCAGGCGGGTGTCGCGGTCGGCGAGGTCATCACCCAGCTGAACGGCAAGGACGTGTCGACCACCGCCCAGCTGAGCCAGATCCTCGCCGGCCTCGACCCCGGCCAGGTCGTCACGCTGACCCTGCGGACGCAGCAGGGGTCCACCCGGCAGGTGCAGGTGACCCTCGGCCAGCTGCCCGGCAGCTGACCCCGGGGCCGTCGGCGCTCAGCCGTGGTGGTGGCTCTCCCGCCTGCGCCCGACCCAGGCCCGCGTCTGCTCGAACACGGCCGGCAGCTCGGCGACCAGCACCGCGACGGCGGCGACGAAGCCCAGGCAGCTCAGGGCGATCGTGAGGTCCTCCCACATCGTGGTGATCTCTCCTCCCGGTTCGACATTTTATATCGTTCGACGATACTCATGTATCGCGGCACGAGCCATCGAGCGGCCGGCATCGCAAGGCCCGCGCAAGGCACCGGAGGCGCCGGGCGTCAGCGGGACGGCGGGAGCACCGGCACCGTCCCGGGCGGCACGGCCGTCGGGACGGGGGCGGGCGGCGGCGCGCTGGGGCGCGCGGCCACCGTCGGCGTCGGCACCGGCGGCTGCCCCGTCGAGGGGACCGGCACCGGGCTCGCCTCCGCGGACACCCCGCAGCCCGCGACGGCCGCGGCCGCGGCCAGCGCGGCGGCGAGCACGAGGGCGGGTCGGGCGGCGCGGGGCCGCCCGGTCACCGCGGCACCTCCGGCACCTCGACGACGAACCGGGCGCCGCCCCCCGGCCGGTCCTCGACCCACACCCGCCCGCCGTGCCGCTCCACGTGCTGGGCGACGAGGGCGAGGCCGAGCCCGCTGCCGCCGTCGCCCCCGCGGCTGCCGGCGAGGCCACCCCGGCTGAACCGTTCGAACACCTGGCGGCGGTGCTCCTCGGGCACGCCGGGCCCGGCGTCGTCGACCTCGATCCGGGCCTGGTCCTCCCGGCGCAGGACGGCGATCCGGATCGGCCCCCCGCCGTAGCGCTCGGCGTTCTCGACGAGGTTGGCCACGACCCGGTCCAGGCGCCTGCGGTCGCCCTGCACCAGCGGCGCCGGCTCGGAGACGTCCGGGGCCGGGGTCGGGGTGGGCGCCACGGCGGCCACGTTGCACACGAGCTCGCCCAGGTCGACGAGCTCGTCGTCCTCGCGGTCGACGAGCCGGTCGCGGCTGATGTCCATGAGGTCCACGACCATGCGTTGGAAGCGCGCGACCTCCGACAGCAGCAGGTCGAGGGCCCGGGCGGCGGTCCCGGTCAGCTCGTCGCGGCGCCTGGCGAGCACGGCCGCGGCGTTGGCCATCGTCGTCAGCGGCGAGCGCAGCTCGTGGCTGACGTCGGCGGCGAAGCGGGCGTCCTGGCGCACCCGCCGCTCCAGGGCGTCGGCCGTCGCGTTGAACGTCCTGGCCAGCGCCATGAGGTCGGGGTCGGGTCGCTCGGACAGCCGGGCCGCCAGGTCGCCGGCCGCCACCCGGGACGCGGCCGCGGTGAGCTCGGTCAGCGGGCGCAGCGCGCGCCGCGACGCCCAGTGGCCCAGCACGACGCCGAGCAGCGCGGCGGCCAGCACCCCGATCGTGAGCACCGCGGACAGGAACCGGAAGGCCTGGTCGAGGCTCGTGAGCGGGAACAGCTGGACGTACACGACGGTCCCGACGGGCCACGCGACCGCCAGCACCGGGTCACCGTCGACGACGAGCCGCTGGTGGGCCGGCATCCCGTGGGAGGCGAGGTCGAGCAGGGGGTGGGGCAGCCGCATCGGGTCGATCTGCCGCCCGCTGGTGAGCCAGCCGCCGGGCTGCTGCAGCAGCACGGTCGTGCCGGAGTCCGTCGCGAGGCCGCGCAGCAGGTCCTTCAGGCCGGTGGGGTCCGACCGGAGCGCGCCCTCGACGAGGCGCACGTTGACCTGGGACTGGGCGACGGCGCCCGCCTCGCGCTGGCGGACCATGTAGCCGGACGCCAGGTTCCAGGTGAGCACCGCGAGGACACCGGTGATCATCAGCGAGCCCAGCCCGAAGGCGATCGCCACGCGCCATCGCAGGGAGAGCCGGGTGACCCACATCGGACCACCACCCGTTTGCCACGTCCATTCCGGCGTCCGGCCGGGGCGCCCCTGGTCAGGCGCCGCCAGCACGGTAACCCCGGCCGCGCACGGTGAGCACGCGATCCGGGTTGTCCGGGTCACGCTCCACCTTGCGACGCAGGCGCCGGATGTGCACGTCGAGCAGGCGGGTGTCGCCGAAGTAGTCGTAGCCCCACACCCGCCGCAGCAGGTCCTCGCGGGACACGACCCGGCCCCCGGCCGCGGCCAGCTCGACCAGCAGGCCCAGCTCCGTGCGGGTGAGGTGCACGGGCTCGCCGTCGCAGGAGACCGTCCCCTCCTCGGGGCGGATCTCCAGCGGGCCCAGCCGCAGGACGGACCCGCCGGCCGGCGGGCGGCGGCGGCGCAGCAGGGCCCGGATGCGGGCGGCCAGCTCGCCGGCCACCAGTGGCTTGGTCACGTAGTCGTCGGCACCGGCCTCGAGGCCCGCGACGACGTCGGAGCTGTCCGAGCGGGCCGACACGATGATGATCGGCAGGTCGCCGCGGGAGCGCAGCGTGCGGCACACCTCCAGCCCGTCGACGCCGGGCAGCATCAGGTCCAGCAGCACGACGTCGATGGCCGCGTGCTCGACGACCGCCAGCGCCGCCTCGCCTGTCGGGGCCTCGACGACCGCGCAGCCCTCGTCGGCCAGCGCGAGGCCCAACGCCAGGCGGATCCGCTCGTCGTCCTCGACCATGAGCAGCCGGATCTGGCGAGCCCGGTCGTCGGCGGCATGCCCGACGAGCGGAGCGGTCCGGCGGCTCCCGCCCGGGGTCACGGCGGTCACCGGGACCCTCCCGGACGGGCCTTCGGGCTGTCCACGCGCATCCCCTTCCCGGCCGCCGACGCCAGCGCCCTGCGACGAGCATCCTGCCGCCGGGACGCCCCCGCTCGGGAGGCGAGCTGACGGTCAGCTGACGATCTCCGTCCCGCCGAGCAGCCCCCGGACCTGACCGGCGACGACGACGTCCTCGCGGGCGTGCACGACCAGGGTACGGACCCGGGCGCCCGCCCGGCTGACGTCGGCGTCGGCGCCCGCGGCCACCCCGGCGTTGGCCGTAGGGTCGAGCGCCGCGCCGAGGAAGCCGAGCCCGGCGACCGCCCGCTCGCGCAGCGCGGCGGCGTTCTCGCCGATGCCGCCGCTGAACACCAGCACGTCGGCCCCGCCCAGCGCCGCGGCCATGGCGGCGACGCCCGCCCGCAGCCGGTGCAGCCACACCGCGACGGCGAGCGCGGCGTCCGGGTCGCCCGCGCGCTCTCCGTCCAGGACGGCGCGCATGTCGGGCGTGCCGGCCAGGCCGGCGAGGCCGCTCGCGTGGTCCAGCGCCTCGGCGACCTCGCCGGCGTCGAGGCCGGCGTGCTCGACCAGCCACAGCGGGACGGCGGGATCGAGGTCGCCGCACCGGCTGCCCATGACCAGACCGGCGGTCGGGGTGAAGCCCATCGTGGTGTCGACGGAGCGGCCGGACCGGTCGACCGCGCAGAGCGAGGCGCCCGAGCCGAGGTGCGCGACGACCGTGCGCAGCCCGGGGCCGGCGAGCTCGGCCGCCCGGCGGGCGCCCCAGGCGTGGGCGAGCCCGTGGAAGCCGAACCGGCGCACGCCCAGCTCGGCGCGCCACCGCGGGGGCAGCGCGTACGTGGCGGCCGCCGCCGGCATGCCGGCGTGGAAGGCGGTGTCGAAGCAGGCCACCGCGGGCACGTCGGGCAGGGCGGCGGTGGTCGCCCGCGCCGCGGCCAGCGCCGCCGGCTGGTGCAGGGGGGCGAGCGCGGTGAGCTCGTCCAGCGCGGCGAGCGTGGTGGCGTCGAGCCGGGCCGGGCCGGTGAAGGCGGTGCCGCCGTGCACGACCCGGTGGCCCACCGCGTCGACGGCGCCGTCACCGCCGAGCTTCGCCAGCGCGGCCGCCAACGCACCCGCGGGCGCGTGGCCGCGGTCGGCCGGCACGTCCACCGCGTCGACGAGCCGGTCGTCCGGGTCCAGCAGCCTGAGCTTGACGCTGCTCGACCCCGCGTTGACGACGAGCACCCTCACCCGGCCGGCTCCCAGCGCCAGCCCAGCACGTCGGGGGCGTCCTCGCCGGTGGCGCGGGTGTGGGCGCGGCAGCGGCGCCGCTCGTCGAGCAGGTGCTGGCGCAGCGCCGCGTGCCGCACCCGCAGCGCGGGCACGCGGTCGATCACGTCGGCGGCGAGGTGGAAGCGGTCGAGGCTGTTGAGCATGAGCATGTCGAACGGCGTGGTCGTCGTCCCCTCCTCGACGTAGCCGCGCACGTGCAGCTGGTGGTGGTGGGCACGCCGGTAGGTCAGGCGGTGGATCAGCCACGGGTAGCCGTGGTAGGCGAAGATCGTCGGCACGTCCGGGGGGAACAGCACGTCGTACTCGCGGTCGGACAGGCCGTGCGGGTGCTCGCGCGGGTCGTTGATCCGCATGAGGTCGACGACGTTGACGACCCGGATCCGCAGGTCGGGCAGGTGGGTGCGCAGCAGCGTCACAGCGGCCAGCGTCTCGAGGGTCGGGACGTCCCCGCAGCAGGCCAGCACGACGTCGGGCTCGGTCCCGGCGTCGGTACCCGCCCAGTCCCAGATGCCGATCCCGCGCTCGACGTGCGCGGCCGCGGCGTCCGGGTCGAGCCACTGGGCCGCCGGCTGCTTGCCGGCCACGACGACGTTGATCCGGTCCCAGGAGCGCAGGCAGTGCTCGGCCACGGCGAGCAGGGTGTTGGCGTCGGGTGGCAGGTAGACCCGCACGATGTCGGGCTTCTTGTTGACGACGTGGTCGATGAAGCCCGGATCCTGGTGGGAGAACCCGTTGTGGTCCTGCCGCCAGACGTGGCTGGTGAGCAGGATGTTGAGCGACGCGATCGGGCGGCGCCACGCGATCGACCGGCTCACCTTGAGCCACTTGGCGTGCTGGTTGACCATCGAGTCGACGATGTGGATGAACGCCTCGTAGCAGGTGAAGATCCCGTGCCGGCCGGTGAGCAGGTAGCCCTCCAGCCAGCCCTCGCACACGTGCTCGGAGAGGATCTCCAGCACCCGACCGGCCGCGGCCAGGTGGTCGTCGCCGGGCAGGCGCTCGCCCTCGAACTGGCGGTCGGTCACCGTGAAGACGTCCTGCAGCCGGTTGGACGCGACCTCGTCCGGTCCGAACAGCCGGAACGTGTCCGGGTTCGCGGTGATCACGTCCCGCAGCCAGCCGCCCAGCAGGCGGGTGGCCTCGGCCGTCACCGCGCCGGGGCCGGGGACGGGCACCGCGGCACCGCCGCGGTCGGGCAGGCGCAGCGGGCGCAGCAGCTCGCCGCCGTTCGCGTACGGCGTCGCGCTCATCCGGCGGGCCGGGACCTGCGCGTCCAGCTCGGGGACGGGCGTGCCGGCGTCGAACAGCTCCCCCGGCCGGTACGAGCGCAGCCAGCGCTCCAGCGCCGCGAGGTGCGCGGGGTTCTCCCGCACCTGGGCGAGCGGCACCTGGTGGGACCGCCACGTGCCCTCGACCGGCAGGCCGTCGACCTCCCGCGGACCCGTCCAGCCCTTGGGGCTGCGCAGCACGAGCATCGGCCAGCGCGGCCGGGACGATCCGGGGTCGGCCCGCAGTGCGGCGATCCGGTCGGTCACGGTGTCGAGCGCGGCCGCCATGGCCCGGTGCGCGACCATCGGGTCGGCCAGCGCGTCGACCTCGACGAACACCGGGTCGTGGCCGTAGCCGACCAGGAGCGACCGCAGCTCGCTCTCGGGGATGCGGGCCAGCACCGTCGGGTTGGCGATCTTGTAGCCGTTGAGGTGCAGGATCGGCAGCACCGTGCCGTCCCGGTGGGGGTGGCAGAACTTGTTGGCGTGCCACGAGGCGGCCAGCGCCCCGGTCTCGGCCTCGCCGTCCCCGACGACGCAGGCGACGAGCAGGTCCGGGTTGTCCAGCGCGGCCCCGTAGGCGTGGGCGAGCGAGTAGCCGAGCTCGCCGCCCTCGTGGATCGAGCCGGGCGTCTCGGGGGCGGCGTGGCTGGGGATGCCGCCGGGGAAGGAGAACTGCCGGAACAGCCGCGCCATGCCGGCCGCGTCGCGGGTGACGTCGGGGAAGCGCTCGGTGTAGGTGCCCTCCAGCCAGGCGGTCGCGACCACGGCCGGGCCGCCGTGGCCGGGCCCGGTGACGAACAGCGTCTCCTGCCCGGTCCGGCGCAGGACGCGGTTGAGGTGGGTCCACAGGAACGTCAGGCCGGGCGTCGTGCCCCAGTGGCCCAGCAGGCGGGGCTTGATGTGCGCCGGGGTGAGCGGCTCGGTCAGCAGCGGGTTGGCCTGCAGGTAGATCTGGCCGACGGCCAGGTAGTTGGCCGCCCGCCACCACGCGTCCAGCGCGGCGGGTTCGGCGAGGTCGGGACGGGGCGTCGCCGCGGATCCGGCGGTGATCGTCAACAGGGGCTCCGGGGTCGGGTGACGGCAGGCCCTCGCCGGGCGTCGGCGACCGGGGAGCGACCGGTGCGGTCAGGTCAGGTCCGGCAACGACGGTAGGCTCCCGCCGGCCGGACCGGGCAGGGCCTAACGGCCCCCCACGTCCGGGACGGTGTGATCCGGGTCGAGGTCACCCGTCCCCGCCGAGTGGGCCGGACGGCCTCTCCCACAGGGCCGACCGACCGGTGATTCTTCGTCAGTGAACCTCGACCTCGCGCGGTGGCAGTTCGCGATCACCACCGTCTACCACTTCCTGTTCGTCCCCCTGACGATCGGGCTGTCGTTGCTGGTCGCCGGCATGCAGACCGTGTGGGTTCGCACCGGCGACGACGCCTGGCTGCGCATGACGAAGTTCTGGGGCAAGCTGCTCCTGATCAACTTCGCCATGGGCGTGGTGACCGGCATCGTCCAGGAGTTCCAGTTCGGCATGAACTGGAGCGACTACAGCCGGTTCGTCGGCGACATCTTCGGCGCGCCCCTGGCCATCGAGGGCCTGCTCGCGTTCTTCCTCGAGTCGACCTTCCTCGGTCTGTGGATCTTCGGCTGGGACCGGCTGCCCAAGCGGGTGCACCTGGCGTGCATCTGGCTGGCCTCGATCGGCACCATGCTGTCGGCGTACTTCATCCTCGCCGCGAACTCGTGGATGCAGCACCCCGTCGGCTCGGTCGTGAACCCCGCGACCCACCGCGCCGAGCTGAAGGACTTCGGCGCCGTGCTGACCAACTCGACAGCCGTCGGCGCGTTCGCGCACACGATCACGGCGTGCTTCGTCACCGCCGGCATGTTCATGATCGGCATCAGTGCATGGCACCTCGCCCGCGGCCGCCACACCGAGGTGTTCCGGCCGTCCATCCGGCTGGCGCTGGTCACCGTGCTGATCGCCAGCATCGGCGTCGTGTTCACCGGCGACCTGCAGGCCCGGCTCATGACCCAGCAGCAGCCCATGAAGATGGCGGCGGCCGAGGCGCTCTACGACACCACGTCGCCCGCGTCCTTCTCGCTGTTCACCATCGGGTCGCTGGACGGGTCGAAGGAGGTCTGGAGCGTGCGCGTGCCCGGCGTGCTGTCGTTCATGGCGACCGGCTCGTTCGACGGGACGGTCGAGGGCATCCGCAACGTCCAGGCCGCCGAGACGGCGCAGTACGGGCCCGGCGACTACATGCCGGTCATCCCGATGACCTACTGGACGTTCCGGCTCATGATCGGCTTCGGAGCGCTCGCCGCCCTGATCTCGATCATCGGCCTGTGGTACACGCGGCGGCGCTCCGCCGGCGTCCCCCGCTGGTTCTGGACCGCCGCCCTCGCGGGGCTGGCCCTGCCGTTCCTGGCCAACAGCGTCGGCTGGATCTTCACCGAGATGGGCCGCCAGCCGTGGTCGGTCTTCGGCGTGCTCAAGACCGCGGCCGGGGTGTCCCCCAGCGTGCCCGCCTGGTCCGTGCTGGTCTCGCTGGTCGTGTTCACGCTGCTCTACGGCGCGCTCGCGGTGGTCGACGCCGTGCTGATGGTCCGCTACGCCAAGGCGGGCCCGCCGCCGACCCCGGTCGACGACCGGACCGATTCCGACGAGCCCCGGCCGCTGGCCGTGGCGTACTAGGAGGGACGAGATGGCGCTCACCGACATCTGGTTCGTGCTCATCGCGATCCTGTGGACCGGGTACTTCGTCCTCGAGGGGTTCGACTTCGGGGTCGGGATGCTGCTGCCCTTCGTCGGCCGCACCTCGACCGACCGCCGGGTCGCGATCAACACCATCGGCCCGGTATGGGACGGCAACGAGGTCTGGCTGCTGGTCGCGGGCGGCGCGACGTTCGCCGCCTTCCCGGCCTGGTACGCGAGCCTGTTCTCCGGCTTCTACCTGGCCCTACTGCTCATCCTCGTCGCGCTGATCATCCGCGGGGTGGCCTTCGAGTTCCGCGGCAAGATCGACAGCGAGCGGTGGCGGCGCAACTGGGACATCGCGATCGTCGTCGGCTCGACGCTGCCGGCGCTGCTGTGGGGCGTGGCGTTCGCCAACATCGTCCACGGCGTGCCGCTGGACGCGGACCACGAGTACACGGGCACGCTGCTGACCCTGCTCAACCCGTACGGGCTGCTCGGCGGCCTGGCGACCCTGTCGCTGTTCGCCTTCCACGGCGCGGTGTTCCTCGCCCTGAAGACGAGCGGTGACGTCCGCGACCGGGCCCGCGCGCTGGCCCCGCGCCTCGGCGGGGCGGTCATCGCACTCGGCGGCGCGTTCCTGGTCTGGACGTTCCTGGCCGGCGGCGGTCCGCTGTGGACGGGCCTGACCGTCCTCGTCGCCGCGGCGGCGCTGGTCGCCGCGGTGGTGGCGACGCTGCGGGCGCGGGACGGCTGGGCCTTCGTCGCGACCGCGACCGCGATCGTGGCCGTGGTCGTCACGCTGTTCGGCACGCTGTACCCGAACGTGCTGCCCTCGACCACCGACCCCGCGTTCAGCCTCACGACCACGAACGCGTCCTCGACCCCGTACACCTTGACGATCATGACCTGGGTGGCCGTGGTGTTCACCCCGATCGTGCTCGCCTACCAGGCGTGGACGTTCTGGGTGTTCCGCCGCCGGATCTCCGGGACCGACATCCCCAGCGGCGGCGGGCTGCCCGCCCGGGCGGCGGCGGTCGACGACGAGCCGGTTCGGTGAAGCCGCTGGACCCGCGGTTGCTGCGGCACGCCGCGGCCGCGCGCCGCTTCATCGCGGCCGCCGCCGCGATCACCGCGGCGACCGCGGGCCTGGTGCTCGTCCAGGCGCAGCTGCTGGCCGGCCTGCTCGCCGGCGTCGTCGGTGGGGTCGCGACCGCGGTGACGCCCGTCCTGCTCGTCCTGCTGCTGGTGGTCGCCGGGCGCGCGGCGCTCGCCTGGGCCGGCGAGGTGGCGGCCCACCGGGCCGCCGCGGACGTCGTGCGCACCCTGCGCTCGTCGCTCGTCGCCCACGTGCTGCGGCTGGGCCCGCGCGAGCGGGACCTGCCGGCGTCCGGCGAGCTGGCCGCGCTGGCCAGCCGCGGCCTGGAGGGGTTGGACGGCTACTTCAGCCGCTACCTGCCGGCCCTGCTGGTCGCGGCGCTCGTGCCCGCGGCCGTCGGCCTGCGGATCCTGCTCGCCGACCCGCTGTCCGGGCTGATCGTCGCGCTGACGGTGCCGCTGGTGCCGCTGTTCATGATCCTCGTCGGCCTCCGGACGCAGGCGGCCACGCGCCGGCAGTGGCGCGCGCTGGCCGTGCTCGGCCACCACTTCCTCGACCTCGTCGCCGGCCTCGACGTGCTCGTCTCCTTCGGCCGGGCGCGGGCCCAGTCCGACCGGATGCGCACGCTCGCGCGGGAGTACCGGCGGGCGACGCTGCGCACGCTGCGGGTCGCGTTCCTGTCCGCGCTCGTCCTGGAGCTGGTGGCCACGCTCTCGGTCGCGCTGGTGGCCGTGTCGATCGGCCTGCGGCTCGTCGAGGGCCGGCTCGACCTGGGCACGGGGCTGCTCGTGCTGCTGCTCGCGCCGGAGGTCTACCTGCCGCTGCGGGCGGTCGGCGCGCGGTTCCACGACTCGGCGGAGGGCCTGGCCGCGTCCGCCGAGGTGTTCGCGGTCCTCGAACGGCCCGCGCGGGCCGAGGGCGGCCGCGTCCCTGCCCCCGACCCGGCCCGGGTCCCGCTGCGGTGCTCGGCGCTGACCGTGCAGGGCCGCGGCGGCCCCGTCCTCGACGGGCTGGACCTGGAGCTCGCGCCCGGGACCTGCGTCGGCCTTTCGGGCCCGAGCGGGGTGGGCAAGTCGACGCTCGTCGACGTCCTGCTCGGCCTGCGCACGCCCGACGGCGGCCACGTCACGGTCGGCGGGATCGACCTCGCCGACGTCGACCGCGACGCCTGGCTGCGCCGCGTCGCCTGGGTGCCGCAGCGGCCGG
>CAVSJZ010000039.1:0-34751 GCA_963728105.1 uncultured Actinomycetota bacterium | reverse complement strand
CGGGTCGTCGGCGCACTCAGCAGACCGTCGGCTTGGACGGGACGACCGTTACTCCCCCTGCAATCTCGGTTCGCGGCGGTGCGACGGAGGCTGGCTGCGTACCTCGACTGGTATCTGCCGTTCGGTCCGATAAGTCTTGTTCCACTTCAATGCCCTGACGGGCTGGGCGAGCGTTTCGCCATGCGCACCGACCTCGGCTGATCGCGCCGGCATGTCGCGTTTCAATGCCCTGACGGGCTGGGCGAGCGTTTCGCCGGTCGACAGCGTGCGGATCCGCAGACGTCGTAAGCAGTTTCAATGCCCTGACGGGCTGGGCGAGCGTTTCGCCGCGATCGACTGGACAGTCGTCACCGGCCGGCGCAGCTGACTGTTTCAATGCCCTGACGGGCTGGGCGAGCGTTTCGCCGCGGGACCTCGTCGCGTCATGTGCCGCGGCAACGGGTTTCAATGCCCTGACGGGCTGGGCGAGCGTTTCGCCGGCGACTCAGTTCTGCAATGGCCAGTCGCAATCGTCATGTTTCAATGCCCTGACGGGCTGGGCGAGCGTTTCGCCGCGACTCGCCGTACGTCGCAGACCCGATCGCGCTACGTTTCAATGCCCTGACGGGCTGGGCGAGCGTTTCGCCGTCGGACGACTGTGAGCGGCATCGGCAGGCTCGACGTTTCAATGCCCTGACGGGCTGGGCGAGCGTTTCGCCGACGACCTGTGGCGAGTGCGGCAAGACGTTGCTGAGTTTCAATGCCCTGACGGGCTGGGCGAGCGTTTCGCCGTCGGCGACCCATCGCTGTGCACGTCGACGTGCCAGTTTCAATGCCCTGACGGGCTGGGCGAGCGTTTCGCCGACTGCAGGTCACAGCTGGCAGACCGACTCGGCGTCAGGTTTCAATGCCCTGACGGGCTGGGCGAGCGTTTCGCCGACGGAATCGTTGCCGGATCAGTGGTGGAGCACCGGTTTCAATGCCCTGACGGGCTGGGCGAGCGTTTCGCCGCTGACCAGCTGGAGCATCATCAGGCGATCAGCGTGTTTCAATGCCCTGACGGGCTGGGCGAGCGTTTCGCCCGATACGTCACCGACGGACGCCGAAGCGAAGCTTCGTTTCAATGCCCTGACGGGCTGGGCGAGCGTTTCGCCGGCAATCGGGTTCGATGTACGGCTGACCGCTCATAGTTTCAATGCCCTGACGGGCTGGGCGAGCGTTTCGCCGGATGGGCTGCACCGGGCGCCCCTACCAGCAAGAACGTAGCAGGTTGCGAGGACCTCGTCGATAGTCGATCATCTGTGATCTTCGCGCAGCTCTGCGGTGCCGTCACATGGCGGTTGAGCTGCTGAGATGGCGTTGCGAGGACCTCGCGTCCAAGGGCGGCGCGGCGGTTGATCTGTACGAGGTCTGGTTGGCCGGGCAGGCCGCCGTCGGTCATCGCCACTGGGAGCCAACTGTCTGGGCGGACCGTGCCGAAGTGGAGCATCCGGCGAAGCACCCGGACTCCGCGGAAGGCATCGTTATGCATGAGATGGCCCACCTGCGGGAACGTGGTCACGGTGACCGCTTCACAGCCCTCATGGACGAGCTCCTGCATGACTGGCGGGCGCGTCGGGACGCCATCAATCGCGCGCCACTGGCGGACGAGGGCTGGGCGAGGGCTGGCACGTCCGCTGACCGCCTCCGGCCGATTTCGCCATCGCCCGCCGGTAGACCGGTTCCGCTCACCTGTAGGGAATGCATGCCTGCCAGTCCAAGGTGAGCGCACCTCTCGGCGTCTTGACGACGATCGCGTCGGGGTCGCGTACGTCGACCCCCGCTGCGGTGAGGATCTTGATGCTTCGCGGGTACGCGGGGTGCCGGCGCAACGCGGCCTTGACGCAGGGTGCGCCGATGATCGGCAGATCGAGGCCGAGCGCCTCGTTCAGTAGACCTAGAGCCAGGGTGTCGCTGATCCCGGCAGCCCACTTGTTCAGGCTGTTGAACGTAAGGGGAGCAGCGATCATCGCGGCCGCGGGCGGCAGTGGGTCCTGCTTGGCAGGAGTACGTGGCTCGACACGGACCGCGTGGCCGCTGGCGCTGCGCAGGAGGTCGACGTCTACCCATGACGCGGCGGTCGGGCTCAACACGACGTACGGGTCCCATCCGTCGGTCTTGAGCTGCGTTACGAAGTCCTGGAGGTGCAGCACTGGCGGCGCGCTGAAGCCGATCACGTAGACGACGGGCCGGGCATCGGTCACGGCTGGAGGACTCCGGCTCGCTGCGACAGCGCTCGAAGGCCTGGCGTTGCCGTCCGGCGCTCGCGCTTGAGCATCTCGCGGAGGAGCTCGCGCACGAGGACGTTGTAGCGCAGCGTCTGCGGTGCGACTCGCTCGGCTTCCATGAGGTTGATGACGGCCTCGGCGTCGGCGCGGCGTTGGGTGTAGGCCCACGCCATGTCGATGTGGATCTGCGCACGCCGGCTGAGGAGCCCGCTCGGCAGTCCGGAGACGTCGACGAGCTCGGCCTGCGCGATCGCCGTCTGGGCGTCGCCCAGCTCGGCGGCCGCCGAGACGCGGTGGATGGCGACGTTCGTGGGTCCGAACGCGGTCCAGGCGTGGTTGGCGTCCTCGCCGAGCTGCTCGGCGAGGGCCTGCGCGCGCTGGAGGCGTTCGGTTGCCTCGGCGCGGTCGTTGCGGCGGCCGGCGATGACGGCAGAGATCAGCGTGAGGGCGCCGCGGACCGACAGCCCTTCGGGTGAGTCGTCGTCGAGGTTGGCCGCGGCTCAGGACGGCGATGTTCTCGGCCTCTTCGAGGCGGTCGTTCTTCAGGAAGGCGCACGCGACCTGGTACGCCGCCGCGGCGCCGAGGGTGGGGGAGTCGGCGTGCAGGGCGGCGGTGGCGGCGCGGTCGGCGGTGAGCCGCGCGAGCTCGCCGTTGCCGACCTTCGTGACGAGCTTGGCGGCGGCGACGTAGACGCTGCTCTGCAGTTCGAGCGCGCGCCGGCGTTCGTCGCCGTGGGTCTCGACGACGAGCCAGTCGACGCTCTTGATCAGCGAGGGCAGGATGCGGGCGGCGGCGGCGTAGTCGGCGCTCTGGTAGCGCAGGTGGACCTCGGTGGTCATCCGGCCGATGTCGGTCAGCCGCGCGGCGGGGGGAGTGGTGACGCCGAGGCTGGGGTAGGCGGACAGGGCGTCCTCGATGGCGGCCATGCCGTCGAGGTCGGGTTCGCCGTTGGGGGCGAGGGAGAACGGTTGGCCGGCGAGGGTCTCGACCTTGACGTGCAGGACCTTCGCGATGTCGATCAGGACCGAGAGCTTGTCGACCGAGCGGATGCCGCGCTCGACCTGGGACAGCCAGGACTCGGAGCGGTGGATCAGGCCGGCGAGCTGTCGTTGGCTGAGCCCGCGCCGGCGGCGGTAGAGCGCGATGCGTTCGCCGATGGGACCTTCGAGCGCCATGCCCATATCCCACCTCGCCTCCGCTGTGACGACCCGCACTTTCGTACGGCCCGTACTTCGTGCCGGTCATCTATAAGGACGCGGCCGAGCATAGGGGCCCATCGTTGGTCGCACGGCCGATTCGCCGAGGTGGCACCGGATGACCGAGCCGAGAACGCCCCGCACCGAGACCGAGGCCGTGCTGCGCCGCCTGCGTGACGACCTGGACCAGCTCGACGACGCTGTCGCCGCCTTGCGCGCTACTCGTCTCCGGCAGCTAGCTGCCGCTCGATGTCGTCGACCCGAGCCCTGAGCGCGCGGATCTCCCGCTCCAACGCCGTCAGGCTGGTCAGCACGGGATCGCCGGCCTCGTCGGCGTGGGGCTGCGCTCGTCTCGCCGCGCAGGACGGCCGCGAGGTAACCGGCCGGCCAGCCGAGCGCTTCGGAGACGGCGGTGAGGGTCTGCGGGCGGCGGCGGCGCGGGTTCAGGTTGTGCTGCAGCTCCCGCAGCGTCGTCAGCGACACGTGCGCCCGCGAGGCGACGTCCATCTGCGTCATCCGGGTCTCGGCGAGCCGGTCCTGGATTGCCCGGGCGACGGCGTCCCAGTCCTCGCCGGGTGGCGGTCCGTCGGCGTCGGGCACGTGATCAGCGTAGTGCCCGGCGGCGGGATCGCTCTCGATCGACACCAGTGCGCGGCAGCATCCTCGCCAATAGACACCAATATTGACGTCAACTGATGCTAGTCTGGCTTCGATGGAGAGGAGGGGCCATGCCGGTCCACCGCCGCCCACCGAGGGCAACAACTAGCCACCAGCGACCCCAGACGGACGGGGCGGCGCCGTGAGCGCCCCGACGCGGATCGCTCCGGGAGCGCAGGCCGTCGGGCTGCTGATGACGGTCGAGCAGGTCGCCGAGCTGTTCTTCGGCGAGGTCGGCGAGCACGGCTCGTCGAGCAAGAACTGCCAGCGCATCCGCCGGCTGATCCCGGACGTCCTGCCGGCCCGCCGCATCGGCAACCGCTGGTACGTCAACCGGGCCACGGCCGAGGCGTGGGCCCGCGAGTCCGACCCGGCGTCGGTCATGGCCCACCCCGACACCCGCGCGGCCCTGCGGGCCCGCGCGGAGCGGGAGGGCTGACCCGTGCCGGGCGTGGGAGTGCTGATCTTGTTTGCGATCGTCGCGGCGCTGATCAGCGCGCGGCGGCACGGCGGGGCGGCGATCCTGTTCGCCGCGATCGCGGTCGTGCTGTTCGTGGCGACGCCGGCCGGGCGGGGTCTGCCCGGTGCGGTTGAGGGGTTCCTGTCGACGTTCGATCACGCCGCCACCCCGGCCCTCGACCAGCAGCAGAGCGGGGGAGCGGGATGACCGCCCGCGACGACGAGGCCGCGGTGGACCCGTACGAGCTGGTCGAGAGGTGGTGGCCCTACGACGGGCCCTACAGCGACGAGCACACCACGACCGCCGCCACGATGATCCAGCGGCTGGGCCGCTACCTGAACAACGCCACCCAGACCCCGGCCGGCCTGTCCCACGCCGCAGCGGCCGGGCAGGTTCTGGCCGAGCTGACCGCCGCCATCGCAGGCTTCGACCAGTTGCTCGGGCAGCTGGCGCGGTTCCTCGACCACGAGGCCGACACCAACCCGAGCCTCTACGACGACCGCCGCGAACGGCCGGGCGCCGACACCGCCCGCCGCACGGCGAGGGAGCTGCGCGAGGCCATCCGGGCCGTGCGGGACCTGGCCACGCTGCTCGCCGCGGCGGCCGGGCTGGCGTCGCATCTGGGGAGCGCGTGATGGCCACGCGGGACTGGCGCTCGGCCGCCGCCTGCCGGGGGATCGCTGACCCCGACGTCTTCTTCCCGGTCGCCGAGGACGGCCCGACCTACGAGGCGCAGGTCACGATCGCCAAGGCGATCTGCGCGGGCTGCGTGGTGCGGCGGGAGTGCCTCGGCTACGCCCTGGTGCGGATTCCCGACGGCATCGCGGGAGGTCTGAGCGCCGACGAGCGCCGCGCCCACCGAGCCGCCGCAGCCCACCGGTCCGACCACGACCGCAGCGACGTCGCCGTGCTGGCCGCCGGGCTGCAGCGCGGCGCCCGGCGGGCTGAGGTCCGCGCTGCCGGGCAGGTGCTGCTCGCTGCCGGCGGCTCGATCGGCGAGGTCGCGTCCCGGTGCGGGGTGAGCGTGCGGACGGCGCAGCGGTGGGCCCGGTCCACCCCCGACGCAACCGAGCCCGCCGGTGGCGCGGCGGGGGAGAGCAGCGGTGACGGCCGAGCCGTTCCCCGGGCCACTCAGCGTCGCTGGCCGAGGGCGCGCGCGAGCGGCGGCGTGCGGAGGTCGGCGATGACCAGCCGACGTGTGCTGTTCGTCTTGCTCGCCATCGTCGCCGCCGCGGCCGCGGTGCTGTCCTTCGCAGCCCTACGCGACCTCGCCCGCGTCTGCGGGTTCGCGGCGGAGCTCGCGTGGCTGCTCCCCGTCGTCGTCGACGCCGGCGCCGCCGCCGGCTCGCTGGTGTGGCTCGGCGGCCGAGTCACCCGACCAGCCCGCCGGTTCGCCCGCGCGCTCGCGCTCGGGCTGCTCGCGCTCTCGGTCGCGGCCAACGCCCTCGGCCATGGCCTGGAGGCGTTCCGGCTGGCGCCGGCGTGGTGGGTCGTGGTGATCGTGTCGGCCATCGCTCCCTCCGTGCTGGGCGCCGTCGTGCACCTCGCGGTGCTCGTCGGCCGCGACCGCCCCGATCCCGGCGTCACGGACGAGCCGATCGACTACGCCCTCACCCGCGATGCGTACGAGGCCGGACTGCTCGACGACGACGGCCTGTCCCACCGGTGGGACGACGCCCCGCCGGTGCCCGATCCGCCGCCTGACCGGGCGGCCGAGCTCATCGCCGCGGGCGTCGGGCGCCGCCGGCTGGCCCGCGAGCTGGAGATCACCGAGTACGAGGCGCGCCAGCTGATCGAGCGCACCCGTCCTGCCCCACCTGACACCGAGCGCCACGAGCCGGCTGGCGCACCGATCCTGAACGGAGTCCCGTCGTGAACCTGATCAACCTGCCCGCGCTGCTGTTCTTCCTCGCCTCGACGTGGGGTGCCCGGCTGGCGTGGCGTCGCGGCGCCCGCGGGTTCGCCGTCGCGGCGGTCGCGTTGTCGGTGCTGTTCGGGGTGTCGCTGTGGCGCTCCACCCATCCCGCGGTCCTCGCCGGGCTGGTCGGGCTCGCCGGGCTGCTGGTCTGGCACCGCCACGGCGCGACCGCGGCGACGGTGACCCGCTGGGGGGCGGTGATCCGCCGCAAGTCCGGTGTCGCGTCCGGGGTCGACATCGCCCGCCACGCCGGCGTGGTGGCGCTGCGCCGCCGCGCCGGCACGCTGCGCCCCTCGCTGCGCCCGCCCGACCGCCGCGCCCGGCTGCGGCAGCTGGCCACCCTCCCGCCCGCCGAGGTCGGGGTCCGGCTGTGCCGGGTCGGGCTGCAGACGGTGTGGTGCGCCATCGAGGACTTCGTCGCGATCATCGGCGGCCCCCGCAAGGGCAAGACCCAACTGCTGGCCGGGCAGGTCATCGACGCCCCCGGCGCGGTCATCGTCACCTCCACCCGCACCGACCTGCTCGACCAGACCGCGCCCCTGCGCGCGGCGAAGGGCCCGGTGTACGTGTTCAACCCGGTCGGGCTCGGCGACCGCCCCTCGACGGTGACGTTCGACCCGCTCACCGGCTGCACCGACCCGGTGACCGCGGCCGAGCGGGCCACCGACATGCTCGCCGCCGGCGAGGGCTACGGCGGCCGCTCGGGCGACCGGGAGTTCTGGGACGACCAGGGCCGGCGCAACCTGGCCGCGCTGCTGCACGCCGCCGCCCTGGCCGGGGACCTGCGGGTCGACGCCGTGCAGGGCTGGCTGTCGGATCTGGAAGGCAACGCCGCCCAGATCGTCGGGCTGCTGCGCACCCGCTCACCCGAGCCGGCGTTCGAGGCGTCGGTCAAGCAGTTCATCGCCACCAACGAGCGCACCCGCTCCTCGCATCACCGCGACCATCGCGCCCGGCGTTGGCGTGGCTGACCCACGCCCCCGCCCGCGCCGCCGCCCGACCCGCCCGCGACGGCGGCCACCCGCTCGATGTCGCGCAGCTGCTCGCCGACGCGGGGCAGCGTGTACCTGCTGGGCGGGGAGGAGGCCCAGGTCGCCCCGCTGGTGTGCGCCATGACCGGGTGGATCGCCCGCGAGGCCCGCCGGCTGGCCGCGTTCCAGCCCGGCGGGCGGCTGGACCCGCCGCTGTCGCTGCGGCTGGACGAGGCCGCGCTGATCTGCAAGGTGCCGCTGCACCAGTGGTCGGCCGACATGGGCGGGCGCGGGGTGTCGATCGTGGCGTGTTTCCAGTCCCGCGCGCAGATCGTGGACCACTACGGCGAGGCCAAGGCCGCCACGATCATCAACAACGCCGGCCCCAAGGTGCTGTTCGGCGGCACCGGGGACCGGGAGGACCTGCAGTACTGGTCCACCCTGGCCGGGGAGCGCGACGAGCCGATCACCACCACCGACCTGCACGGCCGGGTCGCGTCCCGCACCACCCGCCGCGTCCCGGTGCTCGCGCCCGCGCAGATCGCGACGCTGCCGCCGGGGCGGGTGGTGGTGTTCACCTCGGCCATGCCGCCGGTGATCGGCCGCGCGCAGCGCGCGCACCAGCGCCTGGACGTGCGCGCCCACCACAGCCCGGACGCCCTGGCCGTCCGCGCCCAGCTGGCGCGCCGCCCGCGCGGCCGCCCGGGCCGGCGGCTGGGCTGTGGCGGCACGCCGTCCCGCTCGCCGCCGCGCTGCTCGGGCTGCTGGTCGCCGCGCCGCTCGGCGCCCACGACGCCGTCGCCGGCGGGAGCGTCGCCGGGCTGGGTGGGGTGGCTGGCGGGCGGGTTCGTCGGGATCGCCGCCGGGCTGCTGGTCGGGCAGCTCGCCGAGAACGCCTGGCGAGCCTGGCCACTCGCCGGCGCGGGCGTGGCTGACCGCCGGCTGCGCCCGCTCTGGGTCTGGCTCGCCGGCCCGCTGCGCACCGCTGCGGGACGGCTGCACCGCCGCGCCGGCGCCGGCTACCGGCCCTACCCGGGTAGCCGGCGGCGAGCCGTTCCTCGACGACGCCCCGACCTCGCCGGCGCTGCCGGTGCTGACCCCCGGTGGCCAGCTCCCGCCGGCCCCGCCGTGGCCGCCGCTGCCCCCGGCCGGCCCGTCCGAGGCGCCGGAGGCGCCCTGAGCCGTGGGCGGGGCCGGGAGACCGCCTGCGCCTCGGCCCCGCCCACACCCCAGCCACTCCTTCCCCGTTTGTGAGGTCCCCTGATGTCCAAGACCACCCCGCGCCCCGACCCGCCGTCGCTGGCCGAGATCGCCGCGCTCACCGCCCGCCTGCGCGAGCTGTCCGACGCCGGCCGGGACGCCGACCCCGCCGAGGTCGCCCGGTTCCTGGCCGACAAGCAGCGAGCTGCTCGACCGCATCCCCGCCGACCCCGACCCGCCCGTGAAGCGGCGCGACCCGGCCCGGGCCGCCGCGGCCGCCGACATCCCGCGCATCCTCGTGCGCGAGCGGGCCGCATCCGGTGGCTATGCCCTGGTCGGGCCCTCGGCCCGGCTCTGGCACACCGACCCCGACCGGCCGACCCACCGTCGAGGCGTCCGAGGCCGAGCACCGCGCGGTGCGCGCGCTGCTCGACCGCGAGGAACTCGACACCGGCGAACCCGCCTGGATCGACACGGGCGGGGGCCGGTCCGAGGTCGTCAGCACCGTCATCCCGTCGGCCGAGGAGCAGTGGGACGGGCCGACCGACGCCGAGCTGGATCGGATGCACGCCGGCGTGCAGACCGCCCGCAGCGAGGGCGGGTTCTGGCAGCCGGCCGCCGCCCAGCAGCAGTGGCGCCGCCGTGACGAGCCCGGCCCGGACGGGCGCCGCTGGCAGCTGCGGGATGTCACCGGCGAGTCCTCGGGGGTGGCGGACGCGTACGGCTCGACCCACGCCAGCGGCTACGACTGGTGGGCCCGCGAAACCGACCCCACCGCCGAACACGGCCTCACCGGCGCCGAAGGGCCGGTGATCGTGTGCGGCCCGGTCCGGTCGGCCGACACCGCGGCCCAGGTTCTGGCCGCCCGCACCGGGCGCCCGCTCGACCAGGCCCGCGCCGACGTCGCCGACTACCTCGACCAGGCCTCCACCCGGCTGGGCACCCGGGTCGATGGCTGGGGCCTCGACGACGCCGACCTCGACGACCTGGCGGCGATCAAGCCGGCCCTGCCTCCCGCCACGCCCGCTGTCCCGCCCAACCGAGACCGACGCCGGCCACCGCCCGGCGAGCCCGGCGGCGACGCGGCCGGAGCGGGGTGTGGGCGTCGAGCTCAGCCCTGAGCAGCAGCGGCGCGAGCAACTGCACCGCTGGGAGCACGACGACACCCAGACCGACGCGCGCGGATGCCGGTAAGAATGCGCTGGCCCGCGGTGCGGGCGGGCCGGGTGGAGACCGGCCATGACTGCCGACCTGCCCGGTGGCCCGGACCGCCCCGACACGGGCGTGCCGTCCGCTCCGCATGCTCAGCCGTCCCCGGCGCTGGCCGAGACCGTGCAGGGCCTGGCCCGGCTGGTCGACCGCACCCTGCGGCGGGTGGAGCAGGTCGACGGCCGGGTCAGCGGCCTCGGCGAGATCGTCACCGACCTCGCCCTCAAGCTCACCCCGCCCACTCCCGACTCGCCCGGCGCCGGCCACGACGTCGCGGCGCCGTCGGACGAGCCGGACGGGTCCGGAGCCGAGACGGACGCGGACACGGAGCCGCCCGGGTTGCGGTCCTGGCTGCTGATTGACGACGTCGCCCAGGCCGACGCCGACCTGGCCGACCTGGCCGCGTGGCTGTGGCGGGTCTACCTGTGGTGGCCCGACGCCTGGCTGTCCTCGTGCTGGCTGTGGCACCCCGAGGTGATCGAGGAGCTGTGGTGGCTGCGCGTCGCCCACGCCGACGCCTACCACCCGCGCACCGGGACGTCGCTGCGGGTCGCGGACTGGCACGAGCGCCACCGCCCCGGCGTCGCCCGCCGCGTCGGGACGATCCTGCGCAGCTGCGAGCTGACCCGCCACATCCCGTTCAACGGCCGCCCCGTCGAGGTCACCCCGCCCGGACCGCCCGCACTGGCCCGCCACGCGCCCGCGATCGCCGAGGTCTGGGCGAGCGGGGCGGAGATGACCGACGTCGTGCGGGCGGCCGGGCCGCAGCCCAGCCCGCAGCAACTGGCCGAGGCCGACGCCTACCAGCAGGCGCTGTACCGGAGCCGGCGATGACCACCCCACTCGCCATCGGACCCACGACCGACGACCTCGTCGTCCCCGCACGCCGTGTCCCCGCCGCCGAGGACACGGTCCCGGCACTCGCCCGCGGGCTCGGTGGACCCGAGCGGGGCTCGCGGCTGCGGCCGGCGGGGCGGCAGCTCGCGACCCAGCTCGCCCAGCCCCGGGAGCTGTTCGCCCGGACCGCCGACCGTCGCACCCGCGAGCTGATCCGATCCCGGGTCTCGACGACCGAGGTGGCGGCCTGCGATCGCCTTGACCGCTGGGACACCGCCCGGGTCGGCGTCGAGGAGCGGGCGGCGGGCGCCCGCGGGCGAGGCGTGCTGGCCGAGATGCTCGAACCTGACCCGGTCACCCGCGCCGCCGTAATCCACGAACTGTCCCGAGTACGGCCGGCCGAGCACCTACGCCTTCTGCAGGACGATCGCCGCCGCTGTCGCACCGTCGACCAGCCCGGAGCTGACGCCGGGCGTGACGTCCTCGACCGCACACGGGGAGCCGGCGCCGACCTCCCTCGGCGGCAAGCAGCAACGCGGCGTGACGAGACGCCCGGCGTCGACCACACCAGCCAGGCCGTCCCCGACAGCAACGCTCGGGAGGACTCCCGCGGCCGGGAGCGCAGGTACGGATGAACGCGCCGACCCCGACGGCTGCCGTCCCCAGCTACGCGGCTGTCCACCGCCGCGTCGTTGGCCAGCGCGGGTCCGCCCGTGATCAGCGGTGCGCCGAGTGCGGCCGCCCGGCCCGCTACTGGTGCTACGACGGAGCCGACCCCGACGAGCACCGCGACCCTGGCAGCGGACGGCGCTACAGCCTCGACCCCGCCCGCTACCGACCTCGCTGCCCGTCCTGCCACCGCGCCATGGCCACGTCCCACGCCGCCTTGTCCCCGGCCGGCACCACGCGGGCCGCCGCGCTCTACCGGGACGGATCGAGCCTGGCGGCAGGTCGCAGCCGCGCTGGGCGTGACCCGGCCGGTCGTGCGGGCTCGCGCTCGTCGCCGGCGGCGTGACGATCCGTCCGCGCCGGACACCGGCTGCGGTCGATGCGGAGCGCGCCGCTGGCCTCTACGACGGCGGGCGCGAGCCTGCGAGGCATCGCCGAGCTGCTCGGAGTGAGCGTCCCCGCCGTCCGTGCCGCAGTGGCCGCCCGCGGCGTCGCGATCCGCCGCCCCGGCCCGACCCGGCGACGCCGATCCCCGACCGGCCACAGCCCGCCGAAGGCTCCCCAGCCGCGTCCGTCAATCCCCTTCCAGCCGCTCCCGACGACCAGCCGACAGCCCTCACCGACGTCCTCCACACCCGAGCCGACGTGACCTCACCGACGCCACACGCCACCGCCACGACTCCAGAACCGGAACTGCACATGCAAACGACCAACCACAACAACCAGAGCGGACCACTGCATCAGTGATCCCACGGCCGGTGCCGGCCGCCCTGCGGGCGACCGGCAGCACCGGAGAAGCCGATCACTCAAGATCAATCGCGGGGGAGGGGCGAGCCGATGTTGACCATGCACAAGGGCTACGACACCGACTACTACACCGACGCCGTCGCGAAGGGCCGCGAGGCGTACTACACCGACGCGGTCGCCGCCGGCGAGCCGCCGGGCCGCTGGTACGGCCGCGGCGCCGAGGCGCTGGGCCTGACCGGCGTGGTCGACCCGCTCGTCATGAAGGCGTTGTTCACCCACGGGCTGGACCCGCGCGACCCGGCGACGGCGTCGCAGGAGACGTGGCATCAGGCGGCGCGGTTCGGCAACCCGCCGCGGAACTACAAGTCCGCGGAGGAGATCTACGCCGCCCTGCTGGACGCCCACCCCGACGCCGGGCCCGAGCAGCGCGCGCGAGCTGCGCGCGCAGGCCGGGGCGGCGGCGCGGCAGTCGGTGTCGTTCTACGACCTGGTGCTCTCGGCGCCGAAGTCGTACACGCTGCTGTGGGTGGGTGCCGAGCGGGCCGCCCGCGAGGCTGCCGATGCCGGCGACGAGGCCACGGCCGCCGCAGTACCGGCAGGTCGCGGCGGGGCTGGAGGAGTGCCTGCTGGACGCCCACGGGGCGATGCTGGACTTCATGGCCGAGCACGCCGGCTACGCCCGCAAGGGGCATCACGGCGGCGGGTCGGGCCAGTGGGTGGACGCGCCCGACCTCATCATGACCCAGTTCCTGCAGCACGACTCGCGCGAGCACGACCCGCAGCTACACGTCCACGGACCGACCGCGAACAAGGTCGTCTGCGCCGACGACGGGAAGGTCCGCGCGCTGGACTACTCGCTGTTCATCCAGTGGCGCGACGGTGGCAGCGCGTTCGCCGAGCGCTACCTGGAGGCGCTGTCCTGGCAGCGCTACGGGCTGCGGTGGGGGATCGGCCCGGACGGGATGTCCCGGCAGGTCGAGGGGATCGACCCGGCCGCGTCGGAGCTGTTCTCCAAGCGCACCGCGGCGATCACGCCCACGCTGGAGAAGCTGGTGTCCCAGTTCCGGGCCGACACCGGGCGCCAACCCACCAACCGGGAGCTCGCCGGGCTGTCGCCAGCGGGCGTCGACCCAGACCCGGGCGGCGAAGCAGTTCGGCACCGAGACCCGCGACGGCCAGCTGGCCCGCTGGGCGGCCGAGTACGACGCCGCGTTCGGCGCCTCGATGGTCGAGCTGGCCCGCACGGCGTTGGGCCGGGCGCCCGCCGCGGGCGAAACGTGGTCGGAGCGGGACGTCGTGCTGCGCGCCCTGGCGGCGATGGAGGACTCGCGCCAGTCGTGGACCCGCTCGAACCTGATGATGGCCGTGTCGGCCGCGTTGCCCGCGAACCCGGGTGTCGCCGCGGGTCGGGTGCAGGCGCTGCTGGAGGGGCTGACCGACCGGGCGGAGGCGCTGGCGCGGCACCTCAACCCGCGCGAGGGCCCGCAGGGCCTGGACGCGCAGTACTACCGGGCCGACGGCGAGTCGGTGTTCGTCAAGCCGCACAGCCAGCGCTACGCCACACCCGACCCAGCTGGCCTGGGAGGAGGAGCTGCGCGCGGCCGCCGTCCGCCGCGGCGCCCCGACGTGGGCGGTCGACGATGCGGAGGAGATGATCGCCCGGTTCGCCCGCGCCGGGTCGGCGTTGAGCGCCGACCAGGCGGCGGCGCTGCGGGGCATCCTCACCTCCGGCGCGGCGGTCGAGGTCCTCAACGCCCCGGCCGGTACCGGGAAGTCGTTCCTGGTCGGCGCGCTGGCCGACATCTGGCCGCTGACCGGCCGCCCCGGCGCCGGCCCGGCGCGAGGCGTCCGGACCCGCACGCCGGGGAGGGGCCGCGGGTGTTCGGCGTCGCCTACGGCCAACGCCAGGCCGACGTCCTGGCCGAGGAAGGCGTGACCGCGCGCAACATCCGCGCCTGGCTCGACGGGCAGGCCCGCCTCGAGCACGGCCGCGGCAAGGGCGACGACGAGACGTTCCGGCTGCGCCGCGGCGACCTGCTCGTCGTCGACGAGGCCGCCGCCGCCTCGACGCCGGATCTGGTGGCCATCCACCGCCGCTGCGAGGCGGCCGGGGTGAAGCTGCTGCTGGTCGGGGACCAGAAGCAGCTCGCCGCCGTCGGCGCCGGCGGGGCGCTGGCCGACATCGCCGAGCGCGGCATCGAGTACCAGCTGGCCGAGGTCCGCCGCTTCACCGAGCGTGGGAAGGCCCGGCGTCGCTGCGGCTGCGCGACGGCGACACCACCGTGGTCGGCGAGTACGCCAAGCACGGCCGGCTCGTCGACGCCGGCACCGTCGAGCAGGCCGAACAGGCCGCCGGCCGCGCGTGGCTGGCCGACACCCTCGACGGGCGCGACGCTCTGATCGTCGTCGGCTCCAACGCCGCCGCCGCCCGGCTGTCCAACCAGCTCCGCGCCGAGCTGGTCACGCTCGGCCGGGTCGCCGAGCAGGGCGTCCCGCTCGGGCTGGGCCCGACCCGCACCGAGTGGCGCGGCACGCGTGGCCGGGGTCGGGGACCTCGTGCAGGCCCGCCGCAACGCCTGGCACCTGGAGGGCTGGGCCGGCAACGCCGAGGCGCCGATCAACCGCCAGACCTACCGGGTGCATCGACACCCACCCCACCGGCGCGCTGACCGTCGCCCGCGTCACCGGCCGCGACGAGGCCGGCGCGCGAACAGCTCGCCGCGCCGCTGCTGCTGCCCGCCTCCTACGTCCGCGAGCAGGTCACCCTCGCCTACGCCGCCACCGTGCACGCCGCGCACGGGCGCACCATCCACGGCGCCGGCTACGGCGTCCTCGGCCCCGGCACCGACGGCCCCGCGGCCTACGTGATGTCCACCCGCGGCACCGACACCAACGTGCTGTTCGTCGTCACCCAGCTCTCCCACGACACCGCCGAGACCGGCGAGACCGCCACGCGCCGAGCGCCGCACCCCGCCGCCGTGCTCGCCGACGTCATCCGCCCACCCGAGGTCGACCCGAACCGCACCGCGCTCGCCGAGGCCGAGGACGCCGCCGAGCAGGCCCGCGCGACCGCCACCCACGTCGACCCCCTGGTCACCGTGATCGCCGACCTGACCGCCGGGCGCACCCAGCGCTGGCTCGACGAGCTCGCCGCCGCCGGGCACCTGGCCGCGCAGCATCGGGACGGCGCTCGCCGCCGACGACGCCCGCGACGCGCTGGACCAGCTGCTGCGCACCGTCGAGCTGGCCGGCCACGACCCCCCCCAGGCCCTCGCCGACGCCGTCACCGCCGGCACCCTCGACGAGTCGACCTCCGTCGCCCAGGTGCTGCACTACCGGCTCCGCGAGGCCTACCGCGACCGGCTCACCCCGCAGATCGGCAGCTACGCCGACCTGCTCCCGCGGCACCTGCCCGAACACGCCCGCGTCGGCCTGCTCGGGCTCGCCGAGGCCGCCGACGCCCGCCGGGCCGAGCTCGGCGCCCGGCTCGCCGCCGACCCGCCGCAATGGGCCCGAGAAGCCCTCGGCCCCGTCCCCGACGCGCGACGACCCCGGAGCGGGCCGCGTGGGAGCAGCGAGCCGGTTGGGCCGGCTCCTACCGCGAGCTCGCCGAGCACGACGACCCTGCCGACGCCCTCGGCGCCGCCCCGGCCCGCGGCCTGGCCGAGAAGCACGCCGCCTTCCACGCCGCCCACACCGCGCTCGGGCTGCCCGAGGTCGGCGCCGCCGAGGAGGACATGTCCGAAGGCAAGCTGCGCGCCTACTGGGCACGCCTGGCAGCGCGAACTCAACACCGCCCCCCGCTACGTCGCCGACGAGCTCGACGCCACCCACGACGCCCTGCGCCGCGCCCGCGACCGACGCCACCGTCTGGGCCGGCCCGCGCCGAGGCCGAGACCGACCCGCTCGTCCGCGACGAGCTCGCCACCGCCGCCGCGCCAGGCCCGTGAGCGGGCCGCGCAGCTCGCCGAGCAGGTGCAGCAGCTGGAGTACGCCGACCACGCCCGCAGCGTGTTCCTCACCGACACCGCCGTCACCCACGACCTCGCCGAACGCGCCCGCGTCGCCGCCGGCTGGCGCGGCATCGACCTCACCGACACCAGCGACCGCGTCCCCGCCGACCGACTGGCTCGACGCCCACGAGGCCGCGCAGGCCGCCGACGAGATCGACCGGCCGATCACCGCCGACGACGTTGATGGCGCCGGGGCGACGTGCGGCGCGACGACGGTCGGCACGGCGACGACCAAGCCCGCGGAGCCGACCGGACACGAGGAGGACGAGCGCCCACAGCTGGCACGAGCCCGCGCTCGGCGCGGTGGCGCCGGACCTGCGGGACGTCAGCCGGCCCGACCCCACCGAGGCCGCCGACCCCGACGTTCGCCGGCGGGTGCCGCACCTCGACGCCAGTACCGCGTCCTTCGACCGCGCACGCCGGCTGCTCGACGACGTCGTCATCCGGCGTGAAGCCGAGCACGCCGCCGCTGCGCACGCCGCCGAACTCGAACCCGAGGACGACCAGCTGCGGGCTGAGTTGGCTCGTCAGGCCGCCCTGGACGACGAGCACGGCGACACGGACGGCGCCTACCGGCATCAAGCCTCGGACCACGGCGAGGCGCTCGATCGCACTCGGTAGGAGCCGTGGAGGCGACCGCCGACTCGCTTCATCAGGACAGCGGGAGGTAGGAGGCGACGTCGGCGATCGCGTCGAGCGTCGCGGAGTCGAGATGGCCGGTCGCGGGGTCGGCCTCGGCCACGACGACGGCCTTACCGACCAGACGGGACTGGTAGTGCAGCGCCGTGAGTCGAACGTTCGTCAGCCCCAATGCCAGTGCGGTGTCCAACGGCCGGATGTCGCCGATTCCGGGCTGGTCCTCGACCCGTTGGAACGCCTGCGCCTGGGAGCTGGTGCGGAACCCGACCCGGACCACCGACACGACCGCGACGTTGCCGTGGCCGTCGCCGACGGTCAGCAGCACGCGGTCCAGCGACGTACACGGGGTGCGGAGAAGGAACTCACGAACTGCGCCGCTGGAGGCAGCAACGCAGTCCAGTTGCTGTCCAATCCATGCTCGGCCCGGCGGGCGAGCTGCTTGAGCTTGAGCCGGCTCCAAGCTTCCGTGCTGCGGCCACGCTGGGCCGAGCGGCGGGCCTCGGTCCGCCTGGTGGTCAGGTCCCGTCCCGGCAGGCCGTCGACGACGTCTCCGGCCAGGTTGCCCGCCAAGCTTCCGGACACCGCGGTTCCACCAGTGGCGGAAGCGCCCAGCCCGCCGGCGGCACCGCCGCCGGCGAGGGCGACGGCGATGCCGATGGCCACCAGGGCCCCCGCTCCACGGCGGGGGGTGATCGGATACCGGGTGCCATCCGGTCGAGTGCGAAATTCGGGCGCCATCGAGCCTCCCCGCCGGCGCCGCCGGCCGCCGAGTCCAGTCAGTAGCTGCCATGCCGCGGACGGTCCGCGAGCCGCTCACTCCTACCCGAACGGGCGACATCGGGCGGGCGCGCCACACCGACCAGACAGGTGTTCGTCAGGTACACCCGGGCCCGGGCGCAGACTGCCGGACCGTCTCGCCGCTTCGGCCTGCAGTCACATGATCGGACGCAGCAGGTCCATCCACCACGGCTGGCCCTGCTCGCCGGCTGGGCGCTGCACCCAGTGCATGACGTAGCCGGTGCGCTCCAACCACGCCAGCCGGGCGATCAGCGCCGGGCCGTCCCACTCGGCGGGCTGCCGCCAGGTCGCCAGGCATGCGCTGGCGAACGGGGGCAGGTCGGCGTCCGGCACGACGTCCGTGGGCCCCCACACCGGCGTGACGCCGGAGGTGCCGTCCCGGTGTTGCGGGTCCGGGTCGATCCACACGGGGTGCCAGCGCAGCACGTGCCGGCCGCCGAGATGGTGGGCGTCGAGCACGACCTGCCCGGCTGGGGCGTCGGGCAGCCGCAGCGCGGCGCTCATGTCCTGGTGTTCCCAGGTCAGCGCGACCCGGCAGGCGCCGAGCATGGACGCCATCACGCCCATCATGCCGACGGCGGTGATCGCGTCGTCGCCGCGGTAGAACGGCCGACACGCCAAGAAGCCCACATACGGCAACTCCGGTCCGTCGACGAGCAGATGCAGCCGCGGCGCCACGCAGTTCCCGGCTGGCCCGGATCTCGTCCTCGGCCGCCTGCACACACATCCCGTCCAGGGTCTCGCCCCAGTCCGCCCCGACCTGCACCCGCATCCCGCTCACCCCGTTCCGCTCGTGACGTGCTCTCCCGGGCTTGACCGGACTCGTGCGCGCGCCAGTGTGCGCCTGAGCACCGACAGTCTCCGGTGGTGTGCTGGCGTCGGTGGCTGCGCATGCACCGTTCGGCGGCGGGCGGGCAGGAGCCCGACGGCCTATCGTCGACCATGTGTTCGACCAGTCCGAACCGGGCCGTGACGAGCGGGTGCCGGTACCGCGGGGGCTCGGTATGGCGGGCTGTCACGCCTACCCGCCGATCGGACCGCACGGGCAACCCAAGTCGTGCAACAAGCCCGTGGTCTGGACGGGGATCGTGCTGCGCCGCAAGGAACGTGGCCGTCCAGCGCAGGCATGGCAGAGCTTCGCGTGCGCCGAGCACCCCGACGGGCTGATCGCCCGGCGGCGGCTGCTGCCGCGGGACTGGGAACTGCTGGCCGGGTGGCGGGAGGACGCCGACCGCTGGCGTCCTGGTCAGCCTCGCCGACTGGGCGCAGACGACCCGGGGCATTCGCCGACACCGCTGGCCGAGGGCGACGGCGCCTACGACCTGATCGACCGCGCCCGAGACTGGGAACGCCAGCATCCAGCCCACTGACGCGGCGCTACTCGGACGGGTCGACGCGAGCACAGCGGCGGGTACGGCCGGCTGCCGGACGAGTTCGTGGTGTGCTCCGCGCTCCGGGCCGCGCGGGCCGAGGCACTGCTGATCGACGCCTGCGGCGCGCTCCCTCGGCCGTCCGAGCGTGCGTCCGGCGCCCCTCCACATGCAAGGGCCGCAAAGCATCTTCGCCCTTCGGGTCCGCTCCGCTGGCGCTCCGCCGAAGATCCTTTGCTTCCTCCCTTGCATGTGGAGCCTCTGCGCCGAACTGGGGCCACGCCTAACGGCGAGACGGGGCAGGCCCCGCTCACCGCCTAGCGGACGGCCGAGGGAGCGAGATCCATGTTCGAGACCAGCTGACGTCACGCATCTACTGCCCGGAGTGCGGCGACGCCGCCGAAGACATGCCGCCGGAGGACTGGCGCGCGTCGATGGGGAGGTGCCCGGCTACCGGCACGTCGCGGACCGGACGGCGCTGTGCCCGGTGACAACGCGCCGCGGTGAGCGGCCGGCCGAGCCCGTCGAGCGACGAGGACGGCGCGGTGATGGGCACCCGACGACGCAACCCGGCGGCCGGGCAAGACGGCCGAGGAGCGGGCGGCCGAGGTCGAGGCCCTGGCCGAGCAGCTCACCGACGCGGTCGCCACCTTGACGACGAGCGAGGCGTGGCTGTCGATGCTGCAGGTAGCGGCCCGGTTCACGAGGTACAGCCCGAAGAATGTGATCTTGCTCTGGCTTCAGGCGGAGCAGCGCGGCGTGACCCTGTCGCGGGTGGCCGGCTATCGGGCGTGGCAGGGCATGGGCCGGCAGGTTGTCAAGGGCGCTCGCTCCTTCGCCGTCCTCGGCGCCGGTCCGGCGCCGGCTGACGGTCGAGGAGGCCACCGAGCGGGCCCGGGCCGGGCAGCGGCCGGCGTTCGACGCCGATGGGCGTCCGGCGCTGGTGGTGCGCGGTTTCAGGATGGAGCGGGTGTTCCGGTACGAGGACACCGAGGGCGAGCCGCTGCCCGAGCAGCCGGAGATGGGCTACGTCACCGGCGACACCCCCGCCGGCGCGTGGGAGGCGCTGGCCGAGCTCGTCGCCGGGCACGGCTTCCGGCTGACCGCCGAGGCGGAGCCGGGCGACACCCGCGGGCACACCGACTACACCGACAAGATCGTCGAACGTCGACCCGTCCTATCCCCTCGCGGAGCAGGTGCACATCCTGGTGCACGAGCTGGGCCACATTCGGTGCGGGCATGAGCAGCGCCGAGAGATCTCGAAGGCACAGCGGGAGACCGAGGCCGAGTCAGTCGCGTTCATCGTCTGCACGGTCCTTGGTCTGGACGTAGGCGACGTCGCCGCCGTCTACGTCGGCGGGTGGACCGACGGCGACCCCGAGACCATCGCTGACGCCCAGGCCGCCATCCACCAGGCCGCGCGGAGGATCCTGGCTGACCTGCAGGACGAGCCGACCGACGCCGGAGAGGAGGCCTGATCGGGTGGGCGGGAGCCGTCGCGCGCCCCATCGAGGGGCTCGCGGCGGCGCAGCCCCGATGGTCCCGACCCAATGTCAGGTGCCAGTGCCGCGGCGGACGGCGACGTGACGTGGTGATTCTGTCGGTGCGGGATGCGACGCTGGACTTGACGACGTGCGTCGAGCAGCCAGGGGGCAGCGATGGCCGAGCAGCCAGCCGCGGCGAGGGCGTACCTGGATGTGCCGTTCAGCGAGAAGGACACCGCGAAGGCCGACGGGGCGCGGTGGGACCCGAAGGTGAAGCGCTGGTACGACCCGCACGGCGCCACGCCGGCCCTGGCACGGTGGGCGACCCGACCGCCGATCCCGGAGCTGCTGCCGGGGGAGGACCGCACGTTCGGCGAGGGGCTGTTCGTCGACCTGGTGCCGCGCTCGTGCTGGTTCACCAACGTCCGTTCCTGCGTTTCGGAGCAGGACTGGCAGCGGCTGCGGCGCCCGATGCTGCGCCGCGCCGGCTACCGGTGCGAGATCTGCGGCGCCGGACAGGACCGTGACGCGCGGCAGTGGCTGGACCTGCACGAGCGCTGGGACTACGACGAGCCAGCCGCCGTGCAGCGGTTGCGGCGGCTGATCGCGGTCTGCCAGCCCTGCCACGAGGTCACCCACTTCGGGCTCGCCAACGTCCGTGGTCGGACGGAGGAGGCGTTCGCGCACCTGTGCTCGGTCACCGGCATGGACCGCGACGCAGCAGGGGCGCACGTCGACGCCGCCCAGCAGGTCTGGCTCGCCCGGTCGCGGCGGACGTGGGAGCTGGACCTGAGCATGCTCACCGGCGTCGGACTCGCCATCCAGCGCCCGCCGTCCCGGGGCGAACGCGTCGGTCACGCCGAGCGCGCGCTGCGCGAGGTCCGTACCGACCCTCCGGCGGCGGCCGTTCCGGTCGTGGCGTCGCCACGGGCTCCCACTGACGCGCCGGCCACCCGGCCGGTTTCAACGCGCGGCCGCCCAACCTCACGATGATCTCGCCGCCGTCCTCACGAGCGACAGCTGGCACAACGGACCCGACGATCTCGCCTGCAATGCACCGGGGATCGGCATCGTGCACGAGGCCGCCCGTCGTCGACAGACCGAGGGTGCAGGCGCCGACCGGTCCTGGCGGATCGGCGCCGACGGCGAGCTCACCGTCGCCGAAGTCCTTGCCGCGCTCACCGAGCCCAGCCGACTAGACCGGCTCCGCCGCCGACCACCGGCCTGGCGGGTACTCCACTCGGTTCCGGTCGGCACCGGCCGCGGCGACATCGACCACGTCCTCATCGGCCCTCCCGGCGTCGTCACCATCAACACCAAGCACCACCGCGCCGGCCGGCTCGCCCTCGACGGCGACGAGTTGGTCGTCAACGGCCACCGCAGCGACTACATCGGTAAGGCACGCCTCGAAGCCCACCGCGCGGCAGCATTGCTGACCACAGCGTTGGGCGCAGCCGGCCATGCAGATCTCGCGGGCCGCCTTCCAGTCCGACCGATGCTGGTCGTCGTCGGCGGGCGTCTGCTGATCGAGAATTGGGCGGCCGGCGTCACCGTCGTGATGACTCGCCAGCTCGTTCATGCCTGCACCTCGATGCCCGCCAGCCTCACCACCGAGCAGGTTGACCGCCTGTACGGAGTGGCCCGACACCGCCGCGTGTGGGCGCGGCCATTGCCGTGACCGCCGTCGACCGTGGCCAGCCTGGGCCGTCAGTCGAGAGATCACCTGGCAGGTCCGACCAGGAGCCCAATCAGACCCATCGTCACGAACTTGACGCCATCCGGGTTTGCGTGCGCGCCGACGATGGCGCCGACGAGCTGGTCGTTGGCGTGGAGGCCGCAGTACAGACACTGCTGGGATGGCTTGACACCCACGCCTACTGCGCCGACGCCAGCCTGTGGATCAGCCCGCGGGACAACGGCGGCCGGCCCGATGTGGTGCACAACCGGGCTCGTATCGCGCGCCGCCCTGGGCGGGAGGTGCTGGTCGTGGGACCTGATGCGCTCGCCGACCAAGTCCGCGCGATTCTCGGCCCTGGATGTGCCGGCTGGCGGCTTCATGAGTTGCCGGCGCAGCAGACCTTCCTGGAGGTGGCTGAGCCGATCCTGGGCCATCGCGCCCACAACATGCTCACCCGCGAGGGATTCCGCACGCTTGAAGAGGTCGCCGCCACCCCGGAGGCTTCACTGCTCAACATCCGCAACATTGGCAAGAAGTCCCTGGCAACGATCCGGGACGCGATCGCCACGCATCTGCCCGTCGTCGCACCTGCAGACGTCCCGCTGGCAGCCGCGGATGTCGACGCCAGCGCCGATCTGACGGCGATGACCACCGACGAGCTGCGCGGCTTATGGACGGCCGTTGTGTGGGAGTTGGAGCGCCGTGGCGTGCTCGCGATCGCCGAGTCCCCGCTGCGCGGCGACTCCTCAAGCCCCTCCTCATGATGTGCCCCTCGCACGGCCGGAAACGGACGACCAGCGCCGTCATGTTGCCGGTCGCCAGCTTGACGACGACCTCGACGACGTTCGACTTGACGACCTCGACGACCGGCAGAACCGCGACCCAGGGAGCAGGACGGAGGGGCGGCGACCCCGAAGCCGACACGACGCCCATCCGTCGCACCTGCGCAAACGCCGCGACCCCCACCCCGGTCGCCGCGCTATCGCCGTTCAAGACTTGGGGTGTCGGGAATGTTCTAAGGGGACTTCACGGCGTAGTGCGGTCGAGGTTGTCGGGGGGCCAGTGAGAGACTTGACCCTTGTGGACCCGCGAGCTGCTCCGCCAGGACGTCGGCGTACAGGGCCGGGGTGGCTCGATTCGCGCGTCCCGCTCGCACGCGAGGCGGACGGCGGGTGGTGTCAGTCCGCCGCCGCTGGCGGACGGGTGGCCTGGGCGTTAAACACCGTAGCGAACTGGCGCATCGTGATCGGTCCGTTCTTGTCGCGCTTGTGTCCGACGGACCGGAGGAACCCGACGCCGGGGCCCTCGACGTGCAGGTGCGAAATGCCGACGCCGTCCTCGACCCATGCGTGTAGGCCTGTGACGGGCCATTGGGCGCCGTTGTCGGTGTGGAGGTGGGTTCGCGTGACGGTCAGGTCGCCGTATCGGGCGAGGACGCCCGCGGCACGCATCGTGGGCTCTTGTTCCGTTTGGATCTTTCGACCGCCACCCCGATGATGGCCACGATGATGATGGCCAGGATCAGGTAGGCGGCGACGGTCATCAACGGGTTGGAGGGGTCGGTGGTGTCCGGCGCCGCGGTGCTCGGAACCGCCACGGTGGTCGTCGCAGCCGCTGTAGTTGTGGCGGAGGCTGCAGTGGCGCCATCGACGGCGGCTTGGGTCGTGGCAGGCCGTGCGGGCGCGGGTGGTTGCGTGATGTGGGACAAGATGGCGATACCGATGAAGATCCCGAGGACGACGAGGACGCCGAGCAGGTGGGGTGGCCGGTAGCGGTCGGGGATGCGGCGCACACGGCCAGGATGCCGGATGGGTCGCGGAAAAAGAATCTTGGGTGGCCGGATCGTCCCTTTAGGACTTCACTGCGCCGAGTGCGGGCGCACGCCGGACGAATCGGTCATGGTGAACATGCTTCGTCTGGTCCGGCGTGCGCGGCTCAACCCTAGCGACACGGCTGCAGCCCGGCACCGGGACGGTCGCGGTCGAGACGATCCCGATCCCGCCCCCGCTCGTCGATTACTCGCGCTGCCGCTTGAACAGTAAGATCGGCATCTGAGTAGGGTTGTAACCCTTTGTGAGAATCACGCAATCCGTGGTCAGTTCCCAGCCTTCGGCGCCGAGTTGGTTTAATTCCGCCAAGAATGCGCCGATCTGATCGCCTCTGTCCTTCCATGCGCTGACGACGGTGTCCATTGCGCGGTATTCCCAGATATCCACGGTTCACACCTCGCCGATCACGACGGGCGCGTTACGTGAGGCCGGGTGCCAGTGCTCGCCGCCGCGCCTCCCTATCATGATCACTGTTAGAGCACCGGTGGCGCTGGCATTGGTCAGCCCAACCGGGGTTGAGCAGCTCGACGCGCGTGGGTCGTGTGGCGGATGTTGCGGGACCCGTATTCTCGCTGTGCCGAGCCGCGGGTAGCGGCGCGCTGCTTGCTGCACCGGCACCCAGTTCGTCGTCGCCGGCGGGTTCCGAACTGGCTGAGCGGCTGACGCCGGCGTAACCGACCAGTCAGTTCGCTCCGGTGCCAGCAGCCGCGCGAGCCGGGCCCAGTCCGTATCCAGGCGGGACCTGGTCGCCACCTGCGTCGATGCGACGTGGCCGCCGGGCGCCTGCGTGGCGTGTGTGATGACGTGTTGCGGGGGGCGTGCCATCCTTGATCGACGGCATCTTGCCGTCGTCGGGCGGGCCCACGCGGCGACGTCGACGTGCTTCCGCGACCGGCTGTCGTGCCCACGCCTATGCCCACGATTACGTCTGGCCCGGCGTCATCATGGCTGCGGTCGCTCATCGCCATTCGACACGCTGACCTGCGAGGACTGATCGCGGACACTCTCGTCGATCGCCGGTGAGTAGCTAGTCGAAGATCCGTCAGGTCGTGGGTTCGAACCCCACCCGCCCCACTTTCGCAGGTCAGCGGCTTGCACCCACGGCGGGACTCATAACCTCACGGAGGGTCCGAGCCGGAAGTCGGCGACCGCCACAGAGACGTCCTCCTCGACGAGGTCGTTGTTGATGGCGATGGCTGCGGCCGACCCCTCGCCGGCGGCGGTGACGACCTGGGCGCGGGGGTTGGCGGCGTTGCCGGCGGCCCACACGCCGGGGACGCTCGTGCGGCCGGTCGAGTCGGTGACGACCCAGCCGTCGGGGTGCGTCGCGCATCCGAGCCCGGTGAGGAGATCGTCGTGCGGGACGAACCGTGGGCGGACGAAGATCGCCGTGCGGGGAATGACCTGGCCGGTCGCGACCTCGACGCCGGACAGCCGGTCGTCGGTGATCACGAGGCGGGTCACCGGCTCGTCGACGATGCCGATGGCGCGGGCGAGGAGCCGTTGCCGCTGGTCGACGGTGAGCTGCTCGCCGTCGACGAAGTACACGACGTCGTCCGACCACTGCCGCACGAGGTGGGCGTGGGCGAGCGCGTCCGGGCCGCCGAGGACGCCGAGCGGCTGGTCGCGGACCTCGTAGCCGTGGCAGTACGGGCAGTGGAGGACGTCACGGCCCCAGCGCTCGCGGACCCCGAGGATGTCGGGGAGGTCGTCGCGCAGGCCGGTGGTGACCAGCACGCGGCGGGCGTGCAGGTCGCTGCCGTCGGCGAGGCCGACGGCGAAGCCCGGCCGTTCGTGCGCGGGAGCGGGTCGGACGTCGGTGACCCGGCCGTCGAGGAGGTGGCCGCCGTAGCCGGCAACCTCTCGGCGTCCCGCAGCGAGCAGCGACGACGGGGCCAGGCCGTCCGAGCCGAGGAAGCCCTGCATATGGGCGGCGGGTGCGTTGCGTGGCTGCCCGGCGTCGATGACGACGACCCGGCGTCGTGCCCGGGTCAGGACCAGCGCTGCGGACAGGCCGGCCGCCCCGCCACCGATGATCGCGACATCGACGGTGCCGATGGATGTCATGGTGTGCCGTCCCTACCGGGTGATGGCCATCTTGCCGCGCACGGTGCCCCGTTCGAGAGCACGCATCGCATCGGCGATGTCGGCCAACGGCCACGCACGGTCGAGGGCGGGGGTGACGAGACCTTCGTCGATCATGCTCGCGAGCGTGTCGAGGTCGGCGGCGTTGGGACTGGCCACCCAGAACGTCTCGAAGCGCTGGGGGGTGAAGCGTGAGATGAGTGCGGGCCGCAGCTGCCTGCCGAGGTCGCCGACGATCTGGCCGCCGCCCTCGCCGCCGACGAACACGAGTGTCCCGCGAGGGGCGAGGACCTTGCGGAGGGTGGAGAAGGGGCGACTGCCGCCGACGTCGACGACGACGTCGTACCGGTTGCCGTGCTCGGTGATGTCGCCCGCCTGGTAGTCGAGGACGTGCTCGGCACCGAGGGAGCGGACGAAGTCGACCTTGGACGTGCTGGCGACGCCGGTGACGTGGCCGCCGAGCGCCCGCGCGATCTGGACGGCGAAGGACCCGACACCGCCGGACGCACCGATGACGAGCACCGTCTGGCCGGCCTCGACGTGTCCGTGGTCGCGGACGGCCTGCAGGGCCGTGATGCCGGAGGTCGGGACGATGGCGGCCTGGACATGGCTCAGGCGCTCGGGCTTGTGGGACAGCGTGGCGGACGGTGCGACGGCGTACTCCGCGAACGTCTCCCGGCCCACGCCGTACACCTCGTCGCCCGGCTGGAAGCCTGTGGCGCCGGGTCCGACCGCGTCGACCACGCCGGACAGCTCGGTGCCCAGCCCAGGCCGTTTCGGGCGACGCAGCCCGAAGCCGGCGACGCGCATGAGCGAGGGCCGGCCGGCCAGCACGTGCAAGGCGCCCCGGTCGATGCCGGCGGCGTGCACGCGGACGAGCACCTCGTCGTTCCCGGGGACCGGGAGGGCGACGTCCCGGACGGCCAGCGCTTCGACGTCGCCGTACGTGTCGCGCACGACGGCGCGCATCGTCTTCGGCTGGTCGGGACGGGTGGGGGAGTGAGGCGATGACGGGGACGGGGTCGACATGACGGTTCCTCTCGGTGAGTGGCGAAGCGATGCCATGAGCGTGCTCGGCGGGTGGCGCGTTCGCCCCTGCCGAATGACCGGGATGCGGCAGCCCGGGAGTGTCGGACGACTGCCTTCCCCTGTGCCCGCTCGATGACGTGCTGCCCGGCGGTCAGCAGGCAGATCCCGGTCACCTGACCGGGGCGACGACGTGCGACGGCCACGAGTCTGAGCCGGTACGCACCACCGGCCCACCGTCGAGGAGCCCGCCGTCATGACCAGCGAGACGCACGATCCGGAAACCGACCAGCCAGCCGTCATCGAAAGCACGCGTCTGCGCTGGATCGTCACCGGTTCGCTGGGCACCGGGCTCGCCACCGCGATGCTCCTGGCCGCCGCGCCGTTCGTCCCGGCCCAGGAGGACGGCGTCACCGGCGCGGTGCTCATCGGGTTCGCCGTGGGGTGGGCGATGCTGGCAGCGCTCTCGACCCGGTTCACCACGGCCCCGCAGCGCTGGGCGGCCGCACCTGCGGTCTTCACGGCACTCGGCGGCCTGCTCCTGCTCACCGTCGGCGAACCGGCACGTCCCGCGCTCGACTGGATCTGGCCGCCTGCTGCACTCGGCCTGGTCGTCTGGGCGACATACCGGGCGCGTCGCCGGCTCCCGCGACGAAGCGGTGGGCGCCTGCTCTACCCGGTCCTGGCCGTCGTGGCCCTCGCCTCGATCGCCGCCGGATTCGAGACCGTGGCCGACGCTGCCGACAACCGCGCGATGCCGGGCGAGCTCGTGGACGTCGGCGGTCACCGCCTGCACCTGAGCTGCACCGGCACCGGCAGCCCCACCGTCGTCCTCGAGCCGGGTGCTGGCGAGATGGCCGCCAACCTCGGCCTGATCACGCCTGACGTCGCCCGGACCACCCGCGTCTGTGCTTACGACCGGGCCGGGCGTGGCTGGAGCGATCCCGCTGACACGACCCAGAACGGCGCGCGGATCGCCGCCGACCTGCACACCCTGCTGCACCGTGCCGGCGTTCCCGGCCCCTACGTCCTCGCCGGGCACTCCTTCGGAGGCCTCTACGTCCTCGCCTTCGCCGCCCGCTATCCCGACGAGGTCGCCGGCATGGTCCTCGTCGACAGCACCGCGCCGGCCCTGACGACCCGTCCGGCCGGGCCAGCCGAAAGTGACCTCATGCCGCGGGTCTCCGCGCTCCTGTCGACGACCGCGCGGTTCGGCCTGGCCCGGCTGTATGCCGACATGAGCGCCGGCGAGCTGCCGGTGCCGGACCGCGACGACGTGCGCGCCAGCACGGCGACCTCGACGACCGTGCGCAGCGTCGTGGACGAGTACGTCGCCGGCTCGGCGTCGATGGAGGACGCCGCGGCGCTGCGCGACTTCGGGAACAAGCCGCTCGTCGTCCTCACCGCAGCCGTCGGGCACCCTGCTTCCTGGTTCGCGGCGCAGGACCGTCTCGCCACCTTGTCGACCGACGCCGTCCACCGCGTCGTCGACGGCGCCACGCACGAGGCTCTCGTCGCCGAGCAGGTCCATGCCGCGACCACCGCGCGCGCGATCTCCGACGTCGTCACGGCCGTGCGGAGCGGCCGGTCGGTCTCCCGCTGACGTCGCCATCGCATCGGAGGCACATGATGCCTACTCCGACTAGCACGCCCGCCCCTTCCCCGGCGCCGGCCGGTCCCCCGCCGTCCGGCCCGTCGCAGCGCCGACGCGTCGTCGAAGCGACCGTCTTCGTCGGCGTCTGGATGGCAGCCGGGCACCTGCTGTCGCTCAGCAGCAACGCCTACCTGCTGCTCGGGATCCCGCTGACCGTCGCGTTCCAGACCCTCGTGCGGCGACGCCCCGTCCGCGAGCTGTTCGCCGCGGGCACCAGCCGGTTCGGGTTGGACCGCCGCGGCGCTGCGGTCGCGGTGTTCCTGGCGGTTGTCCCCCTGACCTACGCCGTCCGGGCCTTCGCCGGCGACGACCGGGCAAGCAGCGGCAGGTACGTCGCGGCCACGATCGGAGCCGTCTGCGCCGCCTTCGCCCTCAGCACCGGGTCTCTGCGGACGGCGCTGCGCGCCGCCGTGCCCCCGATCGCCGTCGGCGCCGCAGGCATGGCAGTGGTCTATGGAGTGCTCCACGCCGTGCAGGGAACACCGCTTCCGGCCGGACCCGCTGCCGTCGCGCTGCTCACGTCCGTCGCCCTGTACTTCCCGGCGACGTTCGTGGTCGAGGAGGTCGCCTTTCGCGGAGCCTTCGACGCGCACGTGCACCACGACGGGGAGACCCGCGGCTGGCAGCCCGCGGTGCTGGTCTCCGCGCTGTGGGGCGTCTGGCACCTGCCCGTAACGCACGCCCTGCCGTTCCCGCTGCAGCTGGCGGAACTCGTCGTCGTGCACATCGCGCTCGGCGTCCCGCTGTCGCTCGCCTGGCGCCGTACCCGCAACCTGGCTGCCCCGGCGTTCGCGCACCCCGTCAACGACGCCGTCCGCAATGCCGTCACGGTCGGCCTCTGAACATCGGTCCCGGTCATTGTGCCGGGGCGACTCCGGCGCCACCCGGACAGAGTCGAGGTCGACCTACCGACACCGAGGGGGGAGCCATGAACGCGAAGAGCACGGTCGGGACCGTGGAGTGGATGGAATGCACCGGCGGCCGCCTCGCGCCGGCGGAGCGGCGCCGCCTGGTCGGTGACCTGGTGCGCGTCCATCTCGGCAATGTCATCGGCCGGATCAGCATGTTTGCCCACCTCGACCCCGGCCGGCGCTCGTATGTTTCGCCCGCGCGGGTGCGGCCACCGGACTCGCCGCTGACCCGTGCGGCGCAGGACGTCGCCGTCCGCGTCCTCCCGGCCACGTTGCTGAACCACAGCTACCGCACGTACCGGTTCGCCAGCGCCTTCGGCGAACTCGAAGGGCTGGAGGTCGATACCGAGGTGCTCTTCGCGGCAGCGCTTCTGCACGACACCGGCCTGGTCCTCGCCGGGGGACAGGTCGACTTCACCCTCGCGTCCGCGCGCATCGCCCGGGATGTGGCCGAGCAGGTGGGCTTGTCGACCGCCGCGACCCGGACCCTGCGAACCGCCATCACCATGCACCACAACCCGCGGGTCCCCCTCGCTGCGGGCCCGGTCGCCTACCTCCTGGCGGCCGGGGCCGGAGTGGATGTGGCCGGTGTCCGGTGTTGGGACCTCCCACCGAGCGTCGTGGCCGACGCTGTGCGGGACCACCCGCGTGAGGGCTTCAAGGCGTACTTCACCCGTGTGTGGGCGGCCGAGTCGGCCCGGGTTCCGCAGGGCCGGGCGAAGGTGCTGCGCCGGTACGGCGCGTTCACGGCGGCGATCGCCCTCGCCCCGTTCGAGGAATGAGCGGCCGCACCCTTCTAGTGCAGGTCGAGTCGGGCCAGCTCTCCCCGTGACGAGATGCCGAGCTTGGTGAACACGTTTCTCAGATGGAACGCGACGGTGCGTGGGGAGACCCAGCACCGTGAAGCGACGTCCTTGTTCGACAGGCCCTGCCCGACGAGTTCGGCGACCTTGCGCTCCATCGGGGTCAGGTTCAGCACGGTCGACGGATCCCGTTTGCGGGCGGTCTCGCCGGAGGCGCGCAGCTCCTGGCGTGCCCGGTCGGCGAACGGCTCGGCGTGCAGGTCCTCGAACGTGCTCAGGGCCGCTCGGAGAGGGCCGCGGGCGTCCACGCGCCGCTGACGGCGGCGCAGGAACTCCCCGTATGCCAGCTGCACCCGGGCGCGGTCGTAGGGCCGGTCGGCCGAGGCGTGGTGGTGGAGCGACGTCTCGAACAGCTCGGCGATCCGAGGCGCGTCATCATCGTCGTGGTCCGAGACGAGGGCGCGGCCGAAGGCAGTCGTGGCGTGGGCCCACGCGAGACCCGTGTCGGCGGCGAACGCGGCGAGGTCCTCGATCCAGCTGCCGGCCCGATCGCAGTCGCCGCCGTGGATGCCGGCGTCGATGCGGTCCTGAGCGGACATCGCCACCAGGACGGGCTGCCGGATCTGGCGCAGCTGGTGCAGTGCGTCGGCGGGGGCGCCTCCGAGAAGGGCGCGGATGCCCTTGGCCCACCGGGTCAGGTCCTCGACCGGTTGAGCCAGGACGCCCACCGGCGGCTGCGCGTCGAGGAGTTCCTCCAGGGCGGCGAGGCGTTCGTCGTAGTCGGGACGCCCCTGCAGCGCGGCCAGGACCGTCAGCCACGCCTGCGGACCGGCCGTCGACGGCCGCTGCCCGATGCCGATGCCCAGCGTGACGGCCTCCTCGCAGGAGGTCCGCAGCGCCGCCCACTGACCGCCCGTGTACTGGCCGAAGGACAGGCGTTGGAGGGCGTAGAGGACGGTCATGCCGTCGGCGTTGTCCCGAGCGGTGGACAGCATCAGCGCATAGAACCGGCGGTGCGCGTCGTCGTCGCCGAGATGGAGTGCAGCGTTGCCCAGGTTTCCCAGGAGATCGAGGTCACCGCGTCCGTCGGGAGCGCTGAGCGCGGTCTCGAGGGCGGTGTGCAACTGCGTCAGTGCTGTGCCCCGGTTTCCGGCGAGGTCGTCCCGGAGGCTCACCAGGAGCTGTTTGAGGCATCGGGTACGCGGCGTGTCGGAGGGCGATACGTCGACGTCGACGGCGCCGTCCGCGAGCCTTGCCTCGCTGTCGATGCCGTGGCACTGCGCGACCCCCGCGGCCACGGCCATCTCCAGTGCACGGACCGGATCATGGTTCGCGACCTGCTCGGCGGCCCGGGTCAGGATGCGGTGGGCGTCGGTCGCGGACCCGACGTTGAACTCGATGCGTCCCCGCAGCCGGTCGATGTCGGCCCGCAGCACGCGGTCGTCGGCCAGGGCACGGGCCGATACGCACAGCGTCCTCGCGCGTGCCGCATCCCCGGCCGACCAGGCGTTCCGTCCTGCCGCCAACAGACGCGTCGCGCGGTCGCTGTCGGTGGTCGTGAGCGCCGCGGCCCGGTCGTAGGATTCGGCCGCAGCCTTGTAGGCGCCGCGCCGCTCCGCTCGCTCGGCGACGGCGTTCAGCGCGTCGGCGACGGCCGGATCCGGACCGGCAGTCGCCTGCGCGCGGTGCCACGTCTGCCGGTCGGGGTCGTCGCCCATGGCCAGCGCCAGCGCCGCGTGGGCTCGACGTCGCTCCAGGCTCGTCGCGGACTGGTAGACCGCGGACCGGACGAGCGGGTGCCGCACGGTGACATGGTCGTCGACGACGGTGAGCAGTCCCGAGCGCTCGGCCTCGTTCCATGCTGCCGGGTCCATACCGAACGACGTAGCAGCCTGCTCGACGACGGCGGCCCGGCCGGTGTCGTCCGCCGCGGCGACCAGCAGGAGCGCCTGGACGTCCGGGCTCGCGCGGCGCGTCCGGTCCAGGAAGGCGCGTTCCACCCGTGCGGTCAGGGCCAGCCTGGAGGGCAGCGGCTCCGTGCCGCTGAGCTGGTCGGCCCGCAGCTCGGTCGGCAGCTCCAGCAGCGCCAGCGGGTTGCCGCCGGTCTCGGCCAGGATCCGGTCTGCCACCTCGTCCGACGGCACCTGATCACCTCGTTGTGCGAGGAGGTGCCGAGCCGCTGTCGCGTCCAGGCCTGCCAACTGCAGCACCGGCAGTGAGTCGGGCCGGAATCCCCCTGCCCCCGCGTCGTCGCCCCGGCCGGCGAAGACCATCGCCACATGGTCTGCCTGCAGTTGCCGAGCCGTGAAGAGCAGCGCGTTCGCGGACGCCGGATCGAGCCAATGTGCGTCGTCGACGACGCAGAGCACGGGCCTGTCATGCGCCGCTTCGGTGAGGACGGACAGGGTGGTCACGCCCAGCAGGAACGGCTCCACCGCAGCGCCGCCACCCTCCTCGTGCCCGAAGACGACGCGAAGCGCTCGCGCCTGCGGTGGCGGCAGCCGGTCCCAGTCGAGCACGGGGCGCAGGAGCCGGTGCAATGCAGCGAACGGCAGTGGCGCTTCCGACGCGACACCCGTCGTCATCAGGACACGGATGGCAGCGCGCTCCTGCTGCGCCTCGACGCTCGCAACCAGGTCGCCGAGGAGTGCGGACTTCCCCACGCCCGGATCGCCCAGGACCGCCAGAACCGCTGCTCGGCCCGCACGGGCAGAGGCGACGAGCGCGGCGAGCCGCGCGCGCTCAGCGTCGCGGCCGTGGAGCACTGCGTGACGCTAACATCGCGCCGCTAGGTGAACTAGCGGTTCCGCGTCGTGCTTGGGGGTGCCATGGCACCGTCGGATCGCCCGCGATGTGGCCGAGCGGACCGAGGATCTGCTCGGCGAGGGCTTCACGAACCGCCCAGCCGCCGGGCCACCGCGCGGGCCAGCGCCCCGAGCAACTCGACCACCGCCTCGACCGGATCGGTCGTCGGTGCCGGCGCCGCGAACTCGGTGCCCAACTCCGCGGCGGCCGCTGCGAGCACCGCGAGCACCCCGACCGCGACCCGCCCGATCCGGCGCAACCAGCCCCGCACCGTCGTTACCGGGCGCCCGACCAACTCCGCGACCCGCCGATGCCCGCACCCCGAGGCCTTGGCCAGCAACGCCACCCCGATCACCGTCACCGCGTCCGCCCGGCGCAGCAGCACACTCGCCGGGAGCAACACATGGGTGCGCCGACAGCCCGTGCACCTCGCCCGCCGCGGCATCAAGCGGCCGGCGCCACGCACACCGCGCTCGCGCGCCGATCCCCACGGCCCCAGCCGCTGCCCGCAGCCCGGCGCCGGGCACCGCAGCACGCCGCCGCACAGCGCGGTCTCGACCACCCCGCGGTCCACCCCTACCGTCAACACCGGTGCACTCCCATGCACCAAGACGGCCCTTCCGTGTCCGCCAAGACACCCGGAAGGGCCCTCGCCTACCCGCTGGACGTCATCACCCTGGCGTCGCACACGACCGCGGACAAGCGACGAACCTCACCGCTCCCAGACCATCACCATGATCACACCGCCGCGTCGCGGTGCTCCTCACGCAAGTTGGCGCTCAACACCCGGCGGCCGGCGCCCCCGCCCGTTTCTCGGCCTCGATCCAATTCCGCAGCGTCGCCGGGTTGATGTCCAGCAGCTGGCCCACGTGCCGGCGTGCAGCGAGCTTGGACTCGCGGTGATCACGCAACCGGTCCTGGTAGAGACGCACCGCGCGGGCGCGGGTCTCCTCGTCGAACTTCCGGGGAGCGGACATGGCTCCAGTCTCCTTGCTAGATCAGGAGCCTCTCCTACACCCAGGGCGATTCAGTCGAGGCCGTGCAACGCGTGCCCGCTCACACCCGGCTCGGGCAGCGCCGCGATCGCGTCGCCGAACGCCGGGGCCGCAGCATCGGTGTGGTCGCCGCCGCCCGGGATCTGATCACGCTGGTGTTCTACGGTCTGCGCGATCACCACATCCGCTGCCTGAGCAACCCCGGGCAGCCGCCCACACAGGCGGCATGAGCCCGGACCCGCGAGCTCGCGGTGGAACGCAGATCGTAGGGGTCATGATCCCCGAGCCGGCTCGGCGTGATCGTCCCATCTGATTGATCTCCTCCACCGCGACCCGATTCTTGTCGCAGCGCACCATGCCGCCCCGTTCGGCGCGGCGAAGGGATGACCGACAGCCCCCCGCGGGCCTGTCCACCTACCCGCCGGGATCCCGGCCCTGGAGCAGCACACCCCACCCACCACTCGTCGATCACGGAGCCGCCGCACCCGCTCTGATCCTCCGCCTCCAACAGCGTGCGCCGATCGGCGACGGCGTCAAGGACCTCCGGCCG
>CAVSJZ010000038.1:0-44864 GCA_963728105.1 uncultured Actinomycetota bacterium | reverse complement strand
CAGGCGTGCCGCCGCCGGCGGCCGTCCCCGTCCCGCCCGCGACCGTGCCGCCGCCCGCGGCCGTTCCCGTCCTGTCCGCTCCAGAGCCGTCCGTCCCGGCGGAGCTCGGCCGCGGACCGGCGCCTCTCGCCCCGCCGGCGACCGCCCGGCCACCCGCGCCGCCTCCGGGTGCCGGCCCGCACGGCGCCGCCCTTCCGGCCGGTGCGCCGCGGCACGCGGCCCCTGCGCCCGCCGGGGCCCTTGCCGCGCCGCGCCGCGCCCCTGCGCCCGCCGGCCCTTGCCGCGCCGCGGCACGCGGCCCCTGCGCCCGCCGGGGCCCCTGCCGCGGCCCCGCAGAGTGCCGCCCCGGAGGCGAGCCCGCCGCGCGCGGATCCGCGGGCGGTGAACGACCACGGGAGTGACCCGGGGGCAGGCTCGGGCTCCGGCCGTGCGGTCGCGACGGGCGGCGCCCCGGCGGTCCGCCACTGGGCGCGCCGCTCCGCGGACCGCGCGGCAGCTCCTCCCGCGGCTCGGACGCGGGCGCGTCACTCCGCGGACCGCGCGGGCGCGTCGCCGCGGCCGGTCGCCCGTCACGGCCGGGCGGATGGCCCGGCCGGGTCGGCGCACGGCCCGACACCGGCGCACGGCCCGACACCGGCGCACGGCCCGACACCGGCGCACGGCCCGACACGCCACACGGCGCACGGCCCGACACCGGCGCACGGCCCGACACCGGCGCACGGCCCGACACCGGCCGATGGCGCGGGATCGGCCCACGGCGCGGGATCGGCCCACGGCCGAGGCTCGCCGCGGCACTCGGCGGACCCCGTGCTGTCGTCCACCCACCCGGCGCGGGCTTCGCACGGCGACCGCGGGAACGGCCAAGCCCCGGCCCGGGCCGGCCGGCACGCCGCCGGCGCGGGCGGGCACGCCGCCGCCGCGCGGGCCGGCCACCCCGCCGCGCGGCCCGGCGGGCGGCACGCAGCGCGCCCGTCGCCGCGCGCGGGTGGCCGGGCGGGTTCGACGGTCCCTCGTCCGTACCTCGCGGCCTCCGGCCGGTGACGAGCGCTCGCAGCGGCCTTCCCCGACGACCGACCGGGGTTCTGGACGGACCCATCCGTTAGTGCTAGCTTACCGTTAGCCATGACGAACGCTTCAGCGATGCTCACCGCACTGGGCGACCCCACGCGCCAGGCGATCCTCGACCGGCTCTCCACCGGCCCCCTGGCCGTCGGCGAGCTGGCCGCGGGCCTGCCGGTCAGCCGGCCGGCCGTGTCCCAGCACCTGCGGGTGCTCAAGGACGTCGGGCTGGTCGTCGACCGGCAGGAGGGCACGCGCCGGCTCTACCAGGTCGACCCGGACGGTCTCGCGCTGCTGCGGGCCCACCTCGACCGGTACTGGGAGCGCTCGCTCGCGGCGTTCGCCGACCACGTGAAGGGAGCGACAGATGATCGAGACAGTCCAGGCGGTCCGCCGTGAGGTCGTGGTCGACACCACGCCGGAAGAAGCCTTCCGGATCTTCACCGCGGACATGACGTCCTGGTGGCCGCCCGAGCACCACATCGGCTCCGCGCCGATCGCGGAGATCGTCATCGAGCCGCGGGTCGGCGGCCGGTGGTTCACCCGCCACACCGACGGCAGCGAGACGTCCACGGGCGTCGTCACGGCGTGGGAGCCGCCCGGCCGGTTCGCCGTGACGTGGCAGATCGGCGCCGACTGGCGCTACCACGACGACCTGGTCACGACGGTCGACGTGGGGTTCCGTCCCGAGGAGGACGGCCGGACGCGGGTCGTGCTCGCCCACCGCGGCCTGGACGCCTACGGGGCCGACGCCGCGGCGATGCACGAGACGTTCTCCCGGCCCGGGGCCTGGGACGCGACGCTCGCCGCGTACGCCGCCCGGGTGGGCGCGTGAAGTACGTCGTGCTGTACGCCTCGGCCGAGGACGTCGCGAGCAAGGCGCCCGCGCACCTCCCTGCCCACCGGGCGCGGCTCGACGCCTTCCACGACCGCGGCGACCTGCTGATGGTCGGCACCTTCGGCGACCCGCAGGCCCAGGGCTCGATGGCGATCTTCGCGACCCGGGACTCGGCCGACGAGTTCGTCGCCGGCGACCCGTTCGTGACGAACGGCGTCGTCGCGTCCTGGGAGATCAGGGACTGGAACGAGGTACTGGCGCCCTGACGCCCGCCGGGCCCGCGCCCCGACCGGCGCGCGGGCCCGGGCCGGGCTCAGCCCAGGTGGGGGCCGATCAGCGTCAGGTCGGCCGCCGACAGCCGGTCCGACGCCGTCGCGGCCTGGTGCCAGAACGGGTACAGCAGCGGCGGGGCGCTGACCTCGTCGAGGCGGGCCCGCTCCTCGGCACCGAGCTGCAGCTGTGCGGCGGCGAGGTTGTCGGCCAGCTGCTCGCCGGTGCGGGCGCCGATCACGAGGCTGCTCACGCCCGCCCGGCCGAGCAGCCAGGCGAGCGCGACCTGGGCGGCCGACACGCCGTGGCCCTCGCCGATCTCGACCAGCGCGTCGACGATCCGCCACAGCGCCTCCTGGTCGCGCACCGGCGGCTCGCTCCACTCGGTGAGGTGGCGGGCCGTGCCCTCCGGCTGCCGGTCGCGCCGGTACTTGCCGGACAGCAGGCCACCGGCGAGCGGGCTCCACACGAGGATCCCGACGCCCTGGTCGACGGCGGAGGGCACGAGCTCGTACTCGGCGTCGCGGCACTGCAGCGACCAGTGGATCTGGTGGCTGACGAAGCGCGGCAGCCGGTCGCGCTCCGCCACGCCGAGCGCCTTCATGAGGTGCCATGCCGCGAAGTTGGAGGCGCCGACGTAGCGCACCTTGCCCTGGCGGACCAGCTGGTCGAGGGCCTCCAGGGTCTCCTCGACCGGCGTGATCCCGTCCCGCTCGTGCAGCTGGTAGAGGTCGATGTGGTCGGTGCGCAGCCGGCGCAGGCTCGCCTCGCACCCGCGGACGATGTGGTGGCGCGACAGGCCGGCGTCGTTGGGCCCCGGCCCCATGGGGAAGCGGACCTTGGTGGCGACCAGCACGCCGTCGCGTCGCCCGTCGAGGACCTCGCCGACGATCTCCTCGGAGCGGCCGCCGGAGTACACGTCGGCCGTGTCGATGAGGTTGACGCCTGCTTCGAGGCACTGGTCGACCTGCTTGCGGGCCTCCGCGACGTCGGTTTCCCCGACGTTGGCGAAGTTGCCCGAGCCACCGAAGGTCATGGTGCCCATCGTCAGTACCGACACCTTCAGGCCCGACCGGCCCAGCGTGCGCATCTCCATGCCGGCGAGCCTATGTCGCCGCGGGAGGCTCCGCTCGGGGCCGGTCTCCGACCTGACGAACGGCACTTTCGTCACATAGGTGCTCACGAAAGTGCCGTTCGTTAGCTCGGGCGGGGGTGGGTGGGCGGGTTGCTCCGTCAGTCCGCGTCGGCCGCCGCGACGACGTGGCCGGACGACACGACGTGCAGCCACGCCAGGTTGTCCCGTGCCGGGTGGGTCCGGCCTGCAGGGCCCACCGCGAAGGTCCGCACGAGCCGGGTGAAGATCGCGTCGAGCGTCCGCGCGACGTCCTCGTGTTCCCCGGCCCCCGCCGGGCACTCCGGGGCCATGCCGCACACCCAGTCCTGCGTCCCGCTGGAGAAGACCCCGGCGCCGCTCGGCACGCTGTAGTACGTCGCGTCGGCGTGGTCGGCCCGCTTCGTCGCCCCGCAGACGACCGGCGAGCGGAACAGGACCTGGATCGGTCGCGGGGTGGGCACGCCGAGGTCGACGTGGGCGTACTCGATGCCGACGACGCCCGGGAGGTGCTGCCCGTCGTGGACCAGCCCCGCGAGCAACCAGCTCGACGCGTCGGCGACGACCAGGTCGGCGCGCCCGGGGAAGCAGCTGTAGTAGCCGCCCACCAGCGCGCTCTCGGGTCGCGGGTCGGGCGACTGCCGCCAGTCCTGCGTCGCCTCGGCCGGGTCCGTCAGGTGGACGGGGTCCTCCTGCGCCGACTTGTAGTTGATCTCCAGCCGGTCGGGGCCGAGGGCCGTCGCGGCGAGCCGGATGTGCCGGTACGCCTCGTTGCCGCCGAGGAATGCCAGGTTGACGCCCCGGTCACGGGCCGAGAACGCCGCCGCCCGCATCACGGTCGACCAGTACTCGTCGTGCCCCATCGTGACCACCGCGCGGGCGCCGTCGAGCAGGTGAGGGTCGGCGTGCAGGTCGAGGTCGGTCGCGTAGCCGAGCGGCACCCCGGCCCGCTCGGCGACCCGCAGCGCGCCCAGCTCGAACTGCAGGAACTGGCCGGCGCCCTGCATCTGCGCCGAGTAGGGCCGGTCGAAGCTCACCGCGCGCGACCGGCTCGACCGGCGCCCGTCGGGGCCCCTGTAGAGGTCGTAGCCGCCCCACAGGTTGTAGGCCTGCCACGTCGTCACGGCGTTGACGATCACCACCCGGCCCGCGTTCGACGGCGTCCGCACCGTCAGCGGGACGAACCGCTGGCCGGCGCCGCCGTCGGCGTCCAGCCGCAGGAGGTAGTCGCCCGGGAGCCAGCCGTCGGTCGACACGGTGAGCGACGGCGTCCAGGGCGCGACGACGGTGTGCGTGGGTTCCCGCACGGCCGCGGCCTGCTGCCGGGTGCCGACCTGGTGCGGCGAGGTCCACACGGCCCGGGCGTCGGAGTCGGTGTAGTCGCCGAACCGGAAGGCGGTGACGGTGAAGCCGGGAGCCGTCGTCGACACGAACAGCCGCGCGGGCTGTCCCGCGACGACGCTCGCCCGGTCGGCGAAGCCCTCGATCGCCGCGGCCGGGCCGGGGTGGGACAGCTGCCAGCCCTGCGTGCCCCGGCCGAGCGGACCCGGCGCCGTCGGGGGGTCGGGGGTCGCCGCGGCGGAGACGGGCGCGACGGTCAGGGCGACCGGCGGACGGGAGGGTGTCGCGGGCACCGGGAACGCGGTCGGGCCCGGCGCGGTCCCGGTGTACGCGCCGGCGGCCGCCGAGCAGGCGACCAACGCGGCCAGCAGCAGCCTCGACCGGGACCCCACGCCTGTTGGTCGGACCCGGCGCCCCGGCGTTACGCGAGCAGCGGCAGGGTCTTCCGACCGGCGCCCAGCACCGGCTCGGGGTCGGTGCCCAGCACGCCCGAGACCAGCGTGGCGTAGACGTCGCGGAAGTCGCCGGTGGGCTTCAGGTCGCCGTTGTCGAGGTCGGTCAGGCTCGGCTGCTCGCCGACGAAGCCGCCCTTGACCTTGGCCCCGGCCACGAAGACCGGGCCTGCCGTGCCGTGGTCGGTGCCCTCGTTCGCGTTGGCGGCGACCCGCCGTCCGAACTCGGAGTACGCGAGCAGCACCGTGTCGCGCCCGCGGTCGGTGCCGGCCATGCGGGTCAGGAACGCCGAGACGGCCTGGTCGACCTCGGTGAGCAGGCGCTGCTGGGTGCCGCGCTCGTCGGCGTGGGTGTCGAAGCCGCCCAGGCTGACCGAGTAGACGCGCGTGGGGGCGCCCATCTCGATGCAGCGGGCCACGACGTCGAGCTGCGCGGCGAGCGCGCCGCCGCCGGCCGCCTGCTTGCCGCCGGCCTTCGCGGCCGCTCGCCCGGCTCCGCGCGCCGCGCCGGCCCCGCCGGTCGCGTCGACGGTCGGCCCGAACGTCGTCACCGTGCGGTGCAGGTCCGTGATCGCCCGCGCCGCGTACGCCTGCAGCGCAGGCTCCCCGTCGGCCGGCTGGCCGAGCGCCTCGAACGCCGTGCCGACGGGCCCGGCCGGCAGCCGCAGCCCGGACAGCGGCAGCGCCGCGCCCGCCGTCGTGGCGCCGGCCAGCAGCGGGGGCAGCACCGGCTCCATGGAGACGGCCTGCAGCGGGTCCTTGCCGTTCGCGTCGAGCCAGCGCCCGATCCAGCCGGTGGACAGCGGGTGGTCCGGCGAGGCCGTCTGCCAGATGTCCATCGAGCGGAAGTGGCTGTGGTCGGGCTGCGGGTAGCTCACCCCCCGCACGACGGCCAGCGTGCCGGCGTCCCACTGCTTCTTCAGGCCGGTCATCCCGGGGTTGAGTCCGAGACCGTCCCCGAGGTCGAGGACCTCGCCCTGGGAGTAGGCGAGGTCGGGCCGGGCGGACTGGTAGGCCGGGTCACCGGCGGGCACGACCGTGTTGAGGCCGTCGTTGCCGCCGTACAGGGTGGCGACGACCAGCACGCCGGCGCCCGGGGGCAGGGGATCGGTCACCGTCCGGTGGGCCAGCTCGACCCAGCCCAGGCCGCCGGCGGCGGCGATCGCGGCGGCCGCGCCGCTGTAGGTCAGGAAGCGGCGACGGCTCAGGGTGTTCATGCGCTCACCGTGTTCTCGGGGGAGGCCAGCGCGGCGGCGACGAGCTGGGGCGGGTCGCCGGCCAGCGGGGTGAGGGCGGACCGGGTGCGGGCGGTCAGGGTGGGGAGCCCGAGCATCGCCGCCGCGGCGTCGACCCGCGCGCCCGGCGCGGCCGAGCTGACGGGCGTGAGGTCGGCGACGGCCGTGAGCTGCTGGGCGAGCTTCATCCGCGCCAGTGCCGCCGCGGTGGTCAGCCAGGGCGTGCCGGCCGGCCAGCCGCCGACGTTCGGCGGGTAGAACGGGATCTGGCCCATCCCGGTCAGTCCGGCGCGCAGCGTGGTGACGGGGATCTTCGAGGCCGGCAGCTTCAGCGCGCGCAGCGACCCGACCAGCCACTCGACGGGCTGGCGGACCAGCGCCGAGCCGGCGTCGCGGAACGCGGGCGAGGTGACCGCGGCCCGCAGGAGCGCGCTGACGTCGTGGCCGGGGCCGTAGGCGGCGACGAGCGCGCTCATCGTGGCCGGGTCGGGCGGGGTGTCGGACACGAAGCGCGTCCAGATCCGTCCGGCCAGGAACGTCGGCGACGCCGGCCGGGCGACGAGCAGGTCGACCAGGCTGGACGCGTCGAAGGGCGCCGAGGTGCCCAGCACGGTCTCCGGGCCGGGATCGTGGGCGCGGGGCGCGAGGGTCGCGCTGTCGTGGAGGAGGTCGATGCGCCAGCCGGTGAGGGCCCTGGCGGCGGCGCGCACGTCGTCCTCGGTGTAGTTGCCGACGCCGAGGGTGAACAGCTCCATGAACTCCCTGGCGAGGTTCTCGTTGGGCCTGCCGACCCGGTTGCCCGTCCCGTCGAGCCAGACCAGCATGGCCGGGTCGACGATCATCGCCTGGGCGAGCGCGCGGAAGTCGCCAGCGCCCAGCTTGCGCTGGGTGGCGTTCTGGCCGTACATCAGCGAGGCGACGCGGACCTTCTGCGCGCTGGTCGCGAAGTGCCCGTGCCAGAACCAGGTCATCCGCTCGGGGAAGGGCCGGTCGACGGCCGCCATGCGGTCGAGCCACCAGACGGACAGCTGCCGGTCCTGCTGCTGCAGCTGCTGGCGCTGCGCCCGCCGGGCCGTGAGGTCGGTCCTGCTCGCCGGCGCCGTCGGGGTCGGGAAGGCGGGCGGGGGAGTCGCAGCGGCCCCCGCGTCGGCGCCGCGCGCCAGCAGGGCCGCCAGCGTCGCGTCGAACCCCGCGGCCGTCGCGGCGTCCAGCTCGCCGGGGCGGGGCCCGAGGCCCACGCGCTGCAGCAGCCTGCGCACCGCGTCGCGTTCGGGGACGGGCCCGCTGGTGGGCGTCACCGGCCCAGCCCGACCGACCGTGGCGGCGGCCGGAAGCAGGGCCCGCACCGCGCTCATGCCGTGGGTCCGGTCGTGGCCGCTGCGGCCGGCGTGGCCGGTGCGGAGGATCGGGCGACGCCGGCCGGCGTCGCCGTGACGCGGGTCGCCGAGACCGACGTCCCTTCGACGGTCCCGGCCACCCGGACCCGGGCGCCGACCGGGAACTGGGCGGCGGTCGCCGGCGCCACCTTCGTCCCGAACGCGGTCCCGGGCGAGATCGTGACGGTGTAGGCGCGGCCCCGCAGCGTCGTCACGGTCCAGCTCGCGCCGTTCTCGGCCGTGATCTGGCCGCGGACGCCCTTCGGGGCCTTCCTCGGGGCGGCGCTCGGCGTGGCGGGCGCGGCGGACGGGGTGGACGTCGTCGAGCAGCCGGCGACGAGTGCCGCCGCCACGACGAGCCCGGCGAGAGCGGCTGGGGTGCGCATGGAGGGCAGCGTGCCCGGCGAATGTTCGAGGAAGATCAGGCGCCGGTGACCGTCCGGCAAGCCGCTGCTCCGACCGCGCGGCGATCCATCCCGTCCATCCGTTACGTCCGGCAGAGCTGACTGATCGACTCTGGCGCTGGCCTGCCGGAATGGTCTTTACTGCGAGCGCCGGGGGCGATGGTCGTCCGACGCGGCGCCGGGGAGGTCATCGTGGTCGTCAATGATCTGGCCGAGATCAAGGGGATCGGTCCGAAGCACTCGGCGATGCTCAAGAGCATCGGCGTCGACTCGATCAAGGAACTGAAGCACCGCAACGCCGCGCACCTCAAGGAGATGATCGAAGCCCGGCACGGCAAGGTCATCGGCCTGTCCGAGAAGACCTGCCAGAGCTGGATCGACCAGGCGAAGGCACACACGTCCTGACGGGCGGCGGACCGGGCGCGGGCCGGTCAGGGCCCGCGCCAGTCCAGGCAGAGCACGGTCGCGTCGTCGGCGAGGTCGCCGCCGGTGTCGTGGAGCACGGCCTCGGCGAGCTCGTAGACGACCTCGCGGGGATGGGCGTCGGCGAGCTCCTGCAGCTTCGCCCCCAGGTCGACGCGGACCGCGTTGCGCTCGAGCATGCCGTCGGTCAGCAGCACCAGCCGGTCGCCGGGCACGAGCGGGAACGTCTGCACGCGCAGCTGCCGTCCGGCCTCCAGGCCGAACGGCATGTCGATGGCGAGCTCGATCTCCCGGACCCGGCCGTCGCGGACGAGCAGGGGGAACGGGTGGCCGGCGTTGACCAGCGCGAGCATGCCCGTGTCGAGGTCGAGGCGCGCGATCTGGCCGGTCACGAAGTGCCCGACCGCCGAGTGCCGGACGAGCGCGTCGTTGGCCAGCCGCGCCTGCGCCGCGAGGTCCGCGCCGTGGCGGCGGCCGTTGCGCAGGCTGCCGAGCAGGACGCTCGCCAGCAGGGCGGCGTTCACGTCGTTGCCGACCGCGTCCGTGATCGACAGGTGCAGCGTGTCGCGGTCGAGGGAGTAGTCGAAGGTGTCGCCGCCGACCGCGTTGGCGGGTTCGAGCCAGCCCGACACGGCGAACTGCCCGGTCTCGCAGGTGTACGAGCCGGGCAACAGGCGCCGCTGGATCTCCGCCGCGAGCGAGAACTTCTCGGTGTCCTGCGCCCAGTCCTGCAGGTCGCTGTGCCGGCGGCAGGCGATGACGAGCTGGGCCAGCTCGCCGGCGACCGTGGACAGCGACTCGAGGTCGTCCGCGCCGGCGCGGCGCGCCAGCAGCACCTCCAGGACGCCGATCGCGTCGCCGCGGTCGCTGACCGGGATCAGGAGGCGGTCCCCGGTCTCGGCGCCGCCGGCGTGCGTGGGCCGCTGGCTGCGCAGCACCCGCTCGTACTCGGTGCCGCGCAGCTGCCGGACGTCCGGCCGGTCCCCGTCCGAGCGCACCCGCGCGGCGTTGGCGCGGGTGCCCGCGTACCGGACGACGGCGCGCCCCGTCACGTTGACCAGGTGCAGGAACACCGCCTCCGCAGCCAGCAGGTCGCGCAGGCCGTCCACCATGACGTCGGTGGCCTCGACCGGCGAGGCCGTGTGGGCGTCGCGAAGCAGTCCGGCGAGGTCGGTCACGGGGGCTCAGCCTAGAGCGCCGGGCCCGGCTCCGGTCCGGTGCGCTGCTCCGCTCCGGTGATTGTCCGGTCCTGGCGCGACAGCGGCCTTTCCGGACTGTCACCGTCCCGCCATGCGGATGCACAACGGGGCCCCGGTCGAGCCGGACGCGGCCGGCTGCTGCGTGGGGCTCACCGGCGTCGGCGAGCAGTACGCGCCGTGCGTGTCGGACGTCACGACGGCCGGGACGCTGACGTTCGTCGAGACCGCCGAGGTGCGGCTCGCCTACTCCTGCGACCGGCACGCCGTCGTCCTGGAGGCCCCGCGGCCGCTCACCATCGCGGACATGCAGGAGCTCGACCGCCGGCGGGCGATCTTCGGCTAGCCGGGGCCACCGCCCGTCGCGGTGCGGGTGGGGACGCCGCGCCTGCCCGGATCTCCGTCGCTGCCTTTGGCGGCACCGGCGTTGTGGGGTCGGCACCGGCGCCGGGACGGCGGTGCGGGCACGTCGGTGGCGGTGCCGGGTTGCGGTGGCGGGCTGGGGTGGCGGTGCCGGGCCGGGCGGTGTGACTGTGCCCGGGGGTGGTGTGCCGGCGCAGCGGCACCGCGCCTGTGTGGCCGCACCGGCGTTGTGGGGTCGGCACCGGCGCCGGGACGGCGGTGCGGGCACCTCGGTGGCGGTGCCGGGTTGCGGTGCCGGGCCGGCCCGCGGTGTGACTGTGCCCGGGGTTGGCGTGCCGGCGCAGCGGCACCCAGCCGGCGTGGGCGCACCGGCGTTGTGGGGTCGGCACCGGCGCCGGGACGGCGGTGCGGGCACCTCGGTGGCGGTGCGGGTTGCGGTGCCGGGCTGGGATGGCGGTGCCGGGCTGGGATGGCGGTGCCGGGCTGGGATGGCGGTGCCGGGCTGGGATGGCGGTGCCGGGCTGGGATGGCGGTGCCGGGCTGGGGTGGCGGTGCCGGGCTGGGATGGCGGTGCCGGGCCGGGGTGGCGGTGCCGGGCTGGGATGGCGGTGCCGGCGCCGCGGTGTGACTGCGCCCGGGGTGGCGTGCCGGCGCAGCGGCATCCCGCCGGCGTGGCCGCACCGGCGTTGTGGGGTCGGCACCGGCACCGGGTCGCACCACGCGCCGGAGACCGCACCGGCGTTGTGGGGTCGGCACCGGCGTCGTGACGCCGGTGCGAGCACCCCGACCGCGGTGCCCCGCCGAGCAGCCCCCCTCAGCTCCAGATCGTCACGTAGACGGGCGGTCGGAACCGTGACGGCGGCACGCCGGCCCCCGGCGCGCCCAGCATCTTCATCGCCTCCGGCGTGCCCAGGAAATGCCGCAGCGACGTCGTCGCGCTGCGCCGCCGGTCCAGCGGCGGGGTCGTGATGTGCCAGGTCACCGGGATCGGCGTGCCGGGCAGCTCCAGCACCCGCAGCTCCCCGCGCCGCAGCTGGTGGGTGGCGAGATGGACGAGCCCCGGCGCGACGCCCCCGCCGCGCGCGGCGGCCTCCCACGCCGCGGTCTGGTTCGGGAAGACCGACACCCTCGCCTCGGGCACGCCCAGGCGCCGCAGCAGGTGCGCAGCGTCCGACGCCGGGTCGGTGCCCGACGGCGCGAGCAGCCACGTCCAGTGGGCGGGCGGGCCGGGCGGCGGCGGGCCGGGTGCGGTCAGCACGGCCAGCCGGCACCGGAAGATGGGGTCGCTGACCAGGTCCAGGCTGCGGTCGCCGGAGAGATCGGGGCCGAGGGCGGCGTCGGCGAGCCGCTGCGAGACCAGCACGCCCATCTCGGTCGTGCTGGCGACGCCGGTCGACAGGTCGATCCCACCGGCCGACCGTGTGGTCATCGCCTGCCGCAGCGGTCCCGACAGGAACTCGACCACCTCGTCGGGTGCCACGAGGCGCAGCTGTTCGGGCGCACCCTGGGCGGACCGGACGGCCGCCTCGGCCTCGGCGCCCAGTCCCACCATTTGCGCCGCGATCGTCAGGAGCCGGTTCCCGCCTGCGGTGAGAACCATGGCTCCTTCTCCGCGGATGAGGAGCTGATCTCCGAAGTGTTTCCGCAAAGCCGCAAGCGCCTGCGACACGGCCGGCTCGCTGACTCCCAGCGCCGTCGCAGCGGCCTTCACCGACCCTAGGCGTGCGACCAGCACGAATGCGCTCAGCTGGGTCAGTGTCACGGCCGGCTGTGTCCCCTTGGTCGCGCCTAAGCGATCGATTATCCGTAGGTTGCCATGGCTCAGTGACCGGCACCACGATGCGGGTCCCCTCCGCCGACTACCCGGGAGCCGCCGTGCAGGTGCCTGCCCCGTTCGAGTACGCGCGCGCCACGAGCGTGGACGACGCGATCGCCCTCCTCACCCGCCACGGCCCGGAGTCCCGGGTCGTGGCCGGCGGCCACAGCCTCATCCCGATGATGAAGCTGCGGCTCGCCAACCCCGAGACCCTGATCGACATCAACGACCTCACCGAGCTCACCACGATCCGGCTGGAGGGGGACGAGCTGCGGCTCGGTGCGCTGGTCCGGCACGCCGAGCTGCTCGCCTCCTCGGTCGCGGGCGAGCACTTCGCGATCCTGCACGACGCCGAGCGCGTCATCGCCGATCCCGTGGTCCGCAACCGCGGGACGGTCGGCGGGTCGCTGTGCCAGGCCGACCCGTCCGAGGACCTCTCGGCCGCCTTCAGCGCGGTCGGCGCGCTCGCCGTGATCCGCGGTGCGGACGGCGAGCGGACCGTCCCCGTCCGCGAGCTGCACGCCGGGCCGTACCAGACCGTCGTCGGCGACGCGGAGCTCCTCACCGAGATCCGGGTGCCGATCCGCCCCGGCGGCGGCAGCGCCTACGTCAAGGTCGAGCGTCGCGTCGGGGACTGGGCCGTCGCCGCGGCGGGCGCCGCCGTCTGGCTGGACGGCGACACGATCGCCGACGTGGGCATCGGGCTCACCGCGGTCGGCGCAGCGCACTTCTGCGCGCCGGAGGCGGAGGAGTCGCTGCGGGGCGCGCCCGCCACCGAGGAGTCGTTCGCCCGCGCCGGCGGGATCGCCGCCGAGCACTGCCGTCCCACCGCCGACCAGCGCGGTCCCGTCGACTACAAGCGCCACCTGGCCGGTGAGCTGACCGTCCGCGCGCTGCGGCGTGCCGCAGCACGTGCCCGAGGAGAGCAGGCCTGATGCAGATCACCGTCACCGTCAACGGCACGGCCCACACCCGCGACGTCGAGCCCCGCCTCCTGCTCGTGCACTTCCTGCGCGACACGCTGGGGCTGACCGGCACGCACTGGGGCTGCGACACGTCCAACTGCGGCGCGTGCGTCGTCTGGCTCGACGGCCGGCCGGCCAAGTCGTGCACCGTGCTGGCCGCGATGGCCGACGGGCACGAGGTCCGCACCGTCGAGGGCCTCGCGACCGCGGACGCGCTCGACCCGGTCCAGCAGGCGTTCTCCGACAAGCACGGCCTGCAGTGCGGGTTCTGCACGCCCGGGATGATGATGACCTGCCGGGCGCTGCTCGACCGCGACCCCGACCCGTCGGAGGCCGCCATCCGCGAGGCCATCTCCGGCCAGATCTGCCGGTGCACCGGCTACGAGAACATCGTCCGCTCGGTCCAGGCCGCCGCGGCGGCCGGCCGGCAGCAGGAGGTCCCGCTATGACCGGGCCAGCCACGATCACGACCCCCGTTCCCGCCGCGCCTCCGGTCGAGGAGAACTCGGTATGACCAGCACCGTTCCCAGCGCGCCCGATACCGCGGTCGCCGCCACCACGCCCATGGGCTACGGCTCGATGCGCCGCAAGGAGGACGCGCGGTTCATCCGCGGCAAGGGCCACTACCTCGACGACATCAACCTGCCCGGCACGCTGCACGGGGCGATCCTGCGCAGCCCGTACGCCCACGCGAAGATCGTCTCGGTCGACACCAGCGCCGCGGAGGCGCACCCGAAGGTCAAGGCCGTGATCACCGGCCAGACGCTCGCCGGACTCGGCCTGGCGTGGATGCCCACGCTGTCGCACGACGTGCAGGCCGTCCTGGCCACCGACAAGGTGCGGTTCCAGGGCCAGGAGGTCGCGTTCGTCGTCGCCGAGGACCGCTACGCCGCGCGCGACGCCCTGGGCCTCATCGAGGTCGAGTACGAGCCGCTGCCGGCCGTCGTCGACGCCACGCACGCGCTCGACGCCGACGCCCCGGTCATCCGCGACGACCTGGAGGGCCGCACCGACAACCACATCTTCGACTGGGAGGCGGGCGACGCCGCCGCCACCGACGCGGTCTTCGCACAGGCCGACGTCGTCTCCTCCTGCGAGATGCTCTACCCGCGCAGCCACCCCGCGCCGATGGAGACCTGCGGGTCGATCGCGAGCCTCGACCCGGTCACCGGGAAGCTCACGGTGTACACCACGACGCAGGCGCCGCACGCGCACCGCACGGTGTACGCGCTGGTCGCGGGCCTGCCCGAGCAGAAGATCCAGATCATCGCGCCCGACATCGGCGGCGGCTTCGGCAACAAGGTCGGGATCTACCCCGGCTACGTCTGCGCGGTCGTGGGCACGATCGTCACCGGGGCTCCGGTGAAGTGGGTCGAGGACCGCTCCGAGAACCTCATGAGCACCTCGTTCGCCCGCGACTACCACATGAAGGGCGAGATCGCGGCCACGAAGGACGGCCGGATCCTCGGGGTCCGGGTGACCGTGCTCGCCGACCACGGCGCGTTCAACGGCACCGCCCAGCCGTCGAAGATGCCGGCCGGGCTCTTCCACGTGTTCTCCGGCAGCTACGGCATGGAGGCCGCGCACTGCTCGGTCACCGGCGTCTACACCAACAAGTGCCCCGGCGGCGTCGCGTACGCGTGCTCGTTCCGGATCACCGAGGCCGTCTACCTCGTCGAGCGGCTCGTGGACGTGCTGGCGCTGGACAACGGCTGGGATCCAGCGAAGCTGCGGATGGACAACCTGCTGCGGCCCGAGCAGTTCCCGTACACGACGCCGCTGGGCTGGGAGTACGACTCCGGGAACTACCCGAAGACGTTCCAGACCGCCCTCGACATGGCCGGCTACGACGCGCTGCGCGCCGAGCAGGCGGAGAAGCGGGCCCTGTTCGACCAGGGGCAGGGGTCCGAGCTCATGGGCATCGGCATCTCGTTCTTCACCGAGGCCGTCGGCGCCGGCCCGCGCAAGCACTTCGACATACTCGGCCTGGGCATGGCCGACGGCGCCGAGCTGCGGATCCACCCGACGGGCAAGGCCGTGCTGCGCCTGTCGTGCATGAGCCAGGGCCAGGGCCACCAGACGACGTTCGCGCAGATCGTCGCGGAGGAGCTGGGGATCTCGCCAGACGACATCGAGGTCGTCCAGGGCGACACCGACCAGACCCCGTTCGGCCTGGGCACCTACGCCTCGCGCTCGACGCCGGTCTCCGGCGCGGCGACGGCCGTGGTCGCGCGCAAGGTGCGCGAGCGCGCCAAGATCGTCGCCGCCGCGATGCTGGAGGTCTCGGCCGACGACCTGGAGTGGGAGAAGGGCCGCTTCCACGTCAAGGGCGACCCGTCGGCGTCCAAAACGATGGCCGAGATCGCGATGGCCGCGCACTCGGCGCTGGAGCTGCCAGAGGGCGTCGAGGGCCACCTGGACGCCACGTGCGTGTACAACCCGCCCAACCTGACCTACCCGTGCGGTGCCTACGTCTGCGTCGTGGACGTCGACGCGGGCACCGGGCAGGTCAAGGTGCGGCGGTTCATCGCGGTCGACGACTGCGGGGTGCGGATCAATCCGATGATCGTCGAGGGGCAGGTGCACGGCGGGCTCGCCGACGGCGTCGGCATGGCGCTGATGGAGGGCATCGCGTTCGACAGCGACGGCAACCACCTCGGTGCGTCGTTCATGGACTACCTGCTGCCCACCGCGATGGAGGTGCCCTCGTGGGAGCTGGGGGCGACCGTCACGCCCTCGCCGCACCACCCGATCGGCGCCAAGGGCGTGGGGGAGTCGGCGACGGTCGGCTCGCCGCCCGCTGTGGTCAACGCGGTGCTCGACGCCATCGGCGTGCGCCACGCCGACATGCCGCTGACGCCGGCGCAGGTGTGGCGGGCGATGCAGGGCAGGGCGATGCGCACCGACCTGGCCATCGGGGACTAGGGCCGTGCCCGGCGACGTCCCGGCCGCGGCCCCATGACGAAGCTGACCCTGCTCTCCAGGGCCGGGGAGCTGCGCTCCGGCCGGACCCCGTTCGTCCTCGCGACGGTGGTCCGGGCGGAGCGGCCCACCAGCGCGCGGCCGGGGGACTCCGCGCTCGTGCTGCCCGACGGCACGGTCGAGGGGTTCGTCGGCGGCGCCTGCGCGGAGTCCACGACCCGGACCGAGGGGCTGCGCGTGCTGCGCGAGGGCACGTCCGGGCTGGTGCGCATCAGCCCGGACGGGGGCGCGCTGCCCGTCGCCGACGGCGTGCGGACCGTCGACAACCCGTGCCTTTCCGGCGGGACACTGGAGATCTTCTTCGAGGCGATGATCCCGCCGACGCTGGTCACGGTGTTCGGGGACGCCCCGGTGGCGCGGGCACTGGTCCGGGTCGGCGAGGCACTGGAGCACGAGGTGCGGGCGGGCGTCGACCCGGACGCGCCGCTGCACCCGGACACGGCGGCCGTCGTCGTCGCCTCGCACGGCCGGGCCGAGGTCCCGGTCCTGACGGCGGCGCTGCGCGCAGGCGTGCCCTACGTCGGGCTGGTGGCGAGCCCCCGGCGGGCCGCCGCCGTGCTCGCCGGGCTCGACGTGCCGGACGCCGACCGGCGGCGGGTGCACGCGCCCGCCGGGCTGGACCTCGGGGCGCGCACCCCGGCCCAGATCGCCCTGTCGATCTACGCCCAGCTGCTCGGGGAGGTCCCGCCCGCGCCGGTGGCCGGGTCCTCGCCGGGCGCGGCCGACCGGGCGGCCGGGCCGGCCACGGAGGCCCGGGATCCGGTGTGCGGCATGACGGTCGCGGCCGTGCCCGCGTCCCTGCACGCCGAGTACGCGGGGGAGACGGTGTGGTTCTGCGGCCCGGGCTGCCGGCAGGCGTTCCTCGACGACCCCGAGCGGTACCGCCGGTGATCCCGGCGGATCCCGACGGCCTGCGGGCCGGCCTCGACGGGGCCGGCTACCTCGCCGACGACGCGCTCGCGACGGCGCTGTACCTGGCCACTGCGCTCGGGCAGCCGATACTCCTGGAGGGCGAGCCGGGCGTCGGCAAGACCCAGGCGGCGAAGGCGCTGGCGCAGGTGCTGGACACGCCGCTGCTGCGCCTGCAGTGCTACGAGGGGCTCAGCGCGGCCGAGGCGCTCTACGAGTGGAACTACCCGCGCCAGCTCCTGGCGATCCGACTGGCGGAGTCGCGGGGCGAGACGGTGCGCGACGCGGACCTGTTCACGCGCGAGCACCTGCTGGCCCGGCCGCTGCTGGCCGCGGTGGAGCACCCGGGCCCGCAGCCGGCCGTCCTGCTCATCGACGAGATCGACCGGGCCGACGACGAGTTCGAGGCGTTCCTGTTCGAGATGCTCGCCGAGTCGGCCGTGACGATCCCCGAGCTGGGGACCGTCACCGCGGCCGTCCCGCCGGTCGCGGTGCTGACGTCCAACCGCACGCGCGACCTGCACGACGCGCTCAAACGGCGGTGTCTGTACCACTGGATCGCCTACCCGGCGCTGGATCGCGTGGCCCAGATCGTCCGGCGACGCGTGCCCGGTGCGAGCGGGTGGCTGGCCGAGCAGGTGGCCGGCGCCGTGGGCCGGCTGCGCGGCCTGGACCTGCAGAAGCCGCCGGGTGTCGCCGAGGCGATCAGCTGGACGGCGGCGCTGTCGGTGCTCGGCGTCACCCAGCTGGACGCGGCCTCGGCGGAGCGGACGCTCGGTGCCGTCTGCAAGTACGACGAGGACCTGCAGGCCGTCCGCGAGGCGGGGCTGGCCGGTCTGGTCGCCGGTGGCTGACCCGACGCCCCCGCCGCCGCCCCCGGGCCTGTCGGGCGACCTGCCCGACCTGGCCGCGCGGCTCGTGGCCGTCTGCCGGGCCGCGGGCCTGCCGGTGGGCCCGGACCGCGCCGCGCGGTTCGCCGCCGCGGTCGTCGCCGTCGCACCGACGACGACCGCGCGGCTGCGGCACTGCGCCCTGGCCACGCTGGTGTCCGACCCCGGCCAGATCCCGCTGCTCGACCGCGTGCTGAGCCTCGTCTTCGGCGGCCTGGCCGACCCGGCCGACCACCGCGCCGACCGGGCGTCGCCGCCCGAGCCCGTCTCGCAGGCACCGCCGGAGCAGCCGGGTCCGCCGGGCGCGGCCGGGGCGGCCGGCAACGAGGGCGCGGCCCGCACCGGGCCCGGGCGCGCCGAGCCGGGCAGGGAGACGCCCCTGCCGACCCTCGCGGCCGCGGCCGAGCGGCTGGCCGGCCGCGACTTCGACGCCCTGCGCGCCGCCGAGCTCGCGCGGCTCGCCGACCTCATGCGGGCGCTGCGGATCGCCACGCCGCCGCGGCGCTCCCGGCGCACCCGCCCGGCCGCCCACGGCGCCCGCGTCGACCTGCGCGCCACGTTGCGCGCGGCCCGCAGCACGGGAGGCGACCCGGTACGCCTCGCCCGCCGCCGGGTCCGGATGCGGCAGCGCAGGCTGGTCGTCCTGTGCGACATCTCCGGCTCGATGGAGCCGTGGGCCCGCGCCCTCGTCCAGCTGCTCTACTGCGCGGCCGGCGGCGACCGCGCCGAGGTCTTCGTGTTCGCGACCCGCCTGACCCGGCTCACCCGCGCGCTCGCCCGCACCAGCCCGGACGTCGCCCTGCGGCGCGCGACGCAGCTGGCTCCGGACTGGTCCGGCGGTACCCGCATCGGGGAGGCGCTGCGCACCTTCAACACCGAGCACGGGCGGCGGGGGCTGGCCAGGGGCGCGGTCCTGCTGATCGTCTCCGACGGCTGGGACACCGGCGACCCGCAGCTGCTCGCCCGTGAGATGGGCCGCCTGCGGCGCGTCGCGCACCGGATCGTCTGGGCCAACCCGCGGACGCGCCACGCCGACTACCGGCCGCTCGTCGGGGGCATGGCCGCCGCGTGGCCGTACTGTGACGCGGTCGTCAGCGCCCACAGCCTGGACGCCGTCGACGAGCTCCTCGCCGCGCTGGCAACCTCCGGGACCCCCACACGTCCCTAGCTGTGAGGGACCGTGGCACCGGTCACAGGCTGAGGGGGACGAGATCATGGCACAGCGCGGAGGGCGCTCCACGGGCGGGGCCGACCGACCATGACGGTGATCGCGCAGCCGCCCGCCGCCGGGCCCGATCCCACGGCCGGCTTCGCGCCCGCCGTCGACCTCATCCGGGCCGCCGCGGCCGGGGACCGGCGGGCCGAGCGCCGCCTCGTCGCGCTCGTGCGTCCCGTCGTGCTGCGCTACTGCCGGGCTCGGCTGGGCGCGACGCCGGAGGCGTTCGACGCCGCCCGCGAGATCTGCGGCGCGGTCGCGGCCGCGCTGCCGACGATCTCCGGGGTCGACGTGTCGTTCCCGGCCGTCGTCCACCGCATCGCCCGGCTCCGGGTCGACCGGGTCGACGTCCCTGCGGTCCGCGGCGCGGCCGGCTCGATGCCCGTGCTGCTGCGCGACCTCGCGCCGCTGCAGCGGGACGTGCTGGTGCTGCGCGTCGCCGTGGGCCTGTCCGTCGAGCAGACGGCCGAGGCGGTCGAGTCGACCACAGACGGCGTCCGCCTCGCCCAGCACCACGCCCTGGAGCGCCTCCGTTCCGGATCCTGAGCAGCGGTCGGCCCCCGACCGTCTCAACGTGAGGCACACCACTCCGCTCCGGCATGGTGTGATCACCGTTCCGGACCGGTGAACGCCGAGCAGGGAGCGGGATGTCGAGTACCGAAGGGCGGGTGGACGGGCCCTCGCGGCTGGCCACGTGGCACCAGGAGCTGTTCGCGACGATCCTGCGCTGGCCATGGCTCACGCAGCTGACCGACCGCGTCTCCGACGCCGTCCTGCCGGCCTACGACCGCGTCCGTGACCAGCCGGCGGTCGAGCTGCTGCACGGCGGCCGCTGGGCCGGGCACGCGTTGCACCCGGCGCTGTCCGACCTGCCCATCGGCTTCTGGTCGGCGACCGTCGTGCTCGACACCCTCGGCCAGGACGAGGCCGCGAACGGGAGCCGCATGGGGCCCGCCGGCACGCTGTCCGCGGCCGGCATGGTCGCCGCGGTCGCGACGGCGGCGACCGGCGTCGCCGACTGGACCGTCAGCGACGGCGAGGACCGCCGCGTCGGCCTGTTCCACGGGCTGCTCAACGGGGCTGCGCTGGCGCTGCAGGGCGCGTCGCTGGCTGCCCGCCTGTCCGGGCACAGGGGTCCGGCCAAGGTCCTCGGGATGGGCAGCATGGCCGTGACGACCGCCGCGGCGTTCGTCGGCGGCCACCTGGTGATGGGCCGCGGCGCGATGGTCAACCGCGTGGCGGACAACACCGGCCCGACGCGCTGGGTCCGCGCGATGGACGAGGCGGACCTGGCCGACGGCGCCACCGCAGGCGTCGAGGTCGACGGCCGCAAGGTGCTGCTGTTCCGCGAGGGCGAGACGGTCCACGCCATCGACGACGTGTGCAGCCACGCGGGCGCGCTCCTGTCGCGCGGCGACGTCGAGGGGTGCTCGGTGGCCTGCCCGCTGCACTTCTCGCGGTTCGACCTGCGCGACGGGCACGTGGTCCGCGGCCCGGCGCACCACCCGCAGCCGGTCCTGTTCACGCGCGTTCGCAACGGCGGGATCGAGGTCCGGGGCACCGCGCCCCGGCCGCGGCGGACGAGAACCTGAGGAGGAACGTCATGGCCTGGGAAGCGATCGCCGACCTCGACCAGCTCGAGGAGGGCGACATGATGCTCGTCGAGATGAACCAGCCCATCTGCGTCGTCCGGCTCTACGAGGACGAGGTGTGCGCCGTGCACAACACGTGCACGCACCAGCAGCAGCCGTTGTCCGAGGGCCACCTGCAGGACGACGACACCCTGGTCTGCCCCGCCCACAACTCACGGTTCGACCTGCGGACCGGCGAGGCGCTGGGCATCCCCGCCGTGGCCCCGATCCCGGTCTACGCCTGCAAGATCGAGGACGGCGCGATCTGGGTCGACATGGACCAGCAGCTCAACGACGCGCCGATCCCGCACAAGCCCTACCACTGAGTGCCCGCGCCGGTGTCGGTCACCGCACGGTGACCGACACCGATCCCGCCGACCGCGTCCCGCCCGCACCCGTCACGACCGCCGCGACCCGGTGCGTGCCCGCGCTCAGGCCGCCGATCGCCGCGGTGTAGGTCGCGGTGCCGGCGGAGCAGGCCTGCGACCACTGCCGGGCTCCGTCGACGAGGACGGCCACGGTCGCGGCACGCCCTCCGCCGCTGCACTGGACCGTCACCGTGACCTGCCCGGATCCTGCCGCGCCGGCCGACACGATCTGCGCGGTGGCGCGGTGGGCGAGCCGGAGCCGGTCGGCTTCTTCTGACCGGTGGAGCCGGTCCGGCCCGTGGACCCGGACTGCCCGGTCGATCCCGTCTGACCGGGGCCGTTCGAGCCGGTCTTGCCGGTCGAGCCGGTCTTGCCGGTGGACCCGGTCTGATCCCGTCTGACCCGGTCTGGCCGTTCGAGCCGGTCTTGCCGGTGGAGCCGGTCTGCCCGGTGGAGCCGGTCTGGCCGGTCGAGCCGGTCTGCGCCGGTGGAGCCGGTCTGGCCGGTGGAGCCGGTCTGCCCGGTCGAGCCGGTCTGGCCGGTCTGGCCGGTCGAGCCGGGGGTCGTCGTCGGCTTGCAGCCCGACACCGACGTGACGTGGACCGAGGCCGGCGCGCCGCGCACGACGGCGCCACCGCCGGTCGGCTCGGCGAGCGCCACGACGACGTAGGTCAGGTCGCGGGCGCAGCTGTGCGCCGGGTCCGTGTCGACCGCGCTCGTCGAGGTGACCTCCGTGACGGTCGTGCCGGTGGACGACCGGGCCGTGACGCGGTACCCGACGATCTGCTCGCCGGCGGCGACGGCGGGAGCCTGCCAGGTCGTGACGACGCGGAACCCGCCGCCGCTCTGCACCGCGCCCGTCAGGCCCTGGACCGGCCCTGGCGGCGTCGCGGCCGCGGGCGGCGCCGGCGGCTGGGCGACCGGCGCCGGTTGGGCGGGCGCCGGTTGGCTGGCGCCGGTTGGGCCGGCGCCGGTTGGGCTGGCGCGGGCTGGGCGGGCGCGGGCTGGGCGGGCGCGGGCTGGGCCGGTGGAGCGGCCGGCGCCCCCTCGACGATGGGCTGCACCTGCCGGACCGGCCGTTGCTGCGGGGCGGGCGGTTCCTGCTGGGCGGGCGGGGCCGGCTGCGCGATCGCCGGAGCAGGCTGGGCCGGTGCCGGCTGGACGGCCGCCGCCCGCTCGACGGGCTGCTGCACGGCGGGAGGCTGTGCCACGGCGGGAGCCTGCGGGACGGCCGGCGCCTGCTGGGCGGGCGCCGCTACGACCGGCGCCGCCGCGACCGGGGCCGGCCGGACGGGCCCGGGCGACGCCGGCGCACTGGTCGGCGCGGGCGGGCTCGCCGGGTGGAAGGCGAACGGGTCGGCGGCGACCTGCCGGTCGCCGACCACGCTGCCGCCGGCCGTGTGGCGGCCGACCAGCTGGGTCGCGACGCCGGCCGCGACCAGGACGGCCACCGTCGCGACCGCGGCGAGGACGACGAGCACCCGGCGCCGACGCGGCGGGATGAGCTCGCGCGAGCGTCCCGCTCCGGCGGCGGGTCGCACCGGTGCCGCCTTCGCCGCGCGGACCGGTCCGACACCTGCGCCGACGGCGACCGGCACGTACGGGTCCTGCATCTTGAGGTGGGTCGGGGTGGCGACCGGGTCCTCGAACGGGACGCCCCGCAGCGCCGCGCGGGCGGCGGCGGCCAGCGCGCCTGCCGAGGGGTACCGGTCGTCGGGGTCCTTGGCCATGGCCCTGGCGATCACCGCGTCGAACGCGGGCGGCAGCTCGGGGCGCGCCGCGCTGGGGGCCGGCGGCGGCGTGCTGATGTGCGCGTTGATCAGCGCTGGCACGCCCTCGACCTGGAACGGGCGCTCGCCGGTCAGCGACTCGTACAGCAGGCAGCCCAGCGCGTAGATGTCCGCGCGGTGGTCGCCGTGGGTGGTGCCGAAGCGCTCGGGCGCGACGTAGTCGAGCGAGCCCATGGTCGTGCCGGTGCTCGTCAGCGAGGCGGACCGGCTGCCGTCGACAGCCCGGGCGATGCCGAAGTCGGCGATGTAGACGAAGTCCCGATGGCTTCCGTCGCCCGCGTCGGTGCCGGCGGCGGCCGGCCGGGTGACGAGGACGTTGCCGGGCTTGATGTCGCGGTGGACCAGCCCGGTCGCGTGCGCGGCGTCGAGCGCGTCGGCGACCTGCCCGACGACCGCGACGGCCCGCTCGGGCGCCAGCCGGCCTTCGCGGCGCAGGAGGGTGGCCAGATCCGGCCCCTCGACGAGGCGCATGTCGAGGTAGAGCTGGTCGTCGATCTCGCCGTGGTCGTGGACGGGGATGATGTGCGGCTCGTTAAGGCCCGCGGCGAGCGCCGCCTCCGTGCGGAACCGCGCGCGGAACACAGGGTCCGCGGCCAGGCCGCCCGGGAGACGCTTGAGGGCGACGTGGCGCTTGCGGACGGTGTCGAAGGCGCGGTGGATCTCACCCATGCCCCCGCGGCCGATCAGCTCCTCGATCCGGTAGGGCCCGAACATCACCGCGGAGGACCCGGCCCGGTCGACGACCGCGGTCGGCCCGGCCACGTCGGCGGCCTCCGCCCCGGCCGGCGCCACGGCGTCCGCGGGCTGCCCCGGCTCCGCGTGCTCGGCGTCCGCTGAGGCCGCGGCCCCGGACGGGTCCGGCCGTGCGTCCGCGTCCTCGGGCGCACCGGCGGAATGCGTCCCGGCCGCCCCCTGAAGCGACCGTGCCAAGTCGGTGTCGGCCACGGCAGGCACCTCCCTCGTGGGGGAGCTGCGCTGCCGGGCGCAAGAGCCCCCTGTCGATGGGTCGTCCGGGAATAGCCCCGTGTTACGTGGATCCCAGTGTTACGTGGATCCGCGCCCGTGTCGCCCTGATACGTCCGCGATCAGCTCGATCACCTGCGCGGCGCTGGAGGATCGTGGGGACGGCCGCCGTGGATGATCTGTGGCCGGGAGGCCCGACGCCATATCCGACACGTGTCTCCCCTTGCGACGATCAGTCCGGGTCCGCGGCCGCGGACCCGGTGACTGCTGGCCGGCGGCCGTGGGGGTTTGCCGCGCCGGAGCGTCATGATCGGCATAGAGGGGGCTCCGGTGCCGTATGTGGCGCTCGTTCGCCCCGTCCGGTGATCAGCCCGGCGGGCCGACACCGGGTCGCTGTCGGGAGGGCCGCCGCTGAGGCGTCATGATCGGCGGCGGGGCTGCCTGTCCGGAGCCGGGGTGGGTCTGCCGCCACCGTCAGCGATGATCGGCGTAGGGGAGGTCCGGAACGCGTCGGCGAAGAGCGCCGCCAGCGCCCGCCGGTGCCGGGCCGCCGCGTCGGCGTCGAAGGTCGGGTTGTCCGGCACCGCGAACCCGTGGGCGGCGGGGTAGGTCTCGATCGTGTGCCGGACGCCGGCGGCGGTGTACGCCGCGCCGAGGAGCTCGGCCTGGTCGGGCGGGAAGTACGCGTCGTCCCGCGCCCCCGCCACGAGCACGGTCGCGGCCACCCCGCCGGCGAGGAGGTGCGGGCTGTCCGGGTCGTCGGCGACGGCGAGCCCCCCGCCGTGGATCGACGCCGCGGCCGCGACGCGCCGGCCGAGGTGGCCCGCGACGGTGAGCGAGATCCGGCCGCCCATGCAGTAGCCCGTCGTACCGACCGGGCCGTCTGCCACCTCCTCCCGCGTGCCGAGGAAGTCGACGAACGCGGCGGCGTCGCGCACGCTCCGCTCCGCGGTGAGGCCGCGGGCGAGCCCCGCCATGCGGGTGCGCTCCGCCGGGTCGGAGAACGCGGTGGCCGCGTCGAACGGTGCCCAGTCACCCGCGCGGTAGTAGACGTCGGGCAGGAACGCGACGTAGCCGAGGGCGGCCACCTGCCGGGCGACCTCGTGCAGTGCGGCGCGGACGCCGCCCGCGTCCGGGTAGACGATCACGGCCGGGTGCGGGCGCGGGATGTCGGGCGGGTACAGCGTCGCGGGACACACGCCGTCGGACGTCGGCACGGCGACGGACACGGGGGGCATGGCCCGGTTGTACACCCGGGCGGCGGGCGTACGGTGGCAGACCATTGAACGTTCAGGGACAAGGGGGGCTCCGCCGTGGCTCGCGTCAACCTGTCGCACGTCGCACTCCGCACCGTGGCCGGCGCGTTCATCCTCAACGCCGGGATCGGGAAGTGGTCCGGTGACGAGCAGGCCGCGATCCGGACGCACGGCATGGCCGCCGGGACGTACCCGTTCCTCGAGCCCATCGAGCCCCGCCGGTTCCTGCGGCTGCTCGCCGCGGGCGAGATCGGCCTGGGGGCCGCGCTGCTCGCGCCGTTCGTCCCGGCCGCGGTGGCCGGCGCCGCGCTGACCGGCTTCGCGGGCGGCCTGCTCGGGCTCTACCTGCGCACCCCCGGGCTGCACCACCACCTGCGGCCGACACCGCAGGGCACCCCGCTCGCGAAGGACGTCTGGCTGCTGGGGATCGGCGCCGGGCTCGTCGCCGACGACCTCGCGCGCCGCCGCCGGCGCTGACATCCGCCCGGGCTGCCGGGCGGTCCCGACGTCCCGCGGGTCCTTGGCGCGCGCGGGACGCCGCCGTTATGTTCGGCCGGGGATCGGGTCGGGTGTCGGTCGAGGGGTGGGGTCGCGTGGTTCAGCTCGACGTCCCGTTGCTGTTCCGGCCGACGATCGCCGTGCTGCTCGTCGCGTTCGTCGTGACGTTCGTGGTGACCCGCATCGTCACGCACGCGATCCGCTCCGGCCGCGGGCCCTTCCGGGACACGGTCGTCGGCGGCGTCCACATCCACCACCAGGTCTACGGCATCCTCATGCTGCTCGTGACCGGGACGATCGAGTTCGCCTACCGCCCGGTCGCGCCGTGGGAGCAGGTGCTGGCGGTGGCCTTCGGCGTGGGCGCGGCGCTCACGCTCGACGAGTTCGCGCTGTGGCTGCGGCTCGACGACGTCTACTGGGGGGTCGAGGGCCGCCGCTCGGTCGACGCCGTGCTGCTCGCCGTCGTCGTCGGCCTGCTGATGATGACGGGGTTCTCCCCCTTCGACGACGCGGGGGCGGGGGAGCTGGTGGCGCTGGCCGCCACGGCCTTCGACCTGGTCTTCGCGGTGGTCGCGATCCTCAAGGGCCGGATCTTCCTCGGGGTGGTCGGGATCATGGTCCCCGTCGTCGCGCTGGTCGCGGCGCTGCGCCTGGCCCGGCCCCGCTCGCCGTACGCGCGGCGGTTCTACCCGGCGGGGTCGCGGCGTCTGCGGCGGGCGCAGCGCCGGTTCCCGGTGGGGCGCCGCCACCGGTGGGACCCGCTCGTGGACATGCTGGCCGGCGTCCCCCACGCCGTGACCCCCGAGGAGCAGCTGCCGGCGGGCTGACGCGGCAGGGCCCCGTCACCACGGCCGGGGCGGCGGCGGTTGGACGGGCGTGCGGGGCGCGGGTGCCCGCCCGACGAGCGCGCGCAGGTCGGGCACCGTGCGGGCCCGCGTCCCGGGGTCGACCGCCACGACGGGCGCGACCCGGACCAGTGCCGCTGCCAGCCGCTCGTCGGCGAGGTCGAGGGCGCCGTCGACGAGGCTCACCACGATCACGTCCGGCCGCAGCGCGGCGACGGCCGCCGCGTCCGGCTCGCGGGGCGGCCCGACGGTCTCGACGCCGTCGAGGGCGCCCGCGCAGCCGACCAGCTGGGCTCCGACCTCGAGCAGGAGCGCGCCGACCACGGTGTCGGTCGCGACGACCCGGCGGACCGCGGCCGGCATCGGCACGGAGAGGCCGGCGCCGTCCACGAAGACCCGGCGAAGGCCGCCGCCCTCGGCGACCAGGCCCTTGATGATCGCGGCCCGCGGCTCCCGGCAGCGCGGGTCGGGCCCGACGTTCGGCGGCATGGCCGCAGCGTAGGCGCCGGACCGGACCGGTGCCGCCGTCCGGGCCGGCGGCCGTTCTCGATCAGGGAAGGCACCGGCGGAGATCGGGACGTGGCGCCACCGATTCAGGCGTAGCGTGCGCATCGGAAGTGGTCAGAGAGGAAGACGATGTTCGTTACGCGTGCACTCGCCGGCCTTGCCGGCGCCGCCCTTGCCCCCGCCGGCGGACGGGGGATCTGACGTGCCGGGTTCGATCCTGGGTACCCGGGTCCTGCGGGTGGAGGACAGGGCGCTGATGACCGGCGCCACCACCTACGTCGGCAACATGGCGCTGCCCGGCACCCTCCACGCGGCGTTCGTGCGCTCCCCGCTGGCCCACGGGCTGATCCGGAGCATCGACACCGCGGCCGCGGAGGCCGCACCCGGCGTGGTCGCGGTCTTCACCGGTGCGTCGCTCGGCCTGCCGGCCATGCACGGCTTCATGGTCCTGAACCCGCAGATGCCGCGGCCGCCGCTCGCCACCGACCGGGTCCGGTTCGTCGGCGAGGCCGTCGCGCTGGTCGTCGCGGAGACGAAGGCGGCCGCGGTGGACGCCGTCGAGCTGGTCGAGGTCGACTACGACGACCTGCCCGCGGTGGCCGACCCGGAAGCCGCACTGGCCGAGGGGGCCGAGCCGCAGTTCCCGGAGAACGGCTCGAACCTGGCCGCGGGCACGCGGTCGCCGGACGAGCCCGACCCCCTCGCCGGCGCCGAGGTCGTCGTCCGGGCCCGGCTGGTGAACCAGCGGATCGCGGTCCTGCCGATGGAGGGCAACGCGATCCTCGCCGACCCGACCGGCGCCGGCGACGACGGCGGGGAGCACGACCTCGTCGTGTACGTCTCGACGCAGATGCCCCACGGGTTCCGCGACCAGCTCTGCCGCGCGCTCGAGCTGGACCCCGAGCGCGTGCGGATCGTCGCTCCGCACGTCGGGGGCGGGTTCGGCGGCAAGGCGGGCGTGCTGGCCGAGCACGCGGCCGCGATCGGCGCGGCCAGGAAGCTGGGCCGTCCGGTCTCGTGGGTCGAGACCCGCTCGGAGAACCTGGTGTCGATGCCGCACGGCCGCGGCCAGGTCGCCTACTACGAGCTCGGCCTGACCCGGGACGGCCGGATCACGGGGCTGCGGGCGCGGGTCGTCGGTGACGCGGGCGCGTACGCCGGCTTCGGCGGCGGGCTGCCGATCATGCTGACGTACCTGATGGCCCCGGGCGTCTACGACATCCCGACGGTCGGCTACGCCGCCGCGGCCGCGCTGACGAACACGACGCCCATGGGCGCGTTCCGCGGGGCGGGCCGGCCCGAGGCGGCCGCGCACATCGAGCGGATCGTCGACATCGCCGCGGACGAGCTGGGCATCGACCCCGTCGAGCTGCGGCGGCGCAACTTCCTCGACCGGTCGGCGTTCCCGTACACGACCACGGTCGGGGCGGTCTACGACAGCGGCGACTACGACCTGCCGCTGCGGGAGGCGCTGCGCCTCGCCGACTACGAGAAGCTGCGCGAGGAGCAGGCGTCCCGGCGCGAGGCGGGCGACCCCGTCCAGCTGGGCATCGGCGTCGCGGTCTACGTGGAGGTCACCGCGGGCGGCGGCGGTTCCGAGTTCGGGTCGGTGCGCGTGCATCCGGACGGCACGGTGACGGTGTCGGCGGGGACGTCCGCGCACGGGCAGGGCCACGCGACGGCGTTCGGCATGCTCGTCTCCGACACCCTCGGCATTCCGCTGGAGAAGATCACCTACGTGCAGGCAGACACCGCGGCCGTCCCCCGCGGTGGGGGCACCGGCGGGTCGCGGTCGCTGCAGCTGGGCGGCACCGCCGTCGCCGCCGCGGCGGACGACGTGCTCCTCCAGGCGCGGCGGCAGGCGGCGACGCTGCTGGAGGCGGCCGAGGAGGACGTCGAGCTGACCGAAGAGGGCACGTTCGGGGTTTCCGGGGTGCCCGGCGTGACGGTGACCTGGGTGCAGGTCGCCGGGGCCGCGCAGGAGGCCGGTGCCGAGCTGGCGGCCGGACTGGACGTCAAGCAGGACGGCGCGACGTACCCGTTCGGGGCGCACGTGTCGGTCGTGGAGGTCGACACCGAGACGGGCCGGGTGACGCCCCTGCGCCACGTCGCGGTCGACGACTGCGGCCGGATCCTCAACCCGCTGCTGGTGGAGGGCCAGCAGCACGGCGGGCTGGGCCAGGGCATCGCGCAGGCGCTCTACGAGGAGGTCCTCTTCGACCCGGACGGGCAGCCGCTGACCGCGACGCTGGCCGACTACCGGATGCCGACCGCCGCGGACCTGATGGCGTACGAGACGGCCAACACCGAGACCCCGACGCCGCTGAACGCGCTGGGGGCGAAGGGCATCGGCGAGTCGGCGACGATCGGGTCGACGCCCGCCGTGCAGAACGCCGTCGTGGACGCGCTCAGCCACCTGGGGGTGCGGCACGTCGACCTGCCGTGCACCCCGGAGCGGGTGTGGCGGGCGGTGCAGGACGCCAGGGCCGGGACGCTGCCCGACATCTGGCGCGAGCCGCCGGACGTGTTCGCGACGCTGCCCGTGCGCGGCGGGGGCGCCCCGGACGACACGACGATCTGACGGGCCGGGCCGCGAGTCGGGCTCTCCGCCAGCCCGAGTCGCACCCTCGACCAGACCGGTCCCGCCGCGACCCGCGAGTCGGGGCCTGCACCAGACCGAGTCGCGCCCTCGGCCAGATTGACCGCCGCCGATCCCACCGGGTCGGCGGCGGGGGAGCGGCCTGGTCGGTGCGGTGGCCGCGCCGGCGTGGCGTAACGGCGGCGGCTCGCGTCGCCCCGGACCGGCCGCTCAGCGGCCGGTCCCCCGGCGCCGGCCCCGCCGGGTCGCGGGCCGGGGGTGTGGCGCACACCGCCCGCGCCGCGAGCACCTCGGCCGCGTCCTCGAGCAGCGCCGCCCTCGGGGCACCCGCCACCGCGGCGACGACGGTGGGTCCTCGGCTTCGGGCAGCACCGCCGGGATCCCCAGCCCGGCGACGAGCTGGAGCTCGGCCGCGCACTTCGATGTCGGGAGGCCGCCTGCGGCCGGTGCGCTACTCCGCGTCGAACGGGTCCGGGCCGGGACTGCCGACGAGCCGGCTCAGGATCGTGCTGAAACCGTTGCGCAGGTGCATCTCGGTCGCGGCGGCGACCCGGTCGGGGTCGCCGTCCTCGGCCGCCGAGAGGATCGCCAGGTGCTCCTCGTGGGACTGCGCGGCCCGCTCGGCCGAGTCCAGCATGAGGTCCCAGGGAAAGGCCTGCCACATGCCGGCGATGCGCTCGGTGAGGGCGGGCATGCCGCAGCGGTCGTAGAACAGGAAGTGGAACTCGCGGTTGCGCTCGCGGGCGCTGGTGCCGCCGGGCCCGGCGCCGGTGTCGAGGAGCCGGCGGGCCTGGGCGAGGTCGCGGCGGGACAGGCGCAGGGTGGCACGGCGCATGGCGTAGGTCTCGGTGAGCCGCCGCACGACGTAGGTGGCGGTGACCTGGTCGAGGTCCACGGCCGCGACCCGGACCCCGCGGTGCGGCTCGGAGACGACCAGCCCTTCGGCCTCCAGCTGCCGCATCGCCTCCCGCACCGGGGTGATGCTCGCGCCGAACTGGCGGGCCAGGTCGTCCTGCGGCATGCGCTCGCCCCGCGCGAGCTCACCCGAGAGGATCTGCCGCCGCAGCTCGTCGACGATCTGGTCGCGTTTGGTCGGATGTACCGCGGTCATGGACACCCCCCGGCCCGTCGTGGATCAGGCACGATCGTAGTCCAGCGTGCATGGTGTCGCCGCGGGTGATCAGCCGTCCGCCAGCCACCGCAGGATGCGCTCGGTGTCGGCGCCGACGTCGGGGATGGGGTCCATCCGCGGCTCGCGTCCGTCGTACCCGATCGGCGGCACCAGCGCGCTGATCCGCCCCGCGGGCGAGTCGAGCGTCCGCCACCGGTCGCGCGCCGCCAGCTGCGGATGCTCCAGCACCTCCGCCAGCTCGCGGCGGCGGGCATGGGCGATCCGGGCGTCGGCGAGACGGGCCGCCAGCGCGTCGCCGTCCAGGTCGACGAAGACCTTGTCGATCTCGGCGTGCAGCGCCTCGCGGTGGGCCACCCGCCTGCTGCCGGTGTCGAACCGGGGATCGACGGCCAGGTCGGGCTGCTGCAGCACGCCCTCGCAGAAGCGCCGCCACTCCCGCTCGTTCTGGATGGACAGCACGATCTCGGAACCGTCGCCCGCGGCGAAGCAGCCGTACGGCGCGATCGCGGCGTGGCTGGTGCCGGTGCGGGCGGGGGGCGTCCCGCCGTAGCCCGTTCCGGTCGCAGGTCAGATCGCCCGGCCGCCGTCGACCGGCAGCACGACGCCGGTGAGGAAGCGCGCCGCGTCCGACGCCAGGAAGACGGCGGCGTCGGCGATGTCCTCGGGCTGGGCGAGCCGGCCGAGCGGGATGCCGGCGATGAACGCCGCGCGCGCCCGTTCCGGGTCGTCGGTGCCGAGGAAGCTGGGCAGCATGGGCGTGTCGGTGGCGACGGGAGCCAGGCAGTTCACCCGGATGCCGTCGGGGGCGAGCTCCAGCGCGAGGACCCTGGCCAGGTGGTTGACGGCCGCCGTACGGCCGTGATCACCGCGGGTCGCGGTGTCGCCGGGCAGCGGTACGGCCGTGATCGCCGTGCGGGGAGGTCCGCGGCCGGATGCGGCCCGCCGGCTCCCATCCCGGTGATCACTGCCCGGGGTGGGGTCTGACCCCGTGCTCGCCCCCGTCGGTGATCGCCGACGGGGAGGTCCGCGGCCGGATGTTGGCCGCCACGGGCATCCCGGCCGGCGAGGCGGCGGTCGGCGGAGTCCGGTCAGCGGCGGCGCCCCGGCTCCGGCGCGGCCAGCTCCAGGGTCTGCCCCGGTGATCCGGCCCCTGTCGCCATGATGAAGGACGACGCGCGCGCCCGCGGCGGGACGGCCCGGGTCGGTGCCCTGCGTCGAGGCCTGCCACTTCTCCCTGGACGAGGCGCAGTCGCGGGTCCACGACCTGATCGACGTGCACCTCCAGCCGCGCCCGGCGGACGGGACGCGGCGACCGGCTGCTCCCGGTCGCCGCCCCCGACGCGGTCAGGCGGGCGTGCGCTGCCCGCCCGCCTGCTGGATCGCCCGCCACACCTTCTCGGGGGTGAGCGGCATGTCGATGTGGCGCACTCCGAGGTGCGAGAGGGCGTCGATCACGGCGTTGTGCACGGCCGGCGTGGACCCGATCGTCCCCGACTCCCCGATGCCCTTGGCGCCCAGCGGGTTCAGGTGCGTCGGGGTCTCGGTGGTGGACGCCTCGAACGCGCACAGGTCGGCGGCGCTGGGGATCGTGTAGGACGTCAGGTTGGCGGTGGTCGGGTTGCCGTCGGCGTCGTAGTCGACCAGCTCGTAGAGCGCCTGCGAGACGCCCTGGGCGATGCCGCCGTGCTGCTGGCCCTCGACCAGCAGCGGGTTGAGGATCCGGCCGCAGTCGTCCACGGCGACGTGCCGCAGCTGGGTGACCCGGCCGGTGTCCAGGTCGACCTCGACGACGGCGATGTGCGAGCCGAATGGGAAGCTGGACTGGCCTTGGGCGAAGTCCAGCTCCTCGCGCAACGCGGCCGCCGCGCCGTCCAGGTTGCCGGAGCCGTCCTCGGCGGCCGCCGCGGCCTCGGCCCAGGTGACGACGGCACCGGAGACGCCCTTGACCCCGAAGCCGGCCGCGGACAGCTCGACGTCCTCCGCCGACGCCTCCAGCAGGTGGGCGGCGATCTCGCGGGCGCGCGCCACCAGCTCGGTGCTCGAGCTGTGGATCGCGCTGCCGCCGGTCTGCAGCGACCGCGACCCCATGGTCCCCGCGCCGCGGGGCACCAGCGCGGTGTCGGACTGCACCAGGCGGATCTTGTCCATCGGCACCTGGAGCACCGCGGAGGCGACCTGCGCGAACGCCGTCTCGTGGCCCTGGCCGTGGGCGCTGGTGCCGGCGGAGATGGTGAACGTGCCGTCGGGGTGGGCCTGCGCGCTGCCCCACTCGACGTCCAGCCCGAGCGGCGCGGTGACCTCGACGTAGCAGCCGACCCCGATGCCCAGTGCGACCCGCGCCCCGGACTCCCTGCGTGCGCGCTGCTGCTCGAGCAGCTCGTCGTAGCCGGCCGCGAGCTTCACCGCGTCGAGGGTCTTGGCGTACTCGCCGTTGTCGTAGGGGGCACCGGTGAGGGTGGTGAGCGGGAACCGGTCGGGCGGGATGAAGTTGCGGCGCCGCAGCTCCAGCGGGTCGATGCCCAGCTCGTCGGCGGCGATGTCCAGGATGCGTTCGAGCATCTGGGTGGCCTCGGGGCGGCCCGCGCCGCGGTAGGCGCCGACGGTGGTGGTGGTCGTGGCGACCGCCCGCCAGGAGAACTCGATCGCCGGGATGTCGTAGACGCCCTGCGACATGAGCTGGGTGAGGCTCGGCAGGATCGTCCCGATGGCGGGGTAGGCCCCGGCGTCGCCGACCACGTCCCCCCGCAGCCCGACGATCCGCCCCTCGCGGGTCAGGCCGAGTTCGACGTGCTGCACCTGCGCGCGCCCGTGCACCATCGAGAGCAGGTTCTCCGACCGCGTCTCGGCCCATCGGACCGGGTGTCCGAGCAGCAGCGCGGCCTTCGCGACGACGGCCCACTCGACGTAGTCGAACGCCTTCGGGCCGAAACCGCCGCCGACCCGCGGCGCGATCACCCTGACCCGGGACGGGTCGAGGCCCAGTTCGCCGGCCAGCACCGCCTGCGCGCCGTTCGGTGCCTGCGTCGGCAGCCAGAGCGTGACCCCGCCGTCGGGCTCGCCGGGCCGGGCCACGCAGGCGTTGGGTTCCATGGGGACGCCGGCGAGGCGCTGGTTGCGGAACGTGGCCGACACGACGGTGTCGGCTCTGTCGAAGAGACCCTCGACCTCGCCGGTTCCGGCGCCCGCGACCAGGTTCGTGCCCGCCTCGTCGAACACGAGTGCGACGCCGTCGGCGAGTGCCTCCTCGATCCCGACGACGGCGGGGAGCGGCTCGATGTCGGCCACCACGAACTCGGCCGCGTCGTGCGCCTGGGGCGCGGAGTCGGCGACCACGACGGCCACGATGTCGCCGACGAACCGCACCTTGCCCCGCGCCAGGTGCGGGCGTGCCATCGTCTCGGGCACCACGCCGGGCAGGCCCTGGCGCGGGGCCAGGCCGATGTCGTCGAAGGTGTACACGGCCCGGACCCCCGGCCTGCCGGCAGCCTCGCCCACGTCGACCGAGGAGAGCGTCCCGTGCGCGACCGTGGAGCGGACGAACGCCACGTGGTAGGCGCCCTCGACGGGGAGGTCGGCGGTGTAGTCGCCGGCGCCGGTGGTCAGCTCACGGTCCTCGACGCGCAGCACGCGGTGGCCCAGGACGGAGCCCTGCGTCGTGACGGTCATGATGGGTCCTCTCTGGCGGCCGACAGTGCCGGGGTTGGCGTAGTCGCCGCAGCATAATGCATGAAGCCTTTAGTGATGCACAGAAACGGCGGCCCGGCGAGTCCATCGGGCCGGGCTTGACGCCCGCGTGCGCGCCCCCGGCGTCTGTCAAGTACCGGGCTTTCGTGGAGGCTGGGTTGTCATCCGCCGGCGGGCTGCCGGACGGTCGCGGACGTTGACCGCCGCCGCGCAATTGTGCCGTCCGCATCGGAGACGCGCCCCGAAGAAGGTCTTCGCGCAACGGTGGTCGGGTCGGGCGACCCGCGCGCGACGGCAGGGCGGGCTCGGGTCGACCGCCCGGCGATCGACCGGAGGTTGCCCTCCCTCACCGCCCGCCGGAGCGGCCGGTGCTGAGTACATTGACCCGCACGCAGGTCTCACGCTGGACCGGAACGACGAACGGGAGTGCGGCCGGACACGGAGCGAGGGGGACGGTGAATGGCTGGTTGGGTCGACCAGGACCTCGACGAGGGCCTCGCGAGTGACCTTGCGGCGGCGGCGCTCGCGCTGGCCCGCAGGTTCGCGGCGGGTGCGACCTTGTGGAGCGTCGCGCCGGCCTGGGAGCCGCACGCCCAGCACATCGCGGTCGAGTTCGTGCATCCCGTGATCGTCGGCAAGAAGGCGTTGCCGGCGGTCGCGTTGACCGGCCGCGACGTGCTCGAGTCGGCGCGGGTCTCGGCGCGTGCGGGCGACGTGTTCCTCGCGGTCGCGGGCGCGGCCGACCCGGACGTGGGCGCGGTGATGCGCCGCGGCCCGGCCTGGGGTGTCACCACGTTGTGGATCGGCACGGGCCCGCGCCCGCCCGCGGGGGCCGCCGACCACGTTCTGTGGCTGACCGACCCCGACCCCCTGGCCGCGGTGACGGGCCGGTTCGTGCTGCTCTACCACCTGCTCTGGGAGCTGACGCACGTCTGCTTCGAGCATCCCGGCCTGCTCGCCGCCGATCCGGTCGACGCCGCGGGCGAGACGTGTGTGACGTGCGGTGACGAGGGCAGGCTCGCCGAGGCGGTGGCGGCCTCGGCCGGCGGTGCGGCGCGGGTCCGCACGGCCGCGGGCGAGGAGTCGGTGACGACCGTGCTCGTCGAGCCGGTCGAGGTGGGGGACCTCCTGCTGGTCCACGCCGGCGCCGCCATCGGCAAGCTCGCCGAGGCGGGGGCGGACGGAGGCGGATCGTGAGCTCCGCGGACGAGGCGACGAGCTTCCTCTACCCCTTCATCGACGCGCAGGAGCGCGACCCGCGACCGCTGCTGCGCGATCTTGCGGCCTCGGCGCGGGCCAAGGCGGCCGAGAGCGCGCAGCTGCGGCAGGCCGCGCTGGCCGCCAACGCGGAGGCGCTGGCCGCGGCCGCAGGCGAGATGGCGCGACGGTTCGCGCGCGGCGGCCGGCTGTTCGCCTTCGGCAACGGCGGCAGCTCGACGGATGCGACCACGCTGGCGGCGCTGTTCGCCCGGCCTCCGGTAGGTCGACCGCTGCCCGCCTGGTCGCTCACCGCCGACCAGGCCATCGTCACGGCCGTCGGCAACGACGTCGGGTTCGAACTGGTGTTCGCCCGTCAGCTGATCGCCCGCGGCGACCGTCGGGACATTGCGGTCGCGATGTCGACCAGCGGCAGCTCCCCGGACCTGATGACCGCCTTCGGCGAGGCGAAGCGGCGGGGGATGTACACCGTCGGGTTCGCCGGTTACGACGGCGGCCAGTTCGCCGGCAGCCTCGAGGTCGACGTGTGCCTGTTGGTGGGATCCCAGAGCGTGCACCGCATCCAGGAGGCCCAGGCACTGCTGGGCTACCGGCTGTGGGCGACGGTGCACGAGCAGCTGGCCGCCGGGGCGGGGGTCGGTGCGGAATGAACACGGGAGCACAGGGGGACCGGACATGTGCCTAGGCATACCGGGGCGGATCGTGGAGATCACCGACGCCGCGAACTGGCTGGCGAAGGTCGACGTCAGCGGCGTGCAGCGGACGATCAGCGTGCGCCTGCTCGCCCCGCACCCGCCCGTGCCCGACGAGTGGGTCCTGGTGCACGTCGGGTTCGCGATGGCGAGGATCGACGAGGAGGAGGCGCGGCTGACGTTGGCCGCGATCGAGCAGCTGGGCACCGTCTACACCGACGAGATCGAGGCCTTCGACTCGTCGTCGATCCTCTGAGGGGAGCGGGCGTGCGGTTCGTCGAGGAGTTCCGGGATCCGGCCGCTGCGCGGACGCTGTTGGACGCGATCGGCCGGCTGGCCGAGGGGGCCGCCGACGGGGAACGGCTGAAGTTCATGGAGGTCTGCGGCGGCCACACCCACACGATCTACCGCCACGGCATCGAGCATCTCCTGCCGGAGAACGTGGAACTGGTGCACGGCCCCGGATGCCCGGTGTGCGTCATCCCGATGGGGCGCGTCGACGACGCGATGTGGCTCGCCGCCCAGCCTCGGGTGATCTTCACCTGCTTCGGGGACATGATGCGGGTGCCCGGCTCGGAGGGCAGCCTGCTCGACGCGAAGGCCCGCGGCGCCGACGTGCGGTTCGTCTACTCGCCGCTGGACGCGCTGCGGATCGCGGTCGACAACCCCGACCGGCAGGTCGTCTTCTTCGCGATCGGCTTCGAGACCACGGCCCCCTCCACGGCCGTGACGCTGGTGCGCGCCCGCGAGCTGGGCGTGCCGAACTTCAGCGTCTTCTGCAACCACGTCACGATCGTCCCGCCGATCAAGGCGATCCTGGAGTCGCCCGACCTGCGCCTTTCGGGCTTCCTCGGACCGGGGCACGTGTCGACGGTCGTCGGCAACCGGCCCTACCGGTTCGTGCCCGAGGTCTACCGCAAGCCGCTGGTCGTGGCCGGTTTCGAACCGCTGGACATCCTGGCGTCGGTCGCGATGCTGCTGCGCCAGATCCGCGAGGGTCGCTGCGAGGTGGAGAACCAGTACTCGCGCGTGGTGCACCCGGACGGCAACCCGGCCGCGCTGGCTCTCATGGGGCAGGTCTTCGCGCTGCGCCCGCACTTCGAATGGCGGGGTCTGGGTTTCATCTCGCAGAGCGCGCTGCGGCTGCACGACGACTTCGCGGCGTTCGACGCTGAGATCCGGTACGCGATGCCGGGTGTCCGGGTGGCCGACCCCAAGGCGTGCCAGTGCGGCGAGGTCCTCAAGGGGGTGCTCAAGCCCTGGGAGTGCAAGGTCTTCGGCACCGCGTGCACCCCGGAGACGCCCATCGGCACGTGCATGGTGTCCCCAGAGGGGGCGTGCGCGGCCTACTACAACTTCGGCTGGCTGCACCGCGACACCGGCCCGCTCGCCGGCCAGGCCGCGCGGGCGTGACGGGATGGCCGCCGACACGCGGCCTGCGGAGGTGCGGGGTGCGACGCTGTTCGCCCGCTACGCCTACGCCCCGAACGCGCTGGGCTACTGCGGACCGCCCGCCGCCGCGGCGCTGTACGGCGGGTCGCCGGCGCAGGTGCGGGCGGCCGCCACGCAGTTCTCCGGCGCGTGGCCGTACCTGAGAGTGCTCGCGCGCATGACCGGGGTCGCCGACGCCCTCGACCACCGGCTCGTCGCGTCCTACTGGCTCGGCGGTGGCGCCGGGGCCGAGCTCGACCGTCGGGAGTTCGGCAGGCAGCTGATCGCCGAGATCGGGCCGCGCGCCGGCCGGTACTGGACCCACCTGACCCCCGCGCTCGTCGACGAGGCCGCCCCGAACCACTGCTTCCACGTCCTGGGCGTCTACCCGTGGTCGCGGCTCCTCGGCCGGGGGCTCGACGGACCGCCGCTGCACGTGCTGGACAGCTGCCGGATCAGCTGGGGGACCGTGCTGCGCCGCGACCCCGCCGGCGCCGACGTGCGCTGCCGACACCTCGTCACCGACGGGTCGTCGCTGCAGCTCGGACCGCCCACCACGATGCGGGCCGAGGTCTCACCCGACGGGCACACGGCCGTGCCGGCCCTCGACGTCGGCGACGAGGTCGCCCTGCACTGGGGCCGGATCTGTGACCGGCTCACCACCCCCCAGCGACACGCCCTGGAGGACTGCACCCGGCGGCAGCTGGACCTCACGAACCGGCGGCTGGCCCGCGTGGCTCCCTGACCGGTCCGGTCCGGGCCGGGGGCGGATCAGCCGCCGGGCGTCTCGGACGACGCCGGCCCGGTCGTCGCCGACGGGCGCTGCGGCGGGGGTGGTCGGAACGCCCGCGGGCCGGGCGCGGCCGCCGCCGCCCTCCAACACCTCGCTGCTGCGTCGGGTGCACGGCTCCCGCAGATGCGACATGACGGCCGCGGGTCTCAGGTGGCCGACCCTGTCGGGCTAGGCCGTGTCCCGTGGATCAGCGAACGCGGTATTCGCGCCCAGATGGCCGCTCGCTGCGTTGTCGGACGGCTCGAGTACGCCCGGTACGAGAGCCGCCCTCCGCCTTGCGAGCAGCCATCTGGATCACGAATCCCGTCGCCCGTGATCCACGGGACACGGCCTAGCCCTACCCCCGATGTCCGGTCACCCTGACACCATGGGCGGGTGCTGCGTTCGATCCTGTTCGTCACCGACGACGCGTATGTGCGGGGTCTCGTCGCGCGCATCACACACGGTTGATCGGGGACGAGATCGATGGTGATCGGTGAGAGACCGCTGCGGGTCGCGATCGGGGAGGACGACGTCCTGCTCCGGGAGGGCATCGCCCGGGTACTGTCCGACGCCGGGCTCGAGGTGGTGAGCCAGAGCGGTGACGCCGACGACCTGGTGCGACGCGCGCTTGCCTACCGCCCCAACGTCGTCGTGGTCGACGTGCAGATGCCGCCCCGCCGGGAGGACGACGGGGTGCGCGCCGCGATGGAACTGCGCCGCCGGGCGCCCGGCATCGGGGTGCTGATCCTGTCGCAGTTCTGCGAGCCCGCCTACGTGATGGGGCTGATCGGTGATCATCCCGAGGGGGTGGGGTACCTGCTCAAGGAACGGGTCGGGGATGTGAGGGAGTTCGTCGATGCCGTCGCGAGGGTCGCGACCGGCGGCAGCGCGCTGGACCCCGAGGTCGTGGCCCGGATGCTCGGTCGCCGCTCCCGAGGCGACCCGTTCCGTCCCTTGACCGCGCGGGAGCACGCGGTCCTCGCGGCGATGGCCGAGGGGCGGTCGAACCTCGGCATCGCCCAGGCGCTGTTCATCAGCCAGGCCGCCGTGGAGAAGCACGTGACCGCAATCTTCCGCAAGCTCCGCATCGCGCCTGCGGACACGGGGCACCGTCGCGTCCAGGCCGTTCTGACCTACGTCCGTGCCGACGACCGCCGGCCATGACCGGGGGTTGAGCGGACTCCTGCCGACGAGCAGGCCGCGCTGTGGCGCGTGGCCGAGTTGGTGGCGGGGGCCGCGCCGCCGTCCGAGGTCTTCGCGGCGGTGGCGGCGGAGGCGTCCTGGCTCCTGTGCGGGCAGGCCATGACCCTGACGCGCTTCGAGGAGCGGAGGGAGCTGGTCGTCGTCGCCTCCCGGGGTGGGCCCGCGGCAGTCGGGGAGCACATCGTGTTCGAGCCCGGCACGCTGCCCGACCGGGTACGGCGGCGCGCCGCTGCGGTGCGGGTCGACGACTACCGCGGGGAGCGGGATGTCGAGATGGCCGCCGCCTACGGCATCGCCGCGGCCGTGGCCGCGCCGGTCGCGGTCGCCGGCCAGGTATGGGGGATGCTGACCGCCACCTCCGGCGTGCGCCCGCTGCGGGCGGGCACCGAGGACCGCCTGGAGCAGTTCGCCCGGCTCGTCGCGGCAGCGGTGGGCGCCAGCCAGGCCCGCGCGGAGCTGCAGGCGCTGGCCGACGAGCAGGCCGCGCTGCGCCGCGTGGCCGAGCTCGCCGCGCGGGGGGCGCCCATCGCCGACGTGCTCGACGCCGTGGCGGTGGAGGGGTCCCGGCTGTCCGGGGTCGAGTTCACGGCGCTCGTGCGCTTCGAACCCGACGGCTCGTCCGAGGTCGTCGCCCTCGTCGGTGCCCGCAGATTGCGGCCCGCGCCGCCGCGGCGCCGGAATCCCCGGGTGATCGCCATCGTCGGTTCCTCCGTCGCCGTCGCCCGATCCGTCGAGGGCTGGCGATGCTGGCCACGGCGGGATCGGCGCTGGTTGCCGCGTGCCGGGGGAACGACGTCGCCTGCGGCGACCACACCAGCCGGATGATCGGGTGGGCGACGCCTCGGGGCGCCCGGCTCGTGCACCACCACGCGACCCACGCGCGGGTCCTCGCCGCTCTGGGCCGGGGCGACGCCGAGTCGGCCTACCATCTCGCCAGTGCGGTCACTCCCGCCGGAACCGTCGAACCGGACGGCCCCGGACGCCGGCTGGTCATGGACCTCGTCGACGCCGCGGTGCGCACGCAGCGCAGGGACGAGGCCGCGGCGCACGTCGACGCGGCACGGCGATCAGGGATCGCCGAGCTCTCCGGGCGGTCGGCGGTGCTCGTCGCGGGCGCGGCCGCGCTCGCCGAGCACGACGGCCCGGCCCGGTCGCGCTACGGGCGGGCGCTGGCGGTGCCGGGGGCCGGGAAGTGGCCGTTCGACGTCGCCCGGGTGCGACTGGCCTACGGTGAGAACCTGCGCCGTTCCCGGGCGATGTTGGAGGCGCGGCTGCAGCTCACGACCGCGCTCGCCACCTTCCGCCGCCTTGGTGCGGACCCCTGGATCGCGCGGGCGGAGTCGGAGCTGCGAGCCGCCGGCCACCGCGTCCACCGGGCCCGGGACAGCGCCTCGACCGCGCTCAGCCACCAGGAGCGGACGGTCGCCCAGCTCGCGGCGACGGGCGCCACCAACCGTCAGATCGCCCAGCGACTGGGCCTGTCACCGCGGACCGTCGGGTCGCACCTCGGCCGTGTCTTCCAGAAGAAGCGGGTGAGGTCCCGGGCTGCGCTCGCGGAGGCGCTGAGGACGGCCGAGCCGACGGGCCACCACGACTGAGCCCCGTCCCGGCACTCCGGCCGTCCCGCTCACGGCATCCGGTCAACCCCACGCCACGGGTCGGGACCGCGCCCGCTGCTCTCCAGGCCGCCCCAACGATCGTGGCGGCATCGTGCCCGACGCTTCGGAGATCACCCGGACCCGCGGACGAAGGCACCGACCGATGAACACTTCACGGGCAGGCGAGCTCACGACGGCCGGGTGTCCCCGTCCGGCACCTCGGCTGCCGGTCGGGGACCTCCGGTGGGCCCTGCGGGCCGGGCCGGCCGGGGTCTCCTGGCAGACCGTGGCGTCGGTCGACGGCGCGATCCGCAGCCTGCTGCACGAGCCCGATCCCGTCCGCATCAGGCACGTCGCGGCGCTCGGCCTCGCTCTCGACCGTGTAGCGGAGTGCCGTGAGCCCCTGCGCCGCGCGGTCGCTGCCGTCCGGGGCGGCCGGGTCGTCGCCGCGATGCCGGCGTTCGGTCTCCTCTGCGCCGGCGATGTCGCCACCGGACGGTGGGACGAGGCCGGCCGGCTCGCGGAGGAGGGGCTCGCGCTCTGCGAGCCGGACGATCCCCTCACCTGCGCGTCGGTGCGGCTGGCCCAGGCATTCATGGCGGCGGCCCAGGGCGACGAGGTGCGGACCCGCGCGCTGGTCGACGCGGTCGTCCACTGGGCCGCGCCCCGAGGCGTCCGGACGCTGGTGGACGAGGGGCAGCGGGTGCTGGCCCTGGCCGCTCTGGGTCACGGAGACGCCGAGGGCGCCCACCGACGCGCGACCGCCGTCACCCGTCCCGGCCGGCTCGGTGCACCCGGTACGCCGGCCCGGTGCGTGTCGATGGACCTCGTCGAGGCCGCGGTGCGACTCGGCCGGCGGGAGGAGGCGCGCCGGCACGTGCAGGCCATGCGCGACGCACCCGTGCACGCTGTATCCGCACGCACCGCGATGCTCACCGCGGCGTCGGCCGCCATCGTTGCCGAGCCGGAGGCCGCGGCGGCGTTGTTCGAGGAGGCGCTGGCCGCTCCGGACGCCGAACGGTGGCCCTTCGACCAGGCCCGCATCCAGCTGGGCTACGGCGAGCACCTCCGTCGGCAGCGCCGTGCCGGGCCGTCCCGGCTGGTGCTCGGTGCCGCGCTGGACACGTTCCTGCGGCTGGGGGCGCACCCGTGGGCGGCGCAGGCGCGGCACGGGCTGCGTGCCTCGGGCCTGACGATCGGCCACCCGGTGGCGCTGGGTACGGCAGCCACGCTCACACCGGACGAGCGGGAGGTCGTCGTGCTGGCCGCCACCGGGTTGACGAACAAGGAGATCGCCCGGCAGCTGATGGTGTCGCACCACACGGTCGCCGCCCGCCTCTACCAGGCGTTCCCCAAGCTGGGCGTCGGATCTCGCGCGGCCCTGCGGAACGCGATGCTCGTGCTCGACGGCGACGCCGCCGGCCGGCTCGACCGCGGCCCGACACTGGTGGGCATCGCCCAGGCCGGCCCGGCGCGATCACGTGGCGCCGGGCCGTCACGGCAGGCGGTCGTTTCCGGGTAGCCCTACCACCGGCAGGGGTTCCGCGCTGGGACCATGAGCGGGTGGTGGGCTCGATCCTGGTCGTCGACGACGACGCGGCTGTCCGGGGACTCGTCGTGCGCATCCTGCGGAGCTGGGGATACGCGATGATCGACGAGGCCGGCTCGGTCGCCGACGCCCTGAGCTGCGCCGAGACGGTGCGTCCCCACACCGTGCTGGTCGACATCGGCCTGCCCGACGGTGACGGGTTCTCCCTCACGCGCGAGCTCCGAGCCCGGTCCTGGGCGCCGCGCGTCGTGATCTTCTCATCGGACGCCGACCGGGCGAACGCCGCGGCGGCCCGACGTGCCGGAGCGATCGCCTTCCTCCCGAAGGACGAGCTGTCGAGTCCCGCTCTTCAGCGGCTGCTCGCCGGAGGGACCGACGAGGACGGCTGACGAAGGGCGCGGTGCGGTGGTCGCACCGCGCCGAGGAGCCGAAGCCGACCGTTGTCCTGGTTCACGGCGCCTTCGCCGACGCGTCGAGCGGGAACGGCGTCGTGACCCGGCTGCGGGAGCCGTCCGGGCGGCGATGTGGCGCGGACCGTGCGGGACCGGTCGGTCATGGACGGATGACCGATGTCCGCCGACCCGGAGCGCCGGACAGTGGGAACCGCGAGAAGAACTCCGGCGGAGCAGAGGGAGACCCCCATGGGAACGGTCAACGTCGGGCGCGAGAACAGCGCCCCGATCGACATCTACTACGAGGACCAGGGCAGCGGGCCCGCGGTCGTGTTGCTGTCGGGCTGGCCGTTCGACCACCGGTCATGGGAGCCGCAGGTGCACCCGCTGCTCGCGGCGGGGTACCGGGTGGTCACCTACGACAGGCGCGGCTTCGGCCGGTCGAGCCGGCCCGGCACGGGCTACGACTTCGACACCCTCGCCGCCGACCTCGACACGCTGCTGACCGGGCTCGACCTCCGCGACGTGACCCTCGTGGGGTTCTCCCTCGGCACCGGCGAGGTGGCCCGCTACATCGGCCGGTACGGCACGGATCGGCTGCGCAGCACGGTGTTCATCGAGAGCCTCGCCCCGTCGTTCACCAGGTCCGCCGACAACCCGAAGGGCGTCGACCGAGCCGGGGTCGCCGGCGTCCAGCAGGCCATCCTCGACGACCGGTACGCGTGGCTCACCGGGATGATGAACGAGTTCCTCAACCTCGACGAGTACCTGGGCAAGCGGGTCAGCGAGGACGCCGTGCGCGCGATGTGGGCCGCAGGGGCCGAGGCGGGGCCCTACGCGACGTGGGCCTGCCCGCTCGGCTGGCTCGACGACTTCACCGCCGACATCGAGCGGATCGACGTGCCCACCCTCATCCTGCACGGCACCAGCGACCGGATCCTCTCGATCGACGGGCAGGGGCGACGCCTGCATGCTGCACTGCCCGCCGCCCACTACGTCGAGATCGACGGCGGACCCCACATCCACTGCGTGACCCACTCCGACGAGGTCAACCGCGCACTGCTGGCCTTCATCGCCGACCCGACCACCGCGGCTTCGGGCGGTGCGGCATGACCGCCGTCGGGCGGCAGGTGGTGCTCGAACCCGCCGCGCAGGACCTCACCGAGGCCACGGCCGATCCCAGGGGCCTGGTCGACCTGGGCCCGGAGGGCGCCCGCAAGGTGCTCGACGACCTGCAGGCGGCGCCGGTCGACAAGCTGCCCGTCGACGAGGAGTGGGTCACCGTGCCGGCGGCGGTCGGTGACGTCCGGGTGCGGCTCGTCCGACCCCAGGGCGCGGCGTCACCGCTGCCCGTCGTCGTCTACATGCACGGCGGCGGCTGGATCCTCGGCAACGCCCGCACGCACGACCGGCTGGTCCGCGACCTCGCCGTCGGGGCCCGCGCGGCGGTGGCCTTCGTCGGGTACACCCCCTCGCCCGAAGCCCGGTACCCGGTGGCGATCGAGCAGGGGTACGCGACCGCGCAGTGGATCGTCCGCGAGGGCGCCGGACGGGGTCTGGACGCCTCGCGTATGGCCGTGGCCGGGGAGTCGGTGGGCGGGAACATGACCGCCGCCCTCGCGCTCATGGCCAAGGAGCGCGGTGACGTCACGTTCGTGCAGCAGTCGATGTACTACCCGGTCACGGACGCGGCCATGGACACCGCTTCGTATGAGCAGTTCGCCACCGGCTACTACCTCAGCCGGGCGGGCATGGAGTGGTTCTGGGACGCGTACGCCCCCGACCCCGCGCAGCGCACGGAGATCACCGCGTCGCCGAACCGGGCAACCGTCGAGCAGGTCCGCGGGCTGCCACCGACGTACCTGTGCGTCGACGAGGCCGACGTCC
>CAVSJZ010000037.1:0-20928 GCA_963728105.1 uncultured Actinomycetota bacterium | reverse complement strand
TGGTCCGGCTCGGCTGGGGTAGCTGTGTCCGGTCGGGGTGGTGACCGTGATCATGTGCGGGATGTCGCCGAGCCCGTCGTCGTCCAGTTGCACGTCCCAGCCGGGCAGCTCGCGCACGAAGTCGCCGCGCGCAGGCCCCGCGGCCGTTGCCCAGGATGGTCGGGCCGCCGGCCCGGAACGGGACGACGTGGTCGAGATGGCGGGCGGGTGCGCCGCAGTACGGATCCCGGCAGCGGTCCCCCGTCGCCGACCCGGATGAGGTGGGCGAGGAACCCGTCGAAACACCGCCGCCGCGGGTCCCCGCCGACCAGCGGGCCGCCGGCCGGTCGGGTGAACAGCCGCCGCCACCACCTGCGGCCCCGCGAGGTGGCCAGGATGTCGGCGGCGATCGGCCCCGGGACCGGCCCGTGCCCGACGATCTGCGCGGAACCCGCATGCTCGGGATCCAGGAGCTGGTCGATCGGCATCACGATGCCGACCTCGACGGGCACATCCGTGGCCGCGGCCTGTCCGGTGAGGCGTTCGACCATGAGGTCGGCCATCAGCTGCTGGCGGGTCCGCGGGTCTCCCGCGGCGCGCAGCTCGTCGGCGCGTGTCCGCAGGGCGGCCCAGGCGGCGACGCCCTGCTCGACGGGTAGGTAGCCGGTCAGCAACGTCATGGTGTCGGGGGCCGGGCGCACGGAGACGCCGCGGTCTTTGCGGGCGGTGCGGCCGCGGGCCACGTAGGCGGCGGGGTCGGCCTGGTAGGCGAGCGTCTTGGCCAGTGCTTCGGCCTGGCGGGGATTCAGGTTCTCGATGCCCTGGGCGGCGAGTTGCTTGTCGACCAGCCGGCGTAGTTCGGGGTCGAGGTGGCGGGTCTGGGAGACGACGATCTCGGCGAGGTGTTCGCTGATGCGGCCTGCGGCGAGCAGCCCACGGCAGGTGGGCAGCTCGGCGTGCAGCGCGCGGGCGACGCCCAGCCGGCGGGAGCCGGCGGTCGGGGAGACGCGGCAGGCCAGCCCGATCTGGTCGCCGACACCGCGGCCGAGCGTGTCGGGGCGGAGCCGGCCGGCGGCGATCTGGGCGGTGTGGGTGTCGACCTGGGAGCGGGCGAACGCGACCAGCACCGTGTGCTGGGCGGCCGCGGCGGCGGCCTTGATGCGCTCCAGGAGGGTGATCTGGTCGACGCGCGCGGGATCGGCTGACGTGGACGGACCGTCGGCCAGCAAGGTGAGGCGGTCGAGCAGCGCAGCGAGCTCGGCGGTGACCGCGTCCGCGGCTCCTCCGTCGCCGGCAACGCTGTTCGATGTCATGTTCGAAGTGTACCGACCAGCCACGACAAAACCGGCCGGTCCAGCGCCGGGCGCGCTCCTCGGTCTCGACAGGCGGGACGAGGAAGAGCGCCTCACTGCCCGGCAAGGGCCGCGCAGGCACCATGATCTGGACGCATGCCGCTCACCCGGCGGGCCCTCGGCCGCGCCACCCTGGCCCGCCAGCACCTGCTGGCCCGCACCGACCGCCCCGTCGAGCAGGTGCTGGAGGACGTCGCCGGGCTGCAGGCCCAGACCCCGCAGACCTGGTACGTCGGCCTGTTCAGCCGCATCCGCGACTTCGCGCCCGCCGCCGCGTCCGACGCGCTGGCCGACCGCCGCATCGTCCGCACGGCCCTGATGCGTTCGACGCTGCACCTGGTCACCGTCGCCGATGCGGCCCGGCTCCGGCCGGCCGTCCAGCCGGTCCTCGACCGGGACCTCACCGGCAACCAGCTCCACGGCCGCGCGGCCCGCGCGCTGGACCTCGACGCCGTGGCCGCCGCCGCCGCGCAGACCCTCGACGGCACGGCACTGACCCCGGCCGAGCTCGGCGCGGCACTGGCCCCGCACTGGCCCGACACGCCCCCGGCCACCCTGGCCTACGCCGCCCGCAACCTGCTCCCGCTCGTCCAGGTGCCCCCGCGCGGCCTCTGGGGACGCTCCGGGCGCACCGCCCACACCACCCTGGCGTCGTGGACGGGCGCCCCCGAGCCAGCGCCGCCGCTCTCCCGGCCGGGCTGGTGCGCCGCTACCTCGCCGCGTTCGGCCCGGCCACGTCGCCGACGCGCAGGTCTGGTCCGGCCTGACCCGCCTCGGCGAGGTCGTCGACGCGCTGGCGCCCGAGCTGGTCACCCTGCACGACGATGACGGCCGCCGGCTCTACGACCTGCCCGACGCGCCGCGCCCGGACCCCGACACTCCCGCGCCGCCGCGGCTGCTCGCCGACGTCGAGCACCGGTGGCTGCTGTCCCAGCCGCGATCGCCGCCGCGCCGACGCCGAGGCCTCCGCAGCGCCTTCGCCCGGCCCGCCGGTCCGGTCGCGCCGGCGATCCTGCCCGAGCGAGACGACGTGCGGGCCAGCAGCAGCGGCACGTCCGCCGTCGGGATCAGCGCGAGCGGCTGCTCACCGAGCGGCTGACCGCCGGCGTCACGCCCTGCTCGCAGCCCGAAGCCCGTCAGGCCGCCCCACCGAGGGTGAGCGCGACGACCGTCGGCCGTGCCGAACCCGTTGACCCACAGGGCCGAACGGCGCCCCCCGCCGCGGCGAGCCGGCGCGCGGCCGCCGCCGACCGGGCCCGCGAGTCGCCCAGCCGCGCGGGACGCGAACCGACCGAGGGCCAGCGCCAGCACGAAGACCACCCCGGCGACCCGGAACGCGTGCGGGACCAGCAGCGACCCGACCATGCCCCGGCCGGCGACGGCGGCCGCCACCGGCGCGGTCCGGCCCAGCAGCAGCAGGACGGCCAGGACGCCGACCACGGCGACCGGGAGCCACGGCACCCCGTCGCCGAGCTGTCCCCGGTAGCCGCCGTGGGCCGCGATCACCCCGCTCGCGACGGTCCAGCCGCCGAGCACGACCGCAGCCCCGGCGGCGAGCAGCCCCGCTCGCCGGCGGCCCGTCCGGCGCGGATCGCGCCGCCGTACAGCGGTCCGTGACCTGCTCACCGGCGCCAAGCGGTTCACCGACCTGGCCGAACGCCTCGGCGGGATCACTCCCAAGACGCTCAGCCAGCGGCTGCGTGAGCTGACGGACATCGGGCTCGTCACCGCCGACCGGGAGCCCGGCCGGCGGGAGGTGTGGTACCGCCTGACCCCGGCGGGCGCCGACCTCGGTCCCGTCGTCGACGCGCTCGGGCGGTGGGGCCTCCGCCACGCCTGGCGGATGCCGCGGGCCGGCGAGCCCCTGCACGGGGAACACCTGCTCCGCGCCGCCGTGCAGGCCTTCGAGATGGCCGCCGACGACCACCGGCCGGCCCGCTGGCACGTCCGCCTCGACGGCACCGACTACCGGGTGGAGAGCGACGGCCGGCACTGGTCGGTCGCCACGGGCACACCCCCCGCCCCCGTCGACGTCACGGTCACCGGCACGACGGACGCCCTGGCGACACTGATCTTCGGCGGCCCGGGCGACGACGTGACCGTCACGGGCGCGCCGGCTCCGGTCCACCGGTTCCGGCGCCTCGTCGGCGCCATGGCGGCCGTCGTCGAGCCGGACCGGCCGGCGGCCTCCGAGCCGGAGCCGGGCTGATCAGTCCCGGTCGAAGACCTCCCGCGCCCACGCCTCCCGGCTGGTCAGCTCCGGCAGCGCGGCGCGGTAGCGCTCGCGCAGCGTCGGCCAGGCCTTCCCGACCTGCCGCAGCTGCCGCGCCGAGGTCGCGAGCATCTGCTTGAACAGGACCGGGTCGCGGCGGCGGAACGTGACGCCCCGGCCGTCGGGCGTCGACACGGTCGCCGAGTCCAGCCGCGACAGCACGAACCACTGCGCCTGCCGCGAGGGCACGTTGCGCTGCGGGATCACCTGGTGGGCGGGCTCGGGCGCGCGCAGGTTGTGCAGCACGCTCGCGACCAGCCCCTTCAGGATCGGGACGGGCGTGGTCGGCGGCTCGGGGAACACCTGGGCGGCCAGCGCGTCCAGGTCCGACAGCGGGACCTGCGTCGCCGAGTCGAGCGGGCGCCCGTCGTCGTACTCGGCCCGCTTGGCGCGGATCTCGCCGAGCACCGTCGGGAGCTTCGGGAACAGCGCCTCCGGTCCGGCGAGGAAGTCGGCCAGCGCCATCTCCTGCAGCGCGACGGCCGAGTACTCCATGAGCATGAGGTGGCGCAGCGTCCGCTTGAACGTGTCGACGAGCAGCGCGCGCGGGTTGTCCGGGCCGTGCAGGGCGGCGGCGACGTAGCGGTTGCGGTAGTGGAAGTACGCCTGCCAGTCGCTCGTGTCGTCCTTCTCCAGGAACGACATGTGCCAGATCGCGATGCCGGGGACGGTCGCCGTGCGGTAGCCGTGGCCGCGGGCGCGCAGGCCGTACTCGGCGTCGTCCCACTTGATGAACAGCGGCAGCGGCAGGCCCAGCTCCTCCGCGACCGACCGCGGGATCAGGCACATCCACCAGGCGTTGTAGTCGACGTCGGTGCGCCGGTGCAGCCACGGCGTGCGGCGCAGCGACAGCGCCGCGAGGTCGTGGTGGGGTTCGGTGCCGGGCGCGTTGCGCCACAGGAACGCGTTGCGGTCGACGACCTCGCCCATCGTGGAGAGCTGGCTGCGCGCCTGCAGCGACAGCATCTGGCCGCCGACCAGCATCGGCGTGCGGGTGTAGCGGGAGAACGCCACGGCCCGCAGCACCGAGTCGGGCTCCAGGATGATGTCGTCGTCCATGTAGAGGATCTGCTCGCAGTCGGTCGAGCCCAGCGCCTCGTACATGACGCGGGCGTAGCCGCCGGAGCCGCCGAGGTTGGGCTGGTCGACGTGCGCAGCCGGTCGCCCAGCACCGCGGCCGCCTTCTCGAAGCCCGGCTCGTCGCGCACCTTCCGCGTCCCCTGGTCGGGCAGGACCACGGCGACGACGGCGTCGAGGACGAGCGGGTCCTCGCCGATCGCGGTGAGTGTCGCGACGAGTCGGCGGGGCGGTTGAACGTCGGCATCCCGATCGTGACGGCCGCGCGCCCGGCGGGTGCGTCGGCCGCGTACCAGCCGCCGCCCTCCAGCGTGAGCTCGCCGTCGTCGGTGGTCAGGTCGAACCAGTACCAGCCACCGTCCTCGAACGGGCGCAGGTCCAGCGCGATGTCCAGCTCGTGCCGGCCGGCGTCGGACAGCACGACCCCGCGCTCGAAGATCTGGGCACCGTCGGCCTTGCTGCGGTAGACGTCGACGCGGCCGGTGCCCGACAGCGTGAGCTGCAGGTGGACCTCGGTGAGCCGGCTCCAGTGCCGCCAGTACCCGGCCGCGAACGCGTTGAAGTACGCCGCGAACGACACCTCGCTCTGCGCGGGGAGCACGGCCGACGTGCGCGAGAGCATCCGCAGGCTGCGGTTGCCGGACAGGGCGCCCGTGAGGTCGGCCTTGGGCGCCTTCATCCCCGGCAGCGGCGGCAGGGTGGCCATCCGCACGCCGGTGCCCTCGTCCATGTAGAGCGAGCGGACCGTCATCGGGTCGCCGGGGCGGGGCAGGATCACGCGCTGCAGCAGGGTCTGCGCGGCGGACGCGTCGGGGACGGCCCTGGAGGCGGCGTCGGCGGTCTGGGTCACGACGACTCAGGGTAGCGACGGGCCGGCCACCGGGCCCGCGGGGCCTCGGCGGGCGCCGGCGCGGGTGCGCCCCTCGCGCTGCAGCCCGCGCACGGCGCGGCGCGCGGAGGTGACGGCGCTTCGCCCGTGCCGCAGCGGCGTGACCTGCGTGGCGAGGTGCAGCGGGTACCGCCACGCCGCCTGGTCGTCCTGCCGGTTGAACAGGTCGTACGCCAGCCGGACGGGATGCTCGGCCGACAGCGTCGGGCCGACGCCCTCGAACCAGGCCTGGCTGCGGGCCGCCGCGGCCTGGACGCGGTCGACGACCGCGCGGCGGTCGCGGTCGTAGGCGGACAGCGCCGCCGGGACGTCGGCCCGGTGCCGCTCGAGCCGGTCGGCGAGCGCGATCGCGTCCCGGACGGCGAGGACCGTGCCGGAGCCGATCGCGAAGTGCGTCGTGTGCGCCGCGTCGCCGAGCAGGACGACGTTGCCGTCCACCCAGGTCGTGTTGCGCACCTCCCGGAAGCGCAGCCACGGCGAGCGGTCCCCGGCCGACGGCGGCAGGCGCAGCGGCCGGCCGCCGAGCCGGCGGGCGAAGACGTCGCCCAGCAGGCGCAGGCCGGCGTCGACGTCGAGCGCGTCCAGGTGCAGCCGCTGCCACGTCTCCGGCGGGCACTCGACGATCACGGTGCTGGTCGTCCCCGACGACGGGTAGGCGTGGCACCAGACCCAGCCCGCCGCGGTCTGCTCGAACGCGAACGTGAACCCGGGCAGGACGTGGTCGGTGCCCAGCCACGCGTAGTGGTTGCGGCCCTCGGCGAGGGTCGTGCCGAACGCGCCGGCGGCGCGCAGAGCGCTGCCGGCCCCGTCGGCGGCCACGACGACGTCGGCGTCGGGCGCCCGGGTCACCTCGTGCTCGTGGACGACCTCGACGCCCAGCTCCCGGGCCCGCGCGGTGAGCGCGGCCAGCAGCCGCGCGCGGTCGACGCTGAAGCCGTAGCGCCCGCCGATGTGGACCGGGGCCCGGTCGCCGATGCACACACGCTGGCTGCGCCACACCCGCGCGACGGCCCGCACGGCCCGGCCCGAGGCGACGTCGGTGGCGTACACGTCGTCGAGGAAGTCCTCGCCGAACACGACGCCCCAGCCGTGGGTGCTGCCGGCGCGGTTGCGCTCCAGCACGACGACCTCGTCGCCGGGCCGGCGGGCCTTCGCCAGGATCGCGAGGTACAAACCGCCCGGACCGCCACCGACACACACGATTCTCATCGGTCCTCCGCTGTGGATAGCGTCGCCGCGTGCACGTCGTCGGGCGGCTGCGGCGGGAGCTGGGCAGGCCGCTTTCCCGCAACGCCTACGCGCTGATGGCGAACACGGTCGTCAACTCGGGCCTCGGCCTCGCGTACTGGGTGCTGGCGGCCAGGGTCTTCCCCGCGGCGGAGGTCGGCCGCAGCAGCGCGCTGGTGTCGCTGATGGTGCTGGTCTCGACGCTGACCCAGCTCAACTTCGGCGGCGCGCTCGTCCGCTTCCTGCCCCGCGCCGGGCACGGGTCGCGCCGGCTCCTGCTCGGCGCCTACGCGGTGGCCGTGGCGGTGGCCGGCTTCGGGTCCGCCGGGGTGATGCTGTGGTGCGCGCTCGCCTTGCCCGCGACGGCTCCGCTGCACGTCGGCGCCGGGTTCGCCGCCTGGTTCGTGGCCGCGACGATGGTGTGGTCGGTGTTCAACCTGCAGGACGCCGCGCTCACCGGGATGCGCTCGGCGACCTGGATCCCGCTGGAGAACGGGCTCTACGGCGTGCTCAAGCTGGGCCTGCTGGTCGGCATGGCGGCGGTGGCGGTCCCGGACGGGGTGTTCACGTCGTGGAGCGCGCCGGTCGTGCTGCTGCTCGTGGCCGTCAACCTGCTGATCTTCCGGCGGGTGCTGCCCCGGCACGCGGCCGCGAGCGCGCCGACCCGGCAGCTGCCCGACCGCCGCGCCCTCGCCCGCTACATGGTCGGCGACTACGCCGCGCAGACGTTCAACCAGCTGTCCTCGACGTTCCTGCCGGTCCTCGTCGTCACCCTGCTCGGCGCGGAGGCTGGTGCGTGGTTCCTGCCGGCGCAGACGGTCTTCGCCGCGATCGGCCTGCTGGCGGCGGCGATCACGTCCTCGCTGGTCGTCGAGGCCGCGACCGACGAGGCCGGCGCACCGCAGCTGGCCGCCGCCGTGCTGCGGCGCATCTGCCTGGTCGTCCTGCCGGCCGCGGCCGTGGTCGCGCTCGCGGCCCCGTGGCTCCTGGAGCTGTACGGCCCGGCCTACCGGGCGGGCGCGACCCTCGTGCTGCAGCTGATGATGGTCTCGCTCGTCCCGCGCGTCGTCGTCGCGCTCGCGATCAGCCGGCTGCGCCTGGAGCGCCGGACGGGGGCGCTCGCACTGCTGCAGCTCGCGCAGGCGGTGATCCTCGTCGGCGGGACGGTCGCGTTCGCGCGGTCCGCAGGTCTCGCCGCCGTCGGCTGGTCGGCGATCGCCGCGGAGCTCCTGCCCGCCCTCGCCGTCGGCCCGTCGCTGGCGCGGTGGCTGACCGGGCGGGGCGGCCGGACAGGTGGGGACTCCGCCGTCCGGGGTGTCGCACCGGGGTGATCGCACACCGGCAGTTTCGGAGGCATTGCTTGGTGAATCCTCAGACCGCGCCCGGGGTCAGTCCTCCGCGGACTCCGTGCCCGCCAGCGCCCGGCCGTCGGTGAAGTACGGCGCGATCCGGTTGTCGAACATCGTCAGCGCCGACCCGATCGCCATGTGCATGTCGAGGTACTTGTAGGTGCCGAGGCGCCCGCCGAAGAGCACGTTCGCGTTCGCCGTCTCCTTGCGGGCCAGGTCGCGGTAGCGCAGCAGCCGCGCGCGGTCCTCCGGCGTGCCGACCGGGTAGTACGGCTCGTCACCGGGCTGCGCGAAGCGCGAGTACTCGCGGACGATCACCGTCTTGTCCGCCGGGTAGTCCCGCTCGGGATGGAAGTGGCGGAACTCGTGGATGCGGGTGAACGGCACGTCGATGTCGTTGTAGTTCATGACCGGGGTGCCCTGGAAGTCGCCGCAGTCGCGCACGACCTCCTGCTCGAAGTCCAGCGTGCGCCACGACAGGGCGCCCTCGGCGTGGTCGAAGTACCGGTCGAGCGGACCGGTGTAGACGGTCGGGACGCCGGCCGGCAGCGTGTGCCGGACGTCGAAGTAGTCGACCTCGAGGCGGACCTCGATGCCCGGGTGCTCGGCCATGCGGGTCAGCCAGGCCGTGTAGCCGTCGACGGGCAGGCCCTCGTAGGTGTCGTTGAAGTAGCGGTTGTCGAACGTGTAGCGCACCGGCAGCCGGGTGATGATCGACGCGTCCAGCTCGGTCGGGTCGGTCTGCCACTGCTTGGCCGTGTAGCCCTTGACGAACGCCTCGTAGAGCGGGCGCCCGATCAGCGAGACCGCCTTCTCCTCCAGGTTCCGCGCGTCCCGCGTGTCGATCTCGCCCGCCTGCTCGGCGATCAGCGCCCTGGCCTCCGCCGGGGTGTGGCTGCGGCCGAAGAACTGGTTGATCAGCGCCAGGTTCATCGGGATCGCGTAGACCTGCTCGCCCGACGCGGGCGAAGACCCGGTGCTGGTAGCCGGTGAACGCGGTGAACCGGTTGACGTACTCCCACACCCGGGCGTTGGAGGTGTGGAACAGGTGGGCCCCGTAGCGGTGGACCTCGATGCCGGTCTCGGGCTCGGCCTCGGAGTAGGCGTTGCCGCCCAGGTGCGGCCGCCGGTCCAGCACCAGCACGCGCTTGCCGAGCTGGCTGGCGGCCCGCTCGGCGACGGTGAGGCCGAAGAACCCCGATCCGACGACGACGAGGTCGTAATCCGCATGGCTCACGGCGCCCGAGGCTACCGGTCTACAGGCCGCGCACCCGGCGGGCCCACCCCGGATGGCCGGAGCCGGCGAGGTCGAGCGCGAGCTGGTCGACGTAGCTCGGGCGGACCAGCACGGTCGCCGCCGGGTCGGCGGCGAAGACCGTCTCGGCGGCCGCGAGGACCTCCGGGGGGTCGGCGGGCGGACGGCCGAGGTCGGTGGCGCCGGCGATCTTGTTGGCCGCCCCCGTCCAGGTGTCGGTGAGGGCGAGGTACCACTGCGCGGCCAGTGCCGGGTGGGCCTTCCCGTCGCTCGGGACGTCCAGGTAGTACGCGTGCGCCGGTGGCCCGTCGACGGCGGCGACCCGGTCGGCGAGGTCGGCCACGGCCGGGGTGACGTCCAGGTTGCGCAGGTGCGTCGCCCGGTCCAGGGCACCGGGGGCGGCCGGCGGCAGGCCGATCGACGTCGCGTCCGGGATCGCCAGCCCGAACGCCTGCGTCGCCGCCACCGCCACGGCGAGGCCGCCCGCGACCGCCAGCGGGCCCCGCGGCACGCGCCGGGCCACCAGGTACGACAGCGGGACGAGCAGCAGCACCGGCAGCACCATGCCGAGCGCGGTGGTGTACTTGATCGAGTAGTAGGAGATCGTGCCCAGCGCGTCGATCTGCGCCTGCGCCAGCACGACCGAGACGGCGATCCCGACGACGGGCACGAGCGCGAGCGCCGCCAGCCGGGGCCGGCGGCGGGCGGCCAGTGCCGCGACGACGAGCGCCAGCGCGGCGATCACGACGTCGCCGAGGCCGGGCGGGGCGACGCCGCCGGGCGTGAGCAGCGCGTCGGAGTCCACCCGCAGCAGCACGAGCGCGGTCCGCGCGAGGCAGCAGAGCACCACGAAGGCCGTGCCGGCCATGACGGCGGCCCCGACGGCACCCGTCCGGAACCGGGCGCGCCGCGGCGGCAGCAGGCCGGCCAGCAGCGCGGGCAGCGCGGGCAGCAGGAGCAGCACCCACGCGTTCGCGATCCCGACGACGGCCCCGCCGACCACCGCGACCGGCAGCGGCGCGACCCGCGGCAGGGGCACGACGACGAGTGCGACCGCGCAGACGAGCGCGCACGCGACGACGAAGTTGGCGAAGCCGTTGTCGACGGCGGCGGCACCGGGCCCGAGCAGGAAGACCGTGGCCGCGAGCGTCAGGACCGGTGCGGCGAGGGCCGGGCGCCTGCGCACGGGCGGCAGGGCCGCGAGCCCGGCCACGACCGTCAGCGTCGCGGTGACGACGACGATCGCGACGCACCTCGGGTACGCCTCCAGCTCGGTCGTCAGCGGCCCGACGGCCGGGCCCATGAGCAGCTCCTGCACGCCGGCGACCGCGGCGTGGAAGCCCTGCGGGTAGTTCGCGAACTGCCAGGCGCCACCGAGCGTGTCGACCGTGACGCCGTGCAGCCGGATCGAGTGGACCATGCTGAAGTGCGCGACGTTGTCCCAGCCGGTCAGCAGCAGGCCCATCGTCTCGCGGGCCGTGCGCGGCATGAGCCACGGCCACAGCGCCCAGCACCCCAGTGCCGCGGACACCGGCAGCAGCGCGTCGACCAGCCGCACGCGCGGGAGCAGGCTCCGCGGGCGCGCGACCGCCGTCGCGGCGGCGGCCCCCGCGAGGGCGGCCAGCCCGAGCGTCACCCGGCCGAGCGCCCCGGGCGGCGGGGCGAACCACCACAGCACCGGCGCCCAGCCCAGTAGCAGGCACCCGGCGTAGAGGACGCGCCGGGACAGCTCGCGTGACGTCGGGACCAGCAGCACCAGCGCGACCGCGACGACGAGCCCGGCCGGGCCGTCGAGCAGCCCGGCGACGCGGGTCGCGACGACCGCGCCGGCGGCGAGGGCGGCGGCGAGGCCCGCGACGACGAACCGCCGCCTGCGCCCACCCCGGCGGCGCTCCTCCCGCGTCGGCCACGCCCGGGTGCCGTCGATGCGGACGGGCCGGGCGCGCTCGGGCGGCAGGCGGTCGAGGTGGGCGGGGGCGGCCACGGGGCCCATGCTGCCCCACCGGACGGGTGACGGTCCCGCGACCGGCCGCGCGTCGTCCTCGTGATCTCCCGCGGGGTCGGCGGTCACGCCGTGGTCGGGCCGACCAGCAGGCGGGGGCCGCAGGAGGCGAGCGGGGTGTAGCGCTGGGCGGTGTCGGCCAGCAGCGCCAGCCGGCCCCACGCCTCGAGCCGGGCCATCGTGGCGGCGTCGGGGACGGCGTCGCGGCGCACCCAGTTGGCGCCGCCGTTCGGGATCGCGTCGATCTCGACGTAGTCCCGCTGGAAGCGCGGGTCGGCGTCGAAGCCCATGAACGGGCGGAACGAACCGTGGGCGCGGATGAACGTCGGCTTGACGACGTCGAGGACGTAGTCACGGATGCCGGCCGGGTCCTTCCGCGCCCAGAACGCGGCGATCGTCGGCTCGGCCAGCCCGCCCCCGTCGTAGAGCCGCGCCCGGCCGGTCAGCGCCGCCCCGCCGATCTCCGGCGCGAAGAACGTCCCGGACCTGCGCCCGAGGATGTCGAGGTAGCCGTTGAACTCCCGGCCGGTGTTCGTGACGATGAGGCACATCGGCGCGGTCGGCACCGCCGCGAAGGTCTCGGCGTCGGTGACGAACGCGGGCCCGGAGATCACGGCCGCGGCCGCGGCCCCCACGCCGACGGCCGTGCGCCCGCGCAGGCCCAGCGCCGGCAGGACGTCGGCCGCGGCCAGCGCCACGACGAAGGGGGTGAGCGCCCAGACCGGCGTCGCGAAGCGGTACTGGTCCATCCAGTCCGGGACGAGGACGCCGAACGACGCGACCGCGAGGGCCAGCGGCACGAGCGCGCGGGCGACGCCCGGCGACCGGCGCGCGAGACCGGCGCCGATCAGCAGCGCGGCCAGGAGCGTCGGCGCCCAGCCCGCGTACGCCACGAGCTGGGTCACCTTCGCGAAGCCCGCGACCGTCGGCAGGCCCTGGGACTTCGCCACGGCCGTCGTCGGCAGCCAGGCGCCGAACTCCGCGTGCCGCCACAGCAGGTAGCCCCCGTACGGCAGGAGGAACGCGGCCACCGCCACCGCGCAGGCGAGCGCCGGGCGCAGCAGCCGCGCCGGCCACGGGACGGCCGGCGCGCCGCTCCCGGTCAACAGCAGAGCCAGCGGGAACGCGGCGGCGTAGATCGCGCCCTCGGGGCGGGTGAGCGCGGCGAGCGCGGCCAGTAGGCCGCAGGCCAGCGCGGACGGCCAGGTCGCCAGGCGGTCCCCGGCGCGCACGAGCACCGCCGCGATCCCGGCGACGGACGCCGCGAGCAGGCCGTTCTCCAGGCCGGACACGCACCAGACGACCAGCGAGGGGACCGCGGCGCAGGCGCAGCCCGCCACCAGCGTGACGGCCGCAGGGAACCGGGACACGGCCGACGCGGCGGACAGGAACGCCCCGAACATCGCCGCGACGCACAGCAGGCCGAGCACCTTGGGGTAGGCGACGTAGTCGGGCACGCCGAACCAGGTGCCGTGGTCGAACAGGCCCAGCCGGTGGCCGACGACGAGCAGGCCCAGCCACGCGGGGTCGGAGTAGCCCTCCACGGGCGGCTGGCCCGGCTGCAGCACCGGGCCCAGCCCGGACGCGACCGAGCGGGCGTAGGCGAACGTGATGCCGGCGTCGTCGACCTCCCAGCGGCCGTACGCCGACGCGTGCCAGCAGAACAGCGCCGTCGGGATGCCGACCGCGGCCAGGCCGCGCAGGACCAGCAGGACGACCCGCCAGCGGATCCGGCCCGGGACCGTGCGCAGCCACGGCGGGACGTCCCGCAGGCGGCCGGGCACCTCGCGCAGGAGGTCGGCGACGCCGCGCAGGAGGTCCGGCACCCCGCGCAGGAGGTCGGGGGCTTCGCGCAGCCGCCGCGGGATCTCGCGCAGCCGCCGCGGCCCCGTGCGGCGCTCGGGAGGGACGGCGTGGCGCCCGGGCGGGACACGCAGCACCATCATGGGATCGCAGTCTCGCAGGTGCGGCGCTGACTACGATCTGCGGTGCACGATCGGGGAGACGAGGGAGGCGGTCTGACGTGGCCGTCCCGGACGTGCTCGCCGCCGGGCCCGGCGTACTGGGGCTCTACGCCGCGGTCCTGTGGCTGCCCGGCGGGATGCTCGGGCTGGTCGCCGGCCTGCGCGGCTGGACGGCCGTCGCCGCCGGGCCGCTGCTGACGTGGGGCCTCGCCGGCCTCGCGGGGCCGATGTACGCGAAGGCCGGGATCGGCTGGTCACCGGCCTCGTTCGCGACCGGCACGGTCGTGGTCTGGGCCCTCGTGGCGGCCGTCCGGCTGGTCCTGCGGCGCGTGCGCCCGGCCCCGGACGGCGGTCCGGCGCTGCCGCGCTGGTCGCCGACGGCCCAGGTCGCGACCGGACTCGTCGTCGCGGCCGCCGCCGTGCTCGGCGCCGTCGTCGTGGTCGGCGGGATGGGCGGGCTGGGTGCGGTCCCGCAGGACTGGGACGCCGTGTTCCACGCCGCCGGCATCCGCTGGATCGCCGACACCGGCGACGGCAGCCTCACCGGGATGGCCCGCACCAACTGGTACGAGGCCGGCGCCCTGCCCGTCTACTACCCCAACGCGTACCACCTGGTCGGGGCGCTCGTGTACCGGATGGGCGGGGTCAGCGTCCCCGCCGTGCTCGACGCTGCGAGCGCGGTCACGCCGGGCGTGCTCGCCGTCGGCGTCGCGGCGATGGTCCGCCGCTTCGGCGGGCGACCGGTGCTGGCGGCGGCGGGCGCGCTGGCCTCGGTCGCGGTGACCCCCTTCTACGACCTGCTCTGGCACGGCCCGGTGCTGCCGTTCGTCGCGGGCATCGCCGTCATGCCGGCCGCCGCCGTCGGGCTCGTCGACCTGCTCGACGCACCCGGCGCCCGCGCGCGGCTGGGTCCGGGCGCGGTGTTCGCGCTGGAGCTGGCCGGGCTCATGTGCCTGCACCCTTCGGTGCTGTTCAGCGAGGTCGTGCTGGTCCTGCCGGCGGTGGCGCAGCGCTGGTGGGCCGCGCCGCGGCGGCTGCTGCCCGAGCTGGGGGTCCTGCTCGTCGCGGGCGCGGCCGCGGCGCTGCTCTGCTCGCAGGAGATCGCCGGCGCGCTGTCGACGGGCGGCAACTACGAGAAGATCGACCGGGCGCCCGTGCTGGACCTGCCCGCCGCGGTCGGGCGCTACCTGACGTTCGGCAACGGCGCCGACACCGTCCAGCTCCGGCTCGCCGTGATCATGGTGATCGGCCTGTTCGGCCTGCGGACGCTCCGAGGGCTGCGCTGGACCGCCGCCGCCGGGCTCCTGTTCGGCGTGCTGTACGTCCTGACGGCGTACTCGACGGACCCGCTTGCCCGCCTGGTGGCGAGCATCTGGTGGAACGACAGCTGGCGGCTCGCCGCGCTGGCCGTCGTGCCGGCCGCGGTCCTCGTCGGCCAGGCCGTCGCGATGCTGGAGACGGTCCTCGCGGGCGGCCTGGCGCGGCTCGGCGGGAGGGTCGGGTGGCGGCGCCCGGCGCCCGACCGGATCGCGCTCGGGCGGGGCCCCCGGCCCGGGACCCGGCGGGTCGCCGCGCTCGTCACGGCCGGGGTCGCGCTGGCCGCGTTCGTGCTCGGGACGCGCACGCTCTACCTGGACCGCAACCAGCAGCACATGGCGACCGACACCGGTGACGGGCCGGCGCTGTCGCGGCTGGAGATCTCCGGGCTGCAGGCCGTCGCCTCGATCGTGCCGCCGGGGCAGCGGCTGCTCAACGACCGCGGCGACGGCTCGGCGTGGATCTACCCGCTGTTCGGCGTCCGGCCCGTGGCGGCCCACTACGACGGGCTGCGCCTCGGCCCGGACGCGCAGCTGCTCGCCCAGTCGTTCAACACCTACCCGACCGACCCGGCGGTGCGGGCCGCGGCGGCGCAGCTGGACGTCCACTACGTCGTCGTCGACGCCGGCTTCCTGCGGCCGGGCTCGACGCGCCAGCCGGGGCTGACGGACCTGGACGAGCAGCGGTGGCTGCGGGTCGCCTACCGCAACCCGGACGTGACGCTCTACGAGATCCTGCCCGGCGCGGTGTCGGGGCGGACGCCGTGAGGGCGGCGCTGTGAGGGCGGCGACTGTGAGGGCGGCGCTGTGAGGGCGGCGCTGTGAGGGCGCCCGAGGCGGGGACGCGGCGGCGGGTCCTGCGCACCGGCGGGACGGCCGCTCAGGTCGCCGGCAGCCAGTTCGCGGTCGCGACGTGCTACTACGTGCTGCTCGCGGTCGCGGCCCGGCACGTCGACACGGCCGGGTTCGCCGCGGTCAGCGCGTACTACCTGCTGGTCAACGCGGTCGGGCGGGGCCTGTTCGCCGCCGTGGAGCTGGAGACGACGCGCGCGGTCGCGCAGGCCGTCGCGACCGGGGAGTCCGACCGGCGGGCCCGGCGCGCGGCGTGGGAGCACACGGGGCTGCTGCTGGTCGTCGCGCTCGTGCTGCTCGGTGCGGGCGCGCCGCTGCTGGCCCGGGTCGTCGGGCCGGGATGGACGACGGCGGGGCTGCTCGCGGTCGGCGCCGTGGGCCTGGCCGCGTCGTACCTGCTGCGCGGGCCGCTGGCGGGGCACCGCCGCTACCGCGCCTACGCGACGACGTACGGGGCCGAGGCGCTGGCCACCGTCGTCGGCGCGGCGGCGCTGGCGGTGCTGGACGTGACCGCGACGGCCGCGTGGATGGCAGTGCTGGCGCTGGCGCCGCTGGGTGCCGCGCTGGTGACGGGGCCGTTCGTGGCCGGCCGCCGGGGCGCCCGCTCGCAGCCGGGGCGGGTCAGGAAGGCCACCTTCAGGACCGGTGACGGCAGGAAGGTGGCTTTCCTGACCCGGGGGGCGGCGAACGCGGGCGCCGCGGCGAACCGGGGGGCGCTGTTGTGGTCCGCGGCGCTGCTGCTCGCCGGGCAGGGCGTGTGGAACCTCGCGCCCGTCGTGCTCACCGGCCGCCTCGCCGACGCCCCCGCCGTCGCCGCCGGGTTCACCACCGCCGCGGTGATCCTGCGCGCCCCGGTGCTGTTCTTCCCGTCGCTGCAGGCCCTGCTGCTGCCCCGGTTCACCGCGCTGGCCAGCGGCGGCGACCGCGCCGGGCTGACGCGGCTGACCCGGCTGCTCGTCGGGCTGCTCGCCGCCGGCGGGCTGGTCTGGATCGCCGCCGCCGTGTTCGTCGTCCCGGCGCTGGCCCGGCTCGTGTTCGCGACCACGGTGGCGCCGCCGCCGCTGCTGCTCGGGCTGCTCGCCGTCTCGACCGTGCTCGGCGCCGCCGCCCAGATCGGGCAGGTCCGGATGGTAGCCCAGCAGCGCGCGGCGGCCGCGGCGCTGGCGTGGCTCGCCGGCCTCGTCGTGCTGCTGGCGGTCGCGCTGCTGGCCGAGCCGCCGGTCGTCGCCGCGACGGCCGGGCAGCTGCTGGCCGCCGCGCTCACCCTCGTCCTCCTGAGCCGGCGGGGGCCGCGATGACGGCGAGCGTCGGGGTCGTCGTGCTGGCCTGGCGCGAGCAGCCATGGCTGCGCGAGGCCGCGGCGGCCGTGCTCGCCTCGGAGGGCGTCGACGTGCGGCTGGTCGTCGTCGACAACGGGTGCGCCCCCGGCGACCTGCCCGACCCCGTGCCCGGCCGGCTGGACGTCCTCGACCCCGGCCGCAACACGGGCTTCGCCGGCGGCTGCAACCTCGGCGCCGCCACTCTGGACAGCGACTACGTCGCGCTCGTCAACTCCGACTGCCTCGTCGCCCCGGACACGCTCGCCCAGCTGGTCGCGGAGGCGGCGCGGCCCGGCGTCGGCCCGGTCATGGCGAGCATCCGGCTGGCCCCGACGCCCGAGCTGCTCAACAGCGCCGGCAACCCCGTCCACCTGACGGGGCTGTCGTGGGCCGGCGGGCTGGACACCGTCGAGACCCGCGCGGCGCCCTACGACGTGACGGGGGCCAGCGGCGCGTGCGTGCTCGTGGCGCGCGAGCTGTGGGAGCGCCTCGGCGGCTTCGACGAGGCGTACTTCGCCTACCTGGAGGACACGGAGCTGTCGCTGCGGTGCTGGCGGCTCGGGTTGGCCGCGCGCTGCGTTCCGACCGCGGTCGCGCTGCACCACTACGAGTTCTCCCGCAACCCGACGAAGATGACGCTGCTGGAGCGCAACCGGCTGATGCTGCTGGCGACGGTGTGGCCGGCGCGGCTGCTGCTCGTGCTGGCCCCGCTGCTGGTGGCGTGCGAGGCCCTGCTGGTGGCGTACGCCGTCGCGGCCGGGTACGGGCGCGGCAAGCTCGGCGGCTACGGGTGGCTGTGGCGCCACCGGGCGCACCTGGCGGCGCGGCGGCGGCTGATCCAGGCCGAGCGGACGGTCCCCGACCGGACGTGGCTGGAACGCCTGACACCGGCACTGGACGCGTCGACGTTCGGCCCGCTGACGCCGCTCGCGAACGCGGTGTTCCGCACGTGGTGGTGGGCGGTGCGCCGCCTCCTGTGACGCGGCGCCGTTCGTCAGGTCTCGGGGGGCGGGCGCGGCGACGGCGGCCGCTCCCGCGCACCGTGGTTCGCGGACTCCGGCTCCTCCGGCACGCCCTCCCGCGCCGCGCGGTCCAGCGCGTCCAGGCGCAGCCGCAGTGCGCCGAGCTCCTCGGCGAGCCGGCGGCTCTGCTCCTCCAGCAGCCCGACCTCCCGCGAGAGCTGCAGGCTCACGGCGAACAGCGTGATCAGCGAGCCGAAGAACAGCAGGTTGGACGGCGTCTGGATGCCGACGAGGTCGGCCACCGACCGCAGCAGGCCCGGGAACACCGCGACGACCAGCGTGCCGACCGCGATGAGCACCCAGATCACCGCGTACTTCTCGCGCAGCCGGCGCCGGCGCAGCAGCTCGAAGACCAGCACCAGCGCCGCGAGCGCCGCGATCACCGAGAAGATCGTCAAGCGGACGCTGGGCACGGCTCGACCTCCCGCGGCGCGCGCCGCACCATCGCCAGCCCGACCGCGACGACCACCCGCATGAGGTACACCGCCGAGCGCACGGGGTCGGTGCTCGGCACGCCGTCCCTTCGCGGGCGCATCGCGACGCCGACCTGCCGGATCGTCAGGCCCGCGCGGTGGGCGACGACGAGCGCCTCGACGGTGTCGCCGAGGTACTCCTCAGGGTAGTGGCGCGCGAACAGCGCCAGCGCCGGGCCGCGGACGAGCCGGAAGCCCGACGTCGGGTCCGTCAGCCCGGTGCCGGTGATCGTCGACAGGCCCCACGACAGCACGCGCATCGCCCACCGCCGCGGCCCACGCACGGCGTAGTCGCCGACGCCGGCGAACCGCGACCCGACGACCACGTCGGCGTCCGGCTCGGCGAGCAGGACGGCGATCTCGGCCGGGTCGTGCTGGCCGTCGGCGTCGACCTGGACGACCGCGCCGTAGCCGTGGTCGTGCGCCCACCGGTAGCCCGCCCGCATCGCCCCGCCGACGCCGAGGTTGAACGGCAGCCGCATGACGAGCGCGCCGGCGCGCTCGGCGCGCTCGGCCGTGGCGTCGCGGCTGCCGTCGTCGACGACCAGCACGGTCGCGCCCGGCTGCGCCCGCCGGACCTCGCCGACGACCCGGCCGACGCTGTCCTGCTCGTTCAGCGCCGGCAGCACGACGAGCAGCGCTCCCGCGCGGACGGCGGGCGGCGCCGCGATCCGTTCCGTCGTCATCGGCGCGCGACGGTCACGAACTCGTTGTGGGTGAACACCCGGCCGGCAGAGCGCGGCAGCGGGAACGAGAACTGGCGCACGAGCGACAGCCCCAGCTCGCCGGCCAGCGCGGCGAGCGCGGGCTGGTCGGTGAACACGGTGTGCGTCGGGTCCGAGGCGAACCCGCGCTCCTGCGGGCAGATCAGCACGACGACCGCGTCCGGGCGCAGGAACGGCAGGTACGGCGCGAGGAGGCCGGTCGCCGCCCCCGCCGGCAGGTGCTCGACGAGGTGCGCCGCCAGCAGCGCGTCGAACGCCGGCTCGGCCGGGCGCGCCAGGAACTCCTCGACGGTGTACGCGGTGAGCCCCTCGTCGCGGCAGACCGCGACCGAGGTCGGGTTGTGGTCGACGCCGACGCTGCCCGCCGGCAGGTGCGCGAGCAGCCGGCCGATGCCGCAGCCGACGTCGAGCGTGGCGCGGCCGCCGACGAGGCGCCGCAGGTTCCACCGGTACGGGGCCTGCACGTCGAGCAGCCTCTTCCACCCGGCCCCCGAACGGCGCTGCAGCCGTTCGGTGTACGCGCCGGTCGCCGTTCCCCCCTCGTCGTCGACCACGATGCGCCACCCTACTGGCAACGGTCACGCGCGGTCGGCCGCGACGCGCAACGCGTTGATCACCGCGGCGACGCCGGGGACGCGGCGGGCGTCCGGGCGGACGAGTACGTCGACGACCCGGTCATCGACGCCGGCGACCGGGACCGCGGCCACGCCGTCCTGCGTCGAGGCGGACAGCGCCCACGCCGGCAGCAGCGCGACCCCCAGCCCGCGGGCGACGAGGCGCTGGACGACGACGTGGTCGTCGCCCGCGAAGCGGATGTCCGGGACGAAGCCGCGGGCCGCGGCACAGCGCAGCAGGTGCGCCCGGCACCGCGGGCAGCCGGCGATCCAGCGCTGGGTCGCGAGGTCGGCGAGGTCGCGCGGCGGCGGGGACCCGGCCGGGACGACGGCCAGGATCGGGTGGCGGTGCAGCGGCTCGCGCAGCAGGTCGCCCTCGACGGGCGCCGTGTCGTCCGCGTGCCGGAAGACGACCGCGAGGTCGGCCTCGCCGTCGCGGACGGCCCGCTCGGCCTCGGGCGGCTCCAGCTCGGTGAACCGCACCTCCAGCCGGGGGCTCGTCGCGAGCAGGTCGGCCAGTGCCGGCGGCACGAGCACGGCTGCGCCGGTCGGGAACGCCGCCAGCCGCACCCGCCCGGTCCGCAGGCCGGCGAGCGCGGCGACGTCCTGCTCGGCGGCGTCGAGCCGGTCGGCGATGGCGTCGGCGTGCCGCAGCAGGAGCCGGCCGGCCTCGGTGAGCGCGACGCCGCGCGCGGCGCGCACGACCAGCGGCGTCCCGGCGTCGCGCTCCAGGCGCCGGACGTGCTGGCTGACGGCCGGCTGCGTCCAGCCCAGCTCCCGCGCGGCGCCGGCGAGCGAGCCGGTGCGCGCGACCTCCCGGAACACGAGCAACCGCCGCGGGTCCACGCTCCGACCCAAGCAGAACTTGGGTCCGACTGTCGAGACCGTGGTCTGGTCGAAGGGCTCGGGACGCGTCACGCTGGACCCATGCGGACGATCGGGATGCTGGGCGGGATGAGCTGGGAGTCGACGGCGCTGTACTACCGCGTCGCCAACGAGCGGGTGCGCGCGCTGCGCGGCGGCCTGGCGAGCGCCGACCTGGTCGTGCGCAGCGTCGACTTCGCCGCCGTCCGCGAGCTGCAGCTGGCCGGCCGCTGGGACGACGCTGGCGCGCTGCTCCTGCGCGAGGGCAAGGCGCTCGTCGCGGCGGGCGCGGAGCTCGTCGTGCTGTGCACCAACTACATGCACAAGGTCGCGCCCGTGCTGGAGGCCGGCCTGGACGTGCCGTTCCTGCACATCGC
>CAVSJZ010000036.1:0-68761 GCA_963728105.1 uncultured Actinomycetota bacterium | reverse complement strand
TCGGCGGCTCGCTGTGCACCGCCTGGATCGCGGCCTGGACCTGGTACGGCCCGGGCCGGTCCCGGCGCAGGCAGCGCCGCACGAGGTCGCGGCCCTCCGCGAGCAGCCCGGCGTCCCAGCGGCCCGTGTCCTGGTCGGGCAGCGGGACCAGCGCGCCGTCCGGGCCCGTGCGGGCGTCCCGGCGCGCGGAGACCAGCAGCATGAGCGCGAGCAGGCCCAGCACCTCCGGCTCGTCCGGCATGAGCCCGGCGAGCAGCCGGCCCAGCCGGACCGCCTCGGCGCACAGGTCGTCGCGCACGAGCTCGGGGCCCGCGCTGGCCGTGTACCCCTCGTTGAAGATCAGGTAGACGACCGCGAGGACGCCGCGCAGGCGCTCCGGCAGGTCGGCGTCGCGGGGCACCCGGTACGGGATGCGCGCCGCACGGATCTTGTGCTTCGCGCGGACGAGCCGCTGCGCCATTGTCGCCTCCGGCACGACGAACGCCCGCGCGATCTCCGCGGTGGACAGGCCGCCGAGCAGCCGCAGCGTCAGCGCCACCCGGGCCGGCGGCGCGAGCGCGGGATGGCAGCAGGTGAACACCATCCGCAGCCGGTCGTCGTGCACGGGTCCCTCCTCGTCCGGCCCGTCGGGCACCCTCGGCCGCGGCGGCCCGGCCAGGCGCTGGGCCGCCAGGTGCCGCTCGTCGCGGGTCGACTCGCGGCGCAGCCGGTCGATGCCCCGCCGCCGCGCGGTCGTGAAGAGCCACCCGGCGGGGTTGGGCGGGACGCCCTCGACGGGCCAGTGCCGCAGCGCCGCCGCGTACGCCTCCTGGACGCACTCCTCGGCGAGGTCGAGGTCGCCGAACGCCCGCGCGAGCGCGGCGACGACCCGGCCGTGCTCGGCGCGGAAGGCGCGCTCGAGCGCGTGCGGGCCACCCGTCACTGGAACGGCTGGACCTCGATGGGCAGCGTCGTCGCCCGCGCGAACCGGCGGGCCCACGCCAGCGCGGCGTCGAGGTCGTCCGCCTCGATGACCGCCAGGCCGCCCAGGTACTCCTTGCCCTCCAGGAACGGGCCGTCGGTGAGGAGCACCTCGTCACCGTCGGCGCGCACGACGGTCGCCGTCGACGGGCCGGCGAGGCCGCCGGAGAACACCCAGGACCCGGCGGCCTCCAGGTCGGCGTGGATCCCCGCGAGGTCGGCCTCGATGCGCTCCAGCACCTCGCGCGGCGGGCGGGCGCCCTCGCCCGGCTGGAACACCGACAGCAGGTAGCGGGTCATCGGGCACCGTCTCGGACGTAGTGGGCGATCAGCACGCCGGCCCCGGTCGGGGTGGCGGCCTTCAGCGCCAGCGTGGCAGGCGGGCCGGCGTCGGCGAACAACCGGCGTCCCGAGCCGAGCACGAGCGGGTGGACCAGCAGCACGAGGCCGTCGAGCAGGCCGGCGGCCAGCAGGGCGCGCACGAGCGTGCCGCTGCCCATGACCGTCAGGTCGGGCCCGGCGGACGCGCGCAGCGCCGCGACCGCGTCCAGGTCCCGGTACGGCGTCGAGCGCGCCCAGACCAGCGGTTCCGGCCCGCTGCGGCCGACGACGTGCTTGCGGGCCGCGTCCAGGAACGGGGAGAACGGGTTGTCGGTGCGGCCGGCCCACGAGGCGTGCAGCAGCTCGTAGGTCCAGCGACCCAGCAGCAGCTCCGGGCCGCCGCGCAGGAGCTCGCCGTAGGCCTCGCGCTGGACCGGGTCGGCGGCGTACGGGGCAGCCCAGCCGCCGTGCGCGAACCCGTCGCGCGGGTCCTCGTCCGGGCGTCCGGGTGCCTGGACGACGCCGTCCAGGGTGACGTTCTCGATCGCGGTGATCGTTCTCATGGTCCCTCCTCGGGATGGGTGCACCCCTTCCACGAACGGGAGCGGACCGGATCGACAGCGGGCGATCACCGCGGGGGACGGGACGGGGCTGGCCCGGTCAGCCTCCGTCGCCGAGCGGCATCGGCTCGGGGCGCTTGGGGAGGAACCCGTCGCCGGTCCGGCGGCCCTGCAGCCGGTTGCGCACGAACGGCAGCACCCACTCGCGCATCCAGCGCAGGTCCTCGAGCTGCCGGTCCCGCCACGGCGTGGGCTGGGCGTCGGGCAGCGGCGTCCGCCAGTCCTCGGTGACGTGCTCGCCCAGCACCTCCAGCACGCGCAGCGCCACGCGGCGGTGGCCCTCGGGCGTCAGGTGCAGGCGGTCGCTGCCCCACGTGCGGGGGTCGGCGAGCGGGGCCATGCCCCACAGGTCGACGACGGCGCTGCCGTGGCGCTCGGCGCTCGCCCGCATCGACTCGTTGTAGCAGGCCACGCGCCCGCGCAGGCGCCGGATGAACGGGTGCATCCGGCCGAGGTCGAAGCCGGTGAACACGAGCACGCGCGCGCCCGTCGCGGCGACGCGGGCGAGGGCGGCGTCGAACTGGCGGGCGAGGTCGTCGGTGTCGCAGGTGAGCCGGATGATGTCGTTGCCACCCCCGCAGAACGCCACGAGGTCGGGCCGCAGGCGCTCGGCGACCGGCAGCTGGTCCTCGACGATCTGGTCGAGCAGCTTCCCCCGGACGGCGAGGTTGGCGTAGCGCAGGCCGGGGTCGCGGGTGGCCAGATGCTCGGCGACCCGGTCGGCCCAGCCCCGCGGCGTGCCGTCCTCGCGGAAGTCGTCGAGGCCTTCGGTGAAGCTGTCCCCGATCGCGACGAACGTGCGGATGTCCACCGCGGTGCCCCCTTCCGTTCATGCTGCGGACAGCCCAATATCACCTACGGCGGCCCGGACACGCCAGTGCCGCGGTGAGGGCAGTCACGATGTGCCACGGCCGGGAACGGCGGGCGGCCGCCGTTCGATGAACCTGATGGACCCCTATTCGTCACCGTCCGAGCGGAGCCATGTCCCAGACCACCTCGCCCCCGAGCTCCCCGCCCAAGATGGAGCTCTCCGTCAACAGAGTGATCGCCGGTGCCGGGGCCGCGGCCACGGCGGCGGTGCTCGGCGCGTTCTTCGGCGCGGCGGGCACGGTCGTGGGCGCGGCGATCGGATCGGTGGCGAGCACGATCGCGACGGTCCTCTACCAGCGGTCGCTGGACCGCACGCAGGACCGGGTGCGCCGCGTGATCCAGACCCGGCGCCAGACCGGCGCCACCGACCCGGCCGAGGCCGAGACCGTCGTGATGGCGCCGGTGATGGCCCCGGTCGTGCCGCGCAGGCCCGCGAAGTGGTGGCTGTGGGCCGGCATGACCGTCGTCGTGTTCGTGGTCGGCATCCTCGTCGTCACCGGGATCGAGTGGGCGAAGGGCTCGACGTTCACCGGGCAGTCGGGGACGTCCGTTGGCCGGGTGCTGCAGCCGGGCGACAGCGGCTCGCGCGACTCGTCGCCGAGCGGGTCGTCGACGTCGTCCTCGGACATGCCGACGGCCGACGCCACCCACTCCCCGCGGGCCAGCCGGACGGCCTCGCCCACCAGCGCGCCGCAGACCAGCTCCGCCGGCTCGGGCAGCGGGAGCAGTGGGAGTGGCAGCGGCGGCACCGGGGGCGGCGTGCAGGGCGGGGCCAGCGCCCAGGCCGGCGTCGGGGCCCAGGGTCTCCGCCGGCTGACGGCGGGTCCGTCAGGCCGGCAGGCGTGCCCGCAGTGCCGCTGCGGCGGCCCGCGGGTCCTCGGCGTCCGTGATCGCCCGCACGACCACGATGCGGTCGGCGCCCGCAGCGAGGACCGCGTCCAGGCGTTCGGCGTCGATGCCGCCGATCGCGAACCAGGGCCGGGCCGGTGCCCGGGCGGCGACCGTCGCGACGAGCTCCAGCCCCGGCGCCGGTCGGCCCGGCTTGGTCGGCGTCGGCCAGCACGGGCCGACGCAGAAGTAGTCGACGCCGGGCTCGCCCGCTGCGGCCAGCGTCTCGTCCGCGCTGTGTGACGAGCGGCCGACGACGACGTCCTCGCCGACGACCCGCCGCGCCCACGCGACGGGAAGGTCGTCCTGGCCCAGGTGCAGGACGTCGGCGCCGGAGGCGAGTGCGACGTCGGCCCGGTCGTTGACGGCCAGCAGCGCCCCGTGGCGGGCGCAGGCGTCGGCGAGCACCTCCAGCGCGGCGAGCTCGTCGCGGGCCTCCAGCGGGCCGTCGGGGCCCTTGTCCCGCAGCTGCAGCACGTCGACGCCGCCCGCGAGCGCCGCGTCGGCGAACGCGGCGAGGTCGCGGGTACGCCGGCGGGCGTCCGTGCACAGGTACAGCCGCGCGCGGGCGAGCCGGGCGCGGCGATCCTCCGGGGCGGGCACGGCAGGCGACCCTACGCGAGGGCCTACGCGCGGCGGCACGGTCCGGCGTAGGGTTGTCGGCAAGGTGACGCACGGGAGCCTGCGGGCTGAGAGGGGATCTGGAGATCCCGACCGTCGAACCTGATCCGGGTCATGCCGGCGCAGGGAGCGGGAGCGAACGTCGTATGCACATCGTCGTGGTGGGGGCCGGGGTCGTCGGCCTGTCGTGCGCGTGGCGGTTGGCCGTGTCCGGGCGGAGGGTGACGCTCGTCGATCCGGCGCCCGCCCGCGGCGCGTCGTACGTGGCGGGCGGCATGCTCGCGCCGGTCACCGAGGCGTGGCCGGGCGAGGAGGAGCTGCTCGAGCTCGGGGCGGCCGCCGTCGGGCGCTGGCCGGGCTTCGCCGCCGAGCTCGCCGCGGCCGCGGGCATCCCGGCCGGCCTGCGCACGGAGGGCACCGTCGTCGTCGCGACCGGCGCGGGCGACCGGGCCGAGCTCGACGCGCTCGCCGGCTTCCTCGCCCGCCTGGGCCGGGAGGTCGAGCGCTGCACGGGTCGCGAGCTGCGCCGGCGCGAGCCCGCACTCGGGCCGGACGTGCGGGGCGGGCTGGCCGTCCCGGGCGACCTGGCGGTGGACAACCGGCAGCTGCTGGCCGCGCTGCGGGCGGCGGCCGCCCGGGCGGGCGTCGTGCTCGTCCAGCGGGCCGCTGCGGCGGTGTGCGACGACGGCGAGGCCGTGACGGGCGTGGCGCTCGCGCAGCGGCCGTCCGGCGGGCCCGGGAGCGACGGGCGCCGAGCCGGGCCGGCCGCGGACCGGTCGGCCGGTGCCGTGCCGTGCCGGTGTCGGTCCGGCCGGTGCCGGTGCCGGTCCGGCCGGTGCCGGTCCGGCCGGGGCCGGCTCGTCGGTGGTCGGCTCGTCGGTGGTCGGAGCGCCGGTGGTCGGAGCGTTTGAGGTCGGAGCGTCCGGGGTCGGAGCGTCGGTGGTCGGCGCGCTCCCGACGGGTTCGGCCGGGACCGGTCCGGCCGGCTCGGATGCCGCGGCGGGCTCGCGCAGCGCGCCCGACCTGGCTGCCGACGCCGTCGTCGTCTGTGCCGGGGCCTGGTCCAGCCGGCTGCATCCGGCCCTCTCCGGCCTCGTCCGCCCGGTCAAGGGCGAGATCCTGCGCCTGGCGCACCGGGCCGGGTCCCTGCCGCCGCCCGGGCGGACCGTCCGCGCGCTCGTCGACGGCCGGCCGGTCTACGCCGTGCCGCGCGACGACGGCGGCCTGGTCGTCGGTGCGACCCAGTACGAGGCGGGGTTCGACACGGCCGTGACCGTCGCCGGGGTGCGCGACCTGCTGCGGGACGCCGAGCGGGTGCTGCCGGCCGTCGCCGAGTACGCCCTGTGCGAGAGCGCGGCCGGCCTGCGCCCCGGCACGCCGGACAACCTGCCGCTCATCGGCCCGCTCGGACCGTCGGGCCTCTTCGCGGCGACCGGCCACGGGCGCAACGGCATCCTGCTGGCTCCGGTCACGGCCGACGTGGTCGTCGACCTGCTCGACGGGGGGTCGCCGCCGCGCCCGGCCGATCCCCGACGCTTCGAAGGGGAGGTGGCCCGTGCGGGTGTGGATCAACGGTGAGCCGTCCGAGCTCCCGGACGGCGCGGCCGTCCGCGATGCGCTGGACGCCCTCGGCGTGCCGGTGACCGGGGTGGCGGTCGCGCTGGACGGCGCGGTCGTGCCCCGTGCGTCATGGGCGTCGACGGCGCTGGCGCAGGACGCGCGAATCGAGGTGCTGACGGCGGTGCAGGGTGGCTGAGGGGACGGACGCATTCGTCGTCGGCGGTCGCGAGCTCGCCTCCCGGCTGATCATGGGCACGGGCGGGGCGACGAACATGGAGGTGCTGGAGCGGGCGCTCGTCGCGTCCGGGACGGCGTTGACGACGGTCGCGATGCGCCGCGTCGACCCGACGACCGGGACCGGCGTGCTGGACCTGCTCAAGCGGCTGGGCATCGAGGTGCTGCCCAACACCGCCGGGTGCCGGACGGCCGCGGAGGCCCTGCTCACCGCGCGGCTGGCCCGCGAGGCCCTGGACACGGACCTGGTCAAGCTGGAGGTCGTCGCGGACGAGCGGACGCTGCTTCCCGACCCGGTCGAGCTGCTCGACGCCGCCGAGCAGCTCGTCGACGACGGGTTCACCGTCCTGCCGTACACGAACGACGACCCGGTGCTGGCCCGGCGCCTGGAGGCGGTCGGGTGCGCGGCCGTCATGCCGCTGGGCAGCCCGATCGGCACGGGGCTCGGCATCCGCAACCCGCACAACATCGCCATGATCGTCGAGGCGGCGGGGGTGCCGGTGGTGCTGGACGCCGGGATCGGCACCGCATCGGAGGCGGCGCAGGCGATGGAGCTGGGCTGCGACGCCGTCCTGCTGGCGACGGCGGTGACCCGGGCCGGCGACCCGGAGCGGATGGCGCGGGCGATGCGCCTGGCCGTCGAGGCGGGCCGGGCCGCGCACGGGGCGGGCCGCATCCCCCGGCGGTACTGGGCGCAGGCGAGCAGCCCCCCGACCGACACCTGACCGCCACGCGAGCCGGTCCGGGACCCGCGAGTCGGGGTCTGGGCCAGCCCGAGTTGCGGGCTGGGCCAGATCGCGCGCCGGTCCGGGACCCGCGAGTCGGGGTCTGGGCCAGCCCGAGTTGCGCGCTGGGCCGGACCCGCGACGCGCTCAGGCGGGCGCGACGCTCGCGCGGTGCCGCTTGGCCAGGTTCCGGTAGACCTGCGGGTTGCCCTCGACCCACCAGCGCGCCGACTCCGTCAGCTCGCCCTTCTCCCGCGCGACGCCGCCCAGCACGAGCCGCTCGTCGCCGATCACGGTGTTGGGCGGCACGGTGGCACCCGCCCCCACGAGGCAGCGCGCGCCGATCCGGACGCCGTCCTGGATCGTCGCGCCGTTGCCGACGAGCGTCTCGGCGCCGATCACGCAGCCGTGGACGACGCACAGGTGCCCGATCGTGGCGCCGGGCCCGATCTCGGTGACCGGGTCGTCGCCGCCGTGCAGGACGCAGCCGTCCTGCACGTTGGCGCCCGCCCGCACGACGATCGGGCCGAAGTCGGCGCGCAGCACGGCGTTGTACCAGACCGACGCCTCGGCCTCGACGCGCACGTCGCCGACCAGCGTGGCCGTCGGGGCGACGAACGCGGTGGGGTGGACGGTCGGTGCGACGCCCTCGAAGGTGAACAGCGGCATGCCGGCCAGCCTGTCATCTCCGGACCCCGGCCACCGCGAGTCGGGGTCTGGACCGGACCGAGATGCGAGCTGAGCCGGACCGGTGCTGGGTCCGGGCCTGGGCGAGCGCGCGACTCGGGCTGGTTGAGACCCCGACTCGCGGGACTGAGGCCGACTCGCTGGTCTCAGGCCCCGACTTCGCGGGTCTCGGCCCCGACTCGCGGGTCTCCGAGCCCGACTCGCCAGGGTCTCAGACCCTGACTCGCGGACCTCAAACCCGGCTCGCCGGGCCGCGCTCCACCCGCAGCCCCAGCGTCCTCAGCTCCAGCGCGGCGAGCTCGCGCAGCGCGCCCGGGTCCGCGGCGCGCCACGCAGCGGCCGGGTCGGGGCAGCTGCGCAGCAGCTGTCGTGTGGGCCGCCGGGTCAGCGCGCGCAGCGCCAGCAGGTCGGGGCCCAGCGCGCGCGCCGTGATCGCCGAGGACGCCTGCCGCGCGTACCGGACGCGCAGGGCGAGCCAGACCAGGACGACCGGGACCGCGCCGAGGACCACGATCCCGATCTCCACCCCCAGCGCGGCCTGGGCGATCGTCGCGGCCTGCTCCTGCCCGGCCTGCGCCAGGTTCGCCCCCGCGTCCGTCCCCGCGCCGAGCGCCTTGGCGAGCTCGGGCCCGATGAACGGCACCCCGGCCGCGACGCCCGCCGCCCCGGCGAACGCCCCCCGCACCCGCTCGCCGGCGTCGGTCAACGAGCGTGCCGGCCCGCCGAGTCCGCTGACCAGACCGAAAGCGAACCGGGCCACGAGCACGACCCCGACGGCCCATGCCACGACGGCGAGGTCACCGAGGAGCTGCCTGGCCGCCCGCGCCGGGCGTTCCGCGTAGAAGCGCATGGCGCACAGGACTACAGCAAACCCAGCTTGGTCGCCGCGTACACCGCCTCGGCCCGCCGCGAGACCATCAGCTTGCGCATCAGGTTGCCGACGTGGAACTTCACCGTCGTCTCGGAGATGTACAGCTCGGAGCCGATCGCGCGGTTCGACAGCCCGCGCGCGAGCAGGCGCAGGACGTCCAGCTCGCGGTCGGTGAGCCGCTCGCGTTCCGGCAGGCCACCCGACAGCGAACGCACCATCGCCGACGCGCTGCGGGCGTCGAACGCGCTCTCCCCGCGCGACACGGCCCGGATGGCCCGGACCAGCTCCGTCGTGTCGACGTCCTTGACGACGTACCCGCGCGCCCCGGCCTGCACGGACTCGACCACGAGCCGGTCCTCCGCGAACGTCGTCAGCACCAGCACGCCAAGGCCGGGATGGGCCGCGCACAGGCGCCGGCAGACGTCCAGGCCGTCGGTCTGCGGTCCCGCGGTGAGCTTCAGGTCGAGCAGGACGACGTGCGGCCGGGTCGCGGCCACGGCGGCGACGGCGTCGGCCGGGGTCGCGGCCTCGCCGACGACGCGCAGGTCGTCCTCGCGCTCGAGCACGGCCTTGAGGCCCTGCCGCATGATCGAGTGGTCGTCGACGAGCACGATCCGCGTCGGCATCGGGCGCGTGCCGCGCGCCGCGGGGGCCGCGCTCACGCCGCGCCCCCCGGGACCGGGATCTCGACCTGCACCTGCAGGCCGCCAAGGCGTGCCCGGCGCAGCGTCAGCGAGCCGCCGAGCTCGCGGGCGCGGGCCTGCATGTTGACCAGGCCGCGGTGCTCGCCCGACGGCGTCGCGCTGGCCGCGCGCAGCTGTCGCCGCACGGCGTCGGGACGCCCGCTGCCGTCGTCGGACACCGACAGGCGCACGAGGTGCGGCGCGTACGCGAGGCGGACGAGCGCGCGGCTGGCCTCGGCGTGCACAGCCGTGTTGAACAGCGCCTCGCCCGCGATCCGGAACAGCGACTGCTCGGTCTCGGGCGCGAGATCGACGGGGGTGCCGCCGATGCGCACCTCGACGTGCAGCTCGTCGGGCATGTGGACGCCCGATAGCTGCCGCAGCATCGACGGGAGGTCCTCCCCGTCGGCGTGCTCGTCGTTGAGCGCGTAGATCGCCGACCGGAGCTGTTCGACGGCGCGGCGCGTCAGGTCCTTCGCGGTGTCCAGCCGCTCGCGCAGGCCGGTGTCGGCGATCTCGCCGCGGACGAGCTCGATGTGCATGCCCGCCGACAGCGCGTACTGGGTGACGCTGTCGTGCAGCTCGCGGGCGATCCGGTGGCGCTCGTCGTCGAGCACCGCGCGCTGCCGCGCCGCGCCGAGGGCGGCCTGGGCGTGCAGCAGCTCGTCGTGGCGGGCCTGCAGGTCCTCCGCCTGCCGGGCGGTGTGGTCGAGCAGCGCGCAGTTCTGCAGCGCGGCGGCGGTCTGGCCGGCCAGGATCCGCAGGACCGTGTGGTCGGTGTCGTCGACGACCCGCTCCTCCGGCGTCCACGCGACGAAGCCGCCGACGACGCGGCCCTCCAGCCGGACCGGGACGTGCAGGTGGCGGCGGCGGGTCTGGGCGTCGTGGTGGTCGTGGTCGTCGCCCGCGCCGGCCCGCACGTGCTCGACGTGCCGGCACACCCGCAACGGAACCGAACCGGTCGCCGGCCACTCCGCGCCGTCGGGTCCGCGGACGAGCTGGCGCGGGCGCGAGTCCGGCAGCTCGCCCTCGACGAGGGCGAACACGACCCACTCGGCGGACAGGTGGTCGGCCGCGGCCTCGACGACCGCGCGGACCAGCGCCTCGGATCCCTCACTCGTCCGGACCAGCGCCGCGGAGATGCCCTCCAGCGCCTGGATGACGCGGTGCAGCCGCTGGGCGGACTCGCGGTACTCCGGGTAGTAGTGCGGCTTGCCCGACCGCAGCCCGGTCAGCGCCTCGAGGTCGGGGCGCGACCGGCCGCCGCGCCGGGGCCACTGCGCCGCGGCGGTCCCCATCGTCACGGAAGCCTCACCGGATCGACCTCACCGGCGTCGACCTCGCGAGCGTCGGCTTCACAGCGCCGCCCGGAACAGCGCCGTCACGTCGTCGATCGTGGTCGAGCGCGGGTTGGTCGTCAGGCAGGCGTCCCCGAGCGTCAGCTCGGACAGGCGCGGGATGTCCCCCGCCCGCACGCCCAGCGCCCCCAGCCCGCGCGGCACGCCGACCTCGTCGCCGAGCGCCCGCACGGAGTCCGCGACCAACTCGACGGCTTCTCCGGGCGGCGCCCCCGCCACGTCCAGGCCGAGGGCCTGCGCGATCGGCACGAACCGCTCGGGCAGCTCCGCGCCGTTGTAGCGGATGACGTGCGGCAGCAGCACCCCGTTGACGACGCCGTGGGGCAGGTCGAGCAGGCCGCCGACCTGGTGGCTCATGGCGTGCGTGGCGCCGAGGATCGCGTTGGTGAACGCCAGGCCGGCCTCGAGCGCGGCCTGCGCCATGTACGTGCGGGCGCGGCTGTCCCGCGGGCGGTGCATCGTGCGGGCGAGGTTGCCGTTGACCAGGGAGATCGCCTGCAGGGCGTGGTGGTCGGTGAGCGGGCCGTGCGCGAGCGAGACGAACGCCTCGATGCCGTGCGTGAGGGCGTCGAGGCCGGTGGCGGCGTTGAGGTGGTCGGGCATCGTCGTGAGCAGCCGCGGGTCGATGACGGAGACGTCCGGCACCAGCGCCCGGCCCATGATGGTGATCTTGGTGTGCCGGGTGGTGTCGGTGACGATGCAGAACTGCGAGACGTCCGCGCCGGTGCCCGACGTCGACGGCATCATGATCAGCGGCGGGATCGGGTGCTCGATGCGGTCGATGCCCTCGTAGTCGAGGATGCGCCCGCCGTTCGCCGCGAGCAGGGCGACGCCCTTGGCGGCGTCGATGACCGAGCCGCCGCCGATCCCGAGCACGACGTCGCAGCCGGCCTCGCGGTAGCGCTCGTACCCGGCCTCGATCTCGTGGTCCTTGGGGTTGGGCGTGACGTCGGTCCACACGGTCGGGCGCAGGCCCGCCTCGCGCAGGCAGGGGAGCAGCTCGGCCGGCCAGCCCGCCTCGACCAGGCCGGGGTCGGACACCACGAACGGGCGCCGGGCGCCAAGGCGCACGGCGGCGTGCGCGGCCTCGGCCAGTGAGTTCGGTCCGAAGACGATCTCCGGCGCGTGGAACTTGGACAGGTGGGCGGGCCCGGCTTCGTCAGCGACCGAGCCGTCGGAGTAGGCGTCGTCGATGCTCCGGCACGCGAGCAGGACGGAGTCGCCTGCCCGCCGGGCTTCGTCGACGAGGACCACTCTGCCCTCCCACGCAGGATCCGCACCCCTCGGCCGGGTGGGCCGTTCGGCGGCGCGTTTCAGGCTACAAGAGCGAGAGCTGGCCGGGCAGGCTCCGACGGGGGACACCAGCCTTCCGGCGATCGCGGCGCGGCGGACCCCGCGCCGGCGGGGTCGATGGCGGTCCAGGTCAGGGCCTCCTCACGAGGGTGGCGTCCGCGCGACGATACGTCGCGGAGGCGCGCGCCCGGACCGTGCCGCCGAACGGTTCGGGCCTGTCCCATCGGCCAGGCTGGTGCATCCCACCGCGAGTCGGGGTCTCAGCCTGCGCGAGTCGGGGTCTCCGCCAGGACGAGTTGCGGGCTGGGCCAGGGCGAGTCGCGGGCTGGGCCGGGGCGAGTCGCGGGCTGGGCCAGGGCGAGTCGCGGGCTGGCCCAGGCGCCGACGCGGCCCTGGGACGGCGCGGGTGGCGGAGCGTCCAGCCGACCAGCTCGAGCGATCAGACCCGCCGCCCGCGGGCGTCCGGGCCGCGGCGTTCATCTGCGGGATCGCGCGACTCGGGCTGGCACAGGCCCGACTCGCGGTCTGGGTGAGAGCGCGACTCGGGCTGGTGGAGACCCCGACTCGCGGTCTGGGTGAGGGCGCGACTCGGGCTGGCGGAGACCCCGACTCGCGGTCTGGGTGAGGGCGCGACTCGGGCTGGCGCAGGCCCCGACTCGCGTCAGGTGTGGATCGGGCCCTCGCGCTCCGCCAGCCGCTGGCCCGCGCCCCCCCAGTGCTGCGCGATCATCTCCGCCGCGATCGACACCGCCGTCTCCTCCGGCGTGCGCGCCCCGAGGTCCAGGCCGATCGGGCTCGACATGCGCGCGATCTCCGCCTCGGTCAGGCCGCGCTCGCGCAGCCGCTCGAGCCGGTCGTCGTGCGTGCGCCGCGACCCCATCGCCCCGATGTAGGCCACCTCCGGCAGCCGCAGCGCCACCTCCAGCAGCGGTACGTCGAACTTCGGGTCGTGGGTCAGCACGCACAGCACGGTCCGCTTGTCGATCCGCCCGGCCTCCGCCTCGGCGGCGAGGTAGCGGTGCGGCCACTCGACGACGACCTCGTTCGCGCCGGGGAACCGCGACGCGGTGGCGAACACCGGCCGCGCGTCGCAGACCGTCACCCGGTAGCCGAGGAACGAGCCCATCTTCGCGCAGGCCGCGGCGAAGTCGATCGCCCCGAACACGATCATGCGGGGCGGCGGCGCGAACGACTCGACGAACACCGAGAGGCCCTCGCCGCGGCGCTGCCCGTCCGTCCCGTAGGTGATCATGGCGTTGCGGCCGGCGTCGAGCAGGCCGCGGGCGTCGTCGCGGATCGCCCCGTCGAGCCGGTCGGACCCGGTCCCGCCCTCGACCCCGTCCTCGGTGCCCGCCGGCCACACGATCAGCCGCTTGCCCAGGCGCTCGGCGGGCCCCGACACGACCGTCGCGACGGCCACCGGGGACTCCGTCCGGACGGCGTCGGCGACCTTCTCCAGCTGCGCGTACGTCTCGGGGTTCACCTTCTCGACGAAGATGTCCAGGATGCCGCCGCAGGTCAGGCCGACCGCGAACGCGTCGTCGTCGGAGACGCCGTAACGCTGCAGTACCGGGCGCCCGTCCTTGAGGACCTGCTCGCCCAGCTCGTAGACGGCGCCCTCGACGCACCCGCCCGACACGCTGCCGACGGCCTCGCCGGCCGGCCCGACGAGCATCGACGCCCCGGGCTGGCGCGGTGCCGACCGGAACGTCCCGACGACCGTGGCCAGCGCCGCGGTCTCCCCGTTCTTCCACCAGCCCTCGAGCTGGTCGATCACGTCTCGCACGTCACCCACCCCACCCTCGTGCGGCGCACCTGCGGCCGGCGGCACCCGGCGGCGTCGGCACGTCGGTCACCCGTCCCGGCGCTGGGACGCATCCCGCATCACCCGCAGCAACCGTTCCAACGTGGCCAGGCTGTGCCCGGCCAGCAACTCGTCCAAGTACGGCAGCGCGGCGACTATTCCGCCCTGCACCGGCGCGTACCCGTCCTTGCCTGCGTGCGGGTTCACCCACACGATCCGGTGCGCCAGCCGGCGCAGCCGGGCCATCTGGTCGCCGAGCAGCGTCGGCTCGCCGCGCTCCCACCCGTCGGAGAACACGACCACGACGGCCCGGCGGGCGGCTCCGCGCTGCCCCCACCGGTCGACGAACGCGCGCAGGACCTCGCCGAGGCGCGTGCCGCCCGACCAGTCGGGGATCGCCTTGCCGGCGGCGGCCAGCGCGTGGTCGGCGTCGCGCATGCGCAGCTCGCGGGTGATCCGGGTCAGCCGCGTGCCCAGCGTGAACGCCTCGGTCGAGCCCGGCGCCCGGCGCACGACGACGTGCGCGAACCGCAGCAGCGCGTCGGCGTAGGGCTCCATGGAACCGGACACGTCGATGAGCAGCACGACCTTGCGGGGCCGCGGCGAGTGGTCGCGGCGGAGCAGCTCGCGGATCTCGCCGTGGTTGCGCAGGGCCGCGCGCAGCGTCCGGCCAGGGTCGGGGCCGCCGTGGCGGGCCGGGCGCAGCCGCCGGGTCGGGCGCATCGGCGGGTCGGGCCGCAGCAGCGCCAGCAGCCGGCGCAGGTGCTCGCGCTCGGCCGGGGTCAGCTCGGCGAGGTCGCGGTGGCGCAGCACCTCCGAGCCGGACGCCCTCGCGCGGATCGTGGCGGAGTCGCGGTCGTCGTCCTCGCGGCCCTCGCCCTCGGGCGCCGACGCCAGCGTGGCCATCGTCGGGGGCGGCGGGCGGCGCTCGTCGACGACGGTGGAGCGGCCGCCGCGCCGCGGCGTGAACCACTCGTCGAAGGCCTGGTCGTAGCGCAGCAGGTCGTCCGGGTCGGAGCACAGCGTGAACCGCCCGGCCCAGTACGTCTGCAGCCGGCTCGTGACGTCCAGCGCGTCGAGGGCGGTGAGGAACGCCGCCACCCGGTCGGTCGTGACGGGCACCCCCGCCGAGCGCAGCACCGCCGTGAAGCCGACGAGGCCCTCGATCGGGTCTCCGCCCTCCTCGGTGCCGGCGCCGGGCAGGAGGCCCGCTGTCATGCCGGGCCCTCCTCGACCGTGGCCGGCGCGGTCACGACGCCAGCAGCGTGTCGAGCTGGTGGCGGATGCGGTCGGCGTCCTCGCGGTACTTGAGGACGGCGCCCAGCGTGGCCGCGGCACTGTCGACGTCCAGCGTCGAGGCGCCGACGAGCTGCAGCGCCCTGGCCCAGTCCAGCGACTCGGCGACGCCCGGCGGCTTGATCAGGTCGGCCTGGCGGATCCGGCGCACCGCGCCCGCGACCTGGGCGGCGAGCCGCTCGGGCAGCCCGGGCAGCCGCGAGCGCAGGATCTCGATCTCCCGAGCGACGTCGGGGTGGTCGAGCCAGAGATAGAGGCAGCGGCGCTTGAGCGCGTCGTGGACCTCCCGCGTGCGGTTGGACGTGAGCACCACCAGCGGCGGCTCCTTCGCGCGGACCTCGCCGATCTCGGGGATCGTCACCGCGTGCTCGGTGAGCACCTCCAGCAGGAACGCCTCGAACTCGTCGTCGGCGCGGTCGATCTCGTCGACCAGCAGGACGCACGGTGCCGTCTGCAGCGAGCGCAGGATCGGCCGCGCGAGCAGGAACTTCGGGTCGTAGAGCGACGCCTCGACGACGTCGACGTCCAGGCGCTCGTCGCCCGCGGCGGCCTCCAGCGCGCGCAGGTGCAGGAGCTGGCGGGGGAAGTCCCAGTCGTAGAGCGCCTGCGTCGCGTCGATGCCGTCGTGGCACTGCAGGCGGATCAGCTCCGCGCCGAGCACCTCGGCGAGGGCCTGGGCCAGCGCCGTCTTGCCCGTGCCCGGCTCGCCCTCGCAGAACAGCGGGCGGTTCATCCGCAACGCGAGGTAGGCGGCGGTGGCCAGCCCGTCGTCGGCCAGGTATCCGGTCGAGCGCAGGGCGGCGGCGAGGGCCGACGGCGAGTCGGGAACGGTCACCTCCCCAGCATGGCGGACGGCCGGGAACGGGGCCACCGACGGCTGCCGGAAGGGTGAGTGCCTGGTCACAGCGGGGCAACCGGGGATAGGGCCCGGTTCGTAATACTTCCGTTTTGGAGACATTGGTTCCGGCGTGATCCGGCCGTGATCGAACCGGGTGTGACCTGGGATGACTTGTACATCGGTCACGTAATGCGAGCGTTACGGTGACGACGGTCACCGGCCGAATATTGGAGAACGGCGCGAGTTCGTACGTAGCGTCCAGCTCGGCCGTTCGACGAGGGCGGCCACGAATGCATCCGGAAACCGACGCGCCCCTGTCCCGTGGTCTTCCGGTCCGTCGAGATGGAAACGACGGGACAGGGCGAGGCCGCAATTTCCACGATCATCATCTCGGTCGTGGAACACGGATCGGGGCGGTGTGCCGGGCTGCTTCCTGCCTGGTCGACACCGGTAACCCTCCTCGTCGGCGCGTGGGAGAGCACCATTCATGACCACTCGACCTGGTACCAGCAAGGGCCGAAGTCTCCTGCGTCTGATCGTTGCCGGCGCTGTTGCGATCGGTGCGCCGATCGCGCTCGCCGGAACCGCGAACGCCGCGCCGGCATCGATCTGGGACAGGGTCGCGCAGTGCGAGAGCGGCGGCAACTGGAACATCAACACCGGCAACGGCTACTACGGTGGCCTGCAGTTCAGCGCGAGCACCTGGTCCGCGTACGGCGGCAGCGGGCTGGCCTCGAACGCCAGCCGGTCGCAGCAGATCGCCGTGGCCGAGCGCGTGCTCGCCGCGCAGGGCTGGGGTGCGTGGCCCGTGTGCTCGGTGAAGGCCGGCGCGCGCGGCTACGCCGCGTCCCCTGGCAAGGCCGCCGCGCCGGCACCGGCGCCGGTCGCCACGCCGAGGGCGTCGTCCTCCGGTGGCAGCTACACCGTGGCGCCGGGCGACACGCTGAGCTCGATCGCCGCCTCGCACGGCACCAGCTGGCAGTCCCTGTACCGCCTCAACCAGGGGAAGCTGTCGAGCCCGAACGTCCTGTCGATCGGGCAGCAGCTCGCGCTCTGACCTGAGCAGCCCCAGCGATCCAACGAACGGCACTTTCGTGAGCACCTATGTGACGAAAGTGCCGTTCGTTGGGTCCGGGACCGGGGTGGTCAGGCGCTGTTGACCCACTCCGCGCTGCCGTCGGCGAACGCCTGGTGCTTCCACACCGGCAGCCGCCGCTTGACCTCTTCGACGAGCTCCGCGCAGGTCTCGAACGCCTCCCGGCGGTGGTCGGCCGCGACGGCGCAGGCGAGCGCAACGTCGCCGATCGCCAGCTCGCCGACGCGGTGGCTCACCGCGATCGCCCGTACCCCGGACGCGCGCGCCGCGACGTCCGCGGCCACCTCGGCCACCACGGACGCGGCCGTCGGGTGGGCGCTGTAGGTCAGCCCGGACACCGCGCGCCCGCCGTCGTGGTCGCGCACCACGCCGGCGAACGTCACGACCGCGCCGGCCTGCGCCCGCTCGACGAGCGCGGCGTGCTCGGCCACGTCCAGCGGCGCGTCCCCGACGGCCGCGCGCAGCACCTGCGCCGGTCCGCGCTGCGCCGATGATCCGCTGGCGCGCTCGCGCTGCGCCGATGACTCGCCGGCGCGCTCGCGCTGCGCCGATGACTCGCTGGCGCGCTCGCGCTGCGCCGATGATTCGCTCGCACGCTCGCGCTGCGCCGATGATTCGCTCGCACGCTCGCGCTGCGCCGATGATTCGCTCGCACGCTCGCGCTGCGCCGATGACTCGCTGGCGCGCTCGCGCTGCGCCGATGACTCGCTCGCACGCTCGCTCATGCGTGATCCCCTCCTCGGAGCTGGTCGACGGCGTGGGCCAGCACCCCGTCGAGGACGCCGAGCCCGTCGCGGACGCCGCCCGTCGACCCCGGCAGGTTGACGACCAGGGTGCGCCCGGCGACGCCGGCGAGGCCCCGCGAGAGCACCGCCGTCGGCACCGTCGGCGCCCCTGCGGCGCGGATCGCGTCGGCCAGGCCGGGCACCTCGTAGTCCAGCACGGCCCGCGTCACCTCGGGCGTGGCGTCGGTGGGGGAGATGCCGGTGCCGCCGGTGGTGACGACGACATCGACGCCGTCGGCCACCGCGGCCCGCAGCGCGTCGCCGACCGGTAGCCCGTCCGGCGCGACCGTCGGCTCGGGGACGTCGAATCCCCGCTCGCGCAGCCACGCCACGATCATCGGGCCGCCCCGGTCGGGGTACACCCCGGCCGCCGCACGGTTGGACGCGGTGATCACGTGCGCGCGCCGGGCCGGGCGCCGCGGCGCGACCGGGCCGTCGTCGCCGACCGGGCCGCCGTCGCCGGCCGGGCCGTCGTCGCCGACCGGGCCGCCGGCTGCCGGCGGGTCACCCGTCACGGCCGCACCCACGTCCCGGTCTTGCCGCCCTCTTTCCGCTCGACCCGCACGCCGTCCATCACCGCGGCCGGGTCGACGGCCTTGACCATGTCGTGCAGCGTCAGCCCGGCGACGGCGACGGCGGTCAGCGCCTCCATCTCGACCCCCGTGCGGTCGGTCGTGCGGACGGTCGCGCGGACGCGCACCTCGCAGCCCTCCGCGTCCAGGTCGACGGTCACGCCGGAGATCGCGATCGGGTGGCACAGCGGCACGAGGTCCGGCGTCCGCTTGGCGGCCATGATCCCGGCGATGCGGGCCGTCGCGAGCGCGTCGCCCTTGGGCAGGCCGTCGCGGCGCAGCAGCTCGACGACCTCGGCCGTCGTGCGCAGCACGCCGGTCGCGACGGCGCTGCGGGCCGTCGGTTCCTTGGCGGTGACGTCGACCATCCGGGCGGCTCCGGCGCCGTCGACGTGGGTCAGCTCCACGGACCGAGCCTACGTCATGATCGTGATCGTGATCCGTGTCACAGTGGGGCAACCCGAGCCGTTCCTGGGAAACCGCTGTGAGCTGTGACGACGGCCTGCGGTACAGCTGTTCGGAGCAACCTGTTTCGGCGAGTCTTGGTCGACACGCCGGATAGCCGGGACGCTCCGAGTTCCCTAGCGTGCCCGCAGACCCGATCGGGCGCCCCAGGCCCAGGACGGTCCCGGTCCGCAGCGCTCCCCTGTCCGGCGGTCCGGAAGCCCCGACGCCTCACCCGCGCGGGACAGGATGCGGCCGGCCCCCGACGGCCGTCGCGGCGCAGCGCCCTGGAGCCCGACATGGCCCGTTACCGCGGTCGGCATCGCGCCCCCAGCACCACCGGACGCGCCCTCGCTCGCACGGCGGCCGCCGGCGCCGCCGTCGGCGCCCCGCTGCTCGCGACGATCCCGGCGCAGGCCGCTCCGGACACCGTGTGGGACAAGGTCGCGGCGTGCGAGAGCAGCGGGAACTGGGCCATCAACACGGGCAACGGGTTCAGCGGCGGCCTGCAGTTCACCCCGTCGACGTGGTCCGGCTTCGGCGGCTCGCAGTTCGCGCCCGCCGCGTTCCAGGCCTCGCGGGACCAGCAGATCGTGGTCGCCGAGCGGGTGCTCGCCGCTCAGGGCTGGGGCGCCTGGCCGGTCTGCTCGGTCAAGGCGGGTGCCATCGGCAGCCCCGCGACCCCGCGCGTCACGCCGCCGCCGGCCCCGGTGCCGGTGCAGGCCCCGGCCCGCGCGGCCGTGCCGAGCACCGGCGGGACGTACACGGTCCGGTCGGGCGACACGCTCTCGGACATCGCCGCCGCGCACGGCGTCACCTGGCAGGCCCTCGCCGCCTCCAACCACATCGCCGACCCCGACCACATCAGCCCGGGGCTGCTCCTCGCGGTCTAGGCCGCGTCCCGCGGATCATGGCCGATGGTATCCGTGATCCAGTCGGCTCCTGGCAAGGCGGAGGCCGGCCCTCGTACCGGGCGTACTCGGGTCGGCCGACAACGCAGCCAGGGGCCGACTGGGCGCGGAGGCCGCGGTCGTGATCCGCGGGACACGGCCTAGCCCCGCCAGCGGGACAGCGCCTCGGGCGTGTCGACGTCGTCCGGCGTCGCGACGTCGCCGCACTCGACCAGCTCCAGGTCGGGTCGGCCGCGCAGGTATTCGCGCGCGCCCGCGTCGCCGGCCGCCGCCGCGGTGACGCCGGCCCAGTGGTCGCGGCCCAGCACGACGGGATGCGCCGGCCGCCCCGCGTACGCCGCCCGGCGCAGCGTCGCCGGCCCCGACCCGGCCGCCAGGCGCGCGACGGCGGCCGCGCCGACGCCGGGCAGGTCGACCAGGTGCACGAGCGCGGCGTCCACCGCCGGCTCGCAGCGCGCGAGCTCCGCCAGCCCGGCCCGCAGCGACGCGCCCATGCCCTCGGCCCAGCCGGGCTCCTCGACGACCCTGACGCCGTCCGGCAGCACCGCGCGGACGTCCGGCGCCGCGGCGCCCACGACGACCACGAGCGGCGCGACGCCGCCATCGGCCAGCACGTGCAGCGCCCGCCGCACCAGCGGCTCGCCCGCCAGCTCGACGAGCGCCTTCGGGGTGCCCATCCGCCGGCCGGCGCCGGCGGCGAGGAGGAGTCCGGCCGCTATCGGTTGATCTCCGTGTGCGGGTGCTCGTAGGGCACCGTGTCGAGCGGGAACTCCAGGTCCCCGAACGGTGACATCGAGCCCTGCAGGGGGGCGGCCAGCTCGCTGACGGGGTGCTCACCGTCCGGCAGGTCCGGCCAGGTCGGGTCGATGCGGGCCGGGTTGGCGCGCTTGGCCACGTCGCGTCCTCCTCCTCGGGGGATGGTGGCGTCAGACTACCGTGGACGCGATGACCGTCCCGCTGGTCGACCGGCTGCGCGCGCTGCCGGACGCGACGCTCGCCGCGCTGTTGGCGCACCGGCCCGACCTCGCGGTGCCCCCGCCGTCGGATGTCACGGTGCTGGCCACCCGCGCGGCCGTGCGGGCGTCGGTCCATCGCGCCTGCGACGACCTCGACACCCTCGCGTTGGCCGTGCTGGAGGCCCTCGTGGTCGCCGACGCGGACCGCGCCCCGGTCCCGGCCGCCGAGGTCGCCCGGCTGCTCGGGCCCGACCTGGCGGCCGGCGCGCTCGACGGCGTGCTCGCCGCGCTGCGCGAGCGGGCCCTCGTCTGGGACGGCGACGACGCGGGCGGGCTGTCCGTCGTCCCGGCCGTCCGCGACGTCGTGGCGCGCCATCCCGGCGGGTTGGGGCGCCCCGCGGCCGGGCCGGCGGGTTCCTCGGCGCTGCCCGTCCTGCTCGCCGCCGCCGAGCCGGACGAGCGCCGCGTCCTCGACGCGCTGGCCGTCGGCCCGCCGCTCGGGCGCAGCCGCGCCGAGCCGGGCGGCCCGGTCGCGCGCCTGCTGGCCAAGGGGCTGCTGGTGCGCGTCGACGCCGAGACCGTCGAGCTGCCCCGCCAGGTCGGGCTCGCGCTGCGCGGCGACCGCCCGATGGGCCCGCTGGCGCTGCGCCCGCCCGAGCTGCCCACGCGCGACCCCGGGCACTCCGTCGTCGACCGGACCGCGGGCGGTGCCGCCCTGGAGCTGCTGCGCCGCGCCGACGCCCTCGTGGCCCTGTGGGGCGCCACCCCGCCGCCCGTCCTGCGCTCGGGCGGCCTCGGCGTGCGCGACCTGCGCCGCGCCGCGCGCGAGCTCGACGTCACCGAGGACGTCGCGGCGCTCGTCGTCGAGGTCATGGCCGGCGCCGACCTGGTCGCGGCCACCGACGCCGTCGCCGCGGAGTGGCTGCCCACCACGCAGGCCGACGCCTGGGCCGCCGCCGGGCCCGAACACCGCTGGGCGGTGCTCGCGCGCGCCTGGCTGGACCTGCCGCGGCTGCCGGGCCTCGTCGGCCGCCGCGACGACGCCGGCAAGGCGGTCCCGGCGCTGTCCGACGGGGTGCGTCGCCCGCTCGCTCCGCGCGACCGCCGCCGGATCCTCGGCGGCCTCGCGGAGCTGCCGCCGGGCGTCGCCGCCGCGTCGGTCGCGGGCCTGGCCGACGTGCTGGCCTGGCGGGCGCCGCGGCGCGGCGGCCGGCTGCGCGACGAGGTCGTCACGTGGGTTCTCGCGGAGGCCACCGTCCTGGGCGTCGTCGCGCTCGACGCCCTCTCCGACCCCGGCCGGGCGCTGCTCGACGAGCCCGACCGGCTCGTCGCCGCGCTGCGCGCCACGCTCCCCGAGCCCGTCGGCCACGTCCTGCTGCAGGCCGACCTGACCGCCGTCGCGCCCGGCCCGCTGGAGGCCGGCCTCGCGCGCGAGCTCGACCTCGCGGCCGACGTCGAGTCCGCGGGCGGCGCCGTCGTCTACCGCTTCTCCGAGGCCTCGGTCCGCCGCGCGCTCGACGCCGGGCGCAGCGCCGCCGACCTACACGCGCTGCTGGCCGACCGGTCGGCGACGCCCGTCCCCCAGACCCTGACCTACCTCGTCGACGACGTCGCGCGCCGGCACGGGCGGCTGCGCGGCGGCACCGCGACGGCCTACCTGCGCTCCGACGACGAGGCGCTGCTCGCCGAGGTCATGGCCCACCCCGAGGCGGCGGCGCTGGCGCTGCGCCGGATCGCCCCGACCGTACTGGTCAGCTCGGTGCCGCTGGTCGCGCTGCTGGACGGCCTGCGAGCCGCCGGGTTCAGCCCGGCGGCCGAGGACCCGGCCGGCGCCGTGCTCGACCTGACGGCTCGGGGCAGGCGGACCGCGCCGCGGCGGCCGACCGGATCGGGCGCCCTGCCCCGGGAACCGGACGGCGACCAGCGCGCCGCGCTCGTCTCGCGCATGCGTGCCGGTGACGCGCGCGCCGCCGCTCGTCAGGGCGCGGACGCCTTCGCGAACGGGTCCACCCTGGACCTCCTGCGCTCGGCGGTCACCGACGGCCGGCGCGTCTGGATCGGGTTCGTCGACCGCCACGGCCTGCCGGGCGAGCAGGTGCTCGCGCCGCTGTCGGTGGGCGGCGGCGTGGTCGAGGGCCGCGTCGTCGACGGGACCGCCGCCGGCGGCTTCGGCGACCCCGCCGTGCTGCGCGTGCCGCTGCACCGGATCACGAGCATCGCCCTGGTGGGCGACTAGGCCGTGTCCCGTGATCCACGGGACACGGCCTAACGCGCGCCGGCGGCCATCCGGTGGTGCATGGCGTGCTCCACCAGGGCGATCAGCGTCTGCTTCGTGGACTCGCGGTTGCGCGCGTCGCAGGACACGATCGGGATCGCCGCGTCGATCGACATGGCCTCGCGGACGTCCTCGACGCGGTGGTGCAGGACCCCGTCGAAGCAGTTGATGCCCACGACGTAGGGCAGCCCGCGGTCCTCGAAGAAGTCGATCGCCGCGAAGGAGTCGGCGAGCCGGCGGGTGTCGACGAGCACGACGGCGCCGATCGCGCCGCGCACGAGGTCGTCCCACATGAACCAGAAGCGGTGCTGCCCCGGCGTCCCGAACAGGTAGAGGATCAGCTCGGCGTCCAGCGAGACGCGGCCGAAGTCCATGGCCACCGTGGTGGTCGTCTTGTTCGGCGTGTTCGCCAGGTCGTCGACGCCGGTGCTGGCCTCGGTCATGACGGCCTCGGTGGTCAGCGGCACGATCTCGGACACCGACCCGACGAAGGTGGTCTTGCCGACGCCAAACCCGCCGGCCACCACGATCTTCGCCGAGATCGTTGCCGCCGTCGCGATCGTGCGGGAGCCGCCGTCCGGCCGGTGCGACCCCGGAATCGGCTGGCTAGAGGCGACGGAGTCCACTCAACACCCTTTCCATCAGCGCGAGGTCCGGCGCGTTGCCGGCACTGCTCGCGTTCTGGTGCACGGTCACCAGCCCGAGGCCGGCCATGTCGCCGAGCAGCACCCGGGCGACCCCGAGCGGCACGCCCAGCAGCGCGGCCACCTCGGCCACCGAGCGCGTCTCCTCGCACAGCTCGGCGACGGCCCGGTGCTCGACCTGCAGCAGCTGCAACTGGTCATGGCCCCGCCTGCTCGTCGAGACCAGCGTCTCGATCGCCAGGTCGAAGCCGGACTTCGTACGTCCGCGCGTCCATGTATATGGCCGGACGGCGGCGGCGCCCGCGGCGGGGTCGGCGTCCGGCCATATCGGCATCGGCACGGGTGGCCTGCCCGACGGATCCACACCCGGCGGCATCCCGGGCGGCGCCGGCGCGTCCGGCTGCGGCGCCTGCAGCCGGGGCGGTTCCTGCTGGCGCTTCCGACCCCAACGGCGCCGCCGGGGGGCCCGGCCGGCGTCGAAGCTGAACCCGTTCATGACGTCGGCGAATGTCGGCGGGGCGGGCTGGGACTCGTCGGAGTCGGGCCACATCTCGCGTCACCTGCCTTCCTGGCCGTCGTCGGATGGGTCGTGGTCGGGGACCAGAGGATGTCAGCGCCCGAAGGTGCCCTGCAGCTCGGCCCGCAGCTCCGGGGTGAGCAGCTGGCCGACGCGGTCGACCAGCAGCGTCATCTCGTAGCCGATGAGCCCGATGTCGCAGCTCGGGGAGGCGAGCACGGCGAGGCAGGAGCCGTCGGAGATCGACATGAGCAGCACGATGCCGCGGTCCATCTCGACCACCGTCTGGACGACGCCGCCGGCGTCGAAGCAGCGGGCTGCGCCCTGGGTGAGGCTGACGAGCCCGGACGCGACGGCGGCGAGCTGGTCGGCACGGTCCCGGGGGAGCCGGTCGGAGCTGGTCAGGAGCAGGCCGTCGGCCGACACCACGATGGCGTGCGCGACGCCGGGCACGCGCTCGGCGAAGTTGGTGACCAACCAGCCGAACCTGCTCGGCTGGGTCTGCGGTGCGGTCATGACGGGTCTCTCCTGGGCAGCGTCGCGGAAGGGTCGGGATCGGGGGGGACCGGCTCGCTCACATGTCCTCACCGGCCTCGCCGTCCGGCGGGGCCGTCGGGTCGTCGGTGGAACGCAGGCGGGACTCGCGTCCCTGCCGGACGCCCTGCTGGTAGCTGGACAGCCGGCCGCGGATGCTCTCGGCGCTGCGCGCGATCGACGTCGGCTGGGCCAGCACGGCCGACCCGGCGCTGCCCGGGACGAGCCGGGCCCGGGGCCTGCGCTTCGGCAGCCCGGCCGCGGTGAGCTCGTCGGGCCGGTCGGCGTCGACCCCGCTCGCCGCCTGCCAGCCGGCGTCGGCCGGCGAGGCGAACGCCGCCGGGTCGACCTCGGCCGCCGGGGCGGGGACCTGGGCGGCGGCCGCGCCGCCCGCGAGGTCCCGCGCGGAGACGCGCTCCGTCGGGCCGTCGGCCGGGTCCAGCGGGGCCTCCGCCCGGTAGGGCACGGGCCGCGGGACCGGGCTGGGGCCGACCGGTGCCGCGCCGGGTCCGGTGCCGTGCGACGGCGCGCCGTTGGCGGGAGCGCCGTTCGAGGGGGCGCCGTTCGAGGGCGCGCCGTTGGCGGCGGCAGCGTTCGCCGGCGTGCCGTTCGAGGCCGTGCCGTTCGGGGCCGCCTCGGTCCTGGCTGCGGGCGGCGCCGCGGGCGACGCCGCGGCCGGCGGTCCCGGCCGCACGTCGTCCGCGGGCTCGTCGGAACCGGTCCGCGGCGGCGTGCTGCCGCCCGGCTCGGCATCCCACGAGACCGGCAGCGGCCGGTTGGACCGGAACCACGCCGACGCGATCTCCTCGAAGATCGGGGTCGTCTCGCCGGCGTCGAAGCCGCCGGCGTGGTCGTCGGCCGGGTCGCCGAGCAGCGGCTGGCCGCCCAGCGCCGGCACGCTGGGCGCGAACAGCTCGTCACCGGTGCCGCCGCCGGGCCCCGCGTGCGGAGCGCTCCCGTTCGCCCGGCGGTGGGTGCCGCCGGGGTGCTGGCCGGCCACCGTGGGCTCGTCGTCGGTCGCATCGGGCCGGCCGGTGACGGTCGGCTCCGCGGCGCCGACCACGGGCAACGGCGTCGTGGCGGGCCCGTGGGCCGTCGTCGGCCCGTCGTCCGGGGCCGGTCCGCCGGCCTGCGGACCCGGCAGGTCCGTCGCGGGCTCGGCCGGCTCGTCGCCGCGCGGGGCGGGCACCGTCGGACCCGACCGCTCGTCGTTCGATTCCGACCGCTCGTCGATCGGGTGCCGGACGTGGCCGTTCAGGTCCGCCGTCTCGGGCGCGCCGGGCTCCTCCGTGCGGTCCCGCAGGGCCGCGGCCTCCTGGTCGCGCCGCGCCTGCTCGGCGACGCTGGGGAACGCCTGGTCGGGAGGGCCGTCGTCGCCGGTCCGGTCGTCGCCGGCCCGGTCGTCGGGGGTGTCGTCCTCGCTGCTCGCGGAGCCGAACGCGTTCCACGAGCCGCCAGGCGGCGGGCCGCCGGGGCCGTCGCCGCGCAGCGACGAGCCCGGCGTGCGGGTCGGCAGCCCGGAGACGGAGCCGTTCGCCGAGGGCGGCGCGGGCAGCGGGCCCCGCGAGTCCACGCGCTCCTGCGTGGTCGCCGGGCCGGCGGCCAGCGCCGCTGCGGAGTCGGTGCGCACGCCGTTGACGTCGGGCCGGGCCGGCGCGCCGCCGCGGCCGCCCTGCGCGGGGACGCCGGCCGGCAGCGGGACGCCGATCGGGCGCCGGAGCTCGGCGGGGACGGCCGTCGGGACCAGCGCCGACGGCACCGTGACCGACGCCGTCAGCCCCCCGGCGGGGCCGGACATCGCGGCCCCGGCCAGCTGCACGCCGATGCCGTGGCGGGCGGCCAGCCGGCCGACCACGAACAGGCCCATCCGGCGGGATGCGGAGACGTCGACCGTCACGGGCCCGGACAGCCGCTGGTTGGCGTCGGCCAGCTCGTGCTCGTCCATGCCGACGCCGCGGTCGGCGATCTCGACGACGATCGACCCGTCGGCCGTGCGGGTCGTGCTCATGACGACCTGCGACTCCGGCGGGGAGAAGTTGGTGGCGTTGTCCAGCAGCTCCGCCAGCAGGTGGACGAGGTCGGAGCCGGCCCGCCCGACGATCGACGCCGACGGCGGCGCCTGCACCACGACCCGCTGGTACTGCTCGACCTCGGAGACCGCGGCGCGCAGCACGTCGACCATGGGCACGGGCGCGATGTTGCGCTTGGCCAGGTCGGTGCCGGCGAGGACCAGCAGGTTCTCGCTGTTGCGCCGCATGCGCGTCGCGAGGTGGTCCAGCTGGAAGAGGTTGGAGAGCTGGTCGGCGTCCTGCTCGTTGCTCTCCAGCTGCTCGATCAGCTGCAGCTGCCGCTCGACGAGCGCCTGGCTGCGGCGGGAGAGGTTGACGAACATCGCGCTGACGTTCGACTGCAGCGCGGCCTGGTCGGCGGCCAGGCGGACCGCCTGCCCGTGCACCGCGTCGAACGCCCGCGCGACCTGGCCCACCTCGTCGCGGGTGCCGATCGGCACCGGGTCGACCACGACGTCGGGCGCCTCGCCGGCGCGCATGCCCTCCACGGCCTCCGGCAGCCGCCGCTCGGCGACGTCGAGCGCGGCGCTGCGCAGCACGCGCAGCGAGCGGATCAGCGAGCGGGCGACCAGCACGGCGATCGTGATGCCGACGAGCAGGCCGAGCATGAGGACCACGGAGTTGATGCCGGCCTGGTTGCCGGCCTGCTGCTGGGCCGCCTCGCTCTCCGCCCCGACGTCCTGGCGGATCAGCGTCGCCGACTTGTCGACCGCGGACTTGGAGCCTTTGTAGGCGGCGTCCCAGTCGGCGGGGGAGACCGGGAACGGCTGCCCGGTCGGCGCGGACAGGACGGCGGCCGCGAGCTTCTGGCGCTGGTCGTTGGCCGGCGCGTCGAGGAACGTGCCGTAGCGCTGCAGCTGCTGCGGCGTCAGCGACAGCTGGTACGTGCGGTACTGCGCGAAGATCTGCACGTCCGTGCTGGCCACGTCGTTGCGGTCGTTGGGCTGGAAGGCCTGCTCGCGCAGGGCGTCGCCGATGAGCATGTGTTGCGTGGCCAGCTGCGAGTTGACCGCCGCCACGGCCGTCAGCGCGTCGATCTGGCCGGCCGTCTGGGGTACCCGCACCTCGCGGAGCAGGACCCGGTCGAGGACGTCGAGACCCTCCGTGAGCTGGCCGTACGTGTTGCGCACCTGGGCCAGCGCGAAGGCCGGGTCACCCGTGACCTGGCCCCGCAGCGTCGGCAGCCGGTCGAGCCCGTTGGTCGCCTGGGCGAGCGCGGTCGAGGCCGCGGTGTCGAGCCCGGCCGACTGGGCGTCGTTGCGCATGCTCGTGACGGCCGTGTCGGTCATCGCCGTGGCCGTCTGCAGCGGCCCGCGGTTGCCGGTCCGCCCGCCCGCCACGTACAGGCTGGCCTGGTAGGCCTCGGTGCGCAGGGCGTCCCCGGCGGCCGCCACCTCGCTCCGGACGGCGAACAGCCGGCCGCTCTGCCCGAGCGCGGCCGCCGAACCGGCCTGGTCGGCGATGCGGAGCGCCCCGAGCGTGAGCGCGAGCAGTGCGGGAGCCAGCCCGACGATCACCAGCTTCCACACCAGCGTCCAGTTGCGCGGGTTCAGCCGCTCGAGCCAGGTGGGTCCGGTCTCGATGCTGGTCACGTCCACGTCTCCCTGATGGTTGGCGGCGACGATCCGGCTGACTCTGTCACGCCGCTCGCGACGTGCGCGAGGGCGGAGCGGACGAGCTGCACTCCAGCGGCGGTGGGTGGCCGCCGCGGGCCGGGGGTGCGGGCACGGGTCGTGGACATCGGTGGGCCAGGCTCACGTCTTCGCTTCGGGGTCTTCCGCTTCGGGCCTTCGGTGGCGACGCGGTGTGCGGCGCCTCGGGCGGTGTCGCCTCCGGGCGCGCGACACGCGTCCGCTGGGGACGGGCGCCTGCGCTGCCGGCCGGTAGGATGCTGATGGCCGGCGTGCGCTCTCGGGCGGCTTGCCGGTGGAGTATAGCCCGGCGTGTCGCGCCCCCCCGCACGCGCGGGAGGCGAGAGTGTGCCCGGGCGGTCACCGCATGATCACGCTCCCCGATCTCGCCAGGAAAGTGGAGGCCATGACCGACGGGCCACTCATCGTCCAGTCCGACAAGACGCTGCTGCTCGAGGTCGACCACCCCGACGCCGGTGCGGCCCGGTCGGCGATCGCGCCGTTCGCCGAGCTGGAGCGGGCCCCGGAGCACGTCCACACCTACCGGGTCACCCCGCTCGCGCTGTGGAACGCCCGCGCGGCCGGCCACGACGCCGAGCAGGTCGTCGACGCGCTCGTCCGGTTCTCCCGCTACGCCGTGCCGCAGCCGCTGCTGGTCGACGTCGTCGACACGATGGGCCGCTACGGGCGGCTGCAGCTGGTCAACTCGCCCGTCCACGGGCTGGTCATGGTGGCGCTCGACCGCGCGGTGCTGGCCGAGGTGCTGCGCCAGAAGAAGATCACGCCGCTGCTCGGGGCGCAGGTCGACGACGACACCGTCATCGTGCACCCGTCCGAGCGCGGCCACCTGAAGCAGGCCCTGCTCAAGATCGGCTGGCCGGCCGAGGACCTCGCGGGCTACGTCGACGGCGAGGCCCACCCCATCGCGCTGGCCGAGGACGGCTGGGCGCTGCGCGACTACCAGCGCGACGCCGTCGAGGGCTTCTGGGCCGGCGGGTCCGGCGTCGTCGTGCTGCCGTGCGGCGCCGGCAAGACGCTGGTCGGGGCGGGCGCGATGGCGCAGGCGCAGGCCACGACGCTCATCCTGGTCACCAACACCGTCGCGGGCCGGCAGTGGAAGCGCGAGCTGGTCGCGCGCACGTCGCTGACCGAGGACGAGATCGGCGAGTACTCTGGCGAGCGCAAGGAGGTCCGCCCGGTCACGATCGCGACCTACCAGGTCGTCACGCGCCGGACCAAGGGCGAGTACCGCCACCTGGACCTCTTCGACTCCCGCGACTGGGGGTTGATCATCTACGACGAGGTGCACCTGCTGCCGGCACCGGTGTTCCGCCTGACCGCCGACCTGCAGTCGCGGCGCCGGCTGGGCCTCACCGCGACGCTCGTGCGCGAGGACGGCCGCGAGGGCGACGTGTTCTCGCTGATCGGGCCCAAGCGCTACGACGCGCCGTGGCGGGACATCGAGCAGCAGGGCTGGATCGCGCCGGCGGACTGCGTCGAGGTCCGGGTGACGCTGACCGAGGCCGAGCGGATGGCGTACGCCGTGGCCGAGCCCGAGGAGCGGTACCGGATGGCCTCGACGGCACACACGAAGGATGCCGTCGTCCGGTCGGTGCTGGACCGCCATCCGGGTGAACCTGCGCTCGTCATCGGAGCCTATCTCGACCAGCTCGACGAGCTCGGCGCCGCGCTGGACGCCCCCGTCGTCAAGGGGGAGACCCGCAACAAGGAGCGCGAGGAGCTCTTCGACCGCTTCCGCGCGGGCGAGGTGCCGGTGCTCGTCGTCTCCAAGGTCGCGAACTTCTCGATCGACCTGCCGGAGGCCAGCGTGGCCGTCCAGGTGTCGGGCACGTTCGGGTCCCGGCAGGAGGAGGCCCAGCGGCTGGGGCGGCTGCTGCGGCCCAAGGGCGACGGGCGGCAGGCGCACTTCTACTCGATCGTCGCGAGGGACACCCTCGACACCGACTACGCCGCACACCGCCAGCGGTTCCTGGCCGAGCAGGGCTACGCCTACCGCATCGTCGACGCCGACGACCTGCTCGGACCGGCGCTTCCCGACGTCGGCTGAGCCGGACGGCCTATCTTGGTTCGGCCGATCGGTGCTGTTCCGACTGCGGCGGAGGCGCGCACCGTCACCTCGCGTCACACTGTGCGGCAACCTGATGGCCTCGACAGTGGATGCGAGGGGGAGGCGCCGGTGTCGGTGCTCGGCTGGATCATCGTCGTGGCGGTGGTCTGGGTCGTCATCGCCGGCGTGATCGCCGTGGTCGTCGGCCGAGCCATCCGCCTGCGCGACCAGCAGGTGCCGCGCCCGCCGACGGCCGACCCCCGCAGCCCGTCCCCGCCGTCACAGCCGCCGGGCCCGCCCGCACCGCGAGACCCGAGCTGACCCGACCCCGGCGCAGGCCCTCGCGGGCGGACTCCGGGAGGCCGACCCCGAACGCCCCCGGACGCCCGCCGCGCCGGATCCCGGGGTCGACGCCCGGGTCGTCCCGGACGTCGCAAGCCCGCCGCGTCGGCAGGCTCGACGCCATGGACACCACCGAGACGATCCCGACGAGCACCGGCCCGACGAGCACCGGCCCGACGAGCACCGGCCCGACGAGCACCGGCCCGACGAGCACCGGCCCGACGAGCACGCCGCGCGACGGCGCGGGCGACGACGACCGCCGCAACGGCGCCTCCGGGCGCGCGGACGCGGTGCCGGGTACCGCGGACGGCCCGCCCGCAACCGGCGGCGTCGCGCCCGCCGACGGGGATGTCGCAGGCTACGGTTCTGCGCCCGACCGCGCCCTCGACAGCGCCACCGCCACCACCGACCGCGCCACCGACAGCGCCCCCGGTGCCACCGACAGCGCCACCGACAGCGCCACCGACAGCGCCACCGACAGCGCCACCGACAGCGCCACCGACAGCGCCACCGACGGCGCCGCCGTCCGCACGGCCGACACCGCGGACGGCGGCGCCACCACCGCGGCGTCCGCCGACCGGGCCGCCGCCGGCGTGCCCGGCGACGACACGGCCACGTCGACGCCCGGCGCCAGTCCGTCGGCCGGGCCGTCCGCCGGCTCGCCGGGCCCGTCGGCCGCCGCACCGGGTGCACACGCCGGCCGGACCGCGCCGCCCCCCGGGGCGAGCGGCCCGTCCGCCGGATCGTGGGCCGGCCCGACGGCGCCGCCCGCGCCGGAGCGCTCGGCCCGTCCGCCGTTCCGGATCTACCGCAGCAGCACGCAGCGCATGCTCGGCGGAGTCTGCGGCGGCCTGGCCGAGGCCCTCGGCGTCGACGTGACGCTCCTGCGCGTCGGCCTGGTGGCGCTGACCCTGCTGGGCGGCGGCATCGGGATCCCGCTCTACCTCGCGGTCTGGCTCGTCGCCCCGCAGCGCTAGCGAGTGTCAGGCCCGGTGATGGCCCGACCAGTTCGCCAGCCGCTCGGTCGGGCCGGCGCCGGGGGCGGGCTCGACAGGCGGGTCGAAGGGGACGCCCTCGCCCCGCCCGCCGGCCGGGATCTTCTCCTGCGCGCCGGCCAGCGCCGCCTCGGCGACCTGCGGGTCGGCCTCGGCCGGCTGACCCGTCGCGACCGCCAGGTCCCAGCCGTGCACGAGTGCCTCGTTCACGTAGCCCCACAGCGCCGCGCGGCCGGGCACCGTGCCCCACGGCACGGTCACCTGCCGGTCGAGCAGGGCGTCGTCGCCCCAGACCGGGCGCATGCGCGCGACCGCGTCCGCGAATGCCCCGGTCCAGCCGTCGTCGGCGACGCCGGTCACCACCGAAGGGACGGAGAACGGCGGCGCGCCCTCGCCGACGACGCGGGCCCGGTTCACCGTGGCGACGAGGTGGCCGACGAGCGTGCGGACGTCGAACTCGGGGCACGGGGTCGGGTCGGCCAGCTGGTCGGGCCGCACGGCGGCGACCAGGCCGGCGACCCAGTCGAGCGCGCGGGCGTAGGTCACGCGGGGATCGGCGAGGTCGGTGACGGCGGTCGTTGCGGTGTTCGTCATGGCGACGACCCTGCCGCCGAATCACGACACCCACTGTCAGGATTTTCCGGCATTCTCTGACCCGTGCGCGCCGACCGCCTGCTGGCCATCCTGCTGCTGCTCCAGCACCGGGGACGCATGTCGGCGGCCGCGCTGGCAGGGGAGCTGGAGGTGTCGCAGCGGACCGTGCTGCGTGACGTCGAGGCGCTCTCGTCCGCCGGCGTCCCGGTCTACGCCGAGCGCGGCCGCCACGGCGGTTTCGCACTGCTGCCCGGCTACTCCACCGACCTGACCGGCCTCACCCACGACGAGGCGCTGGCCCTGCTCGTCGTGGGCTCCCGCGGGGACGCGGCCGAGCCGGGGCCGGACCTCGCGTCGGCGATGCGCAAGGTCGTCGCCGCCCTGCCGGCGCCGCAGCGCGCGACCGCGACCCGGGACGCCGGACGGGTACTGGTCCGCAGGGAGGGCTGGCTGCGCCAGCGGGACCCGGAGCCCGACGAGGGGCCCGAGGGCGTGCTCCCGACGGTGCGCCGGGCGGTCTTCGCCGGCCACCGGCTGCGCCTGCGCTACGCCGCGCGCGGCGAGGACGCGCGCTGGCGGACGGTCGACCCGATCGGGCTGGTCAGCGCGGCGGGCCGGTGGTACCTGCTCGCCAACCGGGACGGCGAGGAGCGCAGCTACCGGCTCTCGCGCGTCCGTGAGGCCGCCGAGCTCGACGAGCCCGCCCGCCGGACCGACGACGTCGACCTGGACCGGGCGTGGCGCGAGCGCCGCGACCGCTGGCGGGCCTCCTGGCCGGGGACCGCGGCGACCGTCCGGGTCCGGGCCGCGCGCCGGGCCGACCTCCTGCGCACCGCGCGGGCGGTCCTCGCCGAGGCGCCCGACGAGGCGTCCGGCGGGGCGGAGCTGGTCCTCGACGTCGAGTTCTCCGACCCGGCGCACGCCGTCGGGACGGTCTGGGCGCCCCGCCCTGACCACCACCCCGCCCAGACCCGCCATATGGATGCATATGGCTGCCCGCCCAGGCGCCGCACCAGCGATATGTGTCCACATGGCGGTGGGTGGGACGCGGGCGCGGGTGCGTGGGCCGGTTCCGATCGCTCCCCGGCTGTGCCATCGTCCGCGGATGGGGTCGACGCCGGGCGGGCGGCGGCGCGCCGCCGAGCGCGTCCGAGAGCAGGAGGACGCGCTCGCGTCCCTGCTCGGCGACCGTGACGGCCTGCTCGCCGTGCTCGACCGCGTGCTGGCCCTGCGCGGCGCGGCCCACCTGCTGCGCGAGACGGCGGGTGCGGACGCGGGCTTCGTCGCCGACGTCCACGACGGCAGCGCCGTCATCCGCTGGCTCGCGGGGACCCGCACCGACGCGCTGCAGGACCTCGTCGTCCCCATGGGCCAGGGCGTCGGCGGGCGGGTGCTCGCGTCCGGCGCGCCCGTGCGCGTCTCCGACTACGTCAGCGCCGCGACCATCACCCACCAGTTCGACGGCCAGGTGCGGCGCGAGGCGCTGGGCGCGATCCTCGCCGTCCCGGTCCTCGACGGCGGGCGGACCCTCGCGATCGCCTACACCGCCCTGCGCGGCCCCGGCGAGTTCGGCGACGCCGCCGTCGACGCCGTCCGGGCCGTTTCCGCCGACGCCGCCAGTGCGTTGCGGCTCGCCGAGCGCGCCGAGGCCGGCGCCCGCACGGCCGTGGCCGCCGAGCGCAGGCGCGTGCAGGCGTCGCTGCACGACTCGGTCGGCGCGATGCTGTTCTCCATCGGCGCGCAGGTCCGCGACCTGCGCGGCGCACTGCCCGACAACCCCGTCCTGCGCACGCGGCTCGGCCGGCTGGAGTCCGACGTGTCGGCCGCGTCGGCGGCGCTGCGGGAGGCGCTGCTCGCGCTGGCCGAGACCGGGCCCGAGCGGGCGCTGCCGCTCGAGGTGGCCGAGCACTGCCGCAGCTTCTCCCGCCGCACCGGCACCGACGCCCGCTTCGTCCAGCTCGGGCCGATCCCGCCGCTGGACGCCGAGCGGTCCCAGGTCCTGATCTGCGCGGTCCGCGAGGGCCTGCTCAACGTCGAGAAGCACGCCGGCGCGACCACCGTCGTGGTCAGCCTCGGCGAGGTCGACGGCGGGGTGCAGGTCGCCGTCGCCGACGACGGCGGCGCGCCCGGCGGGGACGGCGAGGGGACCGGCATCGGGCTGGCCCTGCTCGTCGAGAAGGCCGCCCGGCTCGGCGGCCGGGTGAGCCTCGTCCACGACGGCGACGACGACGCGGGGGCGACGTCCGGGGGCACGACCCTGCGCGTACTGGTGCCGGGGCCGCCGCGGTGACCGCCGCGCGGGTGATGGTCGTCGACGACCACCCGGTCGTCCGCGACGGCGTCGCCCTGCTGCTGGCCCGCTCCGAGCCGGCCCTGACGGTCGTCGGGTCGGCCGAGAGCGGCCGCGCGGCGCTGGAGCGGGCGCCGGCGCTGGACCCCGATCTCGTCCTGCTGGACCTGCGGCTGCCCGACATGCTCGCGCCCGAGGTCGTCGTCGGGCTGCGGGACGTGGTGCCGGCGGCGCGCGTCGTGGTCTTCACCGCGCACGGCGACCACGAGGGCGTCCGCGCGGCGCTCGACGCGGGCGCGCACGGAGCCCTGCTCAAGGACGCGGCCGGGACCGACCTCGCCGACGCCCTGCGCCGCGTCGTGCGCGGCGAGCGCGTGATCGACCCGCGGATCGTCCCGCGGGAGCCCGGCGACCGGGCCGCGCTCGCCCGCAGCGGGCTCACCCGCCGCGAGTACGAGGTCCTGCGCCTCGCCGCGCAGGGCCGGACGAACCCGGAGATCGCCGAGGTGACCGGCCTCGCGCGCAACACCGTCAAGACCTACCTGGAGTCGGCCCTGCACAAGCTGGGCGCCCGCAACCGCGTCGAGGCCGTCAGCCGCGCCGCCGCACTCGGCCTGCTGTAGGTCACATTCCGGACACGGGACCCGAACGTCAGGTCCGTACCCCCCAGATGGGGGTGCCCGGTCTGGTGTGATCCACCACACGATGTGCGCCGCCGAGCAAGGGCGGAAGGGAGCCGAGTGGACGACGGAGGACGCGCGTGCTGACCGTCCGGGGCCTTTCCGTCCGTTACGGGCGGTCCGTGCGGGCCCTGGAGGACGTCGACGTGGAGGTCGGCGCGGACGCCGTGCTGGCCGTGCTCGGCGGCAACGGCGCGGGCAAGTCCACGCTGCTGCGCGCCGTGTCCGGGACGCTGGGGCTGCACCGCGGCGCCGTCACCGGGGGCGAGATCCTCCTCGACGGCGAGCGCATCGACCGGCTCGACCCGGCCATGGTCGTGCGCCGCGGCGCGGTCGCGGTCCCGGAGGGCCGCCAGGTCTTCGCCCGGATGACGGTCGAGGAGAACCTGCGCGCCGGCGGCCTCGGCGCCCGGTCGGCGGCCGCGCGCGGACAGGCCAGGGAGCGCGTCCACACCCTCTTCCCCGTCCTGGCCGAGCGCGCCCGCCAGCGCGCCGGCCTGCTCTCGGGCGGCGAGCAGCAGATGCTCGCGATCGGGCGCGCCCTGATGTCCTCGCCGCGCCTGCTGCTGCTGGACGAGCCGAGCCTCGGTCTCGCGCCGCAGCTGGTCGGGCGCATCGCCGCCGTCGTGCGCGAGATCCACGCCCAGGGCACGGCCGTCGTGCTCGTCGAGCAGAACGCCACGATGGCCCTGCAGGTCGCCGACCACGCCGCGGTGCTGGAGGTCGGGCGCATCGCGCTGTCCGGCCCGGCCGCCGAGCTCGCCGCCAGCGCGGACGTGCAGCGGCTCTACCTGGGCGGGCACGCCGAGTCCGACGCGCAGGCCGCCGCCGCGTCGCGGGACGCCGCCATGGCGCGCGCCGACCGCCACCTCGCCCGGTGGTCGCGGTGACCGCGCCGCAGGCGACCGTCCGCGACGACGTCGCCCCGCTGCGCGTCGAGGCCGTCGACCTGCGCTTCGGCGGCATCACCGCGCTCGACGGCGTCTCCTTCACCGTCGAGCCCGGCTCCATCCACGCCCTGATCGGGCCGAACGGGGCTGGCAAGTCGAGCTGCTTCAACGTGGTCTGCGGCGTCTACCGGCCCTCGTCCGGGCAGGTGCGCCTCGGCGAGCGCGTCCTGACCGGCCTGCCGCCGCACCGCCTCGCCGGGCTCGGCGTGGGGCGCTCGTTCCAGAACATCGCGCTGTCGCCGCGGTCGAGCGTGCTGGACAACGTCATGCTGGGCCGGCACGCGCTGACCCGCGGCGGCTTCCTCGCCGCGGGCGCGCGGGCCCCCTGGATGCTGCGCCAGGAACGCCGGCACGCGGAGCGCGTCGGCGAGATCTGCGCGTACCTCGGCATTGCCGACCGGCTCCACGACCCGGTCGCCGCGCTGCCCTACGGCGTGGCCAAGCTCGTCGACATCGCCCGCGCGCTCGCCGTGGAGCCCACCGTCCTGCTGCTCGACGAGCCGGCCGCCGGGCTCAACACCGTCGAGACGGCCGAGATGGCGAGCACGATCCGCGGCCTGCGCGCCGAGCTGGGGATCTCGGTGCTGCTCGTCGAGCACGACATGGGGCTGGTCATGGGGATCGCCGACCGGGTCAGCGTCCTCGACTTCGGCCGCCTCATCGCCGACGGGCCGCCCGCGCAGGTCCAGGCCGACCCGCAGGTCGTCCGGGCGTACCTGGGCGCGGGCGACGACACGGACGGAGAGGGGGCCTAGAGGTGGAGACGTTCGTCCAGCTCGTCGTCAACGGCCTGGGGAAGGGCGCGGTCTACGCCCTGCTCGCGCTCGGGTTCGTCGTCATCTTCAAGGCGACCGAGGTCGTCAACTTCGCCCACGGGTCGCTCGTCCTCATCGGCGGCTACGTCGTGTCCCTCCTCGTCGACCCGCTCGGGTTCGCCCTCGCGGCGGCGATCGGCATCCTCGCGGCCGCGCTCGCCGCGCTGGTCGTCGAGCGCCTCCTGCTGGCCCGCAGCCGGCTCGCCGACCCCAACAGCCTCGCGCTGCTCACGATCGGCATCGACGTCGTGGTCGTCGAGGACGTCTTCCGGCGGCTGGGCAGCGACGTGCCCTACCTCGGCGCCCCGTGGGACGCGCACCCGATCCGCATCGGGACCATCACCCTGTTCAGCACCCAGCTCGTCGCCCTCGCCACCGGGCTGGTCCTCATCACCGCGTTCTTCCTGGCCTTCCGGTTCTCCAACTGGGGGGTCGCGATGCGGGCGCTCGCCGAGAACCGCGAGGCGGCCGCGCTGATGGGCATCCGCAGCGCGCGCGTCACGGCGACCGCGTGGGTGGTCGCGGGCGGGCTCGCGGCGGTCGCGGCGCTGTTCATCGTCACCCAGGACTTCTCGGGGATCGGCCTGTCGCGCACCACGCACGCGATCGCGTTCGCCGCCTTCCCGGCCGCGATCATCGGCGGGCTGGACTCGACGGCCGGCGCCGTGCTGGGCGGCGTGATCGTCGGCCTGACCGCCGCGCTGACCGAGATCTACGTCTCGATCCCGTTCTCCAAGGTGGCGGTGTACCTGGTCATGCTGCTCGTGCTCGTGGTGCGCCCCTCCGGCCTGTTCGGGACGAAGGAGCTGTCCCGTGTCTGACCCGCCCGCGACCGACGAGAGGGCGGTGCCCGCGGTCGCCCGACCCGAACCAGGGCCGCCGCACGCGCGCCGCCGGGACCTGGCGCGCCTGGTCCGGCCGGCCGCGTGGGCGCTCGTCCTGCTCGTGCTGCTGGCGCTGCCGCTCTACCTCGGGCCCGGCCTGCTCTCGGCGGGGCAGTACGTCATGGTCGGCGCGGTCGGCGCCATCGGGCTGACGCTCGTCACCGGCCAGGCTGGTCAGCTCTCGCTCGCGCACGCGTTCTTCCTGCTGGTCGGGGCGACGACGTACGCCGTGCTGGCCGGGACCGACGACGCGTCGGGTGCCCAGGCCGTCATCGGGTTCGGGCTGCCGCCGGCCGTGGCGCTGCTCGGCGCGATCCTCGTGCCGGCGCTGCTCGGGCTCGCCTTCGCCCCGGTCGCGGGCCGGCTCAAGGGCATCTACCTGGGCATCGCGTCGCTCGGGCTGGTCTTCCTCGGCTTCTACCTCGGGCAGGCGCTGGGCCCGCTGACCGGCGGCGCGTCCACCGGGCGCAGCCCGACCGAGTTCCGGCTGTTCGACCTCGTCGTCGGCAACGAGGGGTCGATCGTCCTGTTCGACGTGCCGCTGCGCCGGGCCGAGCGCCTCTGGTACCTGTTCCTGTTACTGGTCGTCATCGCCTACGTCCTCGCGTCGGGGGCCGTGCGCAGCCGCGTCGGCCGCGCCTGGCGGGCGGTGCGCGACAACGAGACCGCCGCCGCGGTCATGGGCGTCGGGGTGCTGCGGACCAAGGCCGTCGCGTTCGCGGTGAGCGCGGGCTACGCGGGTCTCGCGGGCGTCATGACGGTCCTGTGGCTCGGCCTGCTCAAACCCGACGAGAGCGAGTTCGGCACCTACGGCGTCGACGCGTCCATCGCGTTCCTCGCAATGATCATCATCGGCGGCCTCGGCTCGGTGCCCGGCGCCGTCGTGGGGGCGTTGATCGTCTACGGCACGCCGCAGTTCCTGACCGTGCTCGCCGACCAGCTGGGCATCGGCGACGCGCTGTCGGGCTTCAGCCCGGTCGTGATCAGCCTCTACGTCTACGGCCTCGCGGTCATCCTGATCATGATGTTCGAGCCGGGCGGGCTCGCGGCGATCGGGCGGCGCATCGGCGCGGTGGCCGGGCGGGGGCGCGGAGACGGGGCGGGCGGGACGGCCGGCGGAGCCGGGGATCGGACCAGGACCGGGGCGTCGGAGCCACGGTCCGCAGGCACGGGAGAGGACGGATGATGACGCACCGGAGGTTCTCGCGACGGGCCGTGGCCGCGGTCGCGGTGGCGCTCGCACTCGCGGGCTGCAGCTCGAAGGCCCAGGACTCCGGCGCCTCCGGGGGCGGCGGCTCGGTCAAGACCGACATCGGGGTGACCGCCGACACGATCACGCTCGGCGTCCTCTCCGACACCTCGGGGCCGTTCAAGAACCTCGGAACGGGCAACGTCGAGGGCAACCAGATGTGGGCCGACGACGTCAACGCCCAGGGCGGCATCTGCGGGCGCAAGATCGCCCTGGAGATCGGCAACTCGGGCTACAAGGCCGACGTGGCGACGACGATCTACCGCCAGCAGCAGACGAAGATCCTCGGCTACCTGCAGCTGCTGGGCTCCCCCATCAACGCCGCCCTGCGCGGCAACCTGCAGCAGGACCAGGTCACCTCGCTCGCGCTGTCCTGGTCGTCGTACATCCTCGACAACCCGTACCAGATCATCCCCGGCACCACGTACGACCTGGAGCAGATCAACGGGCTCGCCTACCTGCAGCAGAAGGGCATGATCAAGGACGGCGACACGCTCGGGCACATCTACATCGGCGGCGAGTACGGCGAGGACGGCCTGCTGGGCTCGCAGTACTACGCGAAGCAGCACAACATGAAGGTCGTCCCGGCCAAGATCGCCGCGACCGACACGGACATGACGAACATCGTGACCGGCTTCCAGGGCCAGGGCGTCAAGGCGATCCTGCTGACGACGACCCCGGCGCAGACCGCGTCCGCGCTCAACGCCGACAAGGCGCTGAACCTCAACGTCCCCGTCCTGGGCAACAACCCGACGTTCGACCCGGGCATCAACCTCGCGGGCTCGGCGGCCGCGGCCGTGGGGAACCTGTACGTGGCGGCCAGCTCCGTGCCGTACTCCTCGACGGTCCCGAAGGCCGGTGACGTGCGCAAGGAGTTCGTCGCGAAGTACCCGCAGGGCCAGAAGAACGGCGGCATCCCCTACGGCTACGCGGGCGGGCTGATCTGGGGCCAGATCCTGCAGAAGGCCTGCCAGGACGGCGACCTGACCCGGGCCGGCGTGCACAAGGCGTTCCTGTCCAGCACGAGCATCACCACCGACGACCTCGTGGCGAGCAAGCTCGACTTCTCCAAGGCGGGCTCTCCGCCGAGCCGCTCGGTGTACATCGCCCAGGCCGACCCGGCCCAGGAGGGCGGCATGAAGCAGGTGACCGACGTCTTCAGCGCGCCGGAGGCGGCCTCCTACGTGGCCCCGCACCAGAAGAGCTGACGGAGGGGGCGCGCGGCGGCCGGCCCGGGGCGACCCGGACCGGCCGCCGCCGTGTCCGGGTCGCCGTGTCCGGGGCGGTGTCCGGGGCCGGTGTCCGGGCGGTGTCTGCCGGGGTGTCCGGGGCCGGTGTCCGCCGGGGTCGTCGGGGCCGGTGTCCGCCGCGGTGTCCGGGGCGGTCGACGGGCGGTCGCGAGCCGGCGGCGCCCCGGAGTGGTGATCGCCGGGAGGGGAGACTCCTTGCCGGATGTGGCCCGTGTCCACCCCGTGCGGCGACCAGGCGGAGCGTCCCGACCGAGTCCGGCCAGCCGGCCCCCTTCCGGCGAGGAGATGATCAAGCCGTCGGACCGTGGCAGCGGTCTTCCGGCCGGCGCGCCGCGGTGGGGCGCGACACCCCGCGACACGCCGAGGGGCGGCACCCGGATCGGGTGCCGCCCCTCGCGTCGTGCAGGTGGACTCAGAAGTCCATGCCGCCCATGCCGCCGGACGGGTCGCCGGCCGGGGCCGGGTTCTTCTCCGGCTTGTCGGCGATGACCGCCTCGGTGGTGAGGAACAGGGCCGCGATCGAGGCCGCGTTCTGCAGCGCCGAGCGCGTGACCTTGGCCGGGTCGATGATGCCGGCCTTGATCAGGTCCTTGTACTCGCCGGTCGCGGCGTCGAGGCCCTCACCGGCCGCCAGGCCGCGGACCTTCTCCGCCACGACGCCGCCCTCGAGGCCGGCGTTGATGGCGATCTGCTTGAGCGGGGCCTCCAGCGCGACACGCACGATGTTCGCGCCCGTGGCCTCGTCGCCCTCGAGGCCGAGACCCTCGAAGACGCCCGCGCCGGCCTGGATGAGCGCGACGCCGCCACCGGCGACGATGCCCTCCTCGACGGCCGCCTTCGCGTTGCGGACGGCGTCCTCGATGCGGTGCTTGCGCTCCTTGAGCTCGACCTCGGTGGCCGCGCCCGCCTTGATGACCGCGACGCCGCCCGCGAGCTTGGCCAGGCGCTCCTGGAGCTTCTCGCGGTCGTAGTCGGAGTCGGTCTTCTCGATCTCGTTGCGGATCTGGTTGACCCGGCCCGCGATCTGGTCGGCGTCGCCGGCACCGTCGACGATGGTCGTCTCGTCCTTGGTGACCACGACCTTGCGGGCGCGCCCAAGCAGGGACAGGTCGGCGTTCTCGAGCTTGAGACCGACCTTCTCGGAGATGACCTCGCCACCGGTCAGGATGGCCATGTCGGTCAGCATCGCCTCGCGGCGGTCACCGAAGCCCGGGGCCTTGACGGCGACGGACTTGAAGGTGCCGCGGATCTTGTTGACGACCAGGGTGGCCAGTGCCTCGCCCTCGACGTCCTCGGCGATGATCGCGAGCGGCTTGCCGCCCTGCATGACCTTCTCCAGCAGCGGGAGCAGGTCCTTGACGGTCGAGATCTTGGAGCTGACCAGGAGGACGTAGGGGTCCTCGAGCTCGGCCTCCATGCGCTCGGCGTCGGTCACGAAGTAGGGCGAGATGTAGCCCTTGTCGAAGCGCATGCCCTCGGTGAGCTCGAGCTCGAGCCCGAAGGTCTGCGACTCCTCTACCGTGATGACGCCTTCCTTGCCGACCTTGTCCATCGCCTCGGCGATGAGCTCACCGATCTGCTTGTCGGCGGCGGAGATCGACGCGGTGGCCGCGATCTGCTCCTTGGTCTCGACCTCCTTGGCCGACTTCAGCAGCGCGCCGGAGACGGCCTCGACGGCCTTCTCGATGCCGCGCTTGAGGGCCATCGGGTTCGCGCCCGCGGCCACGTTGCGCAGGCCCTCGCGGACCAGCGCCTGCGCCAGGACCGTCGCGGTGGTGGTGCCGTCACCCGCGATGTCGTCGGTCTTCTTGGCGACTTCCTTGACGAGCTCGGCCCCGATCTTCTCCCACGGGTCCTCGAGCTCGATCTCCTTGGCGATCGACACACCATCGTTGGTGATGGTGGGCGCGCCCCACTTCTTCTCCAGGACGACGTTGCGGCCCCTGGGGCCGAGCGTCACCTTGACGGCGTCGGCGAGGGTGTTCATGCCGCGCTCGAGCCCGCGGCGCGCCTCCTCGTCGAAAGCGATCATCTTCGCCATGGGTGTGGTGTCCTCCGATGGGGAAAAATCATGACGTCGAGCGCGGCGCCCGCGACGGACGGTCGACAACCCTGCGCCGACCTCGCCCACCCGACAACTGGCACTCTACAACGTCGAGTGCCAGCCCGGTTTTAGCACTCGCCCACGGTGAGTGCAAGGCGGCCGTCGGGCGACTGTCCCCGGCGCCGTCCCGCGCAACGAACGGCACTTTCGTTCAAACCTATGGAACGAACGTGCCGTTCGTTGCTGTCTGGCGACCCCTTCCCGACGACCCGTCGCCGCCGGTCCGGCACGATGCGGGGCGTGGCGAGCGCAGCGAGGTCGGTCGAGGAACACCGCGCGGTCGTGGCGGCGCTGCTGCCGCCGATGCCGGCCGAGGAGGTGCCGCTCGGCGAGGCTCGCGGGCGGGTGCTCGCCGCGGACGTCGTGGCGGCCGTGGCGCTCCCCGGCTTCGACAACTCCGCGATGGACGGCTACGCGGTGCGGGCCGCCGACGTCGCGGGCGCCGGCGAGGGCGCGCCGGTCGAGCTGCCGGTGGCGACCGACATCCCCGCCGGGCGCACGGACGTCCCCCCGCTCGCCGCCGGGACCGCGGCGCGGATCATGACCGGTGCGCCGGTCCCGGAAGGCGCCGACGCCGTCGTCATGGTCGAGCGGACCGACGGCGGCACCGAGCACGTCCGCATCGACGCCGCGGTCGAGGCCGGCACCCACATCCGCCGCGCGGGCGAGGACGTGCGCGCGGGCGACGTCGTGCTGACCGCCGGCACGGTGCTGGGTCCCGCGCAGATCGGGGTGGCCGCCGCCGTCGGGTCCGCCCGCCTGCCGGTGCGCCGCCGCCCCGTCGTGCTCGTGCTCTCGACCGGCTCGGAGCTCGTCGCGCCGGGCGAGCCGCTGCGGCCCGGCCAGATCTACGAGTCCAACGGGCCGATGCTCGCGGCCGCCGTCGACGACGCGGGCGGACGGGCGGAGCTGCTGCGGTTCGTGCCCGACGACGTCGAGGAGTTCCTCGCGACGGTGCGTGCCCGCCTGACCGGGGTCGACCTCGTGCTCACCTCGGGCGGGGTCAGCAAGGGCGCCTACGAGGTCGTCAAGGACGCGCTCGCCGACCGGGGCGTCGAGTTCGGGCCGGTCGCGATGCAGCCCGGCGGGCCGCAGGGCGCCGGCCGGCTGGACGGCGGCGTGCCCGTCGTCACGCTGCCCGGCAACCCCGTGAGCTCGCAGGTCTCGTTCGAGGTGTTCGTCCGGCCGGTGCTGCGGGCGGCACTGGGCCACCCCCACCCCGACCGCCCGGTCGTCATGGCCACGCTCGCGGTCGACCTCACCTCGCCGCCAGGGCGCCGCCAGTTCCGCCGGGGGATCCTCGACGCCGCGACGGGCCGGGTGAGCGAGATCGGCGGGCCGGCGTCCCATCTGCTCGGCTCGCTCGCGCTGGCGGACTGCCTGTTCGTCGTCCCGGAGGGCACGACAGCGCTGACGGCGGGCACGCCGGTGGAGGTCTGGCTGCTCGACGGCTGACCCGGCTGTGGCCCGGCACTGACCCGGAACGCCTAGAATGTGATTCACGTCACACCGAGGTGATGCAACAAACGGCGCCGCGGGAGCGTCTTACTGGCGAGGGTTCCGCCGATCGGTGCGGATCGCACAACTGTGTGCGCTCTGACCTGGACGATCTCGGGGAGTCTCAGCAATACTTTCACGCAGGAGCGGGTTCACGGTTGCCCGTTCCTCGCAAAGGACCTACCGCCCGTCGCTGGGGAGCGGACGAGCGGTTCCACGGCCGGGGTCGTCGTCTCGGGGGATGACGGCCCCGGCCCTTTGCGTCCCCGGAGTCGTGTCGCCTGGTCAGCCTCCACATGGGCCTGCTGGCACTGCCGGTGTCGGGCGCTGCGCAGGACGCAGTGCCGTCGCGCGTACCGTAGCGCCCGACCGCGGCCCGACCGGGCCGCCACGCCGAGGAGCGACCCGTTCCCCCATGCCCGACCGGACCGAAACCCCGCCGCCGGGGTTCTCCCTCCCGCACGCCGTCGGGCTCGTCCGGGCCTCCGTCCCGCCGATGCACCCGGGCGGGCGCCCCGTCGTCGCGGCGGTCGCGGCCGGCGCCGGGCTGCTGCGCGCCCTGACCGGGCGCGGGACCCTGCCCGGCGTGCTGGCCACGGCCGCCACGGCGGCGTTCTTCAGGGCGCCGCACCGGGTGCCCCCGACCGCGGCGGACGCCGTCGTGTCCGCCGCCGACGGCACGGTGGCCGCCGTCGCCGACGTTCCGCCGCCTCCCGAGCTCGACCTGCCGCCCGGCCCCGCCCCGCGGGTCAGCGTCTTCCTGTCGGTGCTGGACGTCCACGTGCAGCGCATCCCGGTCGAGGGGCGCGTGCTCGCGGTCGAGTACCGGGCCGGCCGGTTCCTGTCGGCGGACCTGGACAAGGCGAGCGAGGACAACGAGCGCAACGCCGTGCTGCTGACGACGGCCGAAGGGCACCGCGTCGGCGTCGTCCAGATCGCGGGCCTGCTGGCCCGCCGGATCCGGTGCGACGTCGCTCCCGGCGACCACGTCGCGGCCGGCGAGACCTACGGGCTGATCCGGTTCGGCTCGCGGGTCGACGTCTACCTGCCGCCCGGCTCGCGGGTGGAGGTCCGCACCGGCCAGCGCGCGGTCGGCGGCGAGACGGTGCTCGCGCGGCTCCCCCAGGCACCCGGTCCGGGCGCGTGATGGCGCCGAGCTACCAGGCCGGCATCCGGCTGCTGCCCAACGCGGTCACCGTCGTCGCGCTCTGCTCGGGCCTGTCCGCGGTCTACTTCGCGCTCGGCGGCCGCTACGAGCTGACCGTCGCGGCCACCGGCGCCGCCGCACTGTGCGACGCGCTCGACGGGCGCCTGGCCCGGATGCTCGACGCCAGCAGCCGCATCGGCGCCGAGCTCGACTCGCTGTCCGACCTCGTCGCGTTCGGGGTTGCGCCCGCGCTCGTCCTCTACGTGTGGGCGCTGGAGGGCACGCGGCTGGGCTGGGTCGTGGCGCTCGTCTTCGCGGTGTGCATGGCGCTGCGGCTGGCGCGGTTCAACACGCTGCTGGACGTCGAGGACGAGGTCCCGTACGCGAAGGAGTTCTTCGTCGGGGTGCCCGCGCCGGCCGCGGCGCTGGTCGCCGGCCTGCCGCTGTACCTCTGGCTGCAGTTCGGCCCCGGGTGGTGGTCGGACGCGGTGCTGGTGGGCGCGTGGGCCGTCGTCGTCGCCGGGCTCATGGTGAGCCGGCTGCCGACGGTCTCCTTCAAGGCCGTCCGGGTGCCGTCGCGGGTGGTCGCGCCGCTGCTGGTGGCGGTGGCACTGGCCGTCGCGGTGCTGGTGACGGTGCCGTTCCTCGGGCTCGCGATCGTCGCAGGGTGCTACCTGGTGACGATCCCCTACACGGTGCACCGCCACCGGTGGCTGGGCCGCCATCCCGAGGCGTGGCACGTGCCGGTGCGCCAGCGGCGGGCCGTCGCGCGTGCGGCCCGCTCGGCCCGGCGGCTGGGCCTGCGGCCCCCGCTGCGCCGCGGGGTGGCGGGACGAGCGAGCGCCATGGCCAGGGCGGTGCGGTGGCGGGCGGACGACCCGTTCGGCCGCCCGTGGCCGCGGGCCCGGTTCGACGGGCCGCGGGTCGGCGAGCCCCGCAACGGGGGCCCGTACGCCGGGGAGCCGCCCGTCGCCGGGTCGGCGGGCGCCAGGGCGTCGAACGGCGGGCCGGCGAACGGCGGGGGCCCCGGCCCGGGCCCGGGCCCGGGCCCGGCCGTCCCGCCCCGCGGGCGGCTGCGGCTCGGACTGCGGCGGGCCCGCCGCCGCTGACCCCCGCCGCCCGCGAGTCGGGGTCTGGGCCAGCCCGAGTCGCGCGCTGGGCCAGCCCGCGAGTCGGGGTCTGGGCCAGCCCGAGTCGCGCGCTGAGCCAGTCCGCGACTCGGGGTCTGGACCAGCCCGAGTCGCGCGCTGAGCCAGTCCGCGACTCGGGGTCTGCGCCGGCCCGGGTTCGCGCGCCGAGCCGTCTGCGCCCGTCACGCTCGTGCCGACGCGGGAGCGGTCGCCGGCCGACCCGCAGGTCGTCCACACCAACCGGCGCAGGCGTCCCGCGCCGGCCAGCGGGCACGCCCGACGACCGTCGGCGACGGCTCAGTAGGTTGGGCCGGTGACCCCGGAGATCACGCTCGTCGCCCGGCTCGCCGCCTCGGCCCTCGATGCGCGCCGCGGCGTCGTCCGCCTCCATCCCGAGGTCATCGACGCGCTGGGCCTCCGCACCTGGGACGCCGTCAGCCTGACCGGGTCGCGCGTCACGACCGCGCTGGTCGCGCCCTCGGACGCGCCGCCGGGCCAGGCCACCCTCGACGACGTGACGCTGTCGAACGCCGGCCTCGCCGACGGCGCCGCGGTCGTCGTCACGCCGGCGCGCGTGGAGCCGGCGCGCTCGGTGCGGCTGGTCGGGTCCGCGCTGGCCCGCTCCGCGTTGACGCCCGACACGGTCCGGGTCGCGCTCATCGGCAAGGTCGTGACCGGCGGCGACGCCGTGTCGCTCCTGCCCAGGGACGTGGCCGCGGGACCCGGGGCGGATCCCGCAGCCGCCCGGGCGCGGGTGTCGGGCGCGCTGGGCAGCGCGTGGACCAGCGAGCTGCTGGTCGTCTCGACCGTCGACCCGCCCGGCGGCGCGGTCGCCGTCCGTCCCACCACCGTCGTCGGCTGGGAAGGCGGACCGACGACGGGCGAGCCGGCCGCACCGCAACTCGGTGCGGCCCAGACCCCGACTCGCGGCACGGCAGCGGCCGCCACCTCGACACCCTCCTCGACCGCGACCACCCCGCCGCCTCCCGCCATCGGCGACCTCGTCGGCAACGTCGAAGCGGCCCGCCGCCTCGTCGAGTGGCTCGAGCTCACGTTCGACCGCCCCGAGCTGCTCGTCCGCCTCGGCGGATCCGCCCGGCTGGGCGTGCTGCTCGTCGGTCCCGAAGGGGTCGGCAAGCTGACCCTCGCCCGCAGCGCGGCCGCCGCTGTGGGTGGCCGGATCGTCGAGCTCGCGGCGCCCGGAGCCGCCGCGCTCGAGCCGGGCGCGGCGTCCCAGCGCGTTCACGACGCCATCACCGACGCCCGCTCCCGGGCCCGCGGCGGCGACCGGGTGGTGCTCGCGGTCACGGACGTCGAGGCGTTGCTGCCCGCCGCGTCGCCGCCCCCGCTCGCCACCCTCGTCCTGGACGCCCTGCGCGACGCCGTCGCCACCCCCGGCCTCGCGCTCGTCGCGACGACGGCCACGCCCGAGGCCGTGGACCCGCGCCTGCGCGCCCCCGAGCTGGCCGACCGCGAGCTGCGGCTGGGCCTGCCCGACCGCCGCACGCGCGAGGAGCTGCTGCGACGCCTGCTCGTCGACGTCCCGCAGGCCGAGGACGTCGACCTCGCCACGGTCGCCGAGCGTGCGCCCGGTTTCGTCGCCGCCGACCTCGTCGCCGTCCGCCGGGAGGCCGCCGTCGCCGCCGCCCTGCGCCACGGCGACGACGTGCGCATCGCGCAGCGCGACCTCCTGGACGCCGTCGGCGCCGTCCGGCCCATCTCGATGTCGTCGTCGGAGACGCTGCAGACCGGCGGGGTCACGCTCGACCAGGTCGGCGACATGGTCGAGGTCAAGCAGGCGCTCAGCGAGGCCGTGCTGTGGCCGCTGCGCTACCCCGACTCGTTCGCCCGGCTGGGGGTGGCCGCGCCGCGCGGCGTCCTCGTCTACGGGCCGCCGGGCTGCGGCAAGACGTTCCTGCTCCGTGCGCTGGCCGGGACCGGCCAGCTCAACGTCATGGCCGTCAAGGGGGCGGAGCTGATGGACAAGTACGTCGGCGAGTCCGAGCGCGCCGTCCGCGAGCTCTTCCGCCGCGCGTCGGACGCCGCACCGGCGCTCGTGTTCCTCGACGAGATCGACGCGCTGGCCCCGCGGCGCGGCCAGTCAACCGACTCTGGCGTGGCGGACCGCGTCGTCGCCGCCTTGCTCACCGAGCTGGACGGCGCCGAGCCGCTGCGGGAGGTGATCGTCGTCGGGGCGACCAACCGGCCCGAGCTGATCGATCCGGCCCTCCTGCGCCCCGGACGGCTCGAGCGCCTGGTGTACGTCCCGCCACCGGACGGCGCGGCCCGCGCCGAGATCCTGCGCGCGGCGAGCCGCAACACACCGCTCGCGCCCGGCGTGGACCTCGACGCCCTCGGCAACGACCTGGACGGCTACTCGGCGGCCGACTGCGCCGCCGTGCTGCGCGAGGCTGCGCTGACGGCGATGCGCGAGTCGCTCGACGCCACGCAGGTCACGGCGGCACACCTCGCCGCCGCCCGCAAGGCCGTGCCACCGTCGCTCGACCCCGCCCAGCTCGTCGAGCTGGCTGCCTACGCCTCGCGGCGCGAGCGGGTGTGAGCGTGGACGGGTTCGTGGCCGAGGCGGCCGCCGGCAGCCTGCGAGCGAGCGGTCCCGCGGCCGTCGCGTTCCCGCACCGCTGGACCGCGGACGGCGTGACGGTCCAGGCGGACTTCACCGGCGCCCACCTGCTCCATCTCGCGGTCGCCGGGTGCGTGCTGAACGATCTCTACCGGGAGGCGGCCGGGCTGGGCGTCGAGCTGACCGGCGTACGGGTCCGCGCTGCGGGTGCGTTCGACGCCGAGACGTGGGCGTCGAGCGGGGTCGCGTACGCGGTCGAGCTGCGCTCGCCCGCCTCCGCCGAGGAGCTGGCCGAGCTGCTGGCCGTGGTCGACCGCGTGGCCGAGATCCCGCGGGCGGTCCGGGCCGGGGCGGCGGTCGGCCGGGTCGAAGCGCTTCCGCTGGACGGACCGGCCCGCCATGCTGATCAGCGTGCTGACGAGAGCCGCTGAACGGCCTGTAGGCGACGAAGGTCCGTCCGTCGTGGGGATCCGGTGACCGGCCCGGCGGCCGCCGTCGCCCGGGTGGAGGACGCGCCGGCGGTCACGGGTCCCGCGGTAACCGGCAGCGTGGCCGTCGTCGGGAGCACGGCGGTGGCCGGGAGCGTCGCCGTCGTCGGGAGCGTGGCGGTCGCGGGGAGCGTCGGGGTCGTCGGCAGCGCGGCGACGTCGGGCAGCGTCGGTGTCGTCGGCAGCGCCGCGACCTCCGGCAGCGTCGGGGTGCTCGGCAGCGTACTGACGATCCTGTCGGTCGCGATCATGGGTTGCGTCGGCTGCCTGGGGTGCGTCGGCTGCCAGGGGTGCCTGTTCTGCATCGGCTGCGTCGACTGCCGGAACTGCCTGTTCTGCGTCGGGTGTGTCGGGCTGCGTGGCGGGGTTCGGAAGGTGCGCGCGGTCGCCTGACCGTCGGTCGGGACGCTTCGACCCGGCGTCCGGTCGGGACGTTTCGATCCGGCGTCCGGTCGGGACGTTTCGATCCGGCGCCCGGTTCGGCCCTGGCCGAGCGCGCGACTCGGCCTGGTTCAGACCCCGACTCGCGGTCAGGTGAGGGCCGCCGTCAGGTCCTCGGCGTGCGCCTCCAGCCAGGCCCTGGCCCGCGCCGTCCTGGCCCGGATCTGCGGCGTCCAGTAGTCCACGAACCCCGGGATGCCCTGCGCCGCCCCGTCCGCCACGAGCGCCGCCATCCAGTCGTGGCTCTCCCGCACGGCGCCGACCAGCCCGGCGCGGCCCGCGGCGTCCAGCCCGTAGGCGTCGGCGAGGACCCGCACCCGGGCGAGGCCGCGCCCGCGCCGCGCGTCGTCGACGTCCTCGGGGTCCCGCAGCGGCGCCCACAGCCGTGCCGTCGCCGCCACGTCCCACAGCGGCGGACCGGGCGCGGCCAGGTCGAAGTCGATCAGTGCCACCGCGCGGCCCCCGCAGAACACGACGTTGTCGAGGTTCGGGTCGTTGTGCAGCATCCCGCCCTCGCCGTGGCGGTGCGGCCAGGCGTAGGGCGTCGGGTCGAAGGACGCGGCCGCGTCGTGGAACCGCCGCAGGAGCTTCCCGACGCTGCGCAGCGCCTCGTCGGTCAGGCCCCATGCGGGAGCGGGCGCGATCACCGCCTCGCCCGGCACGTAGGAGAGCATCTCGCGGCCCGCGTCGTCGACGCCGCGGAACCGCGGCGCCCCGTCGAAGCCCGCCGCCTCGAGGTGGCGCAGCAACGCGTGGACCCCCTCCGCGGTCGGGCGCAGCGGGCGGCGCACGGTGTCGCCCACCCGGTACACGCGGCCGCGGTTGGCCGTGCCACCGCGCAGCGGGATCTCGGTGGTCATCCCGCCGAGCTGGCCTCGATCAGGGCCTTGGCCAGCGTCGAGTGCGTGACGATGCTGTCGACCAGCCCGCCGCGCACCGCCGCGAGCGCGGCCCGCGTCTTCGCCAGCCCGTAGATGATCCCGATCACCTCCGGCACGGACCGCATCTGGGCGGCCGTGATGCCGATCATCCGCTCGGTCAGCGGCGCGTCCACCGGCGCCCCGTCGGCGTCGACCAGCACGCCGGAGACCTCCGCGACGACGCCGCGCCGCCACAGGTCGACGTGCTCGGCCTCGCCCGTCGCCTCGTACAGCGTCGACTGCTCCGGCGCCCACGCCCCGACGCCCGCCACGGCCTTCGTCACCGACCCGATCAGCGCGAACGCCTTCGCCACCTCCGGCTGACCGCGCAGCGCCGTGGCCGTGGCGGCGTCGGCCACCGCCATCGGCGCGTAGAAGAAGTACGCCGGCCCGCCCCCGACCCGCGCTACCTCCCGCACGAGCTCGATCGAGCTGTCGTCGGTGCCGGGCCGCGACAGCGCGCCGGTCAGCTGGACGACGGGGACCGCGGCGAGCCGCTGCAGCGCCCCCGCCATCGCGCTCACCGACCGCGCCCAGGACAGCCCGAGCACGTCGTCCGGCGTGACGATCTCCGTGAGCAGCTCCGCCGCGGCCGCGCCGAGGTGCTGGCGCAGCGCGACCGGCCGCTCGTCGGGGGTGTCGGTGACGATGCAGTGGGTCAGGCCCAGCGCGTCCATCAGCCGCGCGGAGAGCTCCACGTCGACCGTGCCCGGATGGCCGATCTCGATGCGGACGAGCCCGCTCGCCCGCGCGTCGTCCAGCAGCCGTGCGACCTTGAACCGGCTGAGGGAGAACTCCTGGGCGATTTCCACCTTCGAGCGCCCGTCCAGGTAGTAGCGTCGCGCCACCGACGCCGTGAGCACGAGGTGCGCCGGTCCCCGTGCAGCCCCGTTCGCCGCGACCACCCGCTCATTTGAGCACCTTGGTGCACATTTTGGCAACGACCCATTGACGTCCGGTGAGCCGTGACACACGCTGTCTGCCGTGATCAACGACGCGGTCATCGGCTCAGGTGGTCGCGAGATGGAGGCGCAATGAGGCGATGGGGTCGGAAGAGCGCGGTACTCGCGTTCGCGATGCTGCTGGGCACCGCCGGCTGTGCCGGCGCGGGCGGTGGCGGCGGTTCCGGTGGCGGGGCGAACTCGATCTCCGTCCTGATGGTCAACAACCCGCAGATGGTCGACCTGCAGAAGCTGACGGCCGACAACTTCACCAAGCAGACCGGCATCACGGTCAACTTCACCGTGCTCCCCGAGAACGACCTGCGTGACAAGGCCAGCCAGGAGTTCTCCAGCCAGGCCGGCCAGTACGACGTCGCGACGCTCTCGAACTTCGAGATCCCGATCTACGGCAAGAACGGCTGGGTCGCCCCGCTGGACGACTACGTCTCCAAGGACAGCGCGTTCAACCAGTCCGACATCCTCAAGCCGATGACGACGGCGCTGACCGGCCAGGACGGCAAGCTCTACGGCGAGCCGTTCTACGGCGAGTCGTCGTTCCTCATGTACCGCAAGGACGTACTGGCGTCCAAGGGCATCACGATGCCGGCCAACCCGACGTGGGCGCAGGTCGCCGACATCGCGGCCAAGCTCGACGGCGCCCAGCCGAACATGAAGGGCATCTGCCTGCGCGGCCAGCCGGGCTGGGGTGAGGTGCTCGCGCCGATGACCACGGTGGTCAACACCATGGGCGGCACCTACTGGGCCAAGGACTGGACGCCGCAGGTCAACGCCCCCGAGTTCAACAAGGCCGTGTCGTTCTACACCGACCTGGTCAAGGCCCACGGCGAGGCCGGAGCCCCGCAGGCGGGCTTCACCGAGTGCCTGAACGACATGACCCAGGGCAACGTGGCGATGTGGTACGACGCGACGTCGGCCGCCGGCTCGCTCGAGGCCGACAACTCGCCGGTCAAGGGCAAGATCGGGTACGCGCCGGCTCCGGTCGACCAGACCAAGTCGTCGGGGTGGCTGTACACCTGGGCGTGGGCGATCGAGAAGGCGAGCAAGAACCAGGACAACGCCTGGAAGTTCGTCTCGTGGGCGTCGAGCGCGCAGTACGAGCAGCTCGTCGGCCAGAAGGAGGGCTGGGCCAAGGTGCCCGCGGGCAAGCGGGCCTCGACGTACTCCAACCAGGACTACCTGAAGGTGGCCTCGGCCTTCGCCGACCCGACCAAGAACGCGATCGAGACGGCCGACCCCGCCAGCCCCGGTGTGCAGCCGCGGCCGGCGCCGGGCATCCAGTTCGTCGACATCCCGGAGTTCCCGGACTTCGGCACGCAGTTCTCGCAGGAGATCAGCAAGGTGATCGCAGGGCAGGAGACGGTGGCGCAAGCGCTCGACAAGGGCCAACGGCTCGCGCAGACGGTGGCCCAGAAGTACAAGCAGTGACATGACGACCGCCGTCGACACGTCCCGTTCCGGGGCGGAGGGTGACTCCTCCGCCCCGGGCGGGGGCGGTACCGCGCTGCGGCGGGCAGGCGACTGGGCCCGGCGGGCCCCGTTGCTGCCCGCGCTCGTCTTCATGATCATCGTGACCCAGCTGCCGTTCATCGGCACGTTGGTCATCTCGTTCATGAACTGGAACGCCTACTACCCCGACCAGATCGGGTTCACGGGCTTCACCAACTTCGCCAGGGTGCTGGGCGACAGCGACACGCGCGCAGCGATCTTCGTGACCATCGAGCTCACCGTGGCGGTGGTGCTGATCAGCCTGATTCTCGGCATGATCATCGCTCTGCTGCTGGACCGGACCTTCTTCGGCCGGGGCGCCGTCCGCACGATGATGATCACGCCGTTCCTCATCGTGCCGGTGGCGGCGGCGCTGGTGTGGAAGCACGCGATCTACAACCCCAGCTACGGCCTGCTCAACGGCATCCTGCGCGGGATCTTCGGGCAGGGCGCCCTGCAGCCGGACTGGATCTCCACCTGGCCGCTCACGTCGATCGTCGTGGCGCTGGTGTGGCAGTGGACGCCGTTCATGATGCTGATCCTTTTGGCCGGCCTGCAGGGCAAGCCGCTGGACGTCATCGAGGCGGCGCGCATCGACGGGTGCTCGAGCTGGCAGATCTTCCGATACATGACGTTCCCGCACCTGCGCCAGTACCTGGAGCTGGGCGGGCTGCTCGGTTCGATCTACATCGTGCAGAACTTCGACGCCGTGTTCACGATCACCTCGGGCGGGCTGGGCACGTCGAACCTGCCGTTCGTCATCTACCAGATCTTCTACAACGCGCACGACTACGGCCGCGCCTCGGCGGCCGGCGTCATCGTCGTGATCGGCACGATCATCATCGCGACGTTCGCGCTGCGCACGGTCTCGTCGCTGTTCCGGGAGGAGGCCCGATGACCATCGCCGACCAGGGCGTCGTGGAGAAGCCGCCACCGACGTCGACCGCCAGACCGCGACGGCGGAAGCAGAACCCGGTGCTGGGCCTGCTCGCCTGGATCATCGGGCTGCTGTTCGTCGCGCCGGTGCTGTGGATGGTGCTGACGTCGCTGCACAGCGAGCCGGACGCCGCGACGAATCCGCCGAAGCTCTTCGCCCCGCTGGTGCTGGACGGGTACAACAACTTCTTCGGGGGGGCGACCGGGGCGAGCCCGTGGCCACCGCTGATCAACTCGGCGACCGCGAGCATCCTCTCGACGATCTTCGTGCTGTTGCTGTCGATCCCGGCGGCCTACGCGCTGTCGATCCGGCCGGTCCGCAAGTGGACCGACGTGATGTTCTTCTTCCTGTCCACGAAGATGCTGCCCGTCGTGGCCGGCCTGCTGCCCGTCTACCTGATCGCGCAGAGGATCGGCATGCTGGACAACGTCTACCTGCTGGTCATCCTCTACACCTCGATGAACCTGCCGATCGCGGTGTGGATGATGCGCTCGTTCCTCGCCGAGGTCCCGATCGACATCCTCGAGGCCGCGGCGCTGGACGGGGCCGGGCTGATCCGCACGCTCGCGCGCGTCGTCATGCCGATCGTGCTGCCCGGCGTGGCGGCGACCTCGCTGATCTGCTTCATCTTCAGCTGGAACGAGCTGCTGTTCGCCCGCGTCCTGACCGGCACCGTCGCGCAGACGGCCCCGGTGTTCCTCACCGGGTTCGTCACCAGCCAGGGCCTGTTCCTGGCCAAGGTGTGCGCCGCGGCGTTCGTCGTGTCGCTCCCGGTGCTGATCGCCGGGTTCACGGCGCAGGACAAGCTCGTGCAGGGTCTGTCCCTGGGGGCCGTCAAGTGATCGGAACCGACCGGTGACGGCTCTGTCGGCCGCCGCACTGCAGTCGCTCGACCCGGCCGTGGCCGTGCCCACCTACGACAGGGGCGCGGTCACGGCGGGGATCGTCCACCTGGGCGTCGGCGCGTTCCACCGGGCCCACCAGGCGCTGTACCTCGACAAGCTCATGAACCAGGGCGAGGCGCTCGACTGGGGCATCTGCGGGGTCGGGGTGCTGCCGGGCGACGCCCGGATGCGCGACGCACTGCACGCACAGGACTGCCTCTACACGCTCGTCGAGAAGCACCCGGACGGCTCGCAGGAGGCCCGCGTCGTGGGCTCCATCGTCGAGTACCTCCTGGCGCCCGACGACCCCGAGGCGGTGATCGAGAAGATGGCGGGCGAGGCGATCCGGGTCGTCTCGCTGACCGTCACCGAGGGTGGCTACAACTTCAACGCCGTCACCGGCGAGTTCCAGGCCGACGATCCCGGCGTCGTCGCCGACCTGGAGCCCGGCGCGACGCCGCGGACGACGTTCGGGCTGGTCACCGAGGCGCTGGCGCGCCGGCGTGACCGCGGCCTGCCGCCGTTCACGGTGCTGTCCTGCGACAACATCCAGGGCAACGGGCACGCGGCGCAGCGCAGCTTCACCGCGTTCGCCAGGCTCCGCGACCCGAAGCTGGGCGAGTGGATGGAGGAGCACGTCCGGTTCCCCAACTGCATGGTCGACCGCATCACCCCCGTCACGACCGACGACGACCGCGCCGCCCTCTCCGAGCGGTTCGGCGTCGAGGACCGCTGGCCGGTGGTGTGCGAGCCGTTCACGCAGTGGGTGCTTGAGGACGACTTCAGCCTCGGCCGCCCGCCCGTGGAGGACGCGGGCGCGCAGGTCGTCGCGGACGTCGAGCCGTACGAGCTGATGAAGCTGCGGCTGCTCAACGCCAGCCACCAGGGCCTGTGCTACTTCGGCTACCTCGCGGGGTACCGGCTCGTGCACGACGTCTGCCAGGACCCGCTCTTCAGCGAGTTCCTGCTGGCGTACATGGACCGGGAGGCGACGCCGAGCCTGCAGCCGGTGCCGGGGATCGACCTCGCCGCCTACAAGCACGAGCTGATCGAGCGCTTCTCCAACCCGCAGGTGCGCGACACCGTCGCGCGGCTGTGCGCGGAGAGCTCCGACCGGATCCCCAAGTGGCTGCTGCCGGTCATCCGGCACAACCTGCAGACCGGCGGGGAGATCGAGCGGTCGGTCGCGGTCGTGGCCTCGTGGGCGCGCTACGCGGAGGGCGTCGACGAGCAGGGCGAGCCGATCGAGATCGTCGACCAGCTCAAGGACACGCTCGTGCCGATCGCGCGGAGCCAGCGGGAGGACCCGCTCGCCTTCGTCCGCAACCGGGTCGTCTTCGGCGACCTGGTCGACGACGAGCGGTTCGCGAGCACCTACCAGCGCATGCTCGCGTCGCTGCACGAGCGCGGCGCGCGGGCGACGCTGGAGGCGATCGCCGGGTCCTGAGGAGCCGGCCCCGGTACGGGCCCGCCGCGTGCGACCGACTCCGCGCGGCGGGCCTTCTCACGTGAGGAGGGCACTGTGCTCGCTGCTGTCATCGACGTCGGCCGGGTCACCGTCGAGACCGTGCCGGACCCGGCACCCGGCCCGCGCGAGGTCGTCGTCAGGGTGGCCGGCTGCGGCATCTGCGGGACCGACCTGCACATCGCCGACGGCGAGTTCGCCCCGAGCCTTCCCGTGGTCCCCGGCCACGAGTTCGCCGGCGAGGTCGTCGCGGTCGGCACCGCCGTCGAGGCGTCCGACGGGGTGCGCGTCGGCGACCGGGTGGCCGTCGACCCGTCGCTGTACTGCGGCGAGTGCCGCGCCTGCCGCCGCGGGCGGGGGAACCAGTGCGCGCGCTGGGGCGGCATCGGCGTGACGACGGCGGGCGGCGCGGCCGAGCTGGTCACCGCACCCGTCGCGAACTGCGTCGTGCTGCCAGAGGGCGTCGACCCGGCGGACGCCGCGCTGATCGAGCCGCTGTCCTGCGCGGTCCACGGCTTCGACGTGCTCGCCCCGGCCCAGGGTGACCACTTCCTGATCTACGGCGCCGGCACGATGGGGCTGATGATGCTCGAGCTCGCCAAGCGGGCGGGCGCCGCGAGCGTGAGCGTGGTCGATCTCAACCCGCAGCGGCTGGCGACCGCCCGCGAGCTGGGCGCCACCGCGACCGTGACCGGCGCCGACGAGCTCGACCGCCCGGTGGGCTTCGACGACGTCATCGACTGCACCGGCGCCGTCGCCGCCATCGAGGACGGGCTGCCCCGCGTCGTATCCGGTGGCAGCTACCTGCAGTTCGGCGTCGCGAGCGAGAGCGCCGTCGCCCGCTTCAGCCCCTACGACGTCTACCGCCGCGAGATCCGCATCGTCGGGTCGATGGCCGTCCTGCGCAGCTACGAGCGGGCCGCGGAGCTGTTCGCCGCGGGCGTCCTGCGGCCCGACGTCATGATCTCCGACCGGAGGCCGCTCGCGGACTACCCGGCCGCGCTGGAGCAGTTCCGGGCCGGGATCGGCCGCAAGATCCAGGTCCGGCCCTAGCGTCCCGCACTGCAACATGTGACTCAGTCACATATCATCGTCGCATGGCAACCCTGGACACCCGCGTCAAGATCGCGAGCTGGGACGAGCGGCCGACCGCCGAGTTCGACGACGGGAGCAAGATCGCCCACGCCGTGGTCGGCCTGGCCGACGGGGCCGACGGCCTGACCGGCGGCACGTTCGAGTCGGTGCTCTACTACCGCCCGGACGGCACCAGCAGCTACGTCAGCGCCATGCGGCTGACCGGGACGCTGGACGGCCGGGCGGGCGCGTTCGCGCTGACCGGCAGCGGGACCTTCGACGGGACGACGGCCGAGGGCACCTCCGAGATCGTGCCGGGGTCGGGCACCGGCGAGCTCGCCGGGATCAGCGGCACGGTCGTCAGCCGGTCGACGCACGCCGACTACCCGTACATGCCCCTCCGCCTCACCTACCGGCTGGCGTGACGGCCCCGTCCGCGGGTCCGGCGCCGGACGCGCCGGGACCGGGGGAGCCCCCCGGGATCAAGGCGACGGCCAACCTGCTGGGCGCCGTGGCACTGGTGGTCGCCGACCAGGCCACCGCAGCGGTCGAGGACGCCTGCGCCCAGACCGGCGCGTCCCCTGCGGCGCTGTCGACGCTGCACCACATCGCCGCCGACCCCTCCCTCGACCGCCTCCGGGCCGTACTCGGCCTGACGGCGTCGGGCACCGTCCGGCTGGTCGACCGGCTGGTCGCCGCGGGCCTGGTCGCCCGCGGACCCGGGCCCGACGGGCGCACCCGGGCGGTGTCGCTCACCGCGGCCGGCGAGCGTGCCGCGTCCCGCGTCACCGACGCCAGGGCCGGCTACCTGCGCGGCCTGCTCGCCGGCATGGGCGAGGACGAGCGCCGTGCGCTCCACGGCGCGCTCGGCGCGATCATGGCCGCGGTCGTCGACGCCAAGGACGGCGGCCCGTGGATCTGCCGCCTCTGCGACCTCGTCGCGTGCGGGCGGCCGGACGGCGCCTGCCCGGCCGCGGCCGCCGCGGCGGCGAAGTACGGCCACCGGTAGGCGCCGGTCCGGCGTGGTGGACGCGGGAACGAGGCACCGGCGAGCGCTGCTGCCGAGCTGCCGTCGAGCGCGCCGCCACCCGTCGTGGTCGTCTCCACGGCTGTCACACGCTCTGGCTGGGTGCTCGCCGTTCCGCGCCGGCGAGCGGCGGACCCCGTCCGGCGACGGCCGCACGCAGACCCGGGAAACGAGTCGGCCCGTGGCGCTGCCCGGCCTAGGATCGCGGGGATGCCAGCACGCGCCGCCCCCGTGGCCCCGGCGGGCGCGCTCGCCGCGGTGTACCGCCGGTTCGCCGAGGTCGAGGCGGCCGAGGGGTCGCCGCTGTACGCGCGCGTGGCCGCCGCGCTGAGCACGTCCGACGAGGCCATGGGCGCCCTCGCGGCGGCTCCGGCGCGCCGCCGCAACCCCGCGACCGTCCTCGCCGCGCTGCACGACCTCGCCCTCGCCGGTGACGCCCCGGCGCTTGCCGCGGCCTACGCCGCCGGGGACCCCGACGCTGCCGCCGCCGCGGCGGTCGACACCCTCCTGAGCTCGGCCGACGCGGTCGTGGCGATCGTGAGGTGCCGGCGGCCGCGGACCGTCGAGACCGCACGCGCCGCCGTGCTGTACCCGGCCGTCGCCGAGGCGGCGTACCGGGCGGGCGCCCGCTCGGTCGGGCTGGTCGACGTGGACGGTTCCGCGGGGCTCAACCTCCACCTCGACCGCGTGGGCATCACCTGGTCCGACGGGCGGTCGCTCGGCGACCCGTCGTCTCCCGTGCGGCTCTCGGCCTCGACCGTGGGGCGCCGGCCCGTCCCGGCGCGGGCGCTGCCCGTGGTCGTCGCGCGGATCGGCGTCGACCGCGACCCCGTCGACCCGGCCGACGCGCAGGACGCCCGATGGTTGCGGGCCTGCGTGCCGCCGGACCGGCGCGAGCGGGCCGAGGAGCTGGAGGCGGAGCTGGCGGTGGCGGCGTCGGCCCCGCCGGAGCTGCTGCGCGGCGATGCCGTCGACGTGCTGCCCGCCGCCGTCGCCCGGGTGCCGGCGGACGCCCTGCCGGTCGTCACGACGACCTGGGCGCTCTCGCGCTACCCGGTCGAGAGCCGCCTGCGCTTCCTGCACCGCCTCGACGAGGCAGCGGCGGTCCGGCCGGTCGCGTGGGTGTCGGCGGAGGGCGTGGGCGTCGCGCCGGCGATACCCACCTTCGGGGATCGGCACGCGTCCGGGCACACCATCGTCGGCGTGGCGCTGTTCGACGGGTCGACCCTGCGCGCCGAGGCCGTGGCGCGCTGCTGGTCGCGAGGTCGCCTGCTGGCCTGGCTGGCCACCTGACGCCACGCCGGCCGACCCGGCCGGGGTGGCGGGCGCGGGCGCGGCTCGCGCGCGAGGGTGCGGCTCGCGCGCTGTCGACCGCCCGCGAGCGGCCCGTCGGCGCGCGAGGCCCGGTCGACGCGTCAGGCCGGCAGCAGCGGCGCCGGCTCGCCCAGCGCGTCGCGGATGAGCGTCGGGATCTCCTGCTTGCCGCTGCCGTCGGTGGCGACGACGACGTACACCGTCCGGCCCGTGCAGGTCACCGTGGAGTCGCGGCGGACCTCGAAGTCCAGCGCGAAGCTCGTGCGGCCGAGCCGGGCGGTCGACACGGCGATCGCGATGTCGTCGCCGAACCCGACGCCGCCGCGCCAGTCGATCTCCGAACGGACGAGCTGCACGTCGTATCCGGCGGCGAGCATCGTGCTGTAGGCCAGCCCGCGGTGGAGCAGGAACTCGGTCATGGCGTCGTCGAACCAGCCGAGGTACTGCCCGTTGAACGCGACGTGCTGCGCGTCGGTCTCGCGGTACCGGACGCGGTGGGCCATCGTGAACGTCACGGCCTGGTCGCGCTCACGACGTCATGCTCTCGGCGGGCGCGAACACGACCAGCACCGACAGGTCCTCGCTGACGTCGGTGAACTGGTGGTACTCCTCGGCGGGCACGTAGATCACCGTGCCGGGCCCGACGTCGGCCTCGCCGGAGTCGGCGACCATCCGCGCCCGGCCGCGGAGCACGACGTAGATCTCGTCCTCGCCGTGCGGCGACTGGCCGTCCTTCCCGCCGACGGGGATGCAGTACGTGCCGACCGAAAGGTCGCGCACGCGCAGGTGCTCGCGGTAGGTGTTCGGCTCGCCGACGGGGACGGCGAAATGCCCCGCGGCACGCAGGATCTGCACGTGACGAAGTTAGCCCCTCCCGTCCCACCTCGCGAAACGGCTCTCAGCGGCCGAGGGCGCGCCCCACGACGGCCAGCAGCCCGACGACCCCGCCGACGAACGCCGCGAGCGCGACGAGGCCGGCGGCGGCCACCACGGCGGCGCCGGCGGCGAGGGCCATCAGCGCGCGCGTGACACCGTCGGCGACGACGAACCCGCCGGTCCGGACGGCGGCTCCGAGCAGCACGGCGAACGACCCCGCCGCGAGCCACAGCACCCAGTCGTGGTGGCCGCCCAGCGTGGCCAGCGCCGTCAGCGGGGACGTGCGGTCGAACCACCCGCCGGCGGCCGCCATCCAGGCGCCGGTGAGCGCGTCGAGCATGATCAGTGCCCAGAGGGCCCGGCGCGCGGCCGGGCTGACGGGCAGGCGGGCGGTGAGCACCTCACCACCGCCAGGCGACGACGGGGACCCACAGGCACGGCTCGCCCTCGGCCGGCGGCCGGGGCCCCAGCACGCCGAAGACGATCGGGTCGAGCAGCTGGTCGGCCGCGGCAGCGAGCGCGCGGCGGCCACCGCGCAGCAGCCCGTCCAGCCCGCGCAGGGTGCGCGCGGTCCGCGGCGGCGCGGGCGGCGCCCCGGTCACCGCGCGCGCCACCGCGTCGGTGCACCGGCGGGGGCCACCGGCCAGTGCCGGCAGGAGCGGCCGCACGGGACCCTCCGGGTCGAGCTCGTGCGCCACCGCGACCCGCTGGAACGGCGCGCCCCGCTCGGCGAGCGCGGCCAACGCCGTCCGCTGCGCCCGGGGCACGACCGTCCGGCCGTCGCGGGCCAGGGGATCCCGCTCGGCCGGTCCGTAGACCCATACCCGGCCGTCGGGGTCGCACGCGAGCACGGGCCAGGCGCTCCAGGGCAGGACGAGCGACGGCGACAGCTCCGGCCAGGCCCGGTGCAGGCCGGCGTCCAGGTCGGTCAGCGCGGCGTACCCGGCGGTCGCCGGGTCGTGGCGGAGATCGAGGGCGTTCATGGCGGTTCTCCCGGTCAGATCCGTTCGGCGACGGCGACGAGCAGGGCGGCGACCAGCGCGGCGCCGCCGACGACGCCGAGCAGCAGCGCGGCGACGCCCGCCACGGCGACGACCCCGCACGCCGCCGCGACGAGCGCGGCCGCGAGGGCCGCCGGGGTCAGCTCGACCAGCCCGTGGAACCGCACGGCCAGCGCGCCCAACGGGAGCGCGCAGGCGCCGGCAAGGGTCAGGACGAGCCCGGGGTGCCCCCAGGTCGTGATCGTGCACGGGACGCCGGGACACGGTGTGCCCGCGAAGACCACCGTGGTCAGCCACGTGCCGAAGCCGGTGGTCGCGGCGAGCAACACCCACAGCGCGACGAGTACCGGGCCGGGCACCGCGACCGGCTCGCCGCCCCACGGCCGCGTCCCACGGGCGACGAAGGCGCCGAGCGCGTCCTCGCCCGACTCCGGGCCCGGGAGCCGCTCGATCAGCGGGGCGGCGTCGGCGGGCCCGCGCTGTGCGTCGGCGCGCTGGCGGTCACCGGCGTGGGACGGTTCGTGCCGGGCGTGGCTCGGCGGCAGGCCGGCGGGCAGGTTCGGCACGGCGGTCCTCCACTGCGCCGGGCCCCGACGTCCCGGTCACCCCGCAAGCGTCCGTCCGCCGCCGCCGCGGGGCTCCGGTCCGATCCGCGGCGGGCGGAACCCTCGACGCCGGTCGCGCGACGGCCTAGAATCCGCCCGCTCGTGCCGGCCCGCTCAGCTCAGCGGGCCCCGTCCACCGCCGCGGCGATCTCCGCGACGAGCAGCCGCCCGGCGTCGTCCGGATCGGCCGGCGTCGCCCCGTCCACGATGTGGGCGGCCGCGCGTTCGCGGCGTGCGGCCCGCAGCGTTGCGACCGCCCGGCGGGCGTCGCGGACGCCCTCGGGCCCGGCCGGCGGGGGTTCGGCCAGCGCGTCGAACACCTCGGCGCGCAGCTCGGCGGCGTCCCGCCCGGCCAGGTGCACGGTGGAGCGGAACGCGCGCCGCCGTGTCGCGCGAGGGCCGGAGGTGATCGTCAGCAGCCCGTGGCCGACGGGCTCGGACGTGCGGCGGTCCACCAGCTCGACGACGAGCCTGCCCGCCTTGAGCTCGTCGATGTCACCGCCGAACGCCGGGACCTCGACCTGCAGGCCGCGGCCGGCGGCGGGGGTCAGGCGCACCTCGCCGGCGTCCGGGTCGGACGAGAGGCACAGCACCCGCGCCGGTACCCGGCGCGGGTCGATCATGCTCGTGCCCTCGCGGCGAGGTCCCGACGGGGGCGTGCGTGTGCGTCCGGCCGCGTGGCCCGCGCTGACGCCTCCGCGGAAGGCCCGCCAGGCCCGCTCGACGGCGGCGAGCTCCCGATCGGGCCCGGCGACATGCGTCCCGAGGGTCCGGTAGCCGTCGACGAGCCACGCGAACGCCGCGCAGAAGGGCGCCGGCACGGGTGAGCCACGCCGCCGCCGGCGGGCCAGGTGCGCGACGACGCCCGCCGAGGCGCGCCGGGCCAGGCGCAGCGCGTCGCCGACCACGAGGCGGTGGGCGGCACCGCCGGCCGGCAGGGTTGCGGCGGCGTGCAGCCGGGCGACGCCGCGCTCGGCGTCCACGAGCGGCTGGTCGAGGGGAAGGGGGAGCCACCGGTCGATGGCGTCGACGACGCCGAGCCGCAGCCACGGCCCGGCGCTGGGGGGTGCGGCGACCCGCAGCCGGTCCGGGACGTGCGTGGCGACGAGCACATCGGCGGCCGGCCTGCCGACGATCGCGGCGAGGACCGCCGTGGCGGGCTCGTCGAGGGCGGACGCGGCGAGGCGGGACCACCGGTCGGGCGCGAGCGGGTCGACGGCGAGGGTGACGCCCGCGCCGAGCGAAGCGGGATGCACCAGCGGCCCCGGCGCGGCGACCGCGACGAGCTCCAGCCCGGCGCCGCCGTCGACCGCCCGACGGCGCACCTCCACCTCCATGCGCGAGCCTCCCGGTTGCGGGCGCTGCCTGGGGCCCGGTGCGTTCGTGGCGCATGGCGGGCATGTCATCGTCGCATCTCCCCGCGCCAGGCCACAATGTCCCGGCCGTAACCGGCTGTTATCGCCGGGCGTCCCGCCACGCGCAGGCCCGCCGGTAGGCCTCGACGTGGGCGAGGCGCAGGGGTGTCCCGGGTGGCAGGACGCCCGGTCCGGTCCGTGGGACGATCGGGGCAGCCGCCAACTCCGACAGCGCGGCGAGCTCGCAGCCCCAGCGCCGGCCCACCGCCCGCCAGGCGGCGACCGGGACGTCCGGCGCCAGCGGGTCGGCCAGCCGGCACAGGTCGGTCGCGCGCCCGGCGAGTGCCCGCGCGCCCACCTCGAGGCCGATGCCCCGGCGCAGCGCGGCCAGTGCGGTGGTGAGGTGGTAGTCACAGCTCACGCGACGCAGGTGCTCGATGTAGGCGACCACGAACAGTTCGGCCGGGGTGAGCCGGCCGGGCTGCAGCAGCGCGGCGAGCTCGGCGAGACCGGCCTGCTCGCGCAGGATCGCCCGCGCCGTCCGCCACACGAACCCGGTGAGGACGTCGCCGGCGTCCGGCTGCGCCGGCAGCACGGCGCGGCGCTGCCGGCGCTCGACGCGCCGGTACCCGGGCGGGAGGGCGCCGGCCGCCACGTCGAGGTCGTCCGCCGCGAGGCCGACCTCGGCCCGCGCCTGGCAGCGCATGCTCCGCGCGCAGTAGGACTGGATGACCGCGAGCCGGACCCAGTCCCGCCCGGGGCACCAGCCCGCGGTGCCGGTCCGGGCCAGCACGTCGGCCCACCGGCCGTCCTCCATGGCGGTCGTCGCCGCGTCGAACCGCGCTACGTGCGGTTCCGGGCCTGGTGGCGCTATCACGAGATCACCTTTTCGTCACGATGACAACAGTGACCGGAGCGTCGGGAACGGCCCGGTGGCCGCGGGTAACGACGGGAGGGTAGGGTTCGAGTCAGACGGTGATCGCCTACCTGTCCTAACATGCGGCCACTCACCTACCTACGTTAGAAGTAGGGCTGACATGACAAGTACACAGGATAAACCTCACACCGCCCTAACGCTAACGGAGAACCTACCTACCAGCGCCATGGAGACACCTTTCGGCGACCTGCTCAGGGAGTACCGGGAGCGCCGGGGCCTGACCCAGCAGGCGGCGGCGCTGCGGTTGCGGGTCAGCCGGCCGACCGTCGCCCAGTGGGAGGCCAACCGGCACCTTCCGTCCCGTGAGCGCGTGCGGGAGCTGGACCGCGCGCTGGAGGCGGGCGGAGCGCTCGTCGCCGCGCTGGACGCCGCGGTCGGGGCCGGCCGCGGTACGCGAGGCCGGGTGCCCGAGCAGCGGACGGCGGCGCCGCCGTCGGGGCCCACGGTGCTGCAGGTGACGAAGGACGCGCGTCGGGTCCTCGACGAGCAGCTGTGTTTCGACGACGAGGGCCGTCCGCTCGGCTGGCGGTACAACCTGGTGTCGTCGACGAACCGTCCCCCGTCGACGCTGTCGACGATCTACGGGCTCGGCGCGTTGGCGCTGCTGGGCGGACCTGACCGGCACACCCCGGCCATCGTCGAGCGGATCGCGCGGCAGGGCGTGGACGCGAACGGCCGCATCCGCGGCTGGCACGCCAGTGCGCAAGGCGCGCCCCGCATGGAGGCCACGGCCGCTGCCTCACTTTCCTGATCGGGGCCGGGGTTCCTCTCGGCGTCGACGAGATCATCCGAGTGCTCGGCACGCAGCTTGACCAGGACGAGATCGCCCGCGAGCGGCCGTTCATCCTGACGCTTGCGCTGAGGCCGCTCATGCGGATCGCGCCCGAGGCCCCGCTCACGCAGCGCATCGTGCGCCTGCTGCTGGACCTGCGGCGCGACTTCGACGGAGTCGGGCTCTGGACCGAGAAGGCCCTCCCGGGTGAGCAGCCGATGGTCGAGCCGTCCGTCGCCCACACGGCGTACGCGGTCAGCGCGCTGAGGCTCGCGGAAGCGGAGCTGGTGGCCGACGCGATAGCGCCCGCCGAGAAGTGGCTGGCCACCCCGCTGAACCTCGGTGGGGTGACGGAGATCGTGCGCCGTACGAGGCCGGATGGTGATCCAGAGGAGCTCGCCTTCCACCACTTCACGGCGGCACTGGTGGTACGCGCGCTGGCCGGCGCGGAGCGACCGGACCGACCGGCGATCGAGCGTGCGCTCCAGGTCGTCTGGGAGCGCTACGACTACACGCGCCATCTCTTCACCTGGGGTAACGGCGACACGCCTGTCTGGCTCCTGCAGGAGGCCGTCGAAGCCGTCCAGGACGCCGCCTTCGCGCTCTTCACCGCGCCGGCGGATCGACTCCGGCTGATCCCGGCATCCGGCTCCTGCTCCCGCACTGTTCTGCTCTGATCGCTCCCGCTCTGTTGCCGCTCGCTCCCCTGTTCGACCTCGGCGATCAGCCACGACGTGGCGACGCGCCCGCCCCCGACGGGACTACCGACGATGCCTGCCGACCTGGCGACTCCCGACGTCGCCGACGACGACCTCCTGGCCGACATCGAGTCGGCTCTACAGGGCTCGGCGGAGATCGCGTTGCTGTGCGACGTGGCGTCGCGCCTGCGATCCGAGCCGGAGCGGCTCCGATCGCGGCTGGCCCGCATCCTCGACAGCCCCGAACGGATGGACGCGTTGCTCCGCCGCTCCTACTTCCACCGCAACGGCTTCGCGAAGATCAAGATCATCGCGACCGAGCGGTTCGGCGTGCGGCTGCACCTCTGGCCGGAGTCCACCGGCCTGCGCGGCGAGCTGGACCCGCACGGGCACCGGTGGGAGTTCGCGTCCTGGGTCGTGGCGGGCGAGGGCGTCAGCGAGGCGTACCACGACGTGACCCACGCCGCTGGGGAGCAGCCGCACGCCTACGACCTCTACCGGTACGGCAGCCGCTTCGACCCCCGGTCGCTGCAGCCGAGCGAGCGGATGTGGCTGCGCGAGAGCGAGCGCTTCGAGCGGGCCGCCGGGCATCGGTCTACACGCTGCCCGAGGACTGCCGTGCACACCGTGGCGCCGATCGGCTCCGGCGCGGTCCTCACGGTCGTGGTCCAGGGCGGCGTCGTCGCCGACGACGCCCCGGTCTTCGTCCCTCTACGGCACCTGCCCCCGGCTGGGGGAGCGGGGACTGCTGGTCGACGAGCTGCGGCGTGCCCTGACGACGATCGACGGCCTGCTCGCGCGGCCGGCCGGAGGCTTTTGAGTCCGAGCTTCCCGCACGTACCGTGGACGGTCCTGCCGTCCAAGGACGACCTCCCGAGGGATGCCGTGGAGCCCAGCGATGACGTCGAAGGGCATCGGCTACGCCTCGAGCTCGAGGAACTGAGGCTCGAGGCGACCCGTTACCGGGACGCGCCCGGCCGCCTGCGGACTCTGCTCGCGCGGCGTGCATCGAGGACCGGAACCGGCTCGCGGAGGTGGCCGCGCACTCGACCTTCCACGCGAACGGCTTCGCCAAGATCGTGCTCGAGCCCGGGGCGCCTGCCCCGCGTGCGCCTGCACGTCTGGCCGCGGCTGCAACCGCCCGACCCGCGCTCGTCAACCCGCACGGGCACCGCTGGCCGTTCGCCTCCTGGGTCATCACCGGCGCGCTGCGGGAGGTCCTCTTCGACCCGGCGCCACACGGCGAGCGTTTCGAGGTCTACGACTACCCCGGGACGAACGGGCCGCTGCCCGACCGGCCGTCAGCGTCGGTGTCCCTCGCCTACCGCCCGGCGCGTTTCCGCCGGGCCGGCACGGTCTACACCCGCCGGCCCGGCGAGCTGCACGTCGCCGAGCCCGCGACCGACGCGCTGGTCGCCATCGCTCGTGTGCAGGGCACGGAAGTACGGACGTCGACGCCCGTGTACCGCTCCCCCGGCCATCGCAGACCGGAGCAGGGCAGCCCGATCAGCCCGGCTCACGTGTGCGCCCTGCTGGAAGAGGTGACGGCGTGCTCGCAACGCGTCTGACCGCTACCCCGCGCGCTCGCGGATCGTCCGGTTCACCGCGCGGCCGAAGGCCGTCATCACCCCGCGGACGGTGATCGGCTTCAGCTGCGTCAACGCCGCGGCGAGCCGGGTGCGCTCCGCCGCCGGCCGCCCGGCGTCCCGGTAGGGCTGCAGCACCTCCTGCTGGAACATCGCCATGAGGTCCTCGGCGAGCGCGGTGGTGTGCTGCTCGATGATCGCGTGCGCCCGGCGCCACATGTCGGCGGGCAGCCCCGAGTCCAGTACGGCCAGGCCCTGGCCCAGCGACGCGGGCCCGTGCAGGCGGACCCGGCCGCACGTCGAGGCGCTCGATGACGCCGAGTCCCTCCAGCGCGTCCAGGTCCGCGGCCGACAACGCCCGCCCGGCGCGCGCGTCCAGCTCGGCTTCGTCGACGTCCTCCAGCTGCTCGGGCACCCACGGCGTCAGCAGGGCCCGCTGCAGGGCCAGCTCGTCGCCGCCGGCGTCGGCGGGCAGCCGCTCCAGCTGCGCCTCGACGGCTGCGAGGGTGAAGCCCAGCGCCGTCAGCTCGCTGACCAGCTCCAGCCGGGCGACGTGGCCGGGCCCGTAGAGGCCCGTCCGGCCCCGCAGCGTCGGGGCGGGGAGCAGCCCGCGCTGGGCGTAGAAACGGATGGTCCGGACCGTGATCCCGGTGCGCGCGGCGAGCTGGTCGATGGTCAGGTCGTCGACGTCGGAGGGGGCGCGGGAGGAGGCGGCGGGGGCGGACACGGGTGACACCGTACGGGATTCCTTGACCTATGTGACAGTACTGCTGTAACAAAGCCGTATGGCCGACATCCCCGAGGCGTTCGTCTACGACGCCGTCCGCACGCCGCGTGGCCGAGGCAAGGCCTCGGGCTCGCTCCACGAGGTCAAGCCGATCTCGCTGGTGGTCGGGCTGATCGACGAGATCCGCGCCCGCCACCCCGAGCTCGACACGAACCAGATCGACGACGTCGTGCTCGGCGTCGTCTCGCCCATCGGCGACCAGGGCGGCGACATCGCCAAGACCGCCGCGATCGCCGCCGGCCTGCCGTACACGGTCGCCGGGGTGCAGCTCAACCGGTTCTGCGCGTCCGGACTGGAGGCCGTCAACACCGCGGCGCAGAAGGTCCGCTCCGGCATGGAGGAGCTCGTGCTCGCGGGTGGCGTCGAGGCCATGTCGCGGGTGCCGATGGGCTCCGACGGCGGCGCTTGGGCGATGGACCCCGACACCTCCTACGGCACCGGCTTCGTCCCGCAGGGCATCGGCGCCGACCTCATCGCGACGCTGGAGGGCTTCTCGCGCGAGGACGTC
>CAVSJZ010000035.1:0-11733 GCA_963728105.1 uncultured Actinomycetota bacterium | reverse complement strand
CTCATGCCGCGCACGGCCCGCGAGACGATGGGCCTGCTGCTGACCGGCTGGGACAACGTCGCGCACTTCAGCATGGTCCACTCGATCCGGCTGCACGGCGTCACGGTCGACACGCTCGGTGGCGCCTGGCAGTTCGCGAACTACCCGCAGGGCTTCCACGCCGCGGTCGCCGGCGTGCAGGAGCTGCTCATGGGCCCGGCCGTCGGGCCGCTGACGACCGAGCTGGAGGCGTACCCGAGGTGCGTCGCGATCGTCGTCGTCACCGCGACGCTGACGGTCGTGGCCGGGCCGCGGCCCTGCCGCCCGTGCGCAGGCGCCCGGCCCTCGCCGCACCGGTCCTGACGCTCGCGGCCACGGTCTTCCTGCTCGGGCCCGGTGCCGCCGCCGTCGACAACGGCTTCGCCAACTTCGTCGTCGCGTGCGCGCTCGTCTGCGCGGTCGCACTCGTCGTCGTGCCCCTGCCGCGGGTCGCGCCGCTGCCGGTCGCGGTGGTCGGCGGGGCCGTCGTCGGGATCGCGAACGCGTGGGTGCTGCTCCTGCTGCCCGCGCTGCCCGCGCTGCTGGCCGGCCTGCTGCCGCCGCGGCGCGCCCGGTTCCGGACGGGTGCCGTCGGGGCCGCCGTCATGGCCGGCACGGCCTTCGTGGTGCTCTGCTGCCTCGCGCGGACCGCGCTCGTGCTGCTGCGGGTGGACTCCGACGCGCTGCTCACGCCCGGCGGCGTCGCCCCGCCCGGCCTCGGCGACGTCGTGATCGCCGCGCTGGCGCTCGTCGTCGCGGCACTGGCCGCCCGCCGCCGGCCCCGGCTGGCGGCGCTCGCGCTCGTGCCCGTCGTCGGGATCGCCGTCTCGGTCGTGCTGGCGCAGGCGCAGATCGACGCGCTGGGCACGATCTCCTACTACTCGATCAAGTACACCACCGCGCTCGGCATGGTGCTGCCGGTGCTGCTGCTCGTCCCGCTGTCGTACCTGGTGGCCCGGCGCGTGCCGCGGGGCCCGCTGGCGGTCGCGGGCGGCCTCGCCGTGGCGGTGGCGGCGACGCAGGCGTTCGGGCTGGCGATCCCGGACGCGACGTCGATCGGCCTGCCGCCGGCCGCCCCCGGTGCCCTGGACCGGGCGACGCACCTGCGCAACCTGGACGTCACCCCGGCCGTGGCCGACCTCGCCGACCGGGTCGCCGCCGTCGACGGGCCACCGGCGCACGCGTACTACCTGGACGTCCCGAGCGACGGGAAGGCCCACCCGGCACTGGCCGCGCAGTGGTACCTCGCCCTCACCGACACCTGGACGGGGGCGGCCAACAAGATCGCCGGCGCCACCGACCTCGGCCGTCCGCCCGCCGACCCCCCGGAGGTCCTCGCGGCCGCCGAGACGGTCTTCGCCGCCGACCCGGCGGCGACCGTGCTGGTCCGCCCGAGCTACGTCGACCAGCTCGCGCTCGACCTCGCCGGCTCCGGCCATCCGGGGTGGGCCCGCCGGGTGCGCGGCCTGTAGACCGGTAGCCTCGGGCGCCGTGAGCCATGCGGATTACGACCTCGTCGTCGTCGGATCGGGGTTCTTCGGCCTCACCGTCGCCGAGCGGGCCGCCAGCCAGCTCGGCAAGCGCGTGCTGGTGCTGGACCGGCGGCCGCACCTGGGCGGCAACGCCTACTCCGAGGCCGAGCCCGAGACCGGCATCGAGGTCCACCGCTACGGGGCCCACCTGTTCCACACCTCCAACGCCCGGGTGTGGGAGTACGTCAACCGGTTCACCGCGTTCACCGGCTACCAGCACCGGGTCTTCGCCCGCGTGGGCGAGCAGGTCTACGCGTTCCCGCTGAACCTGGCGCTGATCAACCAGTTCTTCGGCCGCAGCCACACCCCGGCGGAGGCCAGGGCGCTGATCGCCGAGCAGGCGGGCGAGATCGACACGCGGGACGCGCGGAACCTGGAGGAGAAGGCGGTCTCGCTGATCGGGCGCCCGCTCTACGAGGCGTTCGTCAAGGGCTACACGGCCAAGCAGTGGCAGACCGACCCGACCGAGCTGGACGCGTCGATCATCACCCGGCTGCCGGTGCGCTACACGTTCGACAACCGCTACTTCAACGACACCTACGAGGGCCTGCCCGTCGACGGCTACACGGCCTGGCTGACCCGCATGGCCGAGCACCCGGGCATCGAGGTCCGCCTCTCGGTCGACTACTTCGACGTCCGGCACACGCTGCCGGCCGGCGTCCCGACCGTCTACACCGGTCCGCTCGACCGGTACTTCGACCACGCCGAGGGCGCCCTGTCGTGGCGCACGCTGGACTTCGAGCAGGAGGTCGTGCGCGACTGCGGCGACTTCCAGGGCACCCCGGTCATGAACTACAACGACATCGACGTGCCGTTCACCCGCATCCACGAGTTCCGCCACTTCCATCCCGAGCGGGACTACCCGGCGGACAAGACGGTGATCGTCCGCGAGTACTCGCGCTTCGCGCAGCCCGGTGACGAGCCGTACTACCCGGTCGGCACGCCGGAGGACCGCGCGCGGCTGCTGCGCTACCGCGACCTTGCCCGCAAGGAGACGGCGAACGCGAACGTGCTCTTCGGCGGGCGCCTTGGCACCTACAAGTACCTCGACATGCACATGGCGATCGGGTCGGCGCTGACGATGTTCGACAACCGGATCGCGCCGTACTTCACCGACGGCCGGGCGCTGGCGGGCACGGAGTCCGCGGAGGACTGACCCCGGGCGCGCGGTCTGAGGATTCACCAAGCAATGCCTCCGAAACTGCCGGTGTGCGATCACCCCGGTGCGACACCCCGGACGGCGGAGTCCCCACCTGTCCGGCCGCCCCGCCCGGTCAGCCACCGCGCCAGCGACGGGCCGACGGCGAGGGCGGGCAGGAGCTCCGCGGCGATCGCCGACCAGCCGACGGCGGCGAGACCTGCGGACCGCGCGAACGCGACCGTCCCGCCGACGAGGATCACCGCCTGCGCGAGCTGCAGCAGTGCGAGCGCCCCCGTCCGGCGCTCCAGGCGCAGCCGGCTGATCGCGAGCGCGACGACGACGCGCGGGACGAGCGAGACCATCATCAGCTGCAGCACGAGGGTCGCGCCCGCCCGGTAGGCCGGGCCGTACAGCTCCAGGAGCCACGGGGCCGCGAGCGCGACCACGGCCGCGGCCGGCAGGACGACCAGGCAGATGCGCCGCAGCACGGCGGCGGCCAGCTGCGGTGCGCCGGCCTCGTCGGTCGCGGCCTCGACGACCAGCGAGGACGTGATCGCCGCCGCCAGCAGGCCGATCGCGGCGAAGACCGTCTGCGCCGGCAGGAACCACGCACCAGCCTCCGCGCCGAGCAGGGTGACGACGAGGACCGGCAGGAACGTCGAGGACAGCTGGTTGAACGTCTGCGCGGCGTAGTCGCCGACCATGTAGCGGGCGAGGGCGCGGCGGTCGGGCAGCTGCCGGGTCGGCGCGCTCGCGGCCGCGTGCCGGGGCAGCACCCGCCGGAAGATCAGCAGGTTGACGGCCACGAGCAGCAGCACGACCGGCGCGCTCCACGACGTGAACACCCCGTCCGGGACCGCCACCGCCGCCATGCCGACCAGCAGGCCCAGCTTGAGCACGCCGTAGAGCCCGTTCTCCAGCGGGATCCAGGTCGCCGAGCGCATCCCGGTGAGCGCGGCGTCCTGCAGGTTGAACACCGACCACACCATCGTCGCGGCCACGAACCAGGCGGCGAACCCGGCGCCGACGTGCAGCGGAGCCGTCGCGGGCAAGGCGAGCGCGCACCACAGCATCACCCCGGCGGACCCGAAGCCGGCCACCGCCACGGCCACCGCGTAGGCGCCGAGCAGGAGCCGGCGCGACCCGTGCCCGGCGCGGGGCAGGAAGCGGACGAGCGCGCCGCCGAAGTTGAGCTGGGTCAGCGTCGAGACCAGCACCATCAGCGACACCAGCGCGCTGCTGCGGCCGACCTCCGCCGCGGGGAAGACCCTGGCCGCCAGCACCCAGTACGCGAGGCCGAGGCCCGAGTTGACGACCGTGTTCGCCATCAGCGCGTAGGCGTTGCGGGAAAGCGGCCTGCCCAGCTCCCGCCGCAGCCGCCCGACGACGTGCACGCGGCGACGCTATCCACAGCGGAGGACCGATGAGAATCGTGTGTGTCGGTGGCGGTCCGGGCGGTTTGTACCTCGCGATCCTGGCGAAGGCCCGCCGGCCCGGCGACGAGGTCGTCGTGCTGGAGCGCAACCGCGCCGGCAGCACCCACGGCTGGGGCGTCGTGTTCGGCGAGGACTTCCTCGACGACGTGTACGCCACCGACGTCGCCTCGGGCCGGGCCGTGCGGGCCGTCGCGCGGGTGTGGCGCAGCCAGCGTGTGTGCATCGGCGACCGGGCCCCGGTCCACATCGGCGGGCGCTACGGCTTCAGCGTCGACCGCGCGCGGCTGCTGGCCGCGCTCACCGCGCGGGCCCGGGAGCTGGGCGTCGAGGTCGTCCACGAGCACGAGGTGACCCGGGCGCCCGACGCCGACGTCGTCGTGGCCGCCGACGGGGCCGGCAGCGCTCTGCGCGCCGCCGGCGCGTTCGGCACGACCCTCGCCGAGGGCCGCAACCACTACGCGTGGCTGGGCACCGACCACGTCCTGCCCGGGTTCACGTTCGCGTTCGAGCAGACCGCGGCGGGCTGGGTCTGGTGCCACGCCTACCCGTCGTCGGGGACGACCAGCACCGTGATCGTCGAGTGCCCGCCGGAGACGTGGCAGCGGCTGCACCTGGACGCGCTCGACGTCGACGCCGGCCTGCGCCTGCTGGGCGACGTCTTCGCCCGCCGGCTCGGCGGCCGGCCGCTGCGCCTGCCGCCGTCGGCCGGGGACCGCTCGCCGTGGCTGCGCTTCCGGGAGGTGCGCAACACGACCTGGGTGGACGGCAACGTCGTCCTGCTCGGCGACGCGGCGCACACGACGCACTTCGCGATCGGCTCCGGCACGGTCCTCGCCGTCCGGGACGCGATCGCGCTCGCCGACCGGCTCGAGCGGCACCGGGCCGACGTCCCGGCGGCGCTGTCCGCCTACGACCGCGACCGCCGCGCGGTCGTCGACCGCGTCCAGGCCGCGGCGGCCCGCAGCCAGGCCTGGTTCGAGGGCGTCGGCCCGACGCTGTCGGCCGAGCATCCCGTCCGGCTGGCGTACGACCTGTTCAACCGGCAGGACGACCAGGCGGCGTGGCGGTACCCGCTGCACCTCGCCACGCAGGTCACGCCGCTGCGGCACGGGCGAAGCGCCGTCACCTCCGCGCGCCGCGCCGTGCGCGGGCTGCAGCGCGAGGGGCGCACCCGCGCCGGCGCCCGCCGAGGCCCCGCGGGCCCGGTGGCCGGCCCGTCGCTACCCTGAGTCGTCGTGACCCAGACCGCCGACGCCGCCTCCAGGGCCGTCCCCGACGCGTCCGCCGCGCAGACCCTGCTGCAGCGCGTGATCCTGCCCCGCCCCGGCGACCCGATGACGGTCCGCTCGCTCTACATGGACGAGGGCACCGGCGTGCGGATGGCCACCCTGCCGCCGCTGCCGGGGATGAAGGCGCCCAAGGCCGACCTCACGGGCGCCCTGTCCGGCAACCGCAGCCTGCGGATGCTCTCGCGCACGTCGGCCGTGCTCCCCGCGCAGAGCGAGGTGTCGTTCGCGGCGTACTTCAACGCGTTCGCGGCCGGGTACTGGCGGCACTGGAGCCGGCTCACCGAGGTCCACCTGCAGCTCACGCTGTCGGGCACCGGCCGCGTCGACGTCTACCGCAGCAAGGCCGACGGTGCCCAGATCTTCGAGCGCGGGGTCGTGCTGTCCGACGCCGGCCGGCACGAGCTGGACATCGCGCTGGACCTGCGCCCGTTCGAGGACGGTGGCTGGTACTGGTTCGACCTGACCACCGACGACGGCGAGCTCACGCTGGAGGGCGGCGGCTGGTACGCGGCCGACGCACCCACCGGGCGCGCGGCCGTCACGATCGGGATGCCGACGTTCAACCGCCCCGCCGACTGCGTCGCGACACTCACCGCGATCGGCGAGGACCCGCTCGTCCTCGACGCCGTCGTCGCCGTGGTCCTGCCCGACCAGGGGACGCGGAAGGTGCGCGACGAGCCGGGCTTCGAGAAGGCGGCCGCGGTGCTGGGCGACCGGCTGCGCATCGTCGACCAGCCCAACCTCGGCGGCTCCGGCGGCTACGCCCGCGTCATGTACGAGGCGCTGGGCTCGACCGACTGCGAGCAGATCCTCTACATGGACGACGACATCATCCTGGAGCCCGACTCGGTGCTGCGGGCCGTGGCGTTCTCCCGCTACACGCGCACGCCGATGCTGGTCGGCGGCCAGATGCTGTCGCTGCAGGCGCGCAGCCAGCTCTCCACGATGGGCGAGGTCGTCGACCGCAACGCGTTCCTGTGGCGCAACGCGCCCGGCACCGAACCCCACCACGACCTCGCGGCGCTGTCGCTGCGCCGCACGCCGTGGCTGCACCGGCGCACCGACGTCGACTACAACGCCTGGTGGATGTGCCTGATCCCGCGGTCGGTCGCGGAGGAGCTGGGCCTGCCGCTGCCGCTGTTCATCAAGTGGGACGACGCCGAGTACGGCCTGCGCGCCCGCGGCCGCGGCTACCGCACGGCGACCGTCCCCGGCATCGCGATCTGGCACATGTCGTTCCTGGAGAAGGACGACACGAGCGACTGGCAGGCGTACTTCCACTACCGCAACCGCTACGTCGCCGCCGCCCTGCACGGCCCGGACAACCCGCGCGCGCTGCTCGTCGACACGTTCAAGCGGACGCTGCGCCACCTCATGCTCATGGAGTACTCGGCCGTCGCGCTGCAGGAGATGGCGCTGGCCGACTTCCTCGCCGGACCGGAGGCGCTGTTCCCGAAGCTCCCGACGGTGCTCGGCGAGATCCGCGCCAAGCGGGCCGAGTACGACGACGGGCGCCCGCTCGACTCGGCGACGCAGGTCCCGCTGTCGGACCTGGACGCGCTGGCCGCCCAGGTGTTCCCCGAGCCGCCGACCACGCCCGTCCCGATCCTGAAGGGGCTGGTCGCGAGCGTGCTGCACAACCTGCGCGCGCCCGAGCCCGCCCACCAGGTGATCCCGCAGCGCAACGTGCCCTCGCGGCAGGCGCAGTGGTTCGTGCTGTCGCGGCTGGACTCGGCGACCGTGTCGACGCCCGACGGCCGGGGCGTCACGTTCCGCCGCCGCGACCCGGTCCTGTTCAAGCAGATGCTCGCGACCTCGGCGCGGCAGCTGCGGCAGGTCGGGAAGGCCTGGCCGACGCTGCGCGAGCGCTACCGCGCCGCGCTGCCGGAGCTGACCAGCCGGGAGGCGTGGGCGCGGGAGGTCTTCGACCGGGACTGATCAGCCCGGCGCCGGCTCGGAGGCCGCCGGCCGGTCCGGCCCGACGACGGCCGCCATGGCGCCGACGAGGCGCCGGAACCGGCGGACCGGAGCCGGCGCGCCCGTGACGGTCACGTCGTCGCCGGGGCCGCCGAAGATCAGTGTCGCCAGGGCGTCCGTCGTGGCGGTGACCGTGACGTCGACGGGGGCGGGGGGTGCCCGTGGCGACCGACCAGTGCCGGCCGTCGCTCTCCATCCGGTAGTCGGTGCCGTCGAGGCGGACGTGCCAGCGGGCCGGCCGGTGGTCGTCGGCGGCCATCTCGACGGCCTGAACGGCGGCGCGGAGCAGGTGTTCCCCGTGCAGGGGCTCGCCGGCCCGCGGCATCCGCCAGGCGTGGCGGAGGCCCCACCGCCCGAGCGCGTCGACGACGGGACCGAGGTCGGCGCCCGCCGGGGTCAGGCGGTACCACACCTCCCGCCGGCCGGGCTCCCGGTCGGCGGTGACGAGCCCGATGTCCGTCAGCTCACGCAGCCGCTGGCTGAGCGTCTTGGGAGTGATCCCGCCGAGGCGTTCGGCCAGGTCGGTGAACCGCTTGGCGCCGGTGAGCAGGTCACGGACCGCTGTACCGCGGCGCGACCCGCGCCGGACAGGGCCGCCGGCGAGCGGGGCTGCTCGCCGCCGGGGCTGCGGTCGTGCTCGGCGGCTGGACCGTCGCGAGCGGGGTGATCGCGGCCCACGGCGGATACCGGGGACAGCTCGGCGACCGGGTGCCGTGGCTCCCGGTCGCCGTTGTCGGTGTCCTGGCCGTCCTGCTGCTGCTGCGCCGGACCGCGCCGGTGGCGGCCGCCGTCGCCGGCCGGGGCACGGTCGGGTCGCTGTTGGTCCCGCACGCGTTCCGGGTCGCCGGGGTGGTCTTCGTGTTGGCGATGGCCCTCGGTCGGCGCGTCACCGCGCGCCGGCGCGACCGCGGGCCCGCTCGGCGGCGGCCCCGCGACATCGCCCCGCAGGCTGACGATCCGGACCGGGTCACCGGCGCTCACCGGAGGTGCTCGACGCGCGTGCGCCGCTCTCCGCCGGGGGCGGCCAGTGCCAGCCAGGCGTCGGCCTCGGCGAGCAGGGCGTCGACGTCGGCGGGCCGCGCGCCGGGCAGGAGCCGCAGGGCCAGTTCCACCGACCCGCGGTCGCGTCGCAGTGTCCACTCGCCCGCCGTCGTCCCGTCGAGCAGGATCGCCTGCGCGACCGGACCGTGCGGGCGGGCGAAGGCGCTGCGGAAGGCCTCGGTGACGGCGCGGCGGCGGTCGCGGTGGGACAGCAGCACGTTGTCGTAGTCGGCGAGCAGCCGCGGCGGCGCGGGAGTGTCGGGGTCCGGGCGCGGCGCGTCGGGCAGGTCGTAGAGCTCGCGGCCGTCCTCGTCGTGCAGGGTGACCAGCTCGGGCGCCAGCGCGTCGACGACCTCGCCGAGGCGGGTCAGGCCGGACCAGACCTGCGCGTCGGCGACCGTGGCCGGGCCGAACGCGGCGAGGTAGCGGCGCACCAGCCCGGCCGGGGAGAGCGGCGGCGCGGGCTCGGGGGCGCCCGTCCACGACGCCAGGGTGGTGTGGGCGGTGCGCCCGGAGCGTCCCCAGAGGCCGCGCGGGGGCACCTGGACGAGCGGGAGCAGGTTGCGGGCGGCGTAGGCCAGGGTGGCCGGGGGCGTGTCGGGCCAGTGCGGGGCCAGTGCCGCGCCGAGCTCGGCCGGGGTCAGTGCCGTGCCGTCGAGGGTCTGCGCGGCGGCGGCGGCCACGGCGTCGAGGTCCAGCGCGCGGGCCGCGCGGCCGTGGAGCTGGTTGCCGGTGAGGTCCCGGTCGAGGACCGGCTGGACGGCCGGCCGGAGCCGGGCCGCATCGGCGACGGTGACCAGGTGCAGCGTCGAACGCATCAGGGCCGTGCGGACGATGCGGCGGTCGGCCAGCGCGTCGGACGCGGCGGCGGGCGCGAAGTCGCGGATGCGGCTGAACAGGCCGACGTACCAGGTCTGCGGGGTCTGGGCCTGCAGCCCGGCGACGTCCTCCAGCACCTGCTCGACGGGGCGGTCGGTGCGGGCCAGCAGGTGCTGGCGGGCCAGGGTGGCGCGGCCGAGGGCCCGCCGGGTGAGCGGCATGCGTCCAGATCATGGTGCCTGCGCGGCCCTTGCCGGGCAGTGAGGCGCTCTTCCTCGTCCCGCCTGTCGAGACCGAGGAGCGCGCCCGGCGCTGGACCGGCCGGTTTTGTCGTGGCTGGTCGGTACACTTCGAACATGACATCGAACAGCGTGGCCGGCGACGGAGGAGCCGCGGACGCGGTCACCGCCGAGCTCGCTGCGCTGCTCGACCGCCTCACCTTGCTGGCCGACGGTCCGTCCACGTCAGCCGATCCCGCGCGCGTCGACCAGATCACCCTCCTGGAGCGCATCAAGGCCGCCGCCGCGGCCGCCCAGCACACGGTGCTGGTCGCGTTCGCCCGCTCCCAGGTCGAGGCGCAGATCGCGACGGGCAGGGTCGACCCCGACGCGCTCGGCCGGGGTGTCGGCGACCAGATCGGGCTGGCCTGCCGGCTCTCCCCGACCGCCGGCTCCCGCCGGCTGGGCGTCGCCCGCGCGCTGCACGCCGAGCTGCCCACCTGCCGTGGGCTGCTCGCCGCAGGCCGCATCAGTGAACACCTCGCCGAGATCGTCGTCTCCCAGACCCGCCACCTCGACCCCGAACTACGCCGGCTGGTCGACAAGCAACTCGCCGCCCAGGGCATCGAGAACCTGAATCCCCGCCAGGCCGAAGCACTGGCCAAGACGCTCGCCTACCAGGCCGACCCCGCCGCCTACGTGGCCCGCGGCCGCACCGCCCGCAAAGACCGCGGCGTCTCCGTGCGCCCGGCCCCCGACACCATGACGTTGCTGACCGGCTACCTACCCGTCGAGCAGGGCGTCGCCGCCTGGGCCGCCCTGCGGACACGCGCCGACGAGCTGCGCGCCGCGGGAGACCCGCGGACCCGCCAGCAGCTGATGGCCGACCTCATGGTCGAACGCCTCACCGGACAGGCCGCGGCCACGGATGTGCCCGTCGAGGTCGGCATCGTGATGCCGATCGACCAGCTCCTGGATCCCGAGCATGCCGGCTCGGCGCAGATCGTCGGGCACGGGCCGGTCCCGGGCCCGATCGCCGCCGACATCCTGGCCACCTCGCGGGGCCGCACGTGGTGGCGGCGGCTGTTCACCCGACCGGCCGGCGGACCGCTGGTCGGGGGCGACCCGCGGCGGCGGTGTTTCGACGGGTTCCTCGCCCACCTCATCCGGGTCCGCGACGGCGACCGCTGCCGGGATCCGTACTGCGGCGCCCCGGCCCGCCACCTCGACCACGTCGTCCCGTTCCGGGCCGGCGGCCCCACCACGCTGGGCAACGGGCGCGGGGCCTGCGCGCGCGGGAACTACGTGCGCGAGCTGCCCGGCTGGGACGTGCACCTGGACCACGACGGGCTCGCCGACATCCCGCACACGATCACGGTCACCACCCCGACCGGACACAGCTACCCCAGCCGAGCCGGCCCACCCTGCTGACCGGGTTCCTCGAACAGCATGAGCTGCTCCGCGGCCGGCCGACAGGTGCCCCTGCTCGACGAGCACCGGGACGCCGGCGTGCACGAGGTCCGCACGGACCAGCGTGACGGCGAGCGGGCCGGCCGCCGTCCCGGCGGCGGGGTCCTCGACGATGCCCATGGTCGGGTTGAAGAAGCGGGCGTAGGCGTGGGCTCCGTCGGGTGGGTCGGCGGGCGGCGTGCTGTGGACGTAGCAGCCTTCGCCGCCGGCGTCGGCCAGGACGGACAGGAGGCGCGCCGGCGTCGGCGGTCACCGCCACCGGCGACAACGCCACCGCGCGCGCGGGCGGGACGGCGTCACGAGGAAGCTCGTCTCGGACGCCTCGTCGAGGTCGTCGGCGTCCGGGACGACCGCCGGCGGAGCGCGAACGGCTGCTCCCGGCTCACTGTTGGTGGGACCCGTCGTCGGCGGGCTTCCACTGCACGAACGGCCGGTCGATCGCCCAGCCGCGCGGGCCGCCGGTGAGGACCCGGTGCTCGCAGCAGTCGGGGTTCGACAGCGACTCGAACAGGGCCACCGACCAGCCGAGGGCGCGGCGGGCGAGCAGCCGCATCGCCAGCCCGTGCGTGACGACGAGCAGCGTCGCGACGTCGGGCGGCCCCGTGACCAGCTCGGACAGGAACGCGGCCAGCCGGTCGTCGACGTCGGCCCCGGACTCGCCGTGCTCGAGCCGGTAGTAGAAGTGGCCGTAGACGTTGCGCTCGGCCTCCTGGCGGGCCTGGTCGTGCTCGTCCTGCAGGTTGCCCCAGTCCTGCTCGCGCAGCCGCGGCTCATGCACGACGAAGCGCGGGT
>CAVSJZ010000034.1:0-52677 GCA_963728105.1 uncultured Actinomycetota bacterium | reverse complement strand
GTCACCGCCGAGCTCGCCGCGCTGCTCGACCGCCTCACCACCCTGGCCAACGCCCCCTCCACGTCAGCCGACCCCGCCCGCATCGACCAGATCACCCTGCTCGAACGCGTCAAAGCCGCCGCCGCGGCCGCCCAGCACACCACGATCGTCGCGTTCGCCCGCTCCCAGGTCGACACCCACACCGCCCAGATCAACTCCGGCCAGCTCCGCCCCGCCGCGCTCGGCCGCGGCATCGGCGACCAGATCGGCCTGGCCTGCCGGCTCTCCCCGACCGCCGGCTCCCACCGGCTGCGACCTCGCCCGCGCCCTGACGCCGACCTTCCCACCTGCCGCGCCCTGCTCGCCGAGGGCCGCATCAGCGAACACCTCGCCGAGATCATCGTCTCCCAGACCCGCCACCTCGACCCCGAACTGCGCCGCCTGGTCGACAAACAACTCGCCGCCCAGGGCATCGAGACCCTGAACCCGCGCCAGGCCGAAGCCCTGGCCAAGACCCTGGCCTACCAGGCCGACCCCGCCGGCTACGTGGCCCGCGGCCGCACCGCCCGCAACGATCGCGGCGTCTCCGTGCGCCCCGCCCCGGACACCATGACGTTGCTGACCGGCTACCTGCCCGTCGAGCAGGGCGTCGCCGCCTGGGCCGCCCTGCGGCCAGCGCGCCGACGAGCTGCGCGCCGCGGGGACCCGCGGACCCGCCAGCAGCTCATGGCCGACCTGATGGTCGAACGCCTCACCGGACAAGCCGCGGCCACCGATGTGCAGGTCGAGGTCGGCATCGTGATGCCGATCGACCAGCTCCTCGATCCCGACCACGCCGGCTCGGCGCAGATCGTCGGGCACGGGCCGGTCCCGGGACCGATCGCCGCCGACATCCTGGCCACCTCACGGGGCCGCAAGTGGTGGCGGCGGCTGTTCACCCGACCCGCCGGCGGACCGCTGGTCGGCGGCGACCCGCGGCGGCGGTGTTTCGACGGGTTCCTCGCCCACCTGATCCGGGTCCGCGACGGCGACCGCTGCCGGGACCCCTACTGCGGCGCCCCGGCCCGCCACCTCGACCACGTCGTCCCGTTCCGGGCCGGCGGCCCCACCACCCTGGGCAACGGGCGCGGGGCCTGCGCGCGCGGGAACTACGTGCGCGAGCTGCCCGGCTGGGACGTCCACCTGGACCGACGACGGGCTCGCCGACATCCCGCACACGATCACGGTCACCACCCCGACCGGGCACAGCTACCCCAGTCGAGCCGGCCCACCCTGCTGAGCGCTACCGGGGCGCCGACCAGGCGTCCGTCGTCCCGGACACGCGGTGGGACGCCACGCCCACCGCCACGATGACGACCAGCCCGAGCGCCAGCGCCGCGCCCACGGCGACCAGGCGGGCGAGCAGGCCGCCCGCGACGACGCCGATCCCGAAGGCGACCAGCGCGAGCCCCCGGCGCAGGACCTTCGGGTCGCGCCGGCCGGCCCCGCGCTCGGTGAGCATGCCCGTCATCGTGAGCGTGAGCACCGCCGTCAGCAGGTCGGGGACCTTGAGGTAGCGGATGAGGGCCAGCTGGGTGCCCATGGAGACGGCGAGCAGCACCGTGATCGTGGTCCGGACACCCGTGCCGAGCTGGTCACCGGCGATCAGCGCGATGGCCGTCACCGGCGTGGCCAGCACCGCCTTGCCGATCGTGACGTTGCGCAGCGCCCGCCCGCGGTGCCCGCCGGCGTGCCGGCACGTCCGGGCGCCCACGAGCACCCCGACGAGGAAGCTGAGCAGGGCCACGCCCGACGACGTCACGGAGAACCCGGGTGCGCCGGAGAGTCCCAGGCCGATGAAGACGATGTTGCCGGTCATCGCGGCGACGAAGACGTGGTCGAGGGCCAGGATGCTGGTGGCGTCGACGATGCCGGCGAGCGCCGTGAGGCCGAGGAGCAGGGCCGGCAGCGGCCCGTCGCGCTCGTCGGCCAGCGCTTCGCGCAGGGGCCGGTCGCGTACGGGCCGATCGTCCGTCACCGGGGTAGTAGAGCATTTCCGCGGCCGCGCGAAGAAGGGCACGAGGCCGGGAGCGGTGGTCGGTCAGGGTGGCCCCTGGTAGTCGGCCGGGCGACTCCAGTCCGGCTGCTCGGGGACCGGGTCGGGTCGGCCGGTGAGGAACGCGCGGGTGCTGCCCAGCACGGCGTCGGGACGGTCCTGTTGCAGGTTGTGCCCGGTGCCAGGGAGGTAAACCAGCCGGCTGTCGGGGAGGACGGCGTGGTAGTCCCGGGCCGAGCGCCAGGACAGGTAGTCGCACGAGCCCTTGACGACGAGCGTCGGCACGGGGGAGCCGGCGAGGGCGGGGCGCGGGTCCCGCCGCGCCGGGGCGGTGCGCGACTGGGGGTACTGCAGGCGGTAGAACCCGCTGCCCCGGACGGGCGTCGACGACGGCGCGGAGGCGCAGTGCAGCCCGGGCGCGGCGAGGGTGAGGATCCGGTCGTTGCGCACGTCGGCCTCGGCGTCGGGGAGGAATGCGTGCGCCGCGGCCGGGGACGCCTGCAGCAGCAGGTAGCCCAGCAGCGCCCGCGGCGCGAGCGCGTGGGCGTAGACCGCCACGCGGGCGCCGGCGCCCAGGCCCGCCGTCGCCCGGTTGGCGCTGGTGTCGGCGGGGTCGAGCGCGCCGGGGGAGAGCAGGACCATCCGCTCGACGCGGCCGGGATGTGCGGCGAGGTAGTGCGCGGCGAGCGTCGCGCCGTAGGAGTGGGCCACGAGGGTCAGGCGGTCGGCGCCGATGCGCTCGCGGATCTGCTCGAGATCGGCCACGTCCCGGTCGACGCCGTAACCCGCCGGGTCGGACAGCCGGTCCGAGCGGCCCGCGCCGAGCTCCTCGTAGGCGTAGACGTCGAACCCGTCCGCGGTGAGCGCCCCCAGCAGCGAGACGGCGCCGGGCAGATCGGGGATCCCCGGCCCGCCGTGCAGGTAGACGACGGGGTCCGGCCGGACCGGGCCCCGGGCGGCGAGGTGGACGTAGCGCAGGTGCGAACCGGTGGCGAGTGTCCACGTGGCCTGGCCGGGCACCGGCGGCGCGGCCGGCGTCCTCGGCGAGGGTGGGGGCAGCAGGGCCACGGCCGACAGCGCGACGGTCGTCACGGCGACGCCCGCGGCGCCCGCTCCCGCCCGCGCGGCCGTGCCCGCGCGCCGGCGCAGGACGGCGAAACCGCCCGCCGCGGCGGCGACGAGCTCGACGCCGGCGCCGGCGAGGAGGGCGGGGCCGGGCCTGCCGGTCGCCGCGGCCGTCGGCAGGAGCGTGACGACGCCGAGTGCCGCCGCCGCGGCGGCGACGAGCAGGACCGCGGCCGCGGTACGCGCGGCGGCGGTCACCGGCTCCGCCGTCCGGCTGCCGGGCCGGCGCCGCGACGGACTACCGGCCGGTCCCGGCGAGCACCTCGTCGAGGACACCGCTGCGGACGTCGGCCACGAGGTCGGCGAGCTGCTCGAGGCTCATCCTGATGCGCTGCCCGAAGTCGTCGGTGATCACGACCCGCTGCTCCGGCGGTGCCGTGTCGTCGACGAACAGCTCGGGGCAGCCGCAGCTGCACTTGCCGCAGAACGTGGCGATGTGGCGCACGGTTCTCCCTCTCGGCCGGACGGTGGCGTGCAGGTGCGGAGTCGCGCGTGCGGGCCGTCCGGTTCCCGGCACGACCCGGCATCACCCGTTCCGGGGAACCGCCGCGGCGGCTCCGACCGGGACCGGGCCGTCCGCTCCGTCGACGAGGTCGATCCGCACCGTCATCGGCGCGGTGCCGAGGAGCTGGACGTTCATCGCGTTGAGCATCCGGAGCGGATGCCAGCGGCAGATCTGACGCTGGCGAGCCCAGGCGTCGTCGTGGGGCAGCAGCGTCGCGATCCCGGGCACCCAGACGAAGCGCCACCCGCGCCGCATCCGGACGCGCACGTGCGGGTCGCGGGCGATGTTGCGCACGTAGCCGGCCTGCCACCCGTGCTCGGCGATGAGCCAGAACTGCGCTCCCTCGGCGCCGTTGCCGACCGGGACGCGGCGGCGCCGGCCGCTGGTCCGGCCCGTCGTCTCCAGCAGCGCGAGGCCCAGGGGCATGACGCCCAGGTGCAGCAGCAGCCGGACCGGCGGGTTCACGACCCAGCGCTGCAGCGTGCGGGCGAGCGCGCGCTTCGCCCGGGGGCTCCGGGTCGTGAGCGCGATGTTGCACACCAGCAGCATGGCCCAGGTGAGCGGTGAGGACAGGCTCAGCAACGGTCCCCCGGTCAGCCCCCACTTCACCAGCTGGAGGCCGGCCGACGCCGCGGTGCAGACCAGGAGCGGTGTCCAGGACGGCGGCCGGCTGACCATACGATCGTATTGGTAACCCATACGCATGTATGGTAGCCGTCGTGGCTCAGAAGTCCAGCGGGATCGACCGCAAGTCCGAGCTGGCCGAGGTCGTGCTGGGGATCGTCGACCGCGGCGGGCTGGACAGCGTCAGCGTGCGCGAGGTCGCCGCGGCGGCCGGGGTCTCGATCGGCGCCGTCCAGCACCACTTCTCGACCAAGGACGAGCTGCTCGCGTTCGCCTTCCGGCACGTCGTCGAGCGCACCCGCCGGCGCGTCATGGCCCTGTCGTTCGGGCCGCTCGTCGCGGACAACGTCCGGCTCCTGCTGCGCGAGCTGCTGCCGCTCGACGACGAGCGCCGCGTCGAGGGCCGGCTGTACGTGGCGTTCGCCGCCCGCGCCGCCGTGACCCCCTCGCTCGCGCTGATCCAGGCCGCGAGCCAGCGGCGGATCCGCGACGGCCTCCGCGACGCGCTGGCACGGCACGCGGGCCCCGCGGTCGACGCCGACCCGGACCGCGACGCCGACCTCCTGCTGGCGCTCGCCGACGGCCTGACCTTCGACGCCGTCAGCGACCCGGAGCGGTTCACGGCGGCGCAGCTCGACGAGCTGCTCGACCGCGCGGTCACCAGGGTCCTGGGCTGACCCGACCCCGGACGCCGTCCGCTCCGGCCGGCGGGCACACTGGCGGCGTTCACTCCGGCGAGTGGCGTGATCACGTTCGGTGAGGAGGCGGCCGGGTGTCGGTCCAGGAGTCGGCGTCACCGGCGGGCACCGCCCCGGCCGCCGACGCGCCCGTCGAGCTGACGATCGGCGGCATGACCTGCGCCGCCTGCGCCGCGCGCGTCGAGCGCAGGCTCAACCGGATCGACGGGGTGTACGCCGTCGTCGACTACGCGACGCACACCGCGCGCGTCCACCGGGCGGGCGGCGCCGAGCCGGGCGAGCTCGTGGCGGCCGTGGAGCGCGCGGGGTACGAGGCGCGCGTCGTCGACCGGTCCGCGCCCGGCCCGGACCCCGAGCAGCGGGAGCAGCGCTCGCTCGCCCGGCGTCTCGTCGTCGCGCTGCTGGTCGGGCTGCCGCTCGCGGACGTGTCGATGATGCTGGCCTTCGTCCCGGACCTGCGGTTCGCCGGCTGGCAGTGGGTGTTGCTGGCCCTCGCGCTGCCGGTCGCGGGCTGGGCCGCGTGGCCGTTCCACCGCGGGGCGCTGGCCGCCGCCCGCCACGGCGGCAGCTCGATGGACACGCTCGTCTCGCTCGGCGTCCTCGCCGCGACCGGGTGGTCGGTCTACGCGATGTTCGGCGCCCCGGCCGCCGCCGCCGGCCCCGGTGGGGCGCTCTACCTGGACGTCGCGGCGTTCGTCACGGTGTTCCTGCTCGGTGGCCGCTACTTCGAGGCGCGCGCCCGCCGCCGGTCGGTCGCGGCCGTCCGGGCGCTCGCGGCGCTGCGGGCGCCGGAGGCCGTCGTCCTGCGCGACGGTCGGGAGCTGCGGGTCCCGGCGGCGCTGCTGCGTCCGGGCGACCGCGTCGTCGCCGCCGCGGGGGACGTGCTCGCGGCCGACGGCGTCGTCGTCGAAGGGTCGGGCGCGGTGGACACGAGCACGATGACCGGCGAGCCGGTGCCGGTCGAGGTCGCGGCGGGCGAGCCGGTGACGGGCGGGACGACGCTGGTCGCCGGCCGGGTCGTGGTCAGGGCCGACCGGGTCGGTGACGACACGCGCGTCGCCCGGCTCGTCGAGCTGGTCGAGCGGGCGCGGACGGAGAAGGGCGCGGTCCAGCGCGCGGTCGACCGGGTCTGCGGGTTCTTCGTGCCGGTCGTCATGGTGCTCGCGCTGCTGACGTTCGGCGCGTGGTGGCTGCTCGGCGGCGCCGTCGGCGCCGCGGTGACGGCCGGGATCTCCGTGCTGATCATCGCGTGCCCGTGCGCGCTGGGGCTGGCCACCCCGATGGCCCTGCTCGTCGCGGCCGGCCGGGGCGCGCAGCTGGGCGTGTACGTCACGGGCCCGCGGGCGCTGGAGTCCGCCCACGCGATCGACACGGTCGTGCTGGACAAGACCGGGACGGTCACGGTGGGCCGGATGGTCGCCCACGACGCGGTCTGCGAGGGCGCGACGCAGCTGGCGATCCTCGTCCGCCGGGCGGCGGCCGTCGAGGCCGGGTGCGACCACCACGCCGCCGCGGCCCTGACCGAGCTCGCCCGCGCCGCGCTGGACGGCGTCGCCGCGGCCACCGACGTCGAGCCGCTGGCCGGACGGGGCGTCGCCGGCACCGTCGACGGCGTGCGGGTGCTGGTCGGCTCCCGGCGCCTCATGGCCGAGCGCGGCGCCCGGACCGGATCCGCGGTCGCGGACCGCGTGGCCGGGTGGGAGGCCGCCGGGCAGAGCGTGGTGCTCGTCGCGTGGGGCGGCGAGGTCCGGGGCGCGTTCGCGCTGTCCGACGTCGTCAAGCCGGACGCGGCGCACGCCGTCGCGCAGCTGTCCGCCCTCGGGCTGCGCCTCGTGCTGCTGACCGGCGACCACGAGGCGGCCGCGCGCCGGGTCGCCGACGAGATCGGCGTGGACGAGGTGGTGGCCGGCGTGCTGCCGGCCGACAAGGCGGAGGTCGTCGCCCGGCTGCAGGGCGAGGGCCGGACGGTCGCGATGGTGGGGGACGGCGTCAACGACGGCCCCGCGCTGGCCAGGGCCGACCTCGGGCTGGCACTGGGCACCGGCACGGACGTGGCCGTGGCCGCGGCGGACGCGGTGCTGCTGCGCGACCACCTGTCCGCCGTCCCGACCGCGATCCGGCTCGCCCGCCGCACGCGGCGCACGGTGCGCCGCAACCTGGGCTGGGCGTTCGCGTACAACGTCGCCGCCCTGCCGCTGGCCGCGCTCGGCCTGCTCAACCCGATCGTCGCGGGAGCCGCCATGGTGTGCTCGTCGGCGTTCGTCGTGGCGAGCAGCCTGCGGCTGCACGCGTTCCGGGCGTGAGCGGGATCAGTCTCCGGCGCGGGCGAGTGCCGCGACCGCCGCGTCGACGAGCTCGTCGACGGGCCGGTCCAGGTCGATCGCCGTCCCGCGCTCGTCGGCGCCGAGCGGCTCGAGCGTCGCGTACTGCGAGTCGACCAGCGCCGAGGGCATGAAGTGCCCCGGCCGGCCCGCGACGCGGCGGGCGACGACGTCACGCTCGCCGGCCAGGTGCAGGAAGACCTGGTCGGGCACGAACTCGCGCAGCACGTCGCGGTAGGAGCGGCGCAGCGCCGAGCAGCTGGTCACCCCGCCGGACCCGGCGTGCGCGACCTGCCACGCGCCGACGGCGCGCAGCCACGGCAGCCGGTCCTCGTCGTCGAGCGGGATGCCGGCCGACATCTTCGCGACGTTCGCCGGCGGGTGCAGGTTGTCGGCGTCCTCGTACGGGACGTGCAGGCGCTGGGCGAGCGCCGCGCCGACGGTCGTCTTGCCCGACCCGGAGACCCCCATGACGGTGACGATCATGAATGACGTCCTCTCTGCCGGGCCCGCGGCCGGCATCCACCCGGCCGCGGACCGAGGCGTTCGCAGGCACCGTACGGGCCGCGGCGCGGGCCCGTCCCGACGAAGCAGGTGACTCGGCTTGCGACTCCGGTTGACGACCCGGCGCGCGCCCCACCACGATCGCGGCGGAGACCTACCCGAAGGAGCGGCGGCATGATCCTGATCACCATCAAGCTTCCGGTGCGACCCGAGAAGACCGACGAGTGGCTCGCGCTGGCCGACTCCTACGCCAAGGCCGTGAACGCCGAGGAGGGCTGCCTGTTCTTCGAGTTCTCCCGCAGCCTCACCGACGAGAACGAGTACGTCTGCATCGAGGGCTTCAAGGACGCCGACGCGGGTGCCACCCACGTCGCGCAGCCGCACGTGAAGGACTTCTTCGAGAAGGCACCGTACTGCGTGTCGGCGCAGCCGCAGATCATCTACATCGACACGCCGCACGACGGCTTCGGCCCGATGGGGGAGATCCAGCCGCGCTGACACACGCCGGCCCGCCACCGGCAGGACCTGGGGGAGCGCGGTGGCGGGCCGTCGGGAGCGGGGAGCGTCAGTAGCCGAGGCTGTGGTTCGCCAGCGCGTCGGAGAACAGGTTCGAGTCGAGGTTCTGCATCGCGCTGGCCTGGTCGGCGAGCTTCTGGAAGTCGGACGGGTCGGGCGCCGTGCTGTTGTGCTGCATGTCGGTCTGCGGCACCTGCGTCGGGGACGTCGTCTTGCTGGTGTTCGCGACCGAGTTGGTGTCGGGCAGCTGCGGCGTCTGCGGGCCGGCGGTGTCGACCTGGGGCGCCTCGAAGTTGAACGCCTGCGGCAGGTCGTTCAGGCTCGTGCCGGAGGGGAGCCCGGGGAGGCTCGGCGTCGAGGGCGAGTCGGGTGTCGTCGACACGTCGTTCGTGGCGGTCGAGCCGGGGGTCGCCGCGGTCCCGTCCACCGGCGGGAGCGCGGTGTCGGCGAAGGCCGGCGCGGCGAGTCCGGCGCCGACGGCGGCGAGGCCGGCGGCGGCCACGGTGACGCGGAGGCCGCGGCGGGCGAAGCTGCTCATAGGGAGGTCCCTTTCGTGCGGGTCGTGACGGGAGGTCTGCAGCCACCAACGAAGTCGCAGGTGACGGGGTTGTCCCGGAGGACCCGACCGGGAAGGGCGGTTCACCCCATCCGGGTGCGACGGCTCCTGCCGGTGAGCGATCCCCACCTGACCGGGCGGCGCGGCGGTGCTTGAATCCGCACCATGGGGATGATCGTCCGGGCCGGGATCGGCCTCGGCGTCGGCGCGGCCGCGGTCGTCCTGCCCGCGGGCGTCGGCTGGTTCTACTCGTCGATGCTGATGGACCCGACCCCGCGCCCGGTGTTCCCCGAGCGCGTCCTCGAGGCGGGCGCGTCGTCGGTCACGCTGGTCGCGAACCGCCTGACCCGCCAGCCCGGGACGTGGGGCCTGCGGTGGCCGGGCGGCCTCACCGGGATCGGGCCGGTCACGGCCGAGCGGGACGGCGCCGTCGTCCGGCCGGTCCTGCACGGGACGCCGCCCCCGCCGGGATCGGCCGCCGTGCTCGACACCGGCCCGTGGGAGCCCGATCCGGCCGCGCGCGGCTTGAGATTCACCGACGTCGCGGTCCCGACGCCGGTCGGCGAGTGCCCGGCGTGGCACGTCCCGGCGGCGGGCCCGACGTGGGTGGTCCTCGTGCACGGGCGCGGCGGCACGCGGATGGAGGCGCTGCGCGTCCTGCCCGCGCTGCACGCGCTGGACCTGCCCGCGCTGGTCGTCAGCTACCGCAACGACATCGACGCCCCGCCCGGCCCGGACGGGCGCTACCACCTCGGGGACACCGAGTGGCGCGACGTCGAGGCGGCCGTGCGGTACGCGCTCGCCCACGGCGCCCGGGACGTCGCGCTCTACGGCTGGTCGATGGGCGCGGCGATCACCGGCGCGCTGCTGAACCGGTCGCTGCTGGCCGGGTGCGTCCGGGCCGTCGTGTGGGACGCGCCGCTGCTCGACTGGCGCGCCACCCTGGCGCAGCAGGCCCGCATCCGCCGCTACCCGGCCCGGCTGGGGCTGCTCGCGGGCCTGGCCGCGAGCCGGCGCATCGGCATCGACCTCGACCGGTTCGACCTGCTCAACCATCCCCCGGCGGTGCGGCCGCCGACGCTCGTCGTGCACTCGGCCGAGGACACCGCGGTCCCCGTCGGCCCGAGCCGGGCGCTCCCGGGTCTCGCCGGCCGCCGGGGCTGGCCGGTCGAGTACGTCGAGGTGGCCGGGGTGGAGCACACCGCGTCGTGGAACGCCGACCCCCCGGGCTACGAGGCCGCCGTCACGGGGTTCCTGGCACGATGGGTGACGTGACCGAACCAGGTAACAAGACCGCGACGCTGCGGACGAACCAGGGCGACATCGTCATCACCCTGTTCCCCGACCACGCGCCGAAGACCGTCGAGAACTTCACCGGCCTCGCGAGCGGTGACAAGGCGTACCGCCAGCCCAACGCGAGCGGCGGCAACTCCGGGCCGTTCTACGACGGCTCGGTGTTCCACCGCGTGATCGCCGGCTTCATGATCCAGGGTGGCGACCCGACGGGCACCGGCCGCGGCGGCCCCGGCTACCAGTTCGCCGACGAGTTCCATCCCGACCTGAAGTTCGACCGGCCGTACCTGCTGGCCATGGCGAACGCGGGCCCCGGGACGAACGGCTCGCAGTTCTTCATCACCGTGGGCCCGACCCCGCACCTCAACCGCCGGCACACGATCTTCGGCGAGGTCGCCGACGCCGAGTCGCGCGCGGTCGTCGACAAGATCGCGAGCGCCTCGACCGACCGGTCGGACCGGCCGCTGGACGACGTCGTCATCGAGCGCGTGGAGATCTCCTGACCACACCCGGGCCGCCGCCGCCGCCCCGGCCCGGGGTGGCGGCGTGCGTCCGGCATCCCGACCGGGCCACGGGGCTGTCCTGCACCCGCTGCGGGCGCCCGGCGTGCCCGGAGTGCCTGCGGGACGCGTCCGTGGGCCAGCAGTGCGTGGACTGCGTCGCGCAGGGCAGCCGCTCGTCCACCGTCCGGCGGCCCCGCGCCGCCCGCCCGGCGACCCGGCCGGTGGCGTTGTACACCCTCATCGCCCTGAACGTCCTCGTCTTCGCCGCGACGGCCGTCCAGGCGCACAGCATCGTGAACAACACCGCGTCGCCGCTGTTCCACGAGTGGGCGCTGGTGCCGTACGGACGTGTTCGCCGGCCAGTGGTGGCGGGTCGTCACCGGCGCGTTCCTGCACATCGGCCCGCTGCACATCGCGCTGAACATGCTGGCGCTCTGGGTGCTCGGCCGCGACCTCGAGCTGGTGCTCGGCCGGGGCCGGTTCCTGGCGCTCTACGGCCTGTCGCTGCTGGGCGGGTCGGCCGCCGTCCTGCTCTTCTCGCCGCCCGCCGGCGCGGTGGCCGGCGCGTCCGGGGCGATCTTCGGGCTGTTCTCCGGGCTGCTCATGGTGCTGCTGCGGCTGCGGAGGCCGGTCGGGCAGGTCGTCGCCGTGATCGTGCTCAACCTCGTGCTCTCGTTCTCGATCCCCGGCATCTCGATCGCGGGGCACATTGGCGGCCTCGTCACCGGTGCCGTGGTGACCTACCTGCTCACGCGCCGCCTCTCCCGTCTCTGAGGGCCGGTGACCTCCCGGGGCCACCACCCCGCGGTGACGGCGGCTCCGCCCGTCACCGGATCGGGTCGCCCGCGTTGTCCGGGTACCGGCCCGTCGCGACCGGCGGCCCGGCCCCTCCCGACCCCACGGACCCGCAGGGGCCCGCTGCGGGCGGCGCAGGTCAGGGCCGTCCGACTGCTGCCCAGGTTCTCACCGAGAGTGACTTGTCCACAGCAGTTGTCCACACTGGGGACTACTTACAAACGTGTGTTTCAGCACGTCAAAGGCGTATCGGCCGCCTGCTACACAGAGTAGTATTCGATCAACGTCTCAGCCGGACGAGTGCGGGAAGGACGTCCTCGGGGTCGGCCGCCAGGTCGAGCCGGCCCAGTACGTAGAGCCGCTCGTGGCCGGACGCGTCCTCGGTGTCGATCTCCAGCAGGCTGCTGCGCCGGCCGAAGCGGCGGACCGGCAGCACGCGCACCCGGCGCACGAACGGCCAGGGATGGTGCCGCGGCCGCAGCAGTCCCCCGATCGTGACGCCGTCGGCGTCGACCCGTAGCCGCGGGCGGGCGCGCGTGCCGAACAGGGCGAACGTCAGCAACCCGATCGTGGCGCCGCCGGCGATGAGCCCGCCGGCCGGGTCGGGCCCGCCGGCGCCGAACAGGCCCGTCCACAACGCGGCGCACCAACCGGCGGCACCGAGCCCGAGCGCCCAGGCCAGCGCCACCAGCCCCGCGGAAGGGGACCATTCGGCATGATCACTCACCGTGGTCCATCCACAGCGTCCATCCACAGTGTGGATGACTTACATGCGTGTGTTTCCGCAGCTCAGCGCCATCTGATGGTCATCAGCAGGCCGATCACGATGAGTGAGAACCCGATGAGGAAGTTCCAGCTGCCGAGGGCGTTCATGAACGCGATGTTCGGTCCGGCGATGTAGTTGACGACGAGCCAGAGCAGGCCGAGCAGCATCAGGCCGAACATCACGATCAGGTAGATCGGATGGGTGGGTCCGGCCACCTTCACCGGCGTCGTGCTGCGGCGCTCGCCCGGCGGCTGGACGTACGCGGTCTTCTTGCGGACCTTGGACTTGGGCATGGACGGACCTCACCTGCTCGGCGCTTCTGGCCCCCACGATAACCGGCCCGTCGCGGGCGCCGGGCGGAAGCCTCAGGCGCGCGCCGCGAGTGCGGCCATCTCCGCGGTCAGCGTGTCCACGACCGGCCCGGCGACGGCGTGGCCCGCCTCGGCCATCCAGTTGGCGAGCATCCGGTGCCCGCCGTCGGTCAGGACCGACTCGGGATGGAACTGCACGCCGTGGATCGGCAGCGTCCGGTGCCGCACCGCCATGATGATGCCGCTGTCCGTGTGCCCGGTGGCCTCGAGCTCCGCCGGCAGCGTGTCGGGCAGGATCGTGAGCGAGTGGTAGCGGGTCGCGGTGAACGGGTCCGGGAGGCCGGCGAGCACCCCGAGGCCGTCGTGGTGCACCAGCGAGGTCTTGCCGTGCAGCAGCTCGGGCGCCCGGTCGACGACCCCGCCCCACGCGACGCCGATGGCCTGGTGCCCGAGGCAGACGCCCAGGAGCGGCGTCCCCAGCTGGGCGCACCGGCGGATCGCCGCCACGCTGGCCCCGGCCCGCTCCGGCGTGCCGGGGCCGGGGCTCACCAGCACCCCGTCGAACGCCCCGAGCGCGCCGAGGTCGACCTCGTCGTTGCGCACGACCTCGGTCTCGGCGCCCAGCTGGGCGAGGTACTGGACCAGGTTGTAGACGAAGCTGTCGTAGTTGTCGATCACCAGGACGCGCACGTCAGTTGTTCCCGTTCCCGTTCCCGTTGCCGCCGTTCCCGGACGCCACGTAGAGCGTGACGGTCTGGTTCGGGTCCGCGTTGGACCCCGCACCCGGGCTCGTCCCCAGCACGCGGCCGGCGGGCTGCTGGCCGCCGCCGTTGACCGTCTGGGTGTCGACGTTGTTGTAGCCGGCCTGGGCCAGCAGCCTCGTCGCCTGGTTGACCGTGAGGCCGCGGACGTCGGGCACGCCCTGCTCGTTGCCGCGGGAGACGTTCATCGTGATCGTCGAGTTCGGCGCGACCCGCGTGCCGGCCTGCGGGGTGGTCGAGAGCACCGTGCCCTGCTGGCCGGGGCCGTCGACGTCGTTCTCGGTCGGGTTCAGCCCGGCCGCCTGCAGCGCCGCGGCGGCGTCGTTGGCGTTCTTCCCCGTCACGTCCGGGACGGAGACCGCGGTCTGCTTCGCGCCGACCTTCAGGTCGACCGCCGACCCGCCCTTGACCACCTGCCCGGCCGCCGGGTTCGTCCCCGTCACCGTGCCGATCTTGGTCTGGTCGGTCGTCGGGTCGTCGGTCGTCTTGCCGACGGTCAGCCCGGCCGCCTTGAGCTGCGCCGTGGCGTCGGCGACGGACAGGCCCGTGATCGGCGGCACGTTCACCTGCGCGGGCCCGGTGCCGACGGTGATGTTGACCGTCGACCGGACGGCGATCGCGGTGTTCGGCGGCGGGTCGGTGGCGATGACCGTGCCGCTCTGGGCGACGGTCGAGGCCTGCTGGGTCACGTTGCCGATGCGCAGGCCGGCGTTGACGATGTCGTTCGTGGCGTCCTGCTGGGTCTTGCCCACGACGCCGGGCACGGCCACCTGCTGGGGGGACGCGGGGCCGCTGAGCAGCTGGTACGCGACGAAGCCGATGAGCCCGAGCAGCACGACGACGCCCGCGATCATGGCGATCCGCCGGCCGTTGCCCGCCGGCTCGTCCTCGTCGTCGTAGTAGTAGTCGCCCGCCTGCGTCGCGGGCCCGGCCGCCGGCAGCCCGGCCCGCCCGTTCAGGCGGCGCGTGGCCCCCGTCGGCGCGCCGGCGGCCATCATCGCCGTGCGCTCGTCGGCGCTCATGACGGAGGGCGCGAGCGGGGCCTGGCCGCTGCGGACGCGCACGAGGTCCGAGCGCATCTCGGCGGCGCTCTGGTAGCGGTTGGCCGGGTTCTTCGACAGCGCCTTGAGCACGACGGCGTCCAGCGCGGGCGTGACGGCCGGGTTGACCTCCGACGGCGGCTTCGGGTCCTCGCGCACGTGCTGGTAGGCCACGGCGACGGGGGTGTCGCCGGTGAACGGCGGCTCGCCGGTGAGCAGCTCGTAGAGCACGCAGCCCGCGGCGTAGACGTCGGAGCGGGCGTCGACGGCCTCGCCGCGCGCCTGCTCGGGCGACAGGTACTGCGCGGTGCCGATGACCGCGGCGGTCTGGGTGACGTTCTGGCCCTCGCCCAGCGCGCGGGCGATGCCGAAGTCCATGACCTTCACCGCGCCCGCGCGGTTGATCATGATATTGGCCGGCTTGACGTCGCGGTGGATGATCTGGTGGCGGTGGCTGAAGTCCAGCGCCGCGCAGACGTCGGCCATGACCTCGAGGACCTTCTGCTGCGACAGCGGCCCCTGCGTCTTGACGATCTCCCGCAGCGTCTGCCCGTCGACGTACTCCATGACGATGTAGGGCAGCGGCCCGAACTCGCTCTGGACCTCGCCGGTGTCGTATACGGCGACGATCGCGGGGTGGTTGAGCGCCGCCGCGTTCTGCGCCTCGCGCCGGAAGCGCATCTGGAACTGCGGGTCGCGCGCCAGGTCCGCCCGCAGGACCTTGACGGCCACGTCGCGACCCAGCCGGGTGTCCAGCCCGCGATGCACCTCGGACATGCCGCCGTAGCCGAGGACCTCGCCCAGCTCGTAGCGCTCAGACAACAGTCGGGGGGTGGTCATCGCTACCGGTTCCTGACAGGGTCGGGGGGGCTCACGGACAGGTCGGACAGGGCCGTCGACAGAACGTCGTCGGACCGGGTGGTGCGGTCCCCCGAGCCGACACGGTACCCGCCGCGGAAGCGTGCGGGGCCGTCCCGGGTAGGAGCCCGTCGGCCTGCAGGTTGCGCACGACGAAGACCCCGATCACGACCGCCGCGAGGGTCAACAGGACGAACAGGACGAGCAGCCAGACGCGCGAGCGCCCGGACGACGGGGCGATCGACAGGGGGGCGGCGCGCGTCACGGGCCGGGACGGCGGGGGCGCCGGCCGGTGCCGCGCGGGCGTGCCGACGGGCCCCGAGGTGGGCCCGACCGGCGGGCGGACCGGTCCGGACCGCGGGCCGCCCGGCGTCCGCACCGGCGCGGACCGCGGCGGGGACGCCGGCGGGTCGGCGAGCGGCGTCGGCGGCGGCGTCGCTGGCCCGACGGTGTACGGGCTCGACGGCGTGTACGGGCCGACGAGCTCGCCCGGCGCCGGCAGCGGCTCGCCGCGGCGCACGGCCGCCACCGCGGCGGCGAACTCCCCGCCGCTGCCGTAGCGCTCCTGGGGGTCCTTGACCAGCGCCGTCTCGATGAGCTCACGGACGACGGGGGGTATCGAGCCGGGCAGCGGCGGGGGCGCGTCGCGGACCTGCATCATCGCGACGGCGACGGCGCTCTCCGCGCGGAACGGCCGGTGCCCGGCGAGGCACTCGTAGCCCACGATGCCCAGCGAGTACACGTCGCCCGACGGACCGGCCTCGGCCCCGCTGGCCTGCTCGGGCGCGATGTAGTGGGCGGTGCCCATCACCATGCCCGACCGGGTGACCGGCACCGCGTCGGCGGCCTTGGCGATGCCGAAGTCGGTCAGCTTCACCGCCCCGTCGGTGCGCACGAGGATGTTGCCCGGCTTGACGTCGCGGTGGACGTACCCGCGCTCGTGGGCGGCCTGCAGCGCCCACGCCGCCTCCTCGACGATGCGCAGCGTCTCGTCGGCCGGCAGCGGCCCGCGCGCGATGAGCGTGGACAGCGGTTCGCCGCGCACCAGCTCCATGACCAGCCACGCGGTCCGCCGGCCGTGCGCGCCGATGTCCTCGCCGTAGTCGTGGACGCCCGCGATGCCGGCGTGGTCGAGCGCGGCGACGGTGCGGGCCTCGATCCGGAACCGGTGCAGGAACTCCGGGTCGTCGGACAGCTCGGGGCGCAGGACCTTCACCGCGACGCTGCGGCCCAGCCGCGTGTCGGAGGCCTCCCACACCTCGCCCATGCCGCCGACGGCGAGACGCCGGTCGAGCCGGTAGCGGTCGCCGATGCGCTGACCGGCGGCGAGGATGGTCACGACGCTCACCCGGTGCCCTTGCCGAGCACCTGCGCGATCACCGCACGCCCGATGGGCGCCGCGATGAACCCGCCGGTGGCCGCGAGGTTGTTCGGGTCGCCGCCGTTCTCGACCAGCACCGCGACCGCGACCTGCGGGTTCTGCGCCGGCGCGAACGCGGTGTACCAGACGTGCGGCGCGACGTGCTTCGGGTCGTCGGTGTGCTCGGCCGTCCCCGTCTTCGCGGCGATCTGGACGCCGGTGATCTTGCCCGTGCCGCCGTACGAGTTCTCGTTGTTGACCATCAGGTCGGTGATCGTCGTGGCCACCGAGGACGAGATGGCCTGGCCGATCCGGTCGGGCTGGGTGGTGTCGACCGGCTGCAGGTCCTGGCTCTGGATCTCCTTGACCAGGTAGGGCGCCATGACCTGGCCGCCGTTGGCGATCGTCGCGGAGATCCAGGCGACCTGCAGCGGCGTCATCGCGACGTCGCGCTGGCCGATCGCGGACTGCTGCAGCGCGGCGACGTCGGGGATCTCCCCGATCGTCGACGGCGAGACCGGCAGCGGGATGGTCTGTCCCACCATGCCGATCTTGAACGCGTCGGCCTGCTTGCGGATGGCGTCCACCCCCAGCTGGGCGTCCAGGTCAGCGAACGCGGTGTTGCAGGAGCGCTGCAGCGCGTCGCGCAGGGTGGCGGTCTGGCCCGTGCCGCACGCGTTGTTGTTGTAGTTCGACAGCGTCGTCTTCGTGCCCTGCAGCGTGATCACCGGCGCCGCCGTCAGCGGGCTGTCGGGCGTGTACTTCCCGCTCGACAGCGCGGCCGAGACGTCGACCAGCTTGAACGTCGAACCCGGCGGGTAGGTCTCGTTGATCGCGCGGTTGGTCAGCACCTGAGGGCTGGCCGCGTTGTCGGTCGTCCAGGCGTTCTTCTGCGTGGTCTGGTCGTGGCTCGCCAGCGGGTTCGGGTCGAACGACGGGGTGGAGGCCATCGCGAGGATCGCGCCGGTCGAGGGCTGGATGGCCACGACCGCGCCCGCGTAGTGGTTCTTGGTGAGCAGGTCGTATGCGACCTTCTGGGCGGCCGGGTCGATCGTGAGCACGACGTTGCCGCCGCTCGGGTCGCGGCCCGTGACCAGGTCCGACAGCCGCCGGACGAACAGGCGGTCGTCGCTGCCGTTGAGCACGGAGTCGGAGGCGTGCTCGATGCCGCTCGACCCGTAGATCGACGAGAAGTAGCCGGTCAGCGGGGCGTACTCCGGCCCGGCCGGGTAGCTGCGCTGGTACTTGAGCCGGTCGGTCGTGGCGGTGCTGCTGGCCAGCACCTGCCCGCCGGCGCTGATCTGGCCGCGCTCGCGCGAGTACTCGGCGAGCAGGACGCGCTGGTTGCGCGGGTCGTCGCGGTAGGTGCTGGCCTTGACCACCTGCACCCAGGTCAGGTTGGCGAACAGCAGCAGGATCATCGCCATCACGGCCACGGCGATGCGCCGCACGGGGGTGTTCACGACGGCCGCTCCACCAGCTCGGTGCCGGCCTCGGCGATCGGCACGGCCGGCACGCCCGCCCGCCTCGGCAGCGGCGCCCTCGCCGCGTTCGAGACCCGCAGGAGCAGCGCGACCAGCGCGTAGTTCGCGACGAGCGACGAGCCGCCGTAGGCCATGAACGGCAGGGTGAGGCCGGTCAGCGGGATGAGCTTCGACACCCCGCCCGCGACCGTGAACAGCTGCAGCGCCACCGCGAACGACAGGCCGGTGGCCAGGAGCTTGCCGAAGCTGTCGCGCACGGCCAGCGCGCTGCGCAGCCCCCGGGTGATCAGCACCAGGTAGACGACGAGGATCGCGCCCAGCCCGATCAGGCCCAGCTCCTCACCCAGCGAGGAGAGCATGAAGTCGCTGTAGGCGAACGGCACGAGCTCGGGGCGCCCCGCGCCCAGCCCGGTGCCGCCGACGCCGCCGGTGCCCAGCCCGAACAGCGCCTGGCCGATCTGGTAGCCGCGGTTGTCGAAGTCGGCGAACGGGTCGAGCCACACCTGGACGCGCACCTGGACGTGCGGCACCAGCGCGTACGCCGCCCAGGCCCCGGCCACGAACGCCAGCAGGCCGATGACCAGCCACGACACCCGCTCGGTCGCCGCGTAGACCATGACCAGGACGATGCCGAAGAACAGCAGCGACGTGCCGAGGTCGCTCTCCAGCGTCAGCACGCCGATGGTGAACGCCCACGCGACCAGCAGCGGCCCGAGGTCGCGCGGCCGCGGCAGCTCCATCCCGAGGAACCGGCGTCCCGCGGCCGTGAACAGGTCCCGCTTCTGCACGAGGAACGCCGCGAAGAACACGATCAGCAGGATCTTCGCGAACTCGCCCGGCTGGATCGAGAACGCCCCGACCCGCAGCCAGATCTTCGCCCCGTTGACCTCGGAGATCGACGCCGGCAGCAGGCCGGGGAGGGCGAGCAGGACCAGCCCGGCGAACCCGCAGGTGTAGGCGTAGCGGGCGAGCGTGCGGTGGTCGCGGACCCGCCAGAGGGTGACGATGAACAGCACCAGGCCGACGGCCGTCCACGCGATCTGGCGGGCGACCAGGTCGGTGCCCGACGCGAGGTCCAGCCGGTGGATCATGACCAGGCCCAGGCCGTTGAGCAGCGCGACGGCGGGCAGGATCAGCGGGTCGGCGTAGGGCGCGAACCGGCGGGCGGCGAGGTGCGCGAGCAGGTAGATCCCGAGGAACGCCAGGCCGACCCACAGGATCGACTGCGTGAGCGACTGCTCCTGGTTCGCCTCGACGAGGGCGAGCGCGCCGGTCGTGATCGCCGCGGAGAACGCGAGCAGGACCAGCTCGATCCCCCGGCCCGTCGGAAGGGGAGCGGGCCGGGGAGCGTCCTGCGCGGCGCTGCCGTTGCCGACCGCCGTCATCAGCTCCCCAGCCGGCAGTCGAGCCCCGGTTTGGGCGTGAGCGTCGGGAGCGGGGTCGTCGCGACGGTCGTGGTGGGTGCGGGGGCGGGCGCCGGCTTGCCGGGGACGGCGGGCGCGGCCGGTGCGGCCGGCTTGGGGGTCGGGGTCGGGGTCGGCGTGGGGGTCGCCACCGGGCAGAGCGGCAGCATCATGCCCCGCAGCCGGTTGACCACGGCGTGCGCGCCGTCGAGGCCGTCGGGGCTGGGGATGCCGTCCCGCACGGAGCTGCGCTGGGCCTGCTGCAGGTCGTCGAGCCCGATCCCGGACTGCTCGGCGACCGAGGCGAGCGGGATCCCGAACACCGACCCGCGGATGCCCTGGTAGATGACGACCTGGTTGTCGGCGGCGCCGACCCAGTACTGCTGCATGACCCAGGCCCTGGCGAGCATGCCGGCCCCGAGCACGACGGCGACGGCGGCGACGACGGCCACCGCGATCCGCATCGGAAGCCTGCGCCGGGCCGTCGGGGCCGGGACGACGGGCTCGACGACCTGCGGCAGCGCGCGCGTCATCGTCGTCGCCGCGGAGAAGTTGCTGGCCCTGGCCGCGGCCGAGTCGGGCCGCGGGCCGTCCTCCTGGCCGCCGCCGACGGCGCCGCCGATGATCGGGTCGTCGTCGCCGAAGTCGATGTCGACGACGTCGGCGACGATGCAGGTGATGTTGTCGGGGCCGCCGCCGCGCAGGGCCAGCTCGATCAGCCGGTCGGCGCACTCGCGGGGGTCGCGGTAGGCGCGCAGGGTCTCGGCGAGCGTCTCGTCGGACACGACGCCCGACAGGCCGTCGGAGCACAGCAGGAACCGGTCGCCCGCCCGCGCCTCGCGCATCGTCAACGACGGGTCGATGTCCTGGCCGGTGATCGCCCGCAGGAGCAGGGAGCGCTGCGGGTGGGTGTGCGCCTCCTCCTCGGTGATGCGGCCCTCGTCGATCAGCGACTGGACGAACGTGTCGTCCTTCGTGATCTGCGCGAACTCGCCGGAGCGCAGCTGGTAGGCCCGCGAGTCGCCGATGTGCACGAGGCCCAGCCGGGAGCCCGCGAACAGGATCGCGGTCAGGGTGGTGCCCATGCCCTCGAGGTCGGGCGCCTCTGCGACGTGCCGCGTGATCGCGGCGTTGCCCTCGACGGTGGCTTCGCGCAGCTCGGCGAGCAGGTCGTCGCCAGGGTCGTCCTCGTCGAGGTGGGCGAGGGCGGAGATGACCAGCGACGAGGCGACCTCGCCCGCGGCGTGGCCGCCCATGCCGTCGGCGAGTGCCAGCAGGCGGGGACCGGCGTAGACGGCGTCCTGGTTGTTCTGCCGGACGAGCCCGCGGTCGCTGCGGGCGGAGTAGCGCAGGACCAGGGTCATCTGAGCCGCTCCCGTCGTGGGTTCGCCGGCCTCGGTGCCGATGACGCGCTCGCGACCGTCCTCATGACCGCAGCTCGATCACCGTTTTGCCGATGCGGACGGGCACCCCGAGCGGCACCCGCGTGGGTCCGGTGACCTTAGCCCGGTCGAGATACGTGCCGTTGGTCGACCCGAGGTCCTCCACGTACCACTCGTCGCCCTGCATGGAGATCCGCGCGTGTCGGGTGGAGGCGTAGTCGTCGTCCAGCACGAGGGTGGAGTCGTCGGCCCGGCCGATGAGGATCGGCCGGGCGTCCAGGGTCACCCGGGTGCCGGCGAGCGCTCCCGCCGTCACGAGGAGCTGGCGCGGGGTCCGGCTGCGTCCGGTCCGCACCGTGCGGCGGCCGCCGCCCGGCATGAGGGCCCGCAGGCCCGACGCGGCGTAGAGGTCCGAGCGGACGACGCGCAACGAGGCCAGCACGAACAGCCAGAGCAGGGCGAGGAAGCCCGCCCTGGTCAGCTGCAGCACCAACTCCGGCAATCGTGCCGCCGTTCGGTCGTCGCGTTCAGGGGTCGCGGGTGGGTCGGACGGTGGAGGGTCAGTGGGTCCGGAAGACGAGGCTGGAGTGCCCGACGCGGATCACGTCGCCGTCGTTGAGCTGCCAGGTCTGCACCGGGTTGCCGTTGACGGTCGTCCCGTTGGTCGAGCCGAGGTCCGACAGGGTCGCCGTCTGGCCGTCCCAGGTGATCTCCAGGTGCCGGCGCGAGACGCCGGTGTCCGGGAGCCGGAACGCCGAGTCCTGCCCGCGGCCGATGATGTGCGTGCCCTGGGTCAGGTCGTAGCTGCGGCCGGAGCCGTCGTCCAGCGACAGGGTGGCCGACATGCCCTGCTGGCCGTAGCCCTGCTGGCCGTACTGGCCGTAGCCCTGCTGGTCGTAGCCGCCGTCGTAGCCCTGGTCGTACTGCTGGCCGTAGCCACCCTGCTGGTAGCCCTGGTCGTAGCCGCCCTGCTGGTAGCCCTGCGGGCCGCCGTAGCCGCCCTGCTGCGGGTAGCCGCCCTGCTGCGGGTAGCCCTGGTCGTAGCCGCCGCCCTGCTCGGGGTAGCCCCCGCCCTGCTGCGGGTAGCCGCCCTGCTGCGGGTAGCCCTGGTCGTAGCCGCCGCCCTGCTGGGGGTAGCCCGCGCCCTGCTGCGGGTAGCCGCCCTGGCCCTGTTCGTAGCCGCCCTGCTGGCCGCCGTAGCCGCCCTGCTGGCCGCCGTAGCCGGCCTGCTGGCCGCCGTAGCCGCCCTGCTGGCCGTAGCCGGCCTGGTCGCCCTGCTCGTACCCCCCTCCGCGCTGGTCGTAGGCGGGTGGGGCGTAGGTCTGCTGACCGTGCCCGCCTGGGGCACGGTCGTATCCGTACTGCCCGTTCTCCTCGGGGTGGCCCGGTTGCTGGCTCATGGGTGCTTCTCCTTCGCGTGCTCGGATGGCGTCCCGGCGGGAAGCGTCGGGATCCACGGACGAGCGGGTGCGGAACTGTCCCGTGTGCAGCGCGTCGGAGCGCTCCAGAAAGACTACGACCTCGCCGTAGGTGTCCCATCCCTGGTCGGCGAGCTGTTCGGAGACCGATGCGGAGAGCGAGTTGACGACCTCCGCGCGGTCACCGGCCATGCGTTCGCAATCGGTGGGGCTGAGCAGCACCGTGAAGCGGTTGGGCGCCAGTAGACGCCCTCCCACGAGCTGCTGTGTGTGGTCCTCGGCTTCCCGAAGCAGCGCCTGCACAACTTCCTGGGGAACGACGCTGCCCCCGAAGACCCGCGCGAAGGCATCGCCCACCATCCCCTGGAGACGGCGCTCGAACCTGTCGACGCGGCCCAACCGATCTTCTCCGTTCGCATCGGCGTGTTGCTGACATCCCGGATCGTATCTGTGCTAGCCATCCGGGTGGAGGCACCGTCACCCTGGGGTGCTCCGAGGTCCTGGCGTGCGTCCTGCTAGCCTCCTTCTCGCCAGGGCGAGTGGCGGAATGGCAGACGCGCACGGTTCAGGTCCGTGTGTCCGGAAGGACGTGAGGGTTCAACTCCCTCCTCGCCCACATCTCCTCCGTGCTTTCCCATCTTCCTCCCGGTTCGTCTCCCTGACGACCGTGTTGTCCCCGGGCACCGCGCCACCGTGGCGCAGAGTCAACGACGGCGCAGGGCGGGACGTTCCGGGTGGTCGGCGAGGACCGTCAGATCCGCCTCCCGCTCCGGCCGGTGCTCGCGCTCGTAGCGCGCGTAGGCCGGCAGCTGCCACGCCGGAAGGTGCCGGGCGAGCGCGGCGGCGCCCATCCGCAGATGGACGGCGACCTCGGCCGGCAGGCCGCGGCCGAGCAGGAGCGAGCCGTACAGGAGCACGGTCGCGTCGGCGGGGAGGTCGACGTAGCCGGCGCGCCACGACCGGTCGGCGGCGGCGTTCCAGAGCCGGGGGAGCACCGGTCCGTCCGGGCGCAGGACCTCGCGGCGCAGGGCGTCGGTGTCCAGCCAGAGGTCCAGCAGCGCGTCGGGGTCCTCGCGGCCGAGCTCGAGGCGGACCGAGGCCGGCCGCAGGAAGTCGGCGGCGTCGACGGCGAGGACCGCCCTGCCGAGCGTCCGGAGGCGCTCGCCGACGTCGGCGGCGAGTCGTCCGGGTGCGGCGGGCGGTGGGCCGTCGAGGACGACGCGGACGCGTCCGGGACGCTCGGCGACGAGTGCGGTCACCGCGTCGGCGACGCCGGCCAGGGTCGTGGGCTGGACGTGCACCCGTCCGATCCTCCCGTCGCCGGGTGCGGGGTGCCGGGCGGAGGAGGTCGCGGCGGTGGGCGACCCCCGGGGTGCGCCGGGAGTGCCGTCCGCCGGCGGGCCCGTCGGCGGGCGCCGGACGGCCCGGCGATCGTCGGCGATCCGCAAGGTCCGTCGTCGGACCGTCGGCGTGTCCGGCCGTCCCCCCGACCGGCCGGCTACTGGCGGTAGCCCTCGACGACGTCCGGGCCGCGCAGCTGCGCGCCGTCGGGGTCCTGGCCGGCGCGGCGGCGGGCGTCGCGCTGGCGGAGCAGGTCCCAGTAGCGGTCCAGCTGCACCCCGAGGTCGGCCAGCCGCGCCTGCTCTGCCGCCGAGAGGCCCTCGCCGGCGTGGGCGCGCTCGAGCCGGTGCTCCTCGCTGACGAGGTCGTCGATATGCTGGTGGATCTCGCGGTCGTCCATGATCCTGTCCGTTCGGTGGGGTGTCGGGGGCCGTCGTACTGGCCCACACTGGACGACGTGGCGCCGGGGCGACAGTCCGGGTCCTCGATCACGCGGGCGCTGCGGGTGGTCGAGGCGGTGGCGGCCGCCGGGGACGGGGTGACGGCCAAGGCCATCGCGCGGCGCCTGGGTTGCCCGCTGCCGACGGTCTACCGCGCGCTGGGCACGCTCGTCGACGAGGGCTACCTCGTCCGGCTGCAGGACGTGCGCGGCTACGGGCTCGGCTACCGGGTCGCCGAGCTGCACCGCAGCCTGACCGAGCAGATCCGGCCCGCCGGGCCGCTGCGGGCGGCACTGCACGAGGTGCACACGACCGCGGGCGCGGCGGCCTACCTGGCGGTGTTCCGCGACGTCGAGGTCGTCGTCGCGGACGTGGACGACTGCGCTGAGCACCCCCGCCCGGCCGATCTGCGGGTCGGGCTGCCGACGCCGGCGCACGCGACGGCAGCGGGCAAGGTGATGCTCGCCGGCCTGCGCCCGGCCCGGCTGGCGGAGCTGCTGGAGCGCACGGGGCTGCCGCGGGTCGCGCCGCACACCGTCGCCGACCGCCGCGAGCTGGACCGGGAGCTGATGCGCATCCGGTCGGACGGCGCGGCGGTGGAGGTGGAGGAGTTCGCGCCGGGGGTCGCGGGGGTCGCCGCGCCGGTGCTGGGCGTCGACGGTGAGATCGACGCCGCCATCGGCGTGTCGGTCTCGCGCCAGGAGTTCGCGGCGAGGCGCTGGGAGCTGGAACGGGTGGTCCGGGCCGCGGCCGGGCGGGTGACGGTCTGAGCGGTCGGCCGGTCTGCCGGGCGCTGCAGAAGCTCCCCGTCGAGCGGCGTGATCGCCGTTTCGGGTCGCTGAGCGCCGGAGGAGGTGCGCCCGGGCCGTCCACAATCGGCGATCATGGCCGCCGGAACCGGCGCGAGAGCGCTCCCCGGCCGGCCGAGCCCGCGACTCGGTCTGGTCGAGACCCCGACTCGCGGGTCTGGGTGAGGGCGCGACTCGGTCTGGTTCAGACCCCGACTCGCGGTCTGGCAGTCGCGGTCAGTCGGGGCGGGGAAGGGCGGCGTAGGCGTCGAGGGCGCGCAGGGTCGCGTCGGTCCCCCGGCCGTCCGCGCCGGCGTCCCCCGCCGTCACCGCGTCCGGCAGCTCGAACAGCACCCGGTCGACGCCCGCCGCGGCGTAGTCCTCCAGCGCGTCGGCCTTCGGGACGCCGCCGTACACCGTCACCGTCGGGCGGGGCCGTCCCGCGTCGGCCGCCCGCGTCCGCAGCTCGGTCACCCGCTCCCCGAACGCGGCGAGCCCGTCCCGCGGGACCCGCAGCGGGATCCACCCGTCGCCGTAGTCGAGGACCCGGTCGAGCACCGTGGGGCCGCCGCCCCCGATGAGGACCGGCGGGACCCGCTCCGGCTTCGGCCACGACCAGCTCGGCGAGAAGTCGACGAACTCCCCGTGGAACTCCGCCTCGTCCTGCGTCCACAGCGCCTTCATCGCCAGTACCTGCTCGCGCATCCGCGCGGTGCGCCGGGTCCGCGCCCCGTGGTGCGCCGCCTCCTCGACGTTCCAGCCGGGCCCTACGCCGAGCTCGAACCGTCCGTGCGCGATCCGGTCCACCGACGCCACCGCCTTGGCCAGCACGATCGGGTCGTGCTGCGCGACGAGCGACACCGCAGGCCCGAGCGCGATCCGGTCGGTCACGGCGGCGATCGCGGCCAGCGCGACGAACGGGTCGAACGTGTGCTTGTAGCGCTCGGGCAGCTCCGGCCCACCCGGCCACGGCGACTCGCGGCTCGTCGGGATGTGGGTGTGCTCGGTGAGGAACAGCGCGTCCAGCCCGCGCTCCTCGACGGCCCGGCCGAGCGCGAGCGGGTCGGTGCCGTAGTCGGTCAGGAACGTGACGACGCCAAGATCCATGCACCCACCCTCGCAGATCGGACTAGGTTGCGGGCATGCCGCCGTTCCGCGCCGACCACGTCGGAAGCCTCCTGCGCCCGCCCGCCCTGCTCGACGCCCGCGCCCGGCACGCGGACGGCACGCTCGACGACGCCGGGCTGAGGGCCGCGGAGGACGCCGCGGTCGCCGAGGCCGTCACCCGGCAGGAGGAGATCGGCCTGCGGGCGGCCACCGACGGCGAGTTCCGCCGCGCCTCGTGGCACATGGACTTCATCTACGCGCTCGGCGGGGTCCACAAGACCGGCGAGAACATCCGCGTGGCGATGCGCAACAAGCAGGGGGAGGGCGCGTTCACGACGGCCGGGCTGGCGATCACCGAGCGGGTCCGCCTCGCCGAGCCGATCTTCGCAGAGGCCTTCACCTACCTGGCGTCGCGCGTCACGACGGCGATGCCGAAGCTGACGATCCCCTCGCCCAGCATGGTCCACTACCGCGGGGGGACGGCCGCGATCGACCGGGGCGTCTACCCCGACGTCGAGGAGTTCTGGTCCGACCTGTCCGCCGCGTACGCCGACGAGCTGCGCGCGATGCACGGGCTGGGCTGCCGCTACCTGCAGCTCGACGACACGTCGCTGGCGTACCTCAACGACCCCGCGCAGCGCGCCGCGATCGCCGCCCGCGGCGAGGACGCCGACCACGCCCACCTGCGCTACATCCGCCAGATCAACGCCGCGATCGCCGACCGGCCCGCCGACCTGGCCGTCACCACCCACATGTGCCGGGGCAACTTCCGCTCCTCGTGGGCGGCCGAGGGCGGCTATGACTTCGTGGCCGAGGCGCTGTTCGGCGAGCTGGCCGTCGACGGCTTCTTCTGCGAGTTCGACGACGAGCGCTCCGGCGGGTTCGAGCCGCTGCGGTTCGTGCCGCCGGGCAAGACGGTCGTGCTCGGGCTCGTCACGACGAAGACGGGCGCGCTCGAGGACGCCGACGCGCTCAAGCGGCGGATCGACGAGGCCGCGAAGTACGTCCCGCTCGACCAGCTGGCGCTCTCGCCGCAGTGCGGCTTCTCCTCCACGGTGGAGGGCAACGAGCTCACCGCCGACGAGCAGTGGGCGAAGCTGCGCCTGATCGTGTCGGTGGCCCAGGACGTCTGGGGAGGCGTGTGAGCCCACCCTCGAACGCGGCGGCGGCGCGGACGGGGCCGTCGCGCGTCGGTGCGGAGGACCGGTGGGACCGGTGAGCGAGCCCGACCAGACGGCGCTGCACGCCGCCGTACTGGCCCGCAGCGGGACGGGCGCGCTGCTCGACCTGGGCTGCGGCGCCGGCTCCTTCGCCCGGTACGCGACGGACGCCGGCGCGCGCGTCACCGGGATCGACGCCGACCCGGCCGCCGTCGCCGCAGCGGCCGCGCTCGTGCCGGAGGGCGCCTTCGCCGTCGGCGACGTGCACGACCCGCCGGCGGGACCGTTCGACGCGGTCGTGGCCGTCCAGCTGCTCGAGCACGTCACGAACCCGGTCGCGGTGCTCCGGGCGGCGCCGGCGCCGGTGGTCGTCGCGACGGTGTGGGGCCGCGGGTCCGAGTGCGACGCACGCCTGTTCGGCGAGGCACTCGGGGTCTGGCTCCCGCCGCGCCGCGACCGGGGCGGGCCGCCGCCGCTGACCGAGCCCGACCGGCTGCGGAAGGTCGTCGGGCTGGCCGGGCTGGACGTCCTCGCGGTGGACGAGGTCGACTGCCCGGTCGAGCACGCCGACGCCGACGCGCTGGTCGGTGACCTCTTCGCGTCCGGCATCGGGCAGCTGGCGGCGCGGCGGGCCGGACCCGCGGCCGTGCGTGCGGCGGTGCTGGACCGGGCGGGGCCGCTGCGGACGGCGGGGGGCGGCTACCGCCTCCACAACCTCGTGCGGATCGTGACGGCCCGCCGCCCGTGACGGCCGCCCTCCCGCCCCGAACGTCAGCAAGGCCACCTTCACGACGTCTGCCGCCCTGAAGGTGGCCTTGCTGACATCACCGTCCTGCCGTCGCCGCCATGGTCGGGGCCAGGCCGAGCTGCGCGAGCATCCCCGCGTGGTCCCAGAGCGTGCGGTATGCGCTGATCAGCGACGTCGTGCGGCCACCGCGGGACCGGTGCCGCACCCCCACGACGGAGATCGCCAGCACCTCGGCCCGCCGGCCGGTCGGCTCCGCCCCGGGCAGGAGCCACGGCAGCGGGCGGTCGTGCGTGAACGACACGACGCACTCGTCGACCATCCGCCGCTGGTCGGTCGTCCGCGAGACCCGGCGGAAGGCGAGGTCGGCCGGCCGGTGCGGCACGACGTCCTCGGTCAGGTGGCGCCTCAGCTCGTCGGTGCCGGTCCCACCGGTGCCGGTCGGGACGTTCGTCAGCGGGCAGTCCTCGGTCAGGCACGCGAGCGCGGCCTCGACGTCACCCTGCTCGAAGACCGCCGCCCGGAACGCCGTCGCGAGCTCCTCCAGCTTCCAGCAGAGCTGCTGGATCTCCATCGTCACGAACGGTCCTCCCGGAGGTGGTCCCGGACGTCAGGAAAGCCACCTTCCTGCCCTCAGCGGACGTGAAGGTGGCCTTCCTGACATCCCGACAGCGGCGATCAGTGCGCCGGCGCCGTCGCCGCCGTCTTGTACCGGTTGGCGAGCAGGCTCTTGCAGTACTCCCCGTTGGTCTCGATGCCGATCCGCTGCAGCCGCGCCCGGCGCAGGTGCAGCGGCACCTGCCCGGTCGGGATGCGGTTGCCCTCGGCGTCGATCAGCAACGGCGCGTCGTCCCCGGCCGGCAGGCCGAGCGCGGCGCGGCGCTGCCGCATCCGGTCGAGGTCGCCGGAGGCCGGGACGTCACCCAGCGACATCGCCGCCAGCTCGTCCGGCCCCACGCCGGCGTCGACCAGCGGGCGGGCCACCTTGTCCTGCCCGGCCAGCGCTGCCTTGCGGAAGAACAGCAGGCGCAGCTCGTCCAGCTCGGCCACCGCCTCGCCCTGGTCGGAGCCCTCGAACGACTCGACGAACCCGACCCGGGCCGCCACGCCGCTGTTGATCTCGGCAGAGGCGTGGTGGCCGTTGAGCGTCACGTCGGCGCGCGTCACCCCGGGGACCGTCGACACCGCGTCGTACGCGTCGGCGACCATGAGGAAGGAGAAGTTCGGCGCGCAGAAGAAGGTCGGCAGCCGCAGGACCACGGTCGCCACCCCGTCGGAGGACACGGTGCACGACTCGACGAAGTCGAGGTCCGTGACGGGCTCGTCCAGCTCCGGGTCGAGCACCGTGTCCAGCGCGCGCCAGACCCTGTCGTACAGATCGGTGGCGCGCGTTTCCGTCACGCCATGGCCCCCTCGGACGACGGCAGCTGCGCCTCCTGCGGGACCTCGATGTCGTAGAGCCGGGCCGCGTTCAGGCCGAGGATCTTCTTCTTCGTGGCCGTGGTGAGCTTGCCGTAGTCGCTGAAGGAGTCGTCGTCGGGCATCTGCCAGTCGACGAAGCCCTCGATCTGCCACTTCGGCGTCCAGATGTTGTAGTCGCTGCCGAAGGTCAGCTTGTCCTCGCCGACCCAGAACAGCAGCTCGCCCATCACCTTGGCGAAGAACTTCGGCCGGGCGTGCATGAGGCCGCCGATGACGACGGACAGGCCCGCGTACACGTTGGGCTCCTGCACGGCCATGAAGCAGAAGTTCTCGATCCGCGGGATCGCCGCGTGCTCGACAATGAAGTTGAGGTCCGGGTGGTCGGTCGCCGCGGCGTCGATGTCGACCGGGTCGAACGCGTCCTTGTCCAGCGGCCAGATCGTCGGGCCCTTGTGGGCGTGGATGTTCTTGATGCCCAGCTCCTGGCACTTCTCCAGGAACTTGTAGGCCTCAGGGGAGTCCAGCCGCCAGCCGCGGGAACCCTCGCGCCACTCGGCCGTGTAGACCTTGACGCCCTTCAGGTTCCACTTCTTGGCGTCCTCCTCCAGCTGCTTGAGGCCGGCGTCGCCCTCGCGCGGGTCGAAGCGCCCGTTGACGATGAAGCGGTCGGAGTACTTCGGCAGCAGCTCCTTGATGCCGCCGTTGCGGTCGACGGTGTTGAAGCCCTCGGTGTACCAGTCGTAGAGGTACGTCGACTGGAAGATCACCTTGTCGACGTAGCCGTCGACGAACATGTCCTGCTCGAAGTCCTCCGGCGAGACCTTGAGGTAGTGCTCGTAGTCCCAGTGCGTCTCCGGCGGGGCCAGCTGGTGGTAGCCGTAGAAGCAGTCGATCCAGCCCTTGGCGTACTGCTCGCGACCCGGCTTCCAGTTCTCCCGGCTGGCGTCCCAGAAGTGGGAGTGGGCGTCGACGATGTAGTACTTCTCGCCGTCCTTCTCGTACATGACTCTCCTCTACGGAACCAGAATCGCACGACCGCGGACCCGGCCGGCGTCGAGATCGTGCAGGGCGTCGAGCGCCGCATCGAGCGGGTACTGCTTGGTGTGCAGGGTGACCTTGCCCGCCTGCGCGAGCACCATCAGCTCCGAAAGGTCGGAGTAGGTGCCCACGATGTTGCCGATGACGTTCTTCTCCAGCGCGACGAAGTCGAGCGTGGGTGCCTTGAACTGGCCGCCGTAGCCGATGACGGACATGTAGCCGTCGGGCGCGGTCATCGCCCATGCGTCGTTCTCGGCGCCCTGTTCGGCGACGAAGTCGAACACGACCCGCGCGCCCTCGCCGTTCGTGAGGTCCTTGACGGCGTCGACGTGGTTGCCGTCGGCCTGGACGGTCTCGTCGGCGCCGATCTGCTTGGCGAGCGCGAGCGCGTCCGGGTTCCTGTCGACGACGATGATCTTGGTGGCGGTCAGCGCCGCGAGGCACTGGATGCCGATGTGGCCCAGCCCGCCCGCGCCCTGCACGACGGCCGCGGTGCCGGGGTAGAGCAGCGGGATCGTCTTGCGCACCGCGTGGTAGGCGGTGATGCCCGCGTCGGCGAGCGCGGCGACGTCCTGCGGCCTCGTGTCGGGGTTGAGCTTGACGCAGGAGCGGGCGCTCGTGCGCAGGTACTCGGCCATGCCGCCGTCGTTGTTGGACAGGCCGGGGAAGTAGGCGTCGGAGCACTGCATGTCCTTGCCGCGCCGGCAGGCGTCGCAGAGGCCGCAGGTGGCGAGCGGGTGCAGGATCACCGTGTCCCCGACGGCCACGTTCGTGACGCCCGCGCCGACCTCGTGGACCCAGCCGCAGTTCTCGTGGCCGATCACGTAGGGCAGGTCGGGGTTCTGCGCCTCGGCCCAGTCGCCGTTGACGATGTGCAGGTCGGTGCGGCACACGCCGGCACCACCGATCTTGACGATCACATCCAGCGGCCCCTGGATCGTGGGTTCTGGGATGTCGTCGATCTGGGGATCGGAGTGGTACGCGTGTACCCGGACGGCCTTCACCGGCGTGCCTCCTCGACGTCGAGTTCCTGGCCTGATTCCAGTGCGACCCCCTCCCGGTCACAACCGCCTCCATTCCGCATGGGGAGAATCGGGGCTTCTACCGGCGGGTAACCTCTGGATCGTGGCCGAGCCCGGAGGCGCTGGAGCGGACGGCGCCGTGGGTGTCGACGGCCGCGATCACCGTCGGCGAGGTGGGGCGCGCGGCAGGCCACGGCGCACCTGCCGGACGCCGGCGGGCGACCCGGTGATCACCGAGTGTGGTCCTCGGCCGGCGTAGACGCAGGCCGTGTCGATCTCGGAGCGTCAGGTCGTGACGCCCAGCAGGTCGAGCAGGGTCGCCTCGACGCCGTCGAGCTCCGACCCGATCGCCTTGAAGGCGGTCCGGCGGCGGGTGGCGGGCATCTGGCCGGCGGCGCGGACGGCCGTCGCGAGCTCCTCGAGCCGGGGCCGGGTCGCGGTGGCGAACGCCGTGGCCTCGGGCGTTCCGCGCGTGTCGAGCTCGGCCAGCCGCTCGGCGAGGTGCGAGATGCGCGCGTGCAGCGACCCGCCGGGACCGGAGAACCGGGCCAGCTGCTCTGGCGGCACGCCCAGGCGCCCGGCGCGGTAGCCGTCCCAGCTGCCGCGCACCGCCGTCGCGGCCGCGAAGGCGTACGGGGCGAGCAGGGGCGCGACCGTCGTGCCGATGCCGATCAGGCGCTTCGCCCGCGTCTTTGTCATCGGCTTGCGCTCCTTGGCGCCGGCCTCCTGCTTGCGCCCCCGCGCCATGCCCACCCCTCCTCGTGCTGGTGCCGACCCCCGCCGTGCCGCATTCGGATGCAACGAACGGCACTCTCGTCCAAACCTATCGAACGAAAGTGCCGTTCGTTCGGCGCGACGCGGGCGATCCGGGCCTCGATCCGGCGGCGTCACCCGGAACTGTCGGGGTCGGTCACTACCCTCGCTCCCATGACGACGACGGTGGCGGGCGCGACGGGCGCCGGGGTGGCGGTGGAGGCCGCCGACCTGACGCGCTGTCGTCGCCGTGTCCACCTCGACCACGACCCGGCGGCGGCGACCGCCGCCCGCGCCGCGCCCGACCCGACGCTGGAGCAGCGCCGGGCCGACACCGTGGCGCACCGGTCCGCGGTCCGCGCCACCGTCGCCGCGGCCACCGGTGCCTGGGTGGTGCCGCCCGGCCCGCCGTCGGAGCGGCTGGCCGCGACGGCCGCGGCGGTCGCCGAGGCCGCCCCGGTGATCGTCGGCGGGATGGTGCCCGGGCCGGACGCGCAGGCCGCCGTGGTCGACGTGCTGGTCCGCCTCCCCGAGGGCGGTTACCGCCCGGTGCTCGTGGTCCGCCACCGCATCACCGACCGGGGCGAGGGCGCGATCACGTCCCCGCCCGGGCGGCCGTGCCCGGCAGCGGCCGGCCCCGACCCGCAGCGCAAGGTCCGCAGCCAGCCCCGCGACCTGCTCGGCCTGGCGCACCTGCACCGGCTGCTCGAGAACGCCGGCTGGGCGCCGCCCCCCGACGCTCCGCACGCCGCGCGGGCCGGCCTCGTCGGGCTCGACGCCGACGTCGTCGTCTGGCACGACCTCACCGTCCCGTACTGGCCGGGCGGGCGGTCAACGCTCGCCGAACACGACGCGCGGCTGGCCGACCGGATCGCGGTCGCGACGGCGGCGGCCACCGGCGCGCCGGCCCTCGCCCGGCCCAGCCGGATCACCGAGTGCCGGCGCTGCCCCTGGTGGCCGACGTGCGAGGAGCAGCTGCTGCGCGCCCAGGACGTGAGCCTGGTCGTGCGCGGCGAGGTCGCGGTTGCGCTGCGGGCAGCCGGCGTGTCGACGGTGACCGCGCTCGCCGCGCTCGACCCGTCCGGCGAGTCGCCGCTGCCCGGCTTCCCGCTCGCCGACCCGATCGCGCTGGCCCGGGCGTGGCTGCGCGACCTGCCGGTGGTGCGGCGGGTGCCGACCGTGCGGGTGCCGCGGGCCGACGTCGAGGTCGACGTCGACATGGAGAGCTTCGGTGAGTCCGGCGCGTACCTGTGGGGCGCTCTCCTGCGCCACCCCGGCGGCCGGCGCCCCGGTGACGAGCCCGACGGCTACCGTGCGTTCGCGACCTGGGAGCCGCTGCCGACGGCCGACGAGGCGCGGTCGTTCGCCGAGTTCTGGGGCTGGCTGACGGGGGTTCGGGCCCGGGCGGCCGCGGCGGGTCGCACGTTCGCCGCGTACTGCTACAACGCGCACGCCGAGAACCGCTGGCTGCTGGCCTCCGCGCGGCGGTTCGCCGGCGCACCGGGGGTGCCGACGCTCGCGCACGTGGAGTCGTTCGTGGCCGACCCGGCGTGGGTCGACCTCTACGCCCTCGTCGACGCGTGGTTCCTCTGCGCGCACGGGAAGGGGCTCAAGCGCGTCGCCCCGGCCGCCGGCTTCGTGTGGCGCGACACCGAGGCCAGCGGGGAGAACTCCATGCGGTGGTACCGCGCGGCCGTTGGCCTCGACGACGAGCCGGCCGACCCGGCCCAGCGGCAGCGGCTGCTGGAGTACAACGCCGACGACGTCGCCGCGACCGCCGCCCTGCGCGACTGGATGACGTCGCCGGCGATCGAGGAGGTGCCCCTGGCCGCTGATCTGTAGGCGTCTCCGTGCGGCGGCCGCCGGGTCGAGCGACGGCCTCGCCGCCGGCCGGGCCCCCGCGGGCTGCGGCCCCGGGCCGGTCAGGCCAGTATCGGGCGATGAGCCCTGGACTCCCGGCGACCCCGGTGACCCACGAGCGGCGGGGTGCGCACGGCGCCGTGTCGAGCACGCACTACCTCGCGACGGCGACCGCGATGGCGGTGCTGGCCCGGGGCGGCAACGCGTTCGACGCCGCGGTCGCCGCCGGCTTCGTGCTGCAGGTCGTGGAGCCGCACATGTGCGGGCCGGGTGGCGAGGTGCCGGCCGTGTTCGTCACGGCTGCCGACCCGACCCCCCGCGTCCTGTGCGGCCAGGGCGTCGTACCCCGGCGTGCGAGGTCGGCGCTCCTGCGCGACGAGCTCGGCCTCGAGATCGTGCCCGGCACCGGCCTGCTGCCCGCGACGGTCCCCGGCGCGTGGGACGGATGGCTGACGCTGCTGCGCGACCACGGCACGCTCGAGCTCGGCGACGTGCTCGACCCCGCGCTCGGCTACGCCGCGACCGGTGCCCCGGTGCACCCCCGCGTGCCGGGCGTCATCGCGCAGGTCGAGCGGCATTTCCGGACGCACTGGCCCAGCTCGACGGCCACCTGGCTGCCGGTGCCGCGCACGGTGCACCGCCTGCCCGCGCTCGCCGCGACCTGGCGCCGCCTGCTCGCGTCCGCGGTCGGGCCGAGCCGCGAGGCGCGGATCGACGCGGCCCGCGACGCCTGGTACCGCGGCTTCGTCGCCGAGGAGATCGAGCGCTTCGTCGCCACGCCGGTCCGCGACGAGACCGGCCGCGACCACGCCGGCCTGCTCACGGCCGACGACCTCGCGCGCTGGTCGGCGACCGTCGAGCCCGCGCTCGCCGTCGACGTCGGCGGCGGCTGGACCCTTGCCAAGCCGGGCCCGTGGTCGCAGGGTCCGGTGCTGGCCCAGACGCTGCAGCTGCTGCGGGACGTCGGCCTCGCGTGGGTCGACGGCGTCCCGACCGCCGGCACCGTGCACGTGGCCGTCGAGGCGGCGAAGCTGGCCTTCGCCGACCGGGAGGCCTGGTACGGGGACGACCCCGCCGTCCCGATCGCGACGCTGACCTCGCCGGAGTACGCCGCCGACCGCCGTGCGCTGATCGGCTACGAGGCCTCGGCGCAGCTGCGGCCCGGCGCCCCGGAGGGCCGCAGCCCACGGTTGGCCGCCTACGCCGCGGAGGCCGGCCACGCCCGCGGCGACGGCGTCAGCGGGCTGGACGTCGGTGCCGGGATCGGTGAGCCGGTCACGAGCGCGACCGGGGCGGTGCGGGGCGACACCGTCCACGTCGACGTCGTCGACGCGGCCGGCAACATGATCTCGGCGACGCCGTCTGGCGGGTGGCTGCAGTCGTCGCCGACGATCCCGGCGCTGGGGTTCTGCCTGGGTACGCGCGCGCAGATGTGCTGGCTGGAGGACGGCCTGCCGTCCACCCTGACGCCGGGCCGGCGCCCCCGCACGACCCTGTCCCCGTCGCTGGCCAGCCGCGACGGCGAGCCGATGCTCGCGTTCGGGACGCCCGGCGGGGACCAGCAGGACCAGTGGCAGCTGTGCCTGTGGCTCGCGCACACCGTCGGCGGGCTCGACCTGCAGGCCGCGATCGACGCTCCGGCCTGGCACTCCACGGCCTTCCCTGCGTCGTTCGCGCCGCGCGGGTGGGAGCCGGCCGGGCTGGTCGTCGAGTCCCGGCTGGGCGCGGCCACGCTGGCGGAGCTGGTGCGGCGCGGTCACGTCGTGACCGACGCCGGTCCCTGGGCACTGGGCCGGTTGTGCGCTGTCGGGCGCGGGGAGCTGCTCCGGGCGGCGGCCGACCGGCGGAGCGGGGTCGGGGCGGCGGCCGCCTACTGACATCCGACGGCGCGCGTTCGGCCCGCCTGGCCCGGCCCGTCAGCGTGCTGCCGCCGGCCGGCGAGCCGATCGGGTCGGGCGCCGGTCGGGGCTGCAGGAGGCGCACCGGTCGTCCCGGTACGGGGGATCACCCCGGTGAGGTGCGCGAGCCGGGTGCCGTGGGGCGCGTCGCCGAGAAGGCTCGGGCTTGATCGCCGGCTGCGGTGCCGTGATGCCACCGGTGGCGCCGATCTTCCCGACGCGATGATCAGCGCAGCCCGACGTCCGAGCCGTGGTGCCGGCGGTTCCCGTCCCTGGTCCATGACCGGCCCGACGTGCCCGTCGGCGCGACCGATCCACCGGCTCGACCAGCCCACGTCACGACGCGGTCTTCGCCCACTCCGCAAGGCGGCGCTCGGCCTCGTCCGGCGCGACGTCCTCGACCCGCGTCATGACGGCCCAGCGGTGGCCGAACGGGTCGCGGACCGACGCGAACCGGTCCCCGGTCTGCCGGGACTTCCGGGTACCCTCGGCGTCACCCCCTCGTCATACTCGGCGGCCGCCCGGGCCGCGTCCCGCGCGTAACCTGGGCTCATGGCCCTGTTCGGACGCTCCACCCAGATGGTCACCGCGGACCGGGCGCTCCCCGGCCGCCCGACCCCGATCGCGGTGCCGGAGGCACACCACGTCAACGGCCACCGCCTCACCCCGCCGTTCCCCGACGGCCTCGCGACCGCGGTGTTCGGCATGGGCTGCTTCTGGGGGTCGGAGGAGCTGTACTGGCAGGTCCCGGGCGTGTGGACGACCGCGGTCGGGTACGCGGGCGGGTTCACGGAGAACCCGACGTACGAGGAGACGTGCACCGGACGCACCGGCCACACCGAGGCGGTGCTGGTCGTCTACGACCCCGCGCAGGTCAGCTACCAGCAGCTGCTGAAGATCTTCTGGGAGTCGCACGACCCGACACAGGGCATGCGGCAGGGCAATGACCTGGGCAGCCAGTACCGCTCGGCGATCTACTGGACCGACGAGGAGCAGCGCCGCGAGGCCGAGGAGAGCGCGAAGGTCTACGGCGAGGTCCTCGCCGCCCGCGGCTTCGACCCGGTCACGACCGAGATCGCGCCGCTCGGGCCGTTCTACTACGCCGAGCCCTACCACCAGCAGTACCTGGCGAAGAACCCCCACGGTTACCGCTGCCACAGCACGACCGGCATCCCGTACCCGACGAGCGGGTAGGACGGCTCGGTCGCATGGGTGACGAGCCGAAGGTGACGTACCCGGCCGTGCCGGAGCTGGGTCGCGACGACCTCTTCGACGTCCTGCGCCGGGCGATGGAGGCGGCCGGCATGGGCCCGGGCGCGGACCCGCGCGACCTGCCGGCCCGGGTCGCGTACCTGCGTGGCCGGGCGGAGACGCAGCCGCGCCGGGAGCCGTGGGCCGACGTGCCGGGGTCGCCGCCGGACCCGCTGCAGCCCGCTCCCGACCGGGCGCCGGGCTGGCAGCCGCCGCCGACGATCGGCTGACCGCCACCGCGAGCCGGGCACCCCTACCCGGCGGCGACGGGCCGGCGGTCCCGCACCCGGCGCGCCAGCCACGCCAGCAGGACGCAGGTCAGCAGGAACACGATCCCGACCCCGACGCGGTCGCCGGGCGATCCGGCCTGGTTGACGCCGCCGACCAGCGCGTGGCCGAGCACGAGGCCGCCCGCCAGCGCGACGAGCTGCGGCTGCGCCATCCCGGGCCCGCGGCGGTGCAGCAGCTCGGCCGCGACGGCGAGCGCCGCCACGGCGACCAGGATCGGCACGAGGACGCCGGGACCCCGGACGAACGCCCACCGGAAGTGCCCGGGCTCCCACAGCACCGCCAGGAACACGACGGCGAAGGCGAAACCGGCCGCGAACACCCGGGCCGGCGACGGCTCCGCCGCCGGCGCGGTCGGTAGCGCCGCATCGACCCGGGGCCGGCGCGCGAGCGCGACCGCGGCCAGGACGACGACCGCCACCGCCGTCCCGACCAGCACGGCCGCCGGCGCGCGGTAGCCCGGGTCGAGCTGGAAGCGGGCGGTGAGCGCGGTCAGGCCGACGCCCACGACGTAGGCCACGCCCGCGACGACGAGCCCGACCCGACCGACGTACGGGCGGCCGCGGTGCGCGGGGAAGACCAGGTCGGTCAGCAGGATCGGGACCGCGATGCTCCAGACCGCGTGGTTGACCAACTGCAGCAGCAGGTACACGCCGTTGACGCCCAGCACGCGCGCGCCCATGGCGGGCCCGATGCCGTCGTAGACCGTCGGGCTGAACAGGCTCTGCAGCGCGAGGCCCTCCTCGACAAGGCAGTACGCGAACCCGAGCAGCAGGACGCCGCGCCAGCCCGCGCCGCGGGGCACGACGGCCTCCCGGACCATGACGACCCCGCCGCCGTAGATGGGCAGGAAGAAGGCGAGCGCGAGGAGGCCGACCGGCGTGAACGGGATGTCGCCGATGCTGACCTCGGCGATCCCGACCGACAGCAGCGCGAGCACGACGGCGGCGAGGCGGCGGTAGGCGGTCATGATCTCCGACGCTATGGGCCCGGGCGCGGCCCGCGCGTCCACCCATCGGTTGGTCCCCCTCGACCGTTCTTACCGCGTTCGAACGCCGCTCACACGGAGCGCGGATCGTGGACGACAATGCTGGACAGGAGCGGCGACCGGCGTCGCCGGAGTCCAGGAGATGCCCATGGGTGCGCTGAGCCCCACACACTGGCTGATCATCATCGCGGCGCTCGTCCTGCTGTTCGGCGCCCGCCGCCTGCCGGACGCGGCGCGCAGCCTCGGCCGGTCGGCCCGCATCCTCAAGTCCGAGGTCCGCGACCTGCACGCCGACGGCGAGGACCGGTAGGCCGCAGGCCCGGTCGGTCAGCAGCCGCAGGCGCGGAGGGTGCCCCGCGCGGGCGTGGTGACCCGGCGGTAGATGCTGAAGAGTTCCGCGAGTTGGCCGTCGTCGTCGACCGCCCGATCGTCGGGCGCGGTGTCGTCCGGTGTGGTGTCCTCCGGCGTGGGGCTGTCGGGTGCGCCGGACGCGGGGCCGGGGCCGGATGCCCCGGAGGCCCCCGGCGGGTCGACGAGCAGCCAGCCGCCCCGCGCCGTCAGCCGCTTGCGGGCGTCGTCGAGCTGGGCGGCCAGCTCGCGTCCGGTGGGCCGCGCGGCCGTCACGTCGACCACGACGTGCCGCGAGCCGGCGTCGAGCAGGGCCTGCAGGATCGTCGCGACCTGCTGGTTCTCGGCGTGACCGACGGCGCCCTCCAGCGTGAGCAGCGCCTCGTCGACGCGGCGGAACGAGGCGGTCATCCGGAAGTCCGGCATCCGTCACCCTCCTTCCGGTCCGCGTCCGATATGGACGTACTGAGGCCCCTCGCGGTGCGCGCCCGGCACGTTACTCGGGCGTCGAGGCGGCGGGCGCGCGACCTCCGATGTGTAATAATGATGTGTATTCCCATTACACAACGGAGGTCTCATGCCGGTCGGTGACCGCCGCCGGGCCACCCGGGAACGGGTGGTCGCCACGGCCGGGCCCCTGTTCGTCGAGCGCGGGTACCGCGACGCCACGATGGCCGACCTCGCGCGGGCGGCCGGCGTGGCGGTGCAGACGCTCTACCTCGCCTTCGGCAGCAAGGCGGCCGTACTGGAGGCCGTACTGGCCGCCGAGGCCGCCAGGTCACCCGACCGGCTGGTCCCGCTCGCCGCGGATCCCGACGGGCCGGGGGCGCTCGCCCGCCACGTCGCGGTGACGGCCGCGGCGGTCGAGCGGGGCCATCCCCTCGACGCCGTCCTGCGCGCGGCCGGGGCCGACCCGGAACCGGCGGCACTGCTCGCCGCACGGCGGGCGGCCGCGCTGGAGGCCCATGCCCGCGCCGTCGACGAGCTCGCCGACCGGCCCGGCTTCACGACGCACCTGTCCCTGCAGCGCGCGACCGAGGTCGTCGCAGCGCTGCTCGCGCCGCAGACCTACGAGCTGCTCGTCGTCGAGGGCGACTGGACCACCCAGGACTGGGCCGAGTGGGCTACGGCGCACCTGCTCGCCGACCTGTTCCCGGGAGCGGGCGCTCCACCGCGCTGAACCGCCGGTCGCCGGCGTGAGGGAGCAGACTGGGGACCATGACGCCGACGTTGGCCCGGATCGTCGTGCCGGCCCCGGGGCCGGTGCGGGAGCTGACGCTGGGCGTCACCGGGTCCGGGCTGGCGCTCCTCGCCTTCCGCGCCGGTCCCGAGGTCGTGCGGCGTGCGGCCGAGCGCCTGGGCATGGCGCTGGAGGACGGCGACCAGGACCACCCGGCCGCCGTCCAGGTGCGGGAGTACCTCGCGGGGGAGCGGCGGGCGTTCGACGTGCCGCTGGACTGGTCGCTGACGGCCGGAGCGCAGCGGCGGGTGCTCACCGCCCTCTACGAGTCGGTCCCGTTCGGGGCGACCGCGACGTACGGGGAGCTGGCCGTGGCGGGCGGCCTTGGCCGGGAGCACACCGCCGCGCGCGGGGTCGGCGCGATCATGGGCTCCAACCCGATCGCGGTGGTCGTGCCCTGCCACCGGGTGCTGGCGGCCGACGGGCTCGGCGGATTCGGCGGCGGCCGCGCGACGAAGGAGTGGCTGCTGGCGCACGAGGGCGTGCTGACGGCGGCGCTCGACTTCGGCTGAGCGGCCTGGGCGAGAGCGCAACTCGGTCTGGCTGAGACCCCGACTCGCGGGCAGGGGTTGACCGCGAGTCGGGGTCTGGGCCTGCGCGAGTCGGGGTCTGAGCCAGGCCGAGTCGGGTGTTGAGCCGGTCCCGGTTCGGCCGGCGGAGACCGTGCGGACCCTCAGACCTCGACGCGCGGCGGCTCGGAGCCGTCCACCGCGCCGGCGGTCGGGCTCACCGGTTCCGGTCCGGGCACCGGCTCCGCGCCCAGCGCCACGGTCGCGCTCGCCGGTGTGCCCGGCGTCACCCGGACCCGCTGCGCCACGGGCGCGTAGCCGCGCGCGGTGAGCGTGTAGGTGCCGGCGGGCAGGTCCTCGAACGCGAACGTGCCATCCGGTGCGGTCACCACCGAGCCGACGACGGCCCCGGCCGGGTCGACCAGCGTCGCGACCGCCTCCGCGACCCCGCGACCGCTGCTGGCCGCCGTGACCGTCCCGAGGAGGCGCGAGCGACCCGGCAGCAGCACGTCCTGCCGGACCGTCGCCCCGCCGCCGACCGCGACCGGCGCCGTCACCGGCTCCTGACCCGGGACCGCGACCGCGACCGTGTAGCCGCCGTCGGGCACGCCGGAGAGCCGGTAGGTCCCGGAGGGGTCGACCGTGCCGGACGCGACGGTCACGCCGTCGGGCCCGCGCAGCGTGACCAGCGCGCCCACGGCTCCGGGCCCACTCACCGTCCCGTGGACGGCGTTCGCGCCCGCCAGCATGACGTCGAACGGAGCACCGCCGGCGACCACCGGGACCAGCCCGGCCTGCGGCGAGAAGCCGTCGGCCGCCACCACCACGAGGTACGTGCCCTCCGCCGCCAGCCGGGCCCGGTAGTGCCCGGTGCCGTCCGCGGCGGCGCGGGCCAGCTGCCGGCCGGTCTGGTTGGCGACCGTGACGACGGCCCCGGCCAGCCCGGCGCCCGCGCCGGTCACGGTGCCGGCCAGCTCCGGGCCGCCGACCGGCCGGTTCCCGGGTCCCGTCGCCGCGGGTCCGGTCGTCGTGGGTCCGGTCGCCGTGGGTCCGGTCCCGCCGACTACGCCGGCCGCCGGGCCCGCCGCCACGGTCCCGGTCGCCGCCGTGCCCGTGGCCGCCGTGCCCGTGGCTGCCGTGCCCGTTGCCGCCGTGCCGGTCGGCACGGGTCCGGTCGCCGTGCCGGTTGCCGCGATACCGAAGGCCTCCGGTCCGTCCGGTCCGATCGCAGTCGCGTCGGTCGCTGCCGATCCGGTTCCCGCCGTGCCGGCCGTCGCCCGTCCGCGTTCCGCGGGTCCGGTTGCCGCCGTCGCGGCGAGCGGCCGGGTGGCGCGGGCGTGCCGACCCCTCGTCCCGTCCATCGGCACCCCCGCGCCCGGTCCGTGGGCGGCCTGTGCGCCTGCCCGCGCGCCGGACGCATCCGAGCCGTCGACCCGCTCGCCGCTCACGCCGGGACCGTCCGGAGCGGGTTTGGCGTCGGACCCGGGTGCCGCGGGCCCTCCCGCGCTCGCCGCGGCCGCCGCGCCGGCCTCCTCCAGCGCCGCGGCGCGGGCGCCGGACATCGTCCGCAGCGGCAGCTCCCTGACGAACAGCATCATCAGGAACGCGATTCCGATCAGCGCCGCCACCAGCGCGAACGTCAGCGTGATCGACTGCGAGAAGCCGACCAGGAACGGCCGCGCGAGCCGCGGGTCGATCTGCTGCAGGAACGACGAGTCCGTCAGCACGCCCGAGCTCGCCGTCGCGCTGCCGCTCTGCAGACCGGCGATGATCTTCGCGTCGGCCGGGTTCGCCAGCACCGCCGGGTCGTGGACGGCCGCCTGGAACGCCGGGTCGCCCGCCGCTGAGGCGAACGCGGCCTTGATCTTGTCGCCGACCGTCGAGAACACCACGGACAGGAAGATCGCCGTGCCGAGCGTGCCGCCGAGCTGGCGGAAGAACGTCGTCGACGCCGTCGCGACGCCCATGTCCCGCGCCGGCGACGCGGTCTGCGCCGCGAGCACCAGCGTCTGCATGCAGGAGCCGAGGCCCAGGCCGAACGCGGCCATGTAGAGGTCGAGCTCCCACAGCGGGATGTCGACCGACACCCGCAGCCACATGACGAGCATCGCGCCGGTCATCACGAGCGTCCCGACGACGGGGAACACCTTGTACCGGCCGGTGCGCGCCGTGAGCTGCCCGGAGACGACCGACGCCGTCATGATCCCCGCGACCAGCGGCAGCATGAGGAAGCCGGACTGGATCGGCGTCGCGCCGTGCACGATCTGCAGGAACTGCGGCAGCAGCGCGATGCCGCCGAACATCCCCATGCCGACGATCACGCCGATGACCGTGATCAGCGCGAACGAGCCGTTGCGGAAGAGGCGCAACGGCAGCAGGGCGTCGTCGCCGTAGCGGCGCTCGACCAGGACGAACAGCAGGAGCCCGACGGCGCCGACGACGTAGGAGGTCAGCGCCTCGACCGAGCCCCAGCCCCAGGTCCGGCCCTGCTCGGCGACGATCAGCAGCGGCACCAGCCCCACCGCGAGCAGGACGGCGCCCGGCCAGTCGATGCGCGGGTTGTTCCGCCGGACGTGCGGGATGTTGAGCACCCGCGCGACGACGACCAGCGCGACGGCCCCGATCGGGACGTTGACCAGGAAGATCCAGCGCCAGCCGTCGATCCCGAGGATCACGGGCGTGCCCGACAGCAGGCCGCCGATGACCGGGCCCAGCACGCTCGACGTGCCGAAGACGGCGAGGAAGTAGCCCTGGTAGCGGGCGCGCTCGCGGGGCGGGACGATGTCGCCGAGGATCGTCAGTGCCAGCGAGAACAGCCCGCCCGCCCCGATGCCCTGCAGCGCCCGGAAGGCCGCGAGCTGGTACATCGAGCCGGCCAGCGTGCAGGTCACCGACCCGACGATGAACACGGCGATCGCGAGCAGGAAGAACGGCTTGCGGCCGTAGAGGTCCGACAGCTTGCCGTAGAGCGGCGTCGTGATCGTGCTGGTGATGAGGAACGCGGTCGTGGCCCAGGCCTGCTGGTCGAGCCCGCCGAGGTCGTCGGCGATCGTGCGGATGGCCGTCGACACGACCGTCTGGTCGAGCGCGGCCAGGAACATGCCGAGCATCAGGCCGGCCAGGATCGTGAGGATCTGGCGGTGACTCAGCTCCCCGGAGGCCGGGCCGGCGCCCCGGACCGCGGTCGGCGCGGTAGCGGTGGGCATCAGGATTCCTCTCCCGACCGGCGGGTCGACCACCGGTCTCGTGCGGCGAGCCCGTCGGCGAACCGGCCGAGCAGCTCGGCCAGGTCCTCGCGGGCGTCGGACGGCCAGCCGGCCAGCACCGACGCGACCAGCTCGGTGCGGTGGCGGCGGCCCGCCGTCCAGTGGTGCTCGCCGGCCGCAGTGACGGCGAGCAGGTGGGCCCGCCCGTCGGCCGGGTCGACGCGGCGCTCGACGAGCCCGGCGTCGACGAGGGCCGCGACCTTGCGGCTGACGGTGGACGGGTCGGTCAGCAGCGCGGCGGCGATCTCCCCGACGCGCTGCGGGCCCCGGTCGACGAGCAGCCCGACGACAGGGGACGGCATGAGCTCGGTGTGCTGGCGCAGGTGCGCCACGATGCGCGTGAGCCGGGCCAGGTCGCGACCGATCCGTTCGGCCGTGGCGTCGCCGGCGGCGGTCCCGCCGTCAGGAGCGGTGGGCCCGACGGCCGACGCTGCGTCGATCATCGTTTCCTCCCGCTAGTTGCTTGGTACATGCAATCACTTGTATGAGTCAAGCATGAGGCCGAACGACGGCGGCGGCAAATCGATTCCGAGATCCCGCGCCCGTGATGCGGGCCACGGTGGCGACGCCTGTGGAAAACTGGTCGCGTGGCCACGAAGACGGTCCCGGGCGTCGACGGGCGCACCTGGGTGGTGCGACGCTCGGTGGAATGGTCGCTGCCCGCGACCGGGGCCGACTTCGAGCACGACGTCGACGGCGGCCGCGGCGCCGCCGTGCTCATCCTGTCGTCGCTGTTCCTGTTCTGGGTGATCCTCGTCGTCTGGTCGCCGCCGCTGGTCCACATCCCGCTCTACATGTGGTTCGCCGCGCTGGTCGTCGTCCTGTTCTTCCCCGTGCGTTGGTGGCTGCGCCGGCCGTGGACGGTCGTGGCGGAGACCGAGGGCAGCTACGACCAGCCCGCCGAGATGTGGACCGGCCTCGTCCGCGGTGGCTCGAAGGCCCGCGAGGAGGTGCGTATCGTCATTCGGCGGCTGCGCACCCAGGGCACCCCGGGGCACGCCGACAGTCCACTCCAACCGGTGAACTGAGTGCCCGAGCTGCCCGAGGTCGAAGCGCTCGCCCACCACCTGCGCGACCACGCCGCGTACCGCCCGGTGGCGCGGGTGGACGTCGCCTCGATGAGCGCCGTCAAGACGTTCGATCCGCCGGTCGCGTCCCTGCAGGGCCGGGTCGTCACGGGCGCGTCCCGCTACGGCAAGTTCCTCGCCGTCGAGTTCGCCGACCGGCCCGACGACCCGCTGCACCTGATCACGCACCTGTCGCGCGCGGGCTGGTTGCGCTGGCACGAGTCGGCCTCGCCCGCGCCGCCGAGGCCCGGCCGCGGCCCCCTGGCCCTGCGCGTGCACCTGGACGCCGTGGGCGGGCCCGGCTTCGACCTCACCGAGGCGGGCACGCAGAAGCGGCTGGCCGTCTACCTCGTCGCCGACCCGCGCCAGGTCCCGGGCATCGCCCGGCTCGGGCCCGACGCTCTCGCCGTCACCCGCGAGGAGTTCGGCGCGCTGCTCGGCGGGCACTCCGAGCGGATCAAGACGCTGATCACCGACCAGGCGTGGCTCGCGGGCGTCGGCAACGCGTACAGCGACGAGATCCTGCACACCGCGCGGCTGTCGCCGTACGCCGTCGCCGGGCGCCTGTCGCCCGACCAGGTGGACGTCCTGTACGCCGCGATGCGGGACGTGCTGACCGACGCCGTCGAGCGCTCGGTCGGCCAGGGCGCGGCGTCGCTCAAGGGCGAGAAGCGCTCCGGCCTGCGGGTCCACGCGCGCACCGGGCTGCCGTGCCCGGTCTGCGGTGACACCGTGCGGGAGGTGTCGTTCGCGACGAAGTCGTTCCAGTACTGTCCCGGCTGCCAGACCGGCGGCAAACCGCTCGCCGACCGGCGGTTGTCGCGGCTCGTGCGGTGAGGATGGCGCTGGTGAACGACCTGACCGCGTCGACGCCCACCCCCCTGGACATGGTGCTGGGCGTCCTGCTGCTGCTCGCGGTCGCCGGGCTGGTCGTACTGGGGCTGCGCCACCGCCGCCACGCGTTCGCCTCTCCGCTGGAGAAGGCGACGTTCGGCACGCTGCACACGGTCGCCCTCGCCGCGCCCGCGCTGCGCCAGGGCCTCGCGCCCTCGTCGGCCGAGTTCGCGCTGCCGTACCTGCGCCAGCTGCTCGACACGTGCGCGCTGACGATGACCGACAACCGCGGCCACATGCTCGCCTGGGACGGCGACGCCGACCAGCACGAGCCCGACATCCGCCAGCTCGCCGACCAGGTCATCTCGACCGGCCGCCAGCAGGTCATGTCGCACACGGCGATCACCTGCGAGCGCGGCGACTGCCCCGTGCGGGGCATCGTCGTCGTGCCGCTGGAGAGCGACGGGGCGATCATCGGGACGCTGGGCGCGCTCACGACGTCGACCGCGGGGCCGGTGCTGCTGCGTGCGACCGCGGAGGTCGCGCGTTACGTCTCGTCCCAGCTCGAGCTGGCCGAGCTGGAGGAGGCGCGGGCCCGGCTGGACCGGGCCGAGGTGCGCGCCCTGCGGGCCCAGATCAGCCCGCACTTCGTCTACAACGCGTTGACGACCATCGCGTCGTTCATCCGCACCGACCCCGTCCGGGCGCGGGAGCTGCTGATCGAGTTCGCCGACTTCACGCGCTACTCGTTCCGGACCGCGGGCGAGTACACGACGCTGCAGGACGAGCTCGCGAACATCGAGCGCTACTTCTCCCTGGAGAAGGCGCGGTTCGGCAACCGGCTGAACATCAAGCTGCAGATCGCGCCCGAGGTGCTGTCGGTGGTGCTGCCGTTCCTCGCGCTCCAGCCGCTGGTGGAGAACGCGGTGCGGCACGGGCTCGGCGGCAAGCCCAACGGCGGCACGATCACGATCACGGCGGAGAACGCGGGCGCGGAGTGCGTGATCATCGTCGAGGACGACGGGATCGGCATGGACCCAGCGCGGCTGCACGAGGACCTGGCGGACGCGCACCAGTCCGGCGCCCACGTCGGGCTGGGGAACGTCGACGACCGGATGCGATCGACGTTCGGCGACGACTTCGGTCTCGTCGTGGACACCGGGATCGGCATGGGGATGAAGATCACGCTGCGGGTGCCGAAGTTCCGGGCGGGCATCCGGGCCTGAGGGTGGGCCGGGGCCGGGCGTTGGTGCGCGCTGCGGTTGAGCCACGGCGGGTTGTGTCGCTCGTTGCGGGCCGCGCGGTGGGATGCGGCTCGCTCGTCGTCGACGGCGCTCAGTCCGCTCGACGGCGCTCAGTCCACCCTCCGCATGCCGTCCGCGCGACTGCGTCGGAGCGCCGGTCGCGCGCTGAGGCTGACCCACGGCGGCGGGAGGGCGCATGGTCGATCGCGGTGGGATGCGGCTCGCTCGCCGTCGACCGCGTGCGAGCTGCCCGACCGCGTGCGAGCCGCGCGAGTGCGTGCGAGCTGCCCGAGGGCGTGTGAGGCGCCCGAGCGCGTGCGGGCCGCCTGACCGCGTGCGAGCTGCCCGACCGCGTGGGGGCCGCCTGACCGCGTGCGAGCTGCCCGACCGCGTGCGGGCCGCGCGAGGGCGTGTGAGGCGCCGGCCGGAGCGGGCTGCGGTAGAGCCGTCGTGGCAGGTCGGGCTGCGCGGTGTCGGTCGCGCGGTGGGATGCGGTTCGCTCGCCGTCGACCGCGTGCGAGCTGCCCGAGCGCGTGCGGGCCGCCCGAGCGCGTGCGGGGTGCCTGACCGCGTGCGGGCCGCCTGACCGCGTGCGGGCCGCCCGACCGTGTGCGGGCCGCCTGACCGAGTGCGGGGTGCCTGACCGAGTGCGGGGTGCCAGTCGGCGGACTGCGGCGAAGCCGTCGTGACGGGCGGCTCGCGCGATGAGGTGCGGTTCGCTTGCCGTCGACCGCGTGCGGGGCGCCTGACCGAGTGCGAGCTGCTCAACCGCGTGCGGGGGGCCCGACCGCGTGCGGGATGCCAGTCGGCGGACTGCGGCGGAGCCGTCGTGACGGGCGGCTCGCGCGATGAAGTGCGGTTCGCTTGCCGTCGACCGCGTGCGAGCCGCCCGAGCGCGTGCGAGCTGCCCAACCGCGTGCGAGCCGCCCGAGCGCGTGTGAGCTGCCCGAGCGCGTGTGAGCCGCCCGAGCGCGTGTGAGCCGCCTGACCGCGTGCGGGGGCCCGACCGCGTGCGGGATGCCGGTCGGCGGACTGCGGCGGAGCCGTCGTGACGGGCGGCTCGCGCGATGAGGTGCGGTTCGCTTGCCGTCGACCGCGCGCGGGCAACTCGAGCGCGCGCGGGCCGCACGAGCGCGCGGGGGTTGCACGAGGGCGCGCGGGATGCACGAGGGCGTGTGAGCCGCGCGAGGGCGCGCGGGATGCGCGCGCGGGCGGCACGACCGCGCTCCGGGCAACCGTCCGCGCTCCCATCACCCGACTGTGGACGGGGGCGCGCACCGGCCGGGGCGGGCCCGTAGCGTGGCGGGCATGGACGTGCCGCGCCTCCCCGACCGCATCGCCGCGCGCCTGCCCGGGCGCCTCGGCGACCGCGATCGGTCCGTCGTCTCCCTCGTCCGGCTGCACGGCGTCATCGCGGCGATGACCGGGCCGGTTCCGCGGGCGGTCCTCAACGCCGCCGCGCTGGAGAAGACCCTGGAGCGGGCGTTCGACCACGACGGCCTGGTCGCCGTCGCCCTGCTCGTCAACTCCCCCGGCGGCTCCCCGACCCAGTCCGCGCTCATCGCCGACCGCATCCGCGGTCTCGCCGCCGAGGCGGACGTGCCGGTGATCGCGTTCTGCGAGGACGTCGCGGCGTCCGGCGGCTACTGGCTCGCCTGCGCGGCCGACGAGATCATCGCCCACCCGACCTCCCTCGTCGGCTCGATAGGCGTGATCACCCAGGGGTTCGGGCTCGACGGGCTGATCGAGCGGTTCGGGGTATCCCGTCGCCTCTACACGGCGGGCACCTCGAAGTCCCGGCTCGACCCGTTCCTGCCCGAGAAGGCCGAGGACGTCGCGTGGCTGCGCGACCTGCAGGACGAGCTGCACGAGCAGTTCACCGGCTGGGTCCGCGAGCGCCGCGGCGCACGGCTGAACGGTGGCGACGAGCTGTTCACCGGCGAGGTGTGGACGGGCGCGAAGGCGCTCGAGCGGGGCCTCGTCGACGCGCTCGGCAACGCCAGGACGGTGCTCACCGAGCGCTACCCCGACGCCGATCTGGTTCCCGTCGAGGCCCGCCGTCCGCTGCTCGCGCGGCTCGGTCTGGGCGCCCCGGCGGCGGCCGGACCGGGGCTCGGATCCGACGCCTGGCTCGGCCTGCTGCAGGCGGCCGACATCCGGGCGACGTGGGCGCGGTACGGTCTGTAGCTGGGCGTGATCGGATGAACCCGAATGGTGTGTGCCCCTTGGCACCCACACGGATGGGCGTCACCATGGTCGCCGGAACCGGCGTGATCGCCGGCCGGACGCGCCCCGGACACGCAGGATGAGGAGATCGTGGACAGCAACGACAGCTCCGGCGGCCTGGTCGTCCTTGCGGTGGACGACGAGGAACCGGCTCTCGAGGAACTCGCCTTCCTGCTGAACGAGGACCCGCGCGTAGGGGTCGTGCTCAAGGCGTCTGACGCCACCGACGCGCTGCGCATCCTCAACAGCCGCCAAGGGGTCCGGGAGGCGGTCGCCGCCGGGCAGCCGGTCGGCGTCGGTCGAGCCCTCAACCCGATGACGGGCACGCGCGTCGCCGAGCGCAGCGACATCGACGTCGTCTTCCTCGACATCCGCATGCCCGGCCTCGACGGGCTGGAGCTCGCCCGCGTCTTCTCCTCGATGGCGGTCCCGCCCGCCGTGGTGTTCGTCACCGCGCACGACGACCGCGCGGTCGACGCCTACGAGGTTGGCGCCGTCGACTACCTGCTCAAGCCCCTGCGCTCGGAGCGGCTGCAGGCCTCGCTCGACCGGATCATCGCCAGTCGCGCCGCCGGCGTCGCCGAGCCGATGCGCGACGACAGCAGCGAGGACGAGGTCATCCCCGTCGAGCTGGCCGGGACGACGAAGCTGGTCCCGCGCTCGGCCGTGCGCTACGTCGAGGCCCAGGGCGACTACGCGCGCCTGCACACGCAGGAGGGCAGCCACCTGGTGCGCATCCCGCTGTCGGTGCTGGAGGACCGGTGGCGCGACGCCGGGTTCGTCCGCATCCACCGCTCGTACCTCGTGTCGCTGCCGCTCGTCACCGAGCTGCGGCTGTCCGGCTCCGGCTACGTCGTCCGCATCGGCGCCGGGCCGGACTGCGCCGAGCTTCCGGTCAGCCGCCGGCACACCCGCGAGCTGAAGGACCGGCTGGTCCGCGCGACGAAGCAGGCGTGGAGCCAGCGGTGACGGACGCCGGGCCGGTCCCGTGAGCACGGACACCGACGGCGCCCCGCCGTCGGTGATGCCGGCTGACGACGACCCGGACTCCGGCTCGAACTGGCTGCAGGGCGAGATCCGGCGGCGGGTCGCGCAGCGGCCGGCGGGAACCGGCGGCCGGCACGCCCGCCGCGGGGTCCGCACCCCGGTACAGCTCGGACCCGAGCACGACTACGTCGCGCGGCACTCCACCAGCACGCCGGGCCCGGACGCCCGCCGGCCCGCCGACGGGCCGTGGCTGCAGCGCCCGCCGCCGCGCGCGGAGCTCGACGACCCGGGCGGCGAGCCCTGGTCCCGGCCGGTAGGGCCGGAGGAGCCGCCCGCGTCCCGGCCGCCGGGTGGCGCTTCGGCGTTCGACCGCGCGCAGGCCGGCGTGGCCGCCGCCCGCGAGGCGCTGCGCACCGGCAGCGCCCGGGCGGACCCTGCGGCGTCCGACGCGCCCGTCCGGCCCGGGCCGGCGCTGATCCCCGGGCGGGTGTCGGAGACCCAGCCGGGCGTGCCGGTGGTCACGCAGATCGTCGACGGGCGCATCCCCCGACCGGTGCCGCTGGCGGACGCGGCGAGCGCGCTCCCGGCGCCGGTGCCGCGCCCGACGCCGCGCCCGCGGTCCCGACCGGTCCAGCGGCCCCGGCCCGGGCCGCTGGACGGGCCGGGCAGCCCGTCGAGCCCCGGCCTCCCGGCCCGGCCGCGGCGGGCGGGGCCGGACCGGCCTTCCGGCGCCACCGCTGCCCGGCTGCTCAGCCCGACTCCGCCCGCGCCGGGTGCGGCCGGCCCGCCGGGCACCCCGGGGTCCGACACCGCCGGCCCGGCCGCCTCGGGTGTGGATGCCGGCGGTGCTGCGGGGCTCGATGCCGATGGTCGTGCGGGGCCGGCTGCGGGTGTGGGTGGTCCGGGGTCCGACGCCGCCGGCCCGGCCGCCTCGGGTGTGGATGTCGGCGGTGTGGCGGGTGCTGCGGGGCTCGATGCCGATGGTCGTGCGGGGCCGGCTGCGGGTGTGGGCGGCCCGGGGTCCGGCGTCGCGGGCCGGGCCGCCTCGGGTGTGGATGCCGGCGGTCTGGCGGCGCTCGCCGGTGGGGCGGCCCGGCACGCCGGTCCGGCGGACCCCGCGTCGGGTGGTCCTGCCGCCCCGGCGGGTGGACCTGCCGATCTGGCCGGTGCCGCCGGTCCCGCGTCCGGGCCGGCCGGCGTGCCGGGCCGGGCCGACACGGCGGCGGGTCCGGCAGCCGGCGCCGCTGGTGTGGCGGGCGGCCCTGACGATCCGGCGGCCGGTCCCGCTCGGCATGCGGTCGGCCCTGCCGACGAGGACGCCGGTCCGGCCGGAGGGGCCGCTGGTCCCGCCGGCCCGGTGGCCGGGCGGCCCGATCTCCCGGCTGCGCCCGCTGCCTCGGCTCCCGTGGCCGGGCCTCGCATCCCCGGCCGGGCAGCAGGGTCGGGTTCCGGGGCCGATCCGGCTGCCGCCCGTTTCGCCGGGTCCGCTCCGGCGCCCGGCGTCGTTGGTCCGGCAGGCGCGCCGGTGCCCGGTCCCGCCGGTCCGGGAGCTGGTCCGGCTCCGGGGGTCGAGGGTACGGCGTTCCCCGGATTCGGCCGTCCGGGCGCCGGCCCGGACCCCGGTCCCGCCGGCCCGGGGTCTGCCCCGGCGCCGGGTGTCGGCGGACCGCCGGACCCTGCCGGACGTGGGGTGCCCGGCCCGGCCGACGCCGGCGCGCCGCCGGTCGCCGGTTCACCGCGCACGCCCCTGCCCGGCAGGCCCGGCGGGACGCCCCCGCCCCCGCCGCCGGCCCCTGTCGCGCCGTTCGGCGACACAGCCCGGTACGACGTCCCGACGGCCTCCGCCGCCCCGGCGCCGCCCGCCCGGTGGTCGCCCGGCGCACCGGCTCCGCCCGCCCGGTGGTCGCCCGGCGCACCGTTCCGGGCGACGGCCCGGCGACCGCGCGGGCGGCGCATTCGCGCCACGCGCGGCGGACCGATCCGGGCGAGCTTCCGCACGCGGGTTCGGCAGCTGCCGGGTCCGAGCCGCACGTCCCGGGACCGTCCGCCGCGCAGGGACGGGCGGACACGGCGCACCGGCCGTTCGCCGGCACGGCGGCACCGGCCGGCACCGACCGGTGGGACCGGGGTGAGGCGACCCCGCCCCGCCCCAGCCCCGACTGGCACGCGTCGGCGCCGGACGCGGCCCCACGCCACGCCGATCCCGACGGGCACGCGTCGGCGCCGGACGCCGCCCCGCCCCGCCCCGGTCCCGACGGGCACGCGTCGGCGCCGGACGCCGCCCCACGCCACGCCGATCCCGACGGGCACGCGTCGGCGCCGGACGCCGCCCCGCCCCACGCCGATCCCGACGGGCATGCGTCGGCGGCAGGCCCCGCCGGGTCCTCGGCCGCCACCGGGAACGGGGCCGTGCGCCCCACCGCCCGGGGCGGCGCGCGGCCGCCGGGTACGCCCGCGGACGAGGCCGACGTGCCGCCGGAGGGCGCCGGGACCGGGTCGGTCGGCTCGTCGTGGCCGGGGTTCGCCCGCGTCCGCCGGCGGTCGCGGTCGGCCCGGCCGGACCAGGCGAACCTCCGGCCGGACCAGGCGAACGCCGGGACGGGGCCGCCGGCCGCGCC